>CADAOF010000001.1:0-474994 GCA_902789555.1 uncultured Lachnospiraceae bacterium
CGATGACCATCGAGCAGGCCGTCAATGCCGCTCTGGACCTTCTCCGGAGAGTCATCCGGGACAATGTCTGACCGTTCGCCGCAAAAAGGATGCGGCAGTGATCACCGAAGCACAGAGGGGGAAGGAACATGCGCTGGTACCGCAATCTCTATACAGGAAGATATGCCTCGATCCACAGGGCTTCCATCATCCGCGGGCTCCGGCACGGAAAGGATATGCCCTCTGTCTATGTGATCACCCGGGCCATGGATTCCGACGGGATTCTGGAAATCTACCGGAGTCAGGAGTTCCGGAAAGAGTATTATCAGAAAAAGGATCCGCTGGTGGTCGGGCTTGCCATGAGCCGGACCGAGGCGGAGGAAGTGGTTCGTCAGATCGTGGACGACCTGTACCGTTGGAAGGGAGATTTTGACATCGATGCCTTCTGTGATACTGACCATACTTAAAGTGATCGGCATCATTCTGCTGGTGCTGCTCCTTCTGGTGCTGACAGTCCTGCTTCTGGTCCTGTTCGTGCCGGTAAGGTACCGGGTCAGCGGATCGTATGAAGATGCCCCGGAGGGAGAAGCGTACGTGACCTGGCTGCTCCGCCTGATCGGCGTGCGGGCAGGCTGGAAGGACGGGCTTTATGCCCGGGTGCGGGTCCTCTGCTTCAATGTCTGGTCCATGGATCCGGAGAAAAAACCTGCGGACGATGATGATTACGACATGTTTGAAGGACTGGACGAGGCGGAATCCCTGAACGATACCGCAGAAGCGCAGCAGACTGCTGCTGAGTCCGCGGCTGCAGAGGAAGCAGCCCCGGAAAAACCGGCGGACACGGAAACGCTGCACCGGCCCGACTTCACCGGCTGGCAGGCTGAGGAAGCGGAAGAGGGAGAAAAATTCCGGGACTGGGAAAAGGAACCGAAGCCGAAGCGGCGCGGAAAGCCGAAGACGGCGCCGGACGGGGAAGCAGCTCCTGCCGTCCCCCTCGATGAGAAGATCGACAGGAAGGCGGAGGAGATCCGGAAAAAACTGGAGGCGCTGGCGGACAAGGCCGCGTCGCTGAAGAAGAAGGCGGACGGCGCCCTTTCGATCCTGAATCACAGGAGGACAAGGCGCCTGAAGGATTATCTGATCCTGAAGATAAAACGGATCCTGAAGGAGATCCTGCCGCGGAAGTACGGAGGTTTTGTCCGGTTCGGATTTGACGATCCCGCTGCGACAGGGTCGGCAGCATCGGCCGCGGCGCTGATCTATCCGGTCATTCAGGACCGGATCAGTGTGGAGCCGCTGTTCGACCGGCAGGAGATCGCCGCAGACCTGAGCTTAAAGGGCAGGATCCGGCTGTTTGTCCTGGTGCTGACTGCAGCCCAGGTATGGTTCAACAGAGATTTTCAGTATGTATTCAAACGCGTCAAAAAATACAGGAAGAGTTTAACGGAGGAAGATCATGGCTGAGAACAAATTCACTGTCACTGCAGAATCCCTTTTCAACGGCATGAATACGTTTGTATCGACGAAGACGGTCGTGGGTGAGCCGCAGCGTGTCGGGGACGCCATCATCATTCCCCTGGTGGACGTCTCCTGCGGCATGGCGGTCGGGTCCTTTGCCGGTAACGCGAAGGACAACGGAGCCGGCGGTATGAGCACCAAGATGAACCCCGCAGCCGTGCTGATCATACAGAACGGCGCGTCGAAGCTGGTCAATGTACGGAATCAGGACGCGGTCGGCAAGATCCTGGACATGGTGCCGGACCTCATCAACCGTTTTACGGCGGAGAGTAAGATCTCTCCCGAGGCGAAGGAAGCTGCAAGGCAGATCGCTGAAAAAGAAGAATAAGATTTTGCTTGCAAAAGCACTNNNNGCTGAAAAAGAAGAGTAAGAATCTGCTTGCAAAAGCTCACGGCATCTGATAGAATGCTGATGTTATGGATTTTGGCGTCATCAGAATCCAGTTCAGAGGATAGGAGGTGTTGACCGTGGCAAAGTGTGCAATTTGTGAAAAGGCAGCTCACTTCGGAAACAATGTGAGCCATTCTCATAGAAGAAGCAATCACATGTGGAAGGCGAACGTCAAGTCTGTTCGCGTCAGAACAGGGAACGGCATTCATAAGATGTATGTTTGCACTTCCTGCCTGAAGTCCGGCAAAGTGGAAAGAGCATAACTGATTCTTGCACACAGACAGCCCAGGGGTGTTGAACTCTTGGGCTGTTCGTCTATCACACCGAAAGGTGAAAAAAGAGAAAGGATAGGGTAACAACATGGACTGGGAATCCATCAAAACCGCGATCCTGAATACCGGGATCAAAGTCGTCATTGCGCTGGTCATCCTGATCGTAGCGTTCAAGATCATCAACATCATCTTCAAAAAGCTGAAGGCTGGACTCGACAAAGCCGGCAAGCTTGATTCAATGCTGATCAAGGCACTGATCAATGCGGGCAGATGGCTGGCCAAGATCCTCGTCGTCATCGCCCTGGTGGGTTACCTGGGCATTGACACCACCGGTTTCTCCGCACTGATTGCTTCCCTGGGCGTTGCCCTCGGCCTGGCTGTCAACGGAACGCTGAGCAACTTTGCCGGCGGCGTGCTGCTTCTCGTCACCCGTCCTTTCAAGATCGGTGACTACATTGCGGTCGCGGGCTTCGAAGGAACCGTTGATGACCTGAAAGTCGTCAGCACCAAGCTGATCACCCTGGACAACAAGGTCGTCTACGTGCCGAACGGCGTCGTTTCCACGAGCGCGGTCACGAACTTTACCGCCCTGGACATCCGCCGTGTCGACCTGAACTTCAACGTGGCTGCCGGCACCGATTTTAATGTCGCCCGCGATGCGCTGGTGAAGATGTGCCTGGACAATCCGAAGGTCGTCCGGGAACCCGCTCCTGTCGCTCTGCTGAACGGTCCGAGCAAGAGAGGCATCGAGATCATCTGCCGTTCCTACTGCAAGCCCGAAGATTACTGGGATGTGTACTTCGGCCTGATCGAGGCGGTCGGCCCCGTCTTTGCCGCGAAGGGCATCACGACCCCGAACGAACAGCTCGACGTCAACATGAAAAACAACTGAGATCGGCAGGAAGAAAGCTGATCCTGCTTGATTTTTTCGGTGAGAATCGGTATAATATATTACCGATTCTCACTTTATGAAAGGAGAGCCATAGATGAAAGCCAATATTCAGACCGATCACGGCGAAGTCGTCATCGATACCGATGTGATCGCCAAGTACGCGGGTGCCGTGGCTGTCGAGTGCTTCGGTGTCGTCGGCATGGCCACTACCAACGTGATGGAAGGCATCACCTCGCTGCTCAAGAAGGAGAACCTCTCACAGGGAATCACCGTGAACGTTGCGGACGGCAAACTTTGCCTTGACTTCCATATCATCGTGGCCTACGGGGTCAGCATTTCAGCGGTGTCGGAAAACCTGATCGAGAACGTTCGGTACAAAGTCGAAACCTTTACCGGCATTCCTGTGGATAAAGTCAATATCTATGTTGAGGGCGTGCGCCTGATCGATTAAGTTCTGGGGGAGAACAAAGTGGCAACACAAAGCATTGATGTCAAGATGTTTACCAGGATGTTCATCTCCGGAGCTAACAATCTGGAGGCGAACAAGGCCTGGATCAATGATCTGAACGTCTTTCCGGTACCGGACGGCGACACGGGCACCAACATGTCCCTGACGCTGACCAGTGCCGTAAAAGAGGTTTCCGGTCCGAAGGTCACGGACATGGCGTCTGCGGCCAAGGCAGTTTCTTTCGGTTCCCTGCGCGGTGCGCGCGGCAACAGCGGCGTCATCACCTCGCAGCTGCTGCGCGGCTTCTGCAAAGTCCTGCAGACCAAGGAGACCGTTGACGCGGCGGCGATCGCCGAAGCAAGCGTCAAGGCGGTCGAGACGGCCTACAAGGCGGTCATGAAGCCGAAGGAAGGTACGATCCTGACGGTCGCACGCGGCGTTTCCGAAAAATGGAACGAACTCGCGGCCGAGGAGACCGATCTTGAAAAGATCTTCGAGCAGGTGCTCGATCATGGAGATAAGGTCCTTGCATATACGCCCGAATTGCTTCCGGTACTTAAGGAAGCCGGCGTGGTCGACTCCGGCGGGCAGGGCCTCATGGTCTTCCTGAAGGGCGCCTACGCCTGCATGATGGGACGTGAGGTCACGGCCGGGGAGACGGCTGAAGCGGCCGGCCGCAAGGCTGAACCGGAAGATAAGTACACTTACCGCGTGTCCTACGGCGTAAAGCAGAAGCATCCGCTGTCCCAGGAGCAGGAAGCGGGCTTCAAGTCCTGGCTGGAAGCGATCGGCGACCATGCCGACGTCAGCAGCGACTGCGATGTCCTGCATGTTGCGGTCGAGACCGACGATCCCGGCCTGGTCCTGCAGAAGGGCATGAAATACGGCAGCCTTATCGGCGTTGCCGTGCTGAATAAGCGCGAAGAAAAGGAAACGGTGAAAGCCGTGCCTGCGGAACCGGCCGAAGAGGCACCCGCTGCACCGGCAAAGGCAGCCGCTTTCGTGAAGACGACGGTCCCCGAATCCGAATGGAAGGAGATCGGTTTCATTGCGACGGCAGTCGGCGACGGCCTGGCGGAAGTGTTCCGGAGCCTCGGCGTCGACGCCATCGTTCAGGGCGGACAGACCATGAACCCCAGCACGGAAGACATGCTGGAGGCCATTGAATCCGTACCGGCGAAAGCCATCGTCATTCTGCCCAACAACAAGAACATTATCCTGGCGGCACAGCAGGCGCAGAAGCTCTGCAAGTCAAGGAAGGTCGAGGTCCTGCCGACCACGAACATTCCCGAAGGCATCACGGCCATGTCCTGCTTCATGCCGGAGGATCCGCTGGAGGACAACCTCAGCATGATGCGTGAGTCCTTCGCTTCCGTGAAGAGCGGCGAAGTGACCTATGCGGTGCGGAACACTCAGATCGCCGGCATGGAGATCCACGAAGGCGACTTCATGGGACTCGGCGGACCGCAGGGCATCTATGCAGTGGGCAGGGACAAGACAGAAGTCCTGCTGGACATGATCGCAGCGATGGTCGATGAGGAATCCGGCATGATCACGCTGTACTACGGCGAAGACGTGAAAGAGGAAGAGGGCGAAGCCCTGAGAGATAAACTCACGAAACTGTATCCGGACTGCGATATCGATGTGATATGCGGCGGGCAGCCGGTCTACTCCTTTATCGCTTCGGTAGAGTAAACAACCAAAGGGGGACGGAAGCGTCCCCCTTTTTCACTGAGGAGAGGGCATGGTCGAAAAAGGCGCGCCGGTCACGGCGTTAAAAGGGATCGGTCCGCGGTCCGCGGAGGAGCTGAGGTCGCTCGGCATCCTGACCGCGGAGGATCTTCTGCGCTTTTTTCCCGCTGGTTATGACCGCCCGGAAGCAGTCACCGAGATCGCAGCAGCGCCTGCAGACGTTCCGACGGCGGTCCGCGGCATCCTGACAACGGCGCCGGTCAACCGCGGCTTCGGAAATAAGACCGTGACGAGCTTCAGCATCGCCGACGGCAGCGGCAGGCTCGGTGTTGCCTTCTTCCACATGCCGTATCTGAAGAATTCCCTCCATAAAGGTGACGAGCGGGTTTTCCGGGGCGTCATCTCCGAGACGAAGTACGGCCTCAGAATGGACCATCCGAAGATCTTCCAACCTGAGGAGTACGACCGGCTGACGCATGCCATCTGGCCGGTCTATCCGACGATGGGCATCCTCAGCCAGAAGAAACTGCGCGGCGCGATCGCTCAGGCACTTGAAGTCTGCGAGGTGCAGGAGGAGATGCTGCCGCCTTCCCTGATCGGAAAGGGCTGGATGACCGAGCGTGAGGCGCTGCGGCAGATCCATTTCCCGGAAAGCGAAGAAGCGCTGGTCCGGGCAAGGGAACGGCTGGTCTTTGAAGAATTTCTGGTTTTTTTGCTCAGGATCCGCCTGATGAAGGCCGGGGAGAGCCGCGGGAACCCCTGTCCGATGCCGAAAACAACGCTGGCGGAGCGGTTCCGGAAGAGTCTTCCCTACAGCCTCACCGGTGCGCAGGCAAAGGCATGGGAACAAATCAGGAGCGACATTTCCGGGGAAAAGCGCATGAACCGCCTGATTCAGGGCGACGTGGGCTCCGGCAAGACCGTGCTGGCGGTCATGGCGCTGCTCGCGGCCGTGGAAAACGGGTACCAGGGCGCGCTCATGGCACCTACGGAAGTCCTTGCGGAGCAGCATTTCGAAAAGATCACGAAGCTGTTCGCGGCGGCGGATATCCCCGCGCGCTGCGTGCTGCTGACCGGCGCCGTCAAGGAATCCTCCAAGCGCGTGATCCGGCAGGAACTGGCGGACGGCCGGGCTGACATCGCGATCGGTACCCATGCCCTGATCCAGGAAAGCGTCGCGTTTAAAAACCTCGGTCTGGTCGTCACCGACGAGCAGCACCGCTTCGGCGTGAGGCAGCGGGAGACCCTCGGAGCGAAGGGCATGAAACCGCATCTTCTGGTCATGAGTGCGACACCCATCCCGCGGACGCTTGCCATCATTCTCTACGGCGACCTGGACATTTCCGTGATCGACGAACTGCCGCAGGGGCGGCTGCCCATCAAGAACGCCGCAGTTACGCCGAAAGCGCGCGGGAGTGCCTACCGCCTGATCCAGAACGAGATCAAGGCGGGACACCAGGCTTACGTCATTTGCCCGCTGGTGGAGGAGAGCGAAGCCATGGCCGGCGAAAACGTCGGTGACTACGCGGAACGCCTGAAAGCCGTCATGCCGCCGGAGATCCGGATCGGCGTCCTGCACGGGCGGATGACCGCAGCCGAAAAGAACGCCGTCATGCAGAAATTCCAGCGCGATGAAACGGATATCCTCGTCTCAACGACCGTAGTCGAGGTCGGTGTGGACGTACCGAATGCAACGGTCATGATGGTGGAGAACGCGGAACGCTTCGGTCTGGCTCAGCTGCACCAGCTGCGCGGCCGGGTGGGGCGCGGAGACGCCCAGTCCTATGCGATCTTCATGGACGGTTCCGGAAAACCGCGCAAAAAAGAACGGCTCGAGATATTGAATCGGACGAACGACGGGTTTAAAATAGCGGAAGAGGATCTGAAGCTCCGCGGTCCGGGAGATCTCTTCGGCATCCGCCAGAGCGGCGAAATGCATTTCGCACTGGGCGATATTTATCAGGACCACGAAACGCTGCTTAAGGCAGCGGAAGCAGCCACGGAACTCCTGAAGGAGGACCCGCGGCTTGAAAAGGAAGAAAACCGCAGACTGAAGGAGCAGATCGCAAGGCTGCTCGGAAAGGCGGAGGCAATATGAATCTTGAACTCTCAAGGCTGAAGCGCCTGTACGGTGCGGATGCCGATAAGGAAAAGGCAAGGCTGGAGTCACTGGCAGCCTTCTTCGCGGCGCGTTTCGGACGTGAACCGGAGCGCCTGTACCGGGCACCGGGACGTGTCGAGATCGGCGGCAACCATACCGACCATCAGCACGGCTGCGTGCTGGCAGCGTCAGTGACGCTGGATGCTGCGGCAGCGGTAAGGCGGCGGGAAGACAGCATGATCCGCCTGGAATCCGAAGGCTACAGCTTCTGCGAGGTGGACCTTGCGGATACGGCCCTTCGCGATGAAGAGAAAGGTACGACCATCGGCCTCATCCGCGGCATGGCAGCGCGCTTTGCCGGACTCGGTGCGGACTATGCGAAGGGCGGGCTGGACATTTACGTGACGAGCCGCGTGCCTTCAGGAAGCGGCCTGTCGTCTTCGGCAGCCTTTGAAGTGCTGCTCGGCCAGATCCTGAATGCCGAATACGGCTGCGGCGCGGATGCGGAGACGGTCGCGAAAGCCGGCCAGTTTGCCGAGAACGTTTATTTCGGCAAACCGAGCGGCCTGCTTGACCAGATCGCGTCGGCGGAGGGCGGTCTGGTAGCCGTGGATTTCGGTGACCCGGCCAATCCTCTGATCCGCAGGCTCGACATCGATTTCGAGCGCTTCGGACACGAACTTTACATCATTGATTCCGGCGCGGGACATGAGAACCTGACGGCGGAATATGCTGCGATCCCCGGGGACTGCCGGAAGATCAGCCGCTTCTTCGGTGCCGATTACCTGAGAGACGTCGACGAGGACGCATTCATGGAGGCAATACCGAAACTTCGGGAACTTGCCGGCGACCGTGCCGTTCTGCGCGCCATGCACTTCTTCGCGGAGAACCGCAGGGCGCAGGCGCAGGCGAGAGCGCTCGAAAGAGGCGATTTCGAAGCCTTCCTGGAACTGGTGAAGGAGAGCGGCCGTTCTTCGGCGCTTTACCTGCAGAACGTGATCCCGGCAGGCGCGACGGCGCATCAGGAGATGATGCTGACCCTTGCGGTCTGTGAAAAAGCGCTCGGTGGCACCGGCGCGGTGCGCGTGCACGGCGGCGGCTTCGGCGGTACTGCGCTGGCCGTCGTTCCGAAGGAGAAGAGTGCGGCGTTCGTCGGGACTGTCGAGCGTTCGCTCGGTACAGGATGCGTCCGCAGACTTTCCATCTGCCCCGAAGGAGGCGCGCTGATCGGCGGGAAGGAGGAATGAAATGCCTTTGTTTTTTGACCTTCGTTCGGAAGACCGGAACCGCGACCGCGTGACCATTTCGGACGGACGCGGCATGAGTGCCTGCATCCTGCGCTACGGCGCGACCGTGCAGAGCCTGAACGTGCCCGATGCCCGGGGAGACGTCAGGGACGTCGTACTGGGCTACGAATCTCCGGCCGCCTACGACATGCAGGATGCCTATCTCGGCGCGATCGTCGGCCGCGTGTGCGGCCGAATACGCGATGCCAGTTATTTCGAGAACGGCCGGCGCATCGACCTCGTTCCCAATCAGCCCTACGGCGTGCTGCACGGCGGCCCCGTCGGTTTCTGCTATAAGACCTGGGATATCGTCAGCCGCAATTCGTACAGCGTGCTGATGCGCCTCGTTTCACCGGACGGCGACCAGGGCTTTCCCGGAACCGTCGTGACGGAAGTGCTGTATACGATGGAGGTTCCCGGCGAACTGACGATCCGTTACCATGCCGAGACTGACCGTGATACGCCCGTCAATCTGACGAGCCATATGTATTTCAACCTGGACGGCCAGGACAGCGGTCCGATCGACAGGCACAAACTGATGCTGAACGCGCGGAAGTATCTCCTGACCGATGAGAACCTTGTTCCGACCGGAAAGATCGAACCCGCAGCCGGACCGCTGGATCTCAGCAGCCTGACGGAACTCGGTCCCGTCATCAACGCGCCGGAACTCGAAGCAACCGGAGGTCTGGACCACAGCTTCGTCTTTGCCCGTTCCGCAGAGGGCGGTGCCGAAGCGGCCGCCGTCCTGAAAGGCGGTGAGAGCGGCATCACGATGAGCGTTTACACCGACCGTCCTGCTGCCCAGGTCTACAGTGCCGGATCGCTGACGCCCCGCGCCGGCAAGGAAGGCGCCATGTACGGACCGCACCACGGGATCTGCATCGAGACGCAAGGTTTCCCGGATGCCGTCCATCACGCAGGTTTCCCCTCCGTCATGCTCAGGGCGGGCGAAAGCTTCGACAGCTTTACGACCTTCCGCTTTGCGCAGGACGGACAATAATCAGTCAGGAGGAACAACATGTACGGTTCTGTTGCTTCGATCATCATTGAACTCGCGGTCGTAGGCCTGCTGGTGATCGGTATCGTTGCCGGTGTGAAAAAGGGCTTTTTCAAGAGTCTCATGGACGTGCTGATCCTGTTCGTGGCGATCTTCGCTGCCGTCCAGGTCTGCCGCCTGACCACGGACATGCTCGTGGACCGTTTATACCCGAAGGCAGAGGAAAAGGTGCTGCAGGCGATCGGAAACGCGGAGGTCGACCTGGCAAACGTCGATCTTGAAGCACTGAAGATCGACGAGAACCACCCGGATAATCTGTCCGACGGAGAATATGAGACGCTGAAGAAGAACCCCGGCATCAATAAGATCGCGACCGCGATGGAAAAGGCCGGTATTCCGATCAACCGCATCCGCGTGATCCTGGCAAAAACACTGAAGAAGGCAGGCAGCAGCGGAACAAATCTTAATGAGTTCATGACGGACACTGCGAAAACGGCAACGAAGAAAGGTCTTACCATTGCCGTTCAGGTCGTCGTGTTCCTTCTGGTGCTGATCATCGTTTCCATCCTGCTTCAGCTGCTGACCAACGGGATCCGGCGGCTCCTTTGGAAACTCGACGTGGTGAAGACGCTTGACCGCTTCCTGGGCTTTCTGATGGGCGCGCTGATGATGCTTGCGATCATCTTCATCGTGCTGTATGTCTTCAGGCGTGTAGGTGTCAATTCGGTCGAAGAGAAGATCGGCGAGACGCTTTTTGCGAAGTTCCTGGACGCCAACAACCCGATCAGCATGTTCTTCGAGTAAAGGAATTTCGAAAAGAAAGAGCACCGGCTCTACTGAGACCGGCGCTCTTTTTCTGTGCGCTGAATTGACTTTTCCTGAAAAAAAGAAGTTCGGGCAATAAAAAATCCCTTGTCGGACAAGGGATGAAGTGTGCAGATGGGGGGACTTGAACCCCCACCCAAGTACATGGACATGAACCTGAATCATGCGCGTATGCCAATTCCGCCACATCTGCAAAAGGAAAAGCGCGAGACGGGGATCGAACCCGCGACCCCCACCTTGGCAAGGTGGTGCTCCACCGCTGAGCCACTCGCGCTTACGCTGCGTTTTTAACGGCGCATATGGTAATATACATCATGCACCGGGAAATGTCAACACCTTTTTTAAAAATTTTTGCGAGGTCAGAATCCCAGGTCATCGTCGACCAGAATGACCTTGATGCGATGGGGAATGAACTGCATTCCCTCGACCGAAAACTTGGAGCAGATGCGCCGGCGGGAGGCGCAGCCCGCCGTCATGTTCTCCGCACAGCCCTGGTCGACGGAGAGGCAGTGACCCTTCTCCTGGCAGTAGGTGCCGCAGTTAAGGCGCTTTGCGTTCAGCGGCGCAGCGACGGTCTTCACGCGGATGACGGCATCTGCAAGGGTCGGCACGATCTTGTTCCGGCCGGCGATGACGATCACCGACTTCGGACCGTGTGCCAGCGCGCCGATGCGGTTCCCGCGGCCGTCGACGTTGTAAAGAAGGCCGTCCTCGGTCACGGCATTGCTGCTCATGAGAAAGACGTCCGTCATGAGACCCAGCCGGAGCTTTTCCTCCCGTTCCTCCTGCGAGGCAAAATCATAGCGGTCGATGAAACGGTATTTGCCGCTGCGAAGATCCGCGAGCAGGCCGAGCTGATCGAGTGTGGCGGAGCCGCCGACGGCGCAGGACGCACCTTCCGGGATCAGTTCCAGCGCGATCTCCCGGGCTTCTTCCCTGTTCTCGGCATAATAAACGTCGAAACGGTTCTTTTTCAGGGCAACAAGGGCATTGGCTAAAGCTTCGTTCATGTGACCTCCTCCGGCCGCGGACGGCGGCCGTCTGCACCCATATTACCTTCTGCCGCCTTCTTCTTCAAGCCCCGCTTGCAGTTTTTTTCGTCCTGTGCTACGATTTCCGTACGAGAAAGGAGACGGTCATGGTCAAACATATCATTCTCTGGAAACTGAAGGACGAATATTCCGCTGAGGAAAAGGAAACGATCAAGAAGGGCATCAAGGAGAACCTGGAAGCTCTCGTGGGCAAGGTCCCGGGGCTCCTCTCCGTACATGTGCAGACGGAGCACCTGCCTTCGTCGACGGCCGACCTGATGCTGGATACCAGCCTGGAAAGTCCTGAAGCCCTGAAAGGCTACGCCGTGCATCCGGATCACGTTCTGGCGGCGAATACCTTCGTAAGACCCTATACCGCGGTCCGTTCCTGCATCGATTTCGAGATCCCGGACGAGGTGTGAGAATGGAATTCGTCTGTCCGAAATGCGGCAGGAGAGAGCCGCTTACGACGCGTCTTGCACACTGCCCCTGCGGAGAACTCTGGGAACTGGACTTCGAACCGCCGAAATTCGATCCGGCTCTGATCGACAGGAATGAATGGAGCCTGTTCCGCTACCGTGCTTTCATGGCACTGGATGACGACGAAGCCTGGCGGGGCGTGAGCCTCGGCGAAGGCATGACGCCCGTCGTCCGGCTCGGAGACGGCGTTCTGGCGAAAGTCGACTACATGATGCCGACCCTGTCCTTCAAGGACCGCGGCGCAGCCGTTCTGATGGCGCACTGCAGATCGATCGGCGTGGAGAAGGTCGTACAGGATTCCAGCGGCAACGCAGGGAACGCCGTCGCAGCCTATGCCGCGAAAGCCGGCATCGCCTGTGAAATCTTCGTCCCCGAGGGAACGAGCCCGAAGAAGATCGACATGATCCGCGCGCACGGTGCCGAATGCACCGTCGTTCCCGGCTCCCGCGACCACTGTGCCGACGTCTGCCGCGCGAAAGTGGAAGAGGAGGGCTGCTATTACGCGAGCCACGTCTACAATCCGCTGTTCTACGAGGGAACGAAGACTTATGTCTACGAGGTCTTTGAACAGCTCGGGAGGATCCCTGACAATCTGATCATCCCCGTAGGGAACGGCACGCTTTTCCTGGGAGCGGTAAAGGCACTGGAGCATCTGTACGATTCCGGCAGCATTCCCCGCTTCCCGCGGATCTACGCCCTCCAGTCGGAAAAGTGCGACCCGCTGTATCGGGCGGCGATCCAAGGGGAAGATCTTCCCGCTGCTGTCAGTCCCTCCCCTACGCTCGCGGAAGGGATCGCGATCGGCAAGCCGATGCGCGGAAGAAAGATCCTTGCTCTTGCGAAAAAATGGGACGTCCGCTTCGTTCAGGCTCCGGAGGCAGGGATCCTCGAAGCCCGCGCCGCGCTTGCGCGGAAAGGCTTCTATGTTGAGCATACGACGGCGGCAAACTATGCTGCACTGGAAGCCGTACGCAGGGAATACGGCGATGTCAGAGACGTGCTGATCACGCTCTGCGGCGCCGGTCTGAAGTCGGACCACTGAGCGGAGACAGGATAAAGAATAACAAAAAAGGCGGCAGCTGCCGCCTTTTTTCGTGGTTTTGCCCGACTTACCAGCCGAAGTTTTCAAAGATGACCAGATTACCGAGTTTTTCGGCTTTTTCCGCGTCTTCCGGCGTCCGGATGGTCCAGCTGACCTCCTGCACGCCGTAGACCTTCCGGCAGATCGCAAGCTCGGGGATGTTCCGCTCGGTGAAATCGTAGGCGATGAAATCCGGCTGTGCGATGAGGTTGGTGAGCAGATGCTCGACCAGCATGAGATCGGGTTTCCTGCTGCCGCCGTGCTCAGGCTTCGTCATGGCCGTGGAGAGCTGTCCGCGCACGACCTCGGGACGGTTCTTCCGGAACCAGGCGACCGCCCGCGGATCAAAACTTTCGACAACGTAGTGTACGTTGTAGCGGTCGAGGAGTTCCATGGTCTTTTCCGACAGTTCGTTGTAGTTGCCGTCAGCGACCTTCAGTTCCACGATCATCGGCTCGGGACGGCCGTTGAAGAGCTTCAGCACGTCCTCGAAGAGCGGGACGGTCTCTTCGGTATAATCGAGTTTCAGCTTCGGCAGATCCTCGGCGGTCAGATCTTCGATCACGGCATCAGCGCCGCACATCCGGCCGAGCTTCGAGTCATGCACAACCGCAAGGTTGCCGTCCTTCATGAGGTGGACGTCCAGCTCGACGCCGTAGCCGTGGTCAAGCGCGTCGCGGAAGGCAGCCAGGCTGTTCTCCGGAAGACCCTTCCGGTGCAGGCCGCGGTGCGCGTAGCGGAATTTCTTCAGGTACGACCAGTCGCTGCCTCTGCGGCACTGCAGGGCCAGCAGCAGGATCCCGACCGCGGGAAGCACGACGAAAAGCACGAACAGAAGGAATATCTTCAGGATCTTCAGTACGGGACCCACCCATTCCAGGCCGAGGGCGGCCATCAGCTGTTTCTTTCTTTCACTGGATCTCTTCAGGGCTGCTTTTGCGGCTTTTTTCTCTTTACTCATGTTCTTCCTCCTCAAGCTGTCCGGCCATCTCATCGATCAGGCGGAAAACGGTCCGCTCGATCTCGCTGCCTTCGCTGTAGTCAGCCGGTACGATGTAATCCACACGGTCGTAGCGCAGGAGTCCTTCGGCCACCTCGCGGTCCGTATGGTAGATCCCGATGGAATGGCCGCCGTTTTCCTTGGTCAGTTTCATGCAGGGAACGTCGGTCATGCCGTCTCCGATGTAGATCATGCGGGAGAACGGCACGCGTTTTTCTTCTTCAGCCATGTGCTCGTTCAGCAGCTTGTCCTCATTAATGTCCAGCACGCCCTTGTTGATCCGGTAGATAAACTGGGTTTTGGCGGTGTAGTTGACCGCCGTGGCCGGCCAGAAGGGCACGCCTTTCTCATTGTAGCAGAAGGAGGCAGCGTAGATCTTCTTGAATTCGCCCGCGATGGACGTCCCCTCGATGATCTCCTTGATGCCCGAGGAGATGCTGTAGTGCTCGGCCTGAAGGCCTTTGGAGGCCGCATATGCGTTGATGCGGGAGAACCAGGTGTCGACGCCCGGGAAAAGTTCAACGTGGCGTCCGACGTCGTTCAGCGTACCGCGCGTCACGAGCTGTTTTCCTTCGGAAAGGCGCAGCATTTCCAGCATGTAGGCCAGAATGCCGTCCATCTCATGCCGGATCGCAGTCTGGTTGCAGATGCTCCAGAATTCACTCGCGCTCATGCCGAGTCCGGGGATGAAGGCATATTCCTCCATGTCCCTGGGCGACAGGGTACGGTCGAAATCATACATCATGGCAAGGATCGGTTTTTCTTTCATGGCGTTGCTCCGGCAGATAAGATTCAGGCTCCGGTCGATTCTTCGGGACCGGTCTGGGCGATCTCGGGACCGCCGTCAAACGATTCGGCGCCGCCGTCGGCAGCCTCAGCAGCGGTCTTCACGATCTCGTCATCCAGAAGAACGACTTCTTCTTCGGTCTCTTTCGTATCTTCCAGATGCAGGGTCTCCTGGACTTTCTTTTTCGCCTTGCGGAAACGGATGATCAGGAAAGCGCTGACGGCGATGACGACGCCGACGATGGCTTCGATCGTCGCACTCATGACCGCAACGTCGATATAAAGCGGGATCATTCTCATGGCTTAGATGCTCCTTACTGTTTTTTATTGGTCAGACGCCCGATGAGGTAGAGGGCGCCGTACAGTCCGTGGGTGCCGGGATGATAGAAGTACTGCTCGCGCAGCGCTTCGGCCTTCTCGTCCGAATGGCCTTCAGCCAGCAGTGCGGCTGCGGCGGAATCCGCGGAAGCGGCTTCGCTCTTTTCAATGGCTCTGCCAAGGATGCTCCTCAGGCGGATCTCCTGCGGCACGATGCCGACCGCTTCCCAGTTCGGGTTTTCAACCTTCATCTTCGTATTGACGAACAGGACCGGCTTGCCGGTGGCGAGGCCGAATTCGATGCCGATGCCCGACCAGTCGGTGACCAGCAGATCCGAGGAATAAACGGAGGAACCGGAGGAGAAGTCATATTCGAAGACAAGGCGTTCGCCTTCTTCGGCGGACCAGCGCTCCTTCAAAAGCTGAAGCCTGTCCGGCCAGCGTTTCGCATACTCGGGGTGCGGCCGTACGATCACCTTGTACCCGGCGCCGTAAAGGCTGCGGATGAGGTCGTCAACGCAGGAATCAAGAAGGTTGTCCTCCTGCCAGCTCGGCGCGATCAGGATCTGCACGGGGCCTTCCTTCTTCTGCGGCAGCGAGCGGTAGCCTTCGACGAGGTCGTCCATCAGCGGATAGCCGAATTCGACGAGCGTTTTTTCCTTCGTGCCGTAAAGCTTCTCGGTCGCGCGTACTTCGTCCTTGATGTGCGGCCCGGTCATGAAGACCGTATCGAAATGGTCAAGCGCGTGGTCTCGGAAGCCCATGTGCGCGCTTGAAGGGTCGTGCGGTACGAAGACATATTCGATATCCTTCTTCATCAGCGAACGCTTAAGATAGTAATTGTCAAGGTCCGGCGTGGTCATGACACAGATGTCGCATTCGAGACGCATCATCAGTGTCACCATTTTTTTGATTGAGATGTAGTACGGCAGGATGCGCGGCTCGTTCTTTGCGAGTTCGAAGATCTGATCCTTCGGGTCATTGGTGACATAGTGGATGCGCACGCTCGTTTTTTTCAGCAGGGTCTCGATGATGTCCTTATAGTAGCGGTAAAATCCGCTGCGTTCGGAATAGAAGACCAGATGCTTGCCCGCGATGCTGAAGAAACGCTTGTAGTCGGCTTTTTCGCGCGCCTTGTCTTCCTTGGAAATGACCTGCCCGGCGTTCAGCGATTCCAGGGCGGCGAGCGCCTTTCGGCTTGCTTCCAGTTCCTCATAGTCGACGTATTTCTTCGGCGGGATCGCAAGGTTCAGCAGATACAGCTGCAGGATGGCAAAAAGGTTGCTGGCGATCCAGTAGAGACCGATGCCGCCGGGAACGAAGAAGCCGAGGAAGAGCGAAAGGCCGACCGAGAAGACCGACATGCCCCACTGGTTCAGCTTGCTCTGCTCGTGCTGCAGGACGTTCGAACGGTTCTGCGCGATACAGAGGGCGGCCGCGGAAAGCGCGGCGACAAAAGGAATGACGAGCATCTTTCCGAGCGCTTCGGACGGGACGAGCGTCAGGTCAAAGCCCAGGAAATGCATTTCCTGGCCGCCGGCGATCCTTGCGCGGATGACGGCCACGACGCCCATCAGGATGACGATCTGCAGGAACAGAGGCACGAGGCTGGCCATCGGGTGATAGCCTTTCTCCTTGTACATTTTCGCCTGCTCTTCGGCGATCGTATCGGCGTCGCCGTAATACTTTGCCTTGATGCGGTTGACTGCAGGCTGGATCTCCACCATCTTGATGGAGTTCTTCTGCACCCAGACCGAGATCGGCAGCAGGATGATCTTCGATATTAGCGTAAACAGCAGGATCGCCCAGCCGTAATTCAGCAGAAAGCCGTAGCACCAGTCCATGACGGCGCCGAGAGGGACGGCGATCCATTCGGATATTTTCTCCATGGTTTTCCTTTATGAATAACTGATTTTGCCCAAAAATTATAGCACTTATGCGGCTTCTTGTCCATATGAATAAGAGGAAGAAAGAGAATATCGCGGGCGACATTTTCTGCGCGGAAGGCTTGTCAATTTCAGCCGATTTGTGGTAAACTGTAACGGTATTCGGCGCCGAGGCGCACGGAAGGGATAACGGAATGAAAACACTGGCCGGAAAACGCCTGTATCTGCTGGACATGGACGGAACGCTCTATCTGGGCGACAGGCTCTTTAAGGACGCGCCGCGCTTTCTGCAGGTGATCAGGGAAAGCGGAGCGGACTATTGCTACGTCTCCAACAACTCGTCCCGCGGGACGGGAGCTTACGTCGCAAGGCTGAAGCGGATGGGGATCGAAGCTTTTCCGGAGGAGTTTCTTACGAGCACCGATGCAGCGATTGACCTCCTGAAAAAGGAGCAGCCCGGCAGGAAGGGCTTTGCGGTCGGCACGGCCTCGATGCTCGGCCAGCTGCGGGACGCAGGCCTGGACGTCAGCGGAGAAGAGTGGGAGGACGCGGAGTACCTCCTCATCGGTTTCGACCGCGAACTGACCTACCGGAAGCTTGAAGATACCTGCCGCCTCCTGGCTGCCCGTCCGGACATACCCTATTACGCGACGAATCCCGACTGGGTCTGCCCGACGGAATTCGGAGCGGTGCCGGACTGCGGCAGCATCTGCGAGATGATCGCCCGGGCGACCGGATGCCGCCCCAGGGTGATCGGAAAGCCCGAAAAAGCGATGATCGAACTGGCGATGCAGCGTTACGGCGTATCCCCTGAGGAGACCGTGGTCGTTGGCGACAGGGTCTATACGGACATCGCCAGCGGTGTGAACGCCGGAGTGGACAGCATCTTCGTCCTGAGCGGAGAAGGTGTCCGGGAAGACATCAAACGTTTCGGCTATGAGCCGACATGGATATTCCCCTCCGTTTCCGAGGCCGCGGATGCGGTCGCCGAAGCGGTTCGGATCAATAAGAAAACAACGGTTTGAGCCTGATGCAGCGCCTGCGGAAAGCGGCGCAGAAGGAGCATGACATGAAACTGAATTACAAACGCACGATCCTGGTGGGCTTTGCCTTTTTCCTGATCTGCGCATTCTGGCAGGCGTACGACAATACGATCCCGCTGATCCTGACGAACAAGTTCGGCATGAAGCAGACCTGGTCCGGCGTCATCATGGCGCTCGACAACATCCTGGCCCTGTTCATGCTGCCGATGTTCGGGGCGATCTCGGATAAGCTCAAGAGCCGCTACGGACGGCGCACGCCGTTCATCGTGAGCGGCACGATCCTGGCAGCCGTCATGCTGATCGCGATCTCCTTCGTGGACGCAGCGCAGCTGAAAAAACTGAAGGACGTTGCCGCGATCGACGATCCCGCTGCGCTCGCCGTGGTCTACGACGAAGAGCAGAATGCCGAACTGATGACGCCCGACGGCGACACCTTCGTCCTGAAGGACAAATATACGAAGGAAGCGTTCACCGCCATCACGTCGCAGGTCACGAAGGACGGGAAGCTGAAGACGAATCAGGAGTATACGAATTACGTCGTTCCGGCAAGGCAGGCCTACGCGAGGGGTGTTACGGCATCATCGCCGCTTACCCTGGTCCTGTTCATCATCATCCTGCTGATCATGCTGCTCAGCATGTCGATCTTTCGCAGTCCCGCAGTCGCACTGATGCCTGACGTGACCATCAAGCCGCTGCGTTCCAAGGCGAACGCCATCATCAACCTGATGGGCACGGCCGGGGGCATCCTGGTCCTCGGACTCGGCATGGTGTTCTCCACCGGTTCGGTCAAGAACTCCATGATGAGCTACATGATGTATTTCGCGGTCGTTGCCGGCCTCATGCTGCTTTCGCTCCTCGTGTTCCGCCTGACCGTCAAGGAGCCGGCCTGGGCACAGGAGATGCGCGAGGACAGCGTGAAATACGGCGTCGAGGAAACGATCGAAGCCGCGAATGAAAACGACCGCGGCCTGTCAAAGGCAGAGGTCCGTTCGCTCCTGTTCATCCTGGGCTCCATCGTGCTGTGGTTCTTCGGCTACAATGCCGTAACCAGCAAATATTCGGTCTATGCCACGAACATCCTGCACAAGGACTACAACCTGACGCTGATGATCGCTCAGGGGGCGGCCATCGTTGCTTATCTGCCCGTCGGCATCATCGCTTCGAAGATCGGCCGGAAGAAAACGATCCTGGCCGGCGTCATCATGCTGACGGTCGCGTTCGGCGCTGCGGCTCTCATGAATTCCGAAAGCCCGACCATGCTGATGAACGTGCTCTTTGCCCTTGCCGGCATTGCCTGGGCGACCATCAACGTGAACTCCTTCCCGATGGTCGTGGAACTGGCGAGCGGCGGAAACATCGGTAAGTATACCGGCTTCTACTACACCGCCTCGATGGCGGCACAGGTGGCTACGCCCATGGTCAGCGGCTTCCTGATGGATAAGTTCGGCATGCGCATCCTCTTCCCGTACGCGGCGGTATTCGTCGGACTCGCGTTTGTCACCATGCTCTTCGTGAAGCACGGCGACTCCAAGCCGGAAGCGAAGAAGGGCCTTGAAGCGCTGGAAGGTGTCGACGACTGAAAACGACTGAAAAGAAAACGCTGAAAAAACCGTAAAGGATCGGAGACAGGCAGATGATTACCGTACGTGAAGTCTCTTCAAAGCGCGATCAGCGCGAATTCCTGAATTTTCCGCTCCGGCTGTATGAGAACGAGCCCAACTTCGTCCCGCCGCTTTACGGCGACGAGAAGAAGATCTTCCGGCCAGACTATATCTACTACGATACCAGTGAAGCGGTCTATTTCCTTGCGGAAGAAGACGGAAAGACGGTCGGCCGCATTTCCGGCATCCTGCAGAAGGCCAGCAACGAAAAGCGGGGAGAGAAACGCATCCGCTTCACCCGTTTCGATGCGGTCGACAGGCAGGAGGTCGCCGATGCCCTCTTCAAGGCAGTCGAAGACTGGGGACGGGCTAAGGGCATGACTGAGATCTGCGGGCCGCTCGGTTTTTCGGACCTGGAGCGGGAAGGCCTTCTGGTCGAAGGCTTTGAGTACCTTGCGACCTTCGAGGAGCAGTACAATTATCCGTACTACGGCAGGCTGATCGAAGACTGCGGCTTCGTGAAGGAAGTGGACTGGACGGAGAGCCGTCTGAAGCCGGATCCCGCATGTGCCGGGCAGATAGAACGGCTCGCGGCCAAGTACATGGAACGCTACAGGCTCCATTGGGGACAGGCGAAGAATACGTCGGATTTCATCAATAAATACGGCGGCAAATTCTTCGAACTGATCGACAAAAGCTACGCGAAGCTCTACGGCACCGTAGATCTCACGAAGGGCATGAAAGACATGCTGATCAGCAATTTCAAGCTGGTCATCAAGCTGGACTACGTCGGCATCCTCCTGGATGAAAACGAAGCCCCGGTCGCGATAGGCCTGTGCTTTCCGGCGATGGCCGACGCTCTTGTCGGCTCGGGCGGGCATCTGTATCCCCTGACGCTGGTGAAGCTTCTGTACGCCATCAACCATCCGAAGGTCATCGACCTTGCACTGATCGGTGTCGATCCCGAGTGGGCGAACCGCGGTGTCAGCGTCATCATCATCGATATGCTGAATCACATGATGGCGGAGAAGAACATCGAATACGCGGAGACGAACCTGAATCTGGAGGACAATCACGCGATCAACAACCTCTGGAAACGCTTCGATCGCTTTCAGCACAAGCGCCGCCGCAGCTACGTCAAGAAGCTGTGATCGGAAATGCAAAATACGAAAACGCCCGCGCAGAGCGGGCGTTTTTCATGCTGCGGAATTGACGGAGCGGGTTTATTCCAACGGCAGGCGGATGGAAAGTTTCTTTGCAAGTTTGAAAAGGAGTATTTTTATCGGCGGGAGTATGCTACAATACAACACGTAGAGAGGGATCCTACAGGATGAAGAAGATGGGCCAAAGAGCTGGATAGTCAGTAAGTACGTATATGGCATAAAAGCCCACTGCAAAATAGACTACCAGTCCACAGCGAAGGAGGAATAAGCCATGAGCATGAAAATGAATCTGATCAAGCACGGTGCTGAAGGCGAACTGCAGATGATCGGCTACATCGACGCCGGCAATGCGGGTGAAGTGGATAAGACCCTCGTGGATCTGACGCATCAGTTCGAAAGCCTTGTTCTGGACATGGAGAAACTGGAATACGTGTCCAGTGCCGGTCTGCGTGCCTTCCGCCATGCCTATATGGCAATGCGCCAGAAACACGGTGTCCTGGCGGCGAAAAACGTCGGCAGGTCCGTGATGGAAGTACTGGAAATCACCGGTTTCACCCGTCTGTTCAAGTTCATTTAAAATGGCCGGCGGAGGTTCATCCTCCGGCTGCATTTTCCGCAGGAAGAGAGCAGGCCGGAAACGGAGGAAGAATAAGATGGAAAAACGGATCATTCCCGCACGGCTGGAATGTCTTGACGATGCGACGGGATTTGTGGAACAGATCCTGGAGCGTGCGGGCTTTTCCGAGGAGAAGATCCTGCAGGTCCATTTGGCCGCGGAAGAGATTTTTGTGAATATCGTCAGTTACGCCTATCCTTCGGGTGAAGGGGAGGCGGAGCTTCGCTGTGAGCTTCTGCAGACACCCGACCGTGTGCGGATCACCTTTGTTGACAGCGGCGAGCCGTTTGATCCGCTGGCGCGGGAGGACGCCGACATTTCCGAGGAAGCACTGCTCGGACGGGAAGGCGGCCTTGGGATCCTGCTGATCAAGAAACTCATGGACAATGTCAGCTACCGTTACGTCAACGGGAAGAACGAGCTGACCATCGAAAAAAGAAAATAAGAACGCTCCAGTCGGATAGAGGCTGAAGCAGGAGATGATATGCCCGAAAAAAGTTACCGGGAAATGAATAAAAGGGAACGCCGCCGGTATTCCCTCTCCGCACGGACGGCCAGGTCGGTATGGATCAACAGCATCGTACTCGGCCTGGTCGCGCTTGTCATAGGCGTTATTCTTTATGTTGTGGCCTTAGGCCAGCAGTACATCGGCCTGGCGTTCAATCTGTCCCGCCAGACTTCGATATCCGTGAACCATGCGAATGAAGGCGGCGCTGCCGAACTGGCTGACGAAGTCATGCGCATTTACCGCAGCCTTTCCCCTGCGGAGCGTGAAAAACAGGGAACGGCGGAATATCGCGCGCTGTTTAAGGAAGTAGAAGAAAGCCGCGCCTACGAGACCCTGAACGATATCCTGAAGGATACCCTGCGCCGGAATGACGTGTACGACGTCTATCTGGCCATGTATGACGAAAAGACCTGTGCCATGGTCTATATGGTGGACCCGGAAGAGCAGGATCATTTGAACCCCGGTGAATGGGAGAGCGTAACGGAAAAAGGCATGCGCAAGTTCCTGGACTGGAACGGTGAAGGCATGCTCTACGATATTGACCGGACGGCCAAATACGGCTGGCTCTGCACCGCGGGCGTTCCGCTCACCGCGGAGGACGGGCATGTTTACGCTTACCTGCTCGCGGACGTTTCCGTGGATATCATCCTGACGAAAGCCCGCTCATTCGTGCTGCAGATCACACTGGCGATGTTCATCGTGACCGCCCTGATCGCCTCGATCATGGTGATCCTGATCAAAAAATCGCTGGTTAAACCGATCAATTCCATCACGGATGCGGCGCAGAAGTACGTCATGGACAAGAAGGCAGGCGTGAACGATACCGCGCATTTTGCTTCACTGAATATCCGCACCGGCGACGAACTGGAAAATCTGAGCCTCGTCATGGCTGACATGGAAAAGGATCTTGCGGAGAACGAAGAGAGCCTGCGGAAGATCGAAGTGGAAAAGGAGCGCATCAGTACCGAACTGAACCTGGCAACCAGGATACAGACCGCCATGCTGCCGAATATCTTCCCGCCCTACCCTGAGCGCACGGAATTTGAGATCTACGCGACGATGCATCCTGCCCGTGAAGTCGGCGGCGACTTCTACGATTTCTTCCTGATCGACGATGACCATTTGTGCCTGATGATCGCTGATGTTTCCGGCAAGGGGATCCCGGCAGCTCTGTTCATGATGATCTCCCTGACCATCCTGAAAAGCTGCGCCATGCTGGGCAGTTCTCCGGCGGAGATCCTGATGAGGGCAAACCAGGCGATCTGCTCGAACAATCCGGAGGGCATGTTCTTTACGGCTTGGGTCGGGATCCTGGAACTTTCCACCGGCAAACTGACCACGGCCAACGCCGGTCACGAGTATCCGGCGATCAGAAGACCTGACGGCAGTTTTGAACTGATCAAACGGAAACACGGCTGCGTGATCGGCGGCTTTGAAGATTCGATCTACGAACAGTTCGAATTTGACCTTGAGCCCGGAACAACCCTGTTCGTTTACACGGACGGCGTGCCCGAAGCCATGCAGAAAGACCGCTCGATGTACGGAACGGACCGCATGGTCGAGGCGCTGAACAGGGATCCCGGCGCGGTACCGAAGGCGCTGCTGGAGAACGTCCTCAGTGACGTGGCAGCCTTTGCGGACGGCGCCGAGCAGTCCGACGACATTACGATGCTGGGCATCCGCTATGCGGGTCCTGACGGAAAAGGATCCCGCGGAACGCCGGAATAAGGAAGAAGAGGATGACAGGACGGGGCTTTTGTGCTATATTGATTAAGCCTGCTCCGGCAGGAGACAAACAAAAAAAGAAAGGATCCCGACATGACGAATCCTCTGGTTACTTTTGAAATGGAAAACGGCGATACCTTCCGCGCGGAACTGTATCCGGAAGTGGCCCCGAATACCGTAAACAACTTCATTTCCCTCGTGAAGAAGGGCTTTTACGACGGCCTGACCTTCCACCGGATCATTCCCGGATTCATGATCCAGGGCGGCGACCCGGACGGCAACGGGACGGGCGGCCCCGGTTACGATATCAAAGGCGAGTTTGCTTCCAACGGTTTTGCCAATGCCCTGAAACATACCGAAGGCGTGCTCAGCATGGCGCGTGCCATGGATCCGGACAGCGCCGGCAGCCAGTTCTTCATCATGGTCGCTGCTGCCCCGCACCTGGACGGCGAATACGCAGCCTTCGGCAAGGTCCTTGAGGGCATGGAAGCGGTGCACCGTGCGGAGATGGTCCGTACCAACCCCTGGTCCAACCGCCCCCTGCGGCCGGTTGTGATGAAGAAGGTCACGGTCGATACGCGCGGCGTCGAGTATCCTGAACCCGAAAAGGCATGAGCGCTCGCTGATAGTCTGTGCCGCAGTCACGGAATAAAAGCCGGACAGAGCCGGAAACGGTCCTGCCCGGCTTTACTTTGCCCGGAAAACGTGTATAATAGTGGCGCAGGCGTCCCGCGGGGGACTTAATAAGGAATGAGGTGAAAGACCTCAGCTGTACCGGCAACTGTAACGCAGACGAAATCCATGAATGCCATTGCGGACTGCGGTCCGTGAGAAGGCGGAGAGTAGGGAGAAGCGAAGCCAGGAGACTTGCCTGACATATCAGAGGAGACTGACAAGAAAAGCCGTCCTTGCAGCCGGGAAACTGCAAAGGGCTTATTTTCCTGTCGAAAAACATGAAGAACAAGAAAGTTCTGTGGGCGATCCTGGCCGTCATCGTCATTGCTGCGGCTTACATCCTGATCGCCAAACCCTTCACCCCCAAGGGTGACGGGAGCATCACCGTCAAGGTGACCGACATCGATCAGAAGCTGATCAAGGAGAAGAAGATCGTTTTCAAGACCGGCGACAAGCTGACGGATCTCGTGAAGAACAACTTCAGCAACGTCGTGATCGACAACGGCATGCTGATGAAGATCGAATCGCTGGATACGCCTTCCGACTGGGCGCAGTTCATCGCGATCTGGACCAACGGCAAGCTGGCCGAGGTCGGGATCGAGACGCTGCCGTATGCCGACGGCGACGTACTCGAATTCCGCATGACAGTCAATGAGTACGCCGGCAAATAAGACGGAAAAGCCTTTCCTCTCCGCACGTGAACTGTGCATCATGGCTCTGCTGACGGTGATCCTGTTCGCGCAGGAACAGCTGATGAATTTTCTGCCGAACATCAATTTCACCATCCTGCTGATGGTCCTGTATGCCAAGACCTTCGGCTTCGTCAAGACGGGCATGATCATCACCGTGTACCTGATCTTGGACGCGACGTTCATGGCCTCGCTGAATCCGATCTGGACGACGGGCCAGTGGATCGCCTGGATGACGGTCCCGCTGCTCATCTGTACGGTCTTCAAAAAGACCGAGGACAGCCTGAAACTGGCATTTGCCGGCGCGCTGTGTGCGTTTCTGTACTGCTGGGTCATGATCCTGCCCACGATGTGGGTCCTCCATACCCCCTTCGTGCCTTATCTGATCAAGGACGTGCCCTTCGAACTCCTGCTCGCGGCTTCGTCGTTTTTGGGGATACTTCTCCTGTACGACCCGCTGCAGAAGCTTTTGAAGAAATTGCTGCGGATGGAAGGTTGAAGAAAAAAACACAAAAAAAGGCGGGACAGCTTTGGCTGTCCCGTCTTTAAATTCTGCGTGAAGACCGTCATGTTTTCAGCCGCTTGTCCGAAGCTGCCGCAAGTTTGTTGCCGACGGTCTGGAAGATCTGCACCAGAACGACCAGGAGGATGACTGCCGCGAACATGATCACGTATCGGTAGCGGTAGTAGCCGTAGTTGATGGCGATCTTGCCGAGGCCGCCGCCTCCGATGATGCCGCTCATCGCGGTGTAGCCGAGGATCGTCGTGATTGCGGTCGTCGCGTTGGAGATGAGGAGCGGCACGCTTTCGGGAAGCATGACCTTGCGGATGATCTGCATGGGCGAAGCGCCCAGGCTCTGCGCCATTTCGATCGAGTTCGGATTTACCTCGCGCAGGCTCGTTTCCGCCAGCCTTGCGATGAAAGGAAAGGCGGCGATCACGAGCGGTACGATGGTTGCCGCAGTGCCGACGGTAGTTCCCACGATCACGCGGGTAAGCGGGAAGACCAGGATCATCAGGATCAGGAAAGGAACGCTCCGGAGAATGTTGATGATCACGTTCAGTGCCTTAATGATCCACTTCGGCAGAGGACGGATCCCCTTTTCGTCACCGGCAACGAGAACGATCCCGAGCGGCAAGCCGATCAGGATGGCGAAGAAGGTCGACAGGACCGTGACGTAAAGCGTTTCCCAGGTGGCGAGGAGAAACTGCCCGCGGATGACCGGCAGGGCTTCAGCCCAGGCTTCGCTGCTGAATAATTCATTGAACATGCGGCTTCACCTCCCTTGCGCTGACGTTTTCCTTCCGGGTCAGATAATCGATCGCTTCGTCTACCGTATGCTGATCGCCCGTAATGCCGAGAAGAACGGATCCGTAGGTCTTGCCGCCGATCTCGCGCATGGAGGCGTATATGATGCTGGCCTCAATGCTTTTCTCCACGGCCATGTGCGCGATGAGAGGCTCGGAAGTCGCCTGGGAGCCGTCGAAGACAACACGGATAAGGTGCTCGTTCTCCCTGAGTTCCCGGAAGAGATCATCGATATCCCCTTCCGGAAAGACGAGGCTGCGTGCAGCTCTCGACTGCGGATTGGAGAAAACTTCGCTGACTTCGCCGGTCTCTGCGACATTTCCCTGATCCAGGATCGCGACGTGGCGGCAGATGCTTTCGACGACGCTCATCTGGTGGGTGATGATGACGACGGTAATGCCCAGCTTCGCATTGATGTCCCGGATCAGTTCCAGAATCGAATGCGTGGTGCCGGGATCAAGGGCGGAAGTGGCTTCGTCGCAGAGCAGCACTTTCGGCTCGGTCGCGAGAGCTCTTGCGATGGCGACACGCTGCTGCTGACCGCCGGAAAGCTGCGCGGGATAGGCTGAAGCCTTGTCCTTAAGCCCGACCAGTTCGAGAAGTTCGAGCGCCTTCGCTTTGGCTTCGCGGGACTTCATGCCGGCGAGCTCAAGCGGGAAGCAGACGTTCTTCAGGCAGTTTTTCTGCATCAGCAGGTTGAAACTCTGGAAGATCATGGTGATCTCCCGGCGTTTTTTGCGCAGTTCGGCAGGAGAGAGCTTCGTCATGTCGACGCCGTCCACGAGGACCGTGCCGGAAGTGGGCCTTTCCAGCAGGTTCACCGTGCGGACGAGGGTCGACTTGCCGGCGCCGCTCATGCCGATGATGCCGTAAATGTCACCGTCGGGAACGGTCAGGGAAACGTCCTTTAGGGCTTCGACCTGTCCGTCGGTACCGACGAAAGTCTTACATACGTGGTCAAGGATGATCATGGTTTCTCCGTAAGCTGCCGCCGGAGCGGATCGTCCCGGGCGGCAGAGTATCGTCAGTTATTTTTTCAGCGCGTCAAGGCTCGTCTGCTTGCCGCCGTACAGGCCCATCGGTTCCACATGGATCGGTGCCACGGAGACGATGTGCGTCTTGTTCTGGGCGTTGAAGTCATCCAGATACGGAACGTGCTGGAAGTAGTTGGCGTCCACCGTGCCATCTTCCACGACGTTGTTCGGTACGACGTAATCGTTGAATTCCTTGATGTCAAGTGTGATGCCTTTTTCCGCAAGGATCTCTTTCGCAACGGCCAGGATCTCGGCATGCGGTGAAGGCGAGGCAGCTACGGAAACAGTGGTTCCGTTCAGCGCGGCATAATCGACGGAAGCATCGAAGCCGTCACCGGGCTTCTCAACCGTGCTCACCACGGCACCGTCATATTTCTGGGAAATGAAGTCGGCGACCTTCTGGCTGGAAAGAGCAGCGATGAGGGCTTTGATCTTCGGCTCGTTTTCGTTGCCCTGCTTGACGGCCAGAATATTGGCATAGGCTGAATAGGAGCCTTCGATGACCAGAGACTGCTTCACCGGATTGATGCCGGCATCCAGCGCGTAGTTGGAATTGATGACCGCGTAGTCCACGTCCTTCAGGATGTTCGGGATCTGAGCGGCCTCGACTTCCTGGAACTTAATGTTGTACGGGTTTTCGGCAATGTCCTGGATCGTGGCGGTAATGCCGGCGCCGCTTTTCAGCTTCAGGAAGCCATTCGCTTCCAGCAGCAGGAGCGCGCGGGCTTCGTTCGTGGTGTCGTTCGGAATGGCAACCGTAAATTCCTTATTGGCCTTGCCGCAGCCGGCAAGCGCAAGGACGGTGATCAGGGCAAGGATGATGGCTGAGAGTTTCTTCATGGTTCTTCCTCCTCAAAAAAATACGGGAAGCTTCCGAAAGCTTCCCGTTCATTTGGATCTGATCGAATCGGATCCGGGCAGTTATTCGGAAACAGGCACAGGCAAAGACCGGCACATCATCATGCACCGACGCATCATCATATCCATGATGGTCATGGTCCTTGTCATGGCACTGCTTCCTTTCTGCAGGATGGAGTAATGATACCTCTGCGGGAAAGTATTGTCAAGAGATGATTTGAAAAAAATGTTTATTTATGCGAAACAAATTACCGAAAACTGTCGGTTCAGGCGTTCAGCAGAGCGGCAGCTGCGCTTCCGATGAGGTTCGCGCTCGGGACCGCCGTGACCGTATAGGACAGGCCGCGCTCCTCCTTCGCGAAGTGTTCCAGGATCTTGGTCAGCATCGGCAGGAACAGCGCGGATTTCCAGAAACTGCTTCCTTCCGCGGCGATGAGGGCGGGGCGGAGAGGATCCTTTCCGAGTCCGGCTTCTTCCATGACGGCGGTCAGATTGACGGCGACAAGCTTGGCGGCGCGTTCGTGCAGGCGGTAAACGATGTTCAGAAGCACCTGCCTGTCATTTTCGGAACTGCAGAGACCGGAGAGAAGGTTGTCTCCTTTCGGCTCACGCACGAAGGCGTCCGCGTCCACGGCGCGGAAGTTCCCGGCTGCGGCAAGGCGTTCCCGGAAAACGGGGGAGAAGAGGCCGCGCTCGGCAGCGGAGCCCGTGGCCAGGCGGATGAGCTTTCCCATGTAAACGCCGCTGACCATTTTTTCATAGAGATGGTTTCCGGGCAGCGGATCGCTTTCGTCAAGCAGGCGGTCGGCTTCGCCGCGGGGGAAGCCCGCATAGGCACCGCTTTCCATGTTGATGAGCATCGTGCCGCCGCCATCCTCCACGGGATAGTGCTTGATGCGGGATGTCTTTTCAGGGTAGCAGGTATTGGTCCCGGTACCGAGGATGAATCCGATCATTCCGCTGCAGGAAGAGGCCGTAAGCTGCGAGATCGCGCCGAAAGCAGCGGCGGTAGAATCATTTAGGAGGACGTAGCGGCGCTTCCCGGGAATGCCGGCGTCCGCAAGCGCTTTCTCGAGCACTTCGCAGACCTTCATGCCGTCGCTGCCTTCCACGTGAACGCCCTTGTTGAAATTGCTGAGGATCCCGTCGCGGTCCGGCGTGATCCGGGCTTCATAGGAGAAGCAGTACCCGATCAGATCGTCTCCGCGAAGATGCGGCAGCAGGATTTCTGTCATGCGGGAGAGATACTCAGGAAGGGTAAGGGTTCCGGTACTGCCGGGCATGGGGCAGGCAACGAGTGCTTCGGCTTCGAAATCGCCCTGGGGATGAAACGTTACCCGGGCAAGGCGAAGGTTGGTGCCGCCCGCATCGATGACGAGAACGGGCTTATCCGCAGGAAGTACGCCGTCGGTCGTCAGGTAGGTGGGAAGCATGGGGAGGGAGGAGGAATCGCCCGCCAGGCCGCGCTGCATCTCTCTGCGGAACAGGGAGGTCTGGCGCTGCAGGTCGATCAGATCCGGATGCATGCCGGTCTGCAGGAGGAATTCTTCCGTTTCGGGGGAACGCGTATATTCGTTCATGATGGTCCTTTCTTTGCCGGGCGGCAGGCTCAGACGATGTAGCGGTCTTCATCCGAAAGCTTCTTGACGAGCTTGAAGGAGATGAAGAACATGATGATGACGAAGACGACAAAGATCCAGGTGGATCCGTCGGAGGTCCTGGTCGCTATATAGTCGTACAGACCGTGAAGAAGCATCGGAACGAGCACGGACAGTACGCGGTAATAAACACTCTTTTCGGGATAACCGAAGTTATCGGCGCGCTTGGCCTGGCCGTACCAGGAACCCATGAAAACACCGAAACAGGCGTGTCCGGGAACGGCGGTCACCGCACGCACGAGCGCCGTGGAGAAGCCGTACTGAAAGACGTAGCTGAGGTTTTCCCAGAGAGCGAAGCCGAGCGCCACGGCCACGGCATAGACGACTGCGTCGTACTGGCAGTTGAAGTTTGCATCAAACCAGGTGCGGCGGCGCAGGAAAAGATACTTGGCACCTTCTTCGCAGCCGGCCACGACCACGAAATACAGCAGGATGTCGCGCAGGGCGGTATTGTACATGTTTTTCAGGAAGAGGCTGCCGACCCATTCGCCGAGCATGGCGAGCAGCGTGGCAAGGATGCCGGAAAAGACCAGGGACAGGATCAGGCGCGGCGGTTCCTTTTCCAGCCGGTCGGAGCGGTAGACCTTGACCAGAAGGACGATCGCCGGGATAACGGCTGCCGCAATCAGCAGGATGTTATAGGATCCGAATAAGAAAAAAAACATGATGAATCACCTCAACTTGCGATGGTATCACAAATGCGGAAAAAGCACAAGCAAACTTGACGGAAATGGTGAATTGTGAGATAGTATATTTGTTTTCAGGAGGTACGGAAATGGATGAACGAACCATGCGCTATGCCGGCGAACTGAGCCGGATGATCCGATGCGAAACGATCTCCGTTAAGGGACAGAACGATTATGAAAAGTTTTACCGCTTCCAGGAACTGCTCCGGGAGCTTTTTCCCTCTCTTTTTGCGGCCAGCAGGACGGAGGTCTTCCACGGAAGCCTTCTTCTGCACTGGCCGGGCGAACATCCCGAAAAGGCACCGGTCCTTTTCATGAACCATCAGGACGTGGTACCGGTCTCCGGCGAGTGGGAACATGAGCCGTTTTCGGGCGACATTGCCGACGGTAAGATCTGGGGCCGGGGCACGCTGGATGACAAAGGCGGGCTCTGGGCGATGCTGCGCGCCGCTGATGAGCTGGCCGCAGAAGGCTTTGTTCCGGACTGTGACATCTGGTTCGAATCTGCCGACGCCGAAGAGATCAACGGCAATGACGGTGAAGGGGCGGATGAGATCTCGCAGATCCTGCAGGAGAGGGGGATCCGCTTTGCCTTCGTCCTGGACGAGGGCGGTATGATCGTGAAGGAACCGATGCTCGGCGCGAAGGGCAGTTACGCCATGATCGGCTGCGGCGAGAAGGGCACGGCTGACCTGAAGATCATCGCACGGAGCAGGGGCGGACATGCCTCTACGCCGCCTAAGGACACACCGCTCGTCAGACTGGGCAAGTTCATGGCGGAATGCGACGAAAACCGTATGTTCACGGTGGAAATGAATCCTACGGTGCAGGAAATGTTCCGGCGCGTCAGCGTCGGCGTCGACGGCCTGCTGAAAAACGTGCTGAGCAAGCCGGACGTTTACAAGCTGCCGCTGGAAGGCATCATGAACCGTACTTCGCCCGAAGGCGCTGCAATGCTCCGCACGACACTTGCCTTCACGATGGCGCAGGGAAGCGGCGGCCACAACGTGCTTCCGCAGGAAGCCTGGGTGCTCGGAAACATGCGCACTTCACACCACCAGGGCTTTGACGACAGTCTTGCCGCCGTGAAGAAGGTCGCCGGAAAATACGATCTCGAGGTCGAGGTACAGCTCAGAGGTTTCACGAGTCCGGTCACCAGTTTCAAATGCCTGGGATTCCGCATGCTGGAACAGGCAGTAAAGGAACTCTTCCCCGGCGTCGTGCCCGTGCCTTATATCATGAACGGCGCGAGCGACGCCCGCTTCATGAGCCGCGTCAGCGACAACTGTCTGCGCTTCGCACCGTTTTCCATCAGCCGGGAGCAGATGCAGTCCGTGCACGGTCCGAACGAGAATCTCGATCTCGAGACATTGGCACCGGCCGTCGATTTCTACCGCTGGATGATGACACACGTGGGCTGAATGACATTCATACGAAAAAAATATCTCCCAGGGGGCTGAAGACGCGTTCAGCCCCCTTGATTTCGTTTTTCGGGAATGTTAAAATAAATCGTTATTTCAAGACGGCGGAAAGGCGCGTCCTCCGCCGGCAATCTGCAAAAGCAAGGAGTAATTTGTATGGGCAAGTATTTCGGAACCGACGGCTACCGCGGCGAAGCCAACGTAACGCTGAAGGTGGAAGATGCTTTCAAGATCGGCCGTTTCCTGGGCTGGTATTACGGAAAAACGCATAAGGCACACATCGTGATCGGCAAGGATACGCGCCGCAGTTCCTATATGTTCGAATATGCGCTTGCAGCGGGCATCACCGCTTCCGGCGCGGATGCATACCTGCTGCACGTGACCACCACACCGAGCGTGGCATATGTCGTGCACAGCGAAGAGATCTTTGACTGCGGCATCATGATCTCCGCGAGCCATAACCCCTACTGGGACAACGGCATCAAGCTGCTGAACGGCAAGGGCGAGAAGATGGAAGAGGATTTCATCCTTGAGGTCGAGAAATATCTGGACGGCGTCTATCCCGAAGAAGTGCCGTTAGCGAAGCGTGACGACATCGGCCGGACGGTCGACTATGCCGAAGGCCGCAACCGCTACATCGGCTATCTGATCTCCCTTGCGACCCGCTCCTTCAAGGGGAAGACCGTGGCGCTTGACTGCGCGAACGGCGCCTCCTTCATGATCGCGAAGAGCGTTTTTGACGCCCTCGGTGCAAAGACCTTCGCCATCAATACCGACCCCGACGGCACGAACATCAACCTGGGCTGCGGCTCCACGCATATCGAAGGCCTGCAGAATTTCGTGAAGTCCAACGACGAGATCGACGTCGGCTTTGCCTATGACGGCGATGCGGACCGCTGCCTTGCGGTGGACGACGACGGCAACCTCGTGGACGGCGACAAGATCATGTATGTGTGCGGACGGTACATGAAGGACCGCGGCGAGCTCGAAGGCAATAAGATCGTGACCACGATCATGTCAAACTTCGGCCTCTACAAGGCGCTGGACGAGGCCGGCATCGGCTATGAAAAGACCAAAGTCGGCGATAAGTACGTCTATGAAAACATGTCCGAGAACGGCTACCGCCTGGGCGGCGAGCAGTCCGGCCATATCATCTTCAGCAAATACGCGACGACCGGCGACGGCATCCTGACTTCGCTGAAGGTCATGGAAGTCATGCTGGAGAAGAAGCTGAGCCTGAAGAAACTGGCGGAAGACGTCACGATCTACCCGCAGGTCCTGAAGAACGTGCGCGTGCGCGACAAGAAGGAAGTTCTGAATCACCCGGACGTGCAGGCGGCGATCGCGGAAGCCGGAAAGCAACTGGAAGGCACAGGCCGCATCCTGGTCCGTGAAAGCGGGACCGAACCGGTCATCCGCGTGATGGCGGAATCCATGGATATCGAACAGTGCAACCGCCTGGTCGACGGCATCATCGACGTGATGGTACGTGTCTGAACCGGTTGAAAACAGGAAGGTCCCGGTTTTCGGGAAACAAAAAAGACGGCAGTCAGACTGCCGTTTTTTTTACGTATTCCCTGCCGACTGCCGTCGCCTGCCCTTCAAACCACGCGGCGTCGTATGGACTTCTCGGCTCTTTGCCGGTGATGCGGGTGAAGATCCGCCGTGCATGATAGCGGAGAGAAGACGGGATCCCGACAAGGAAGGGCATGAAGGGACCGAAACGGCAGTTCTGCATGGCGTGGCCGAGTTCGTGTGCAAGGAGCCCCGTACCTGCTCCTTCACAGACGACGATCACGAATCCCCAGGTCATGCCGCCCCAGTTTTTTCCCCGCTCAAAATAGAAACAGGGACCGAAGCGGTGCATCCTGTGCCCCGTCAGAAGCATGCCGATGGCCATGGCCAGACCGGCAAGAGTCATCGGAAGACCCCAGGTGAAGGAGAGCAGGTAAAACGTTTTTTTGTCAAGAATGGGGCGCACGGTAAGCGCCCCGGGAAGTTTTTTATTCATGATGCGTCAGTAGATCAGAATGTGAGGATCCGCTTTGGGATCGAGCCAGCGCAGGATAGCGAACACCGTGGCGTCTTTCGTGCCGACGCTGCCGGACGTTGCCGTATCGTCTGCCTGGCAGCGAAGGAAGACTGCGCTTCCCGCGCCGGGAACGACGGGATCCATGTTGTAGCGGATTACGGCCATGTGACGGTAGTAGCGAAGCATGTTGAACATGTCTTCGCCGGTATTCCAGCCGATCCGGCTGTCAAAAACGTCAACATGAACGAAGGTGTTGTAGTACTTTGACTCCACATCGTCTATCCAGTAATCGCCGTCAACGATCTGATGGTATTCCATTGCCGTTGCGGAAACAGCGTCCTCACCGTAACAGGGACCGAGCGCGAAATAGCCGGAGGGCGTACACCCGTCGCCTTCCTTCTTTTCGGTGGTGACGCCGTTCTCCCCGACGATGCCAGGTGCGGAAGCTATGGCATTTGACTGTGCCCATTCTTTCTCACCTTTGTCGAAGAAATACAGCATGCACTGCGAGCCGGAGGAATGAACGACGATCAGCTGTCGGCATTCGCCGAGATCCTGCTCCTCCATGTTGAAGTGTGCCAGATGGAAATGGATGTCAGTCGGATCGGTGAGGACCGGCGTTTCTTCAGTCGTTTCTTCAGGAGAGGTCTCCTCGGTATCGGTTTCTTCGGGCGTTGTCTCTTCAGACGAGGTTTCTTCTGCAGAAGAAGGTTCTTCGGTGCTTTCCTCAGGCGAAGTTTCTTCGGACGAAGATTCTTCCGGCATCGATTCTTCCGTGGAAGACTCGGACGGTTCCGTGCTTTCTGCGGTCGTCATTTCCGCGGATTCCGACGTCGGCTCAGGTTCCGTTTCCGTGACGGCGGGAGAGGAGCCTTCGTCAGCCGTCGTTGCCTCACCCGTGTCTTCCGTATCGCTCTCCGCGGGAGATCCCGCCGTATCATCTGCCGTGTCTTCCGTAGGATCTTCGCTGCTCCCGACCGTTTCTGTCTCCGTTTCCGAAGAGGTCGGAAAGATCAGGCTGTCAATGGGGAATTCGGGAAGCGTCGGAAGCGTACCGGCTGTCGTGAAGCCGAAAAGATCGGCAAGGCGGTAATCCGGATTTTTGCTTTTTCCGTAAATGAAGCGTCCAGCCATGATGACAAAGATCACGGCAAGACCGACCAGAACACCCAGAAGGATGTCTCTGATCGTATTTTTGCGCTTCAAAACGGCGTCTTCACTGTATTTTGACCTTGAACGGGGCATTGTTTTCTCCTTTTGCTCCGGCCGGCCCGCAAGGGAAAGGGACCGGTTCGAACACAACGATGTTATTATACAATAAAACAGCACAGACGGTCAAGAACTCTTTGCTCAGGTCTCCGCCAGGCAGTCCGGACGCTGCAAAACGGCGCTACAAAACGCTTGCGCGTGCTGCACCGTCTGCGATATAATCTCTGGTATGAAGAAAACATTCCAGGAAGAGTTGAAAAAGCTGCCGGAGCGCCCCGGCGTCTACCTCATGCACGGGGAGGACGGGGAAGTTCTTTACGTGGGAAAAGCCGTTAACCTGAAGAAGCGGGTAAAGCAGTACTTCGCAAAGACCGTGAACCGCGGGCCGCAGATCCTGAAGATGATCGAAGAGATCGCCTGGTTCGAGACGATCACCGTTGACAACGAGACAGAGGCGCTGATCCTGGAGTGCAATCTGATCAAGGAGCACAAGCCGCGATACAATACCCTGCTGATGGATGATAAGGCCTATCCCTACCTCCGTCTGACGAATGAGATGTTCCCGCGCCTTTCCTATGCGCATCAGATGAAGCGGGACGGCAGCGAATATTTCGGACCGTACGCGGATAAGGGCGCCGCCAAGGAAACCTCCCGACTGCTGCAGAGCCTCTTTTCCCTGAGGACCTGCAGCCGGAAACTGCCTGAAACGATCGGAAAGGAACGCCCCTGCCTGAACCATGAGATGCACCGCTGCCCGGCACCCTGTGCTGGCCTGATCACGGCAGAGGAGTACGCAGAGAACGTACGGCAGGCACGCCGTTTCCTGAAAGGGGACTATGCGCCGGTCATCCGCATGCTGGAGGAGAAAATGAAGGCGGCTTCCGAAAACCTGGATTTTGAGGAGGCAGCAAGGTTCCGCGACCGTATCGGGGATATCCGTTCCATGTCCGACCGGCAGAAGGTCAGCGATACCGGCGGGGAAGACATGGACGTTCTCGGACTTGCGCTTGAGAACGGTGAAGGGATGGCTGAGGTCTTCTTCATCCGGGACGGCCGGATGATCGGAAGAGACCGCTTCCGGACGAGAGCCGGTGCGGAGGAGGATCCGGCGGAGATCCTGTCCCAGGTCCTTCGCCTGTTCTACAGCGGTACGCCGTTCCTGCCGAAGGTGATCCTGACAGCATTTGAACCGGCTGACCGGGAAGCACTGGAAGCGATGCTGACGGCAAAGGGCGGACGGAAGACGGAGATCCGAACGCCGCAGAAAGGCGAGAAAAAAGGACTGACGGCGCTGGCGCAGGAGAATGCAGCCCGCGCGCTGAAGCAGGACATGGACCGGATCTCGCGGGAGGAAGCCCGTACGGTCGGCGCTCAGCGGGAACTGGCAGGGCTGCTTGGCCTGGAACATGTCAGCCGCCTGGAGGCTTACGACATTTCCCATATCAGCGGTTTTGCCACGGTCGGATCCATGGTCGTCTATGAAGAAGGCCGGCCGAAAAAGAACGAATACCGCAAGTTCCGCATAAAATTCGTGGAAGGCGTCAACGACTACGCCTCCCTGGCCGAAGTGCTTTACCGCCGTTTCAGCCACGGCCTCAGGGAACAGGAGACCCTGCGCGAACAGGGCCTGTACGGTACGGAGGAAGGCTCGTTCGTCCGTTTTCCGGACCTGATCCTGATGGACGGCGGCGAAGGCCAGGTAAATGCTGCTGAGCAGCTTCTTGCCGAACTGCAGCTGACTATCCCCGTCTGCGGGATGGTCAAGGATGACAGACACCGCACGCGGGGCCTCGTCTTCCGCGGCAGGGAGATCCCGCTGGATCTCCGTTCGGAAGCTTTTGCCCTGCTGACGCGGATCCAGGATGAAACGCACCGCTTTGCCATCGAATACCACCGTTCTCTGCGGAGCAAGGCGCAGGTGCATTCCCTTTTGGATGACATTCCCGGAATCGGACCGAGGCGCCGCAGGACGCTGATGGAACATCTGGGCAGCATCGAAGCGATCCGTGAGGCGGACGCCGGAAAGCTGGCGGCGATCCCCGGCATGAACCGGGCAGCAGCAGAAACCGTCTATGCCTTTTTCCACGGAGGTGAACTTCCGGAGGCGTGAGTCCTGCGCGGAAGCCGCCTCCTCAAACTTGCGTTTTGATCAGAATTCCGCTATACTGACGGTGAAAAAACCGTGGATGGAGTACCCTTATGGACCGAATTGCTTTGCAGGAGATCATCGAAGCCATGCAGCTGGTCAATCTGACGCCGGAACTGGCGCTGGATGACGTTTTCGTGGATTCGACGGAGGTGAACCGCCCGGCTCTGCAGCTGGCCGGATATTATGATTACTTTGACGAACACCGCATCCAGATCATCGGCAAGGTCGAGTACAGCTACGTCAGTACGATGCCGGAAGAGAAGGCACTGAAGGCATATGAGCGCCTGTTTCAGCATCATATCCCCTGCGTGATCTTCAGCCGGGGCCATGAAGTAAGCCCGGAGATCGTGACACTGGCACTTAAGTACCAGATGCCGCTTCTCAGCACGAAAATGAATACTTCCAAGCTTCTTGCGCGGCTGATGCGCCTGCTGGAGGTGCGTCTTGCCCCGATGATCGCGATCCACGGCGTTCTTGTTGACGTCTACGGCGAAGGTGTCCTGATCCTCGGTGAAAGCGGCCTCGGCAAATCCGAAGCGGCGCTCGAACTCGTCAAGCGCGGCCACCGGATGGTGGCTGACGACGCGGTCGAACTCCGCCGCCTTTCGGAGAACGAACTGGTCGGTTCCGCTCCGGAAATGACGAAAAACCTGATGGAACTGCGCGGCATCGGCGTAGTGGACGTCAAGGCACTGTACGGCGTCCAGTCCGTCAAGGACGAAATGACGGTCAGCATGGTGATCCGGCTCAAATACATGGAGCGAGAGGAGCACTTTGACCGTCTGGGTTCTTCGAACGAGTACGTGGAATATCTCGGCAACAGGCTTCCCTGCTTTACCGTTCCCGTCAGCCCGGGGCGGAATGTCGCGGTGATCGTGGAGACAGCCGCAGTGAACTTCCGTCAGAAGCGCATGGGCTATGACGCCATGGAGGAACTGCAGCGCCGTCTGGAAAAGAAGATGCAGGAAAACAATAAATGGTAACGGGAGCCGGGCAATGGCACTGGATGAACTGAAACTGGCCGAGGATATCACCGTCGAAACAGATGACGTGCAGATCATTCTCGGAGAATACATGTGGGACCATACGAGCTTTCGCATCGGCGGCGCTGCTGACGTTTACGTACGTGTGCTGTCGGAGGAAGGCCTTCTTGCCGTACTGGAAAACTGCCGCAGGCACAGAGCGCCGTACGTGACCGTGGGCAGGGGGACGAACCTCCTGGTGAGCGACCGCGGCTATCGCGGCGTCGTGATCGACATGACCGGCCTGGAGACGCTTAGCGTCGAAGGAAACCGCATGACGGCGGCCTGCGGCGTTTCATTGGCATCGGCCGCGAGATGCGCGGCAGAGCATTCCCTGAGCGGCCTTGAGTTTGCCGCAGGGATCCCCGGATCGCTCGGAGGCGGCATTTTCATGAATGCCGGCGCATACGGCGGCGAGTTGAAAGACGTGGTCCGCTCCGTGCGCGTGATGACAAAATATTTTGAGATCGCCGAAATACCTGCGGAGGAAGCCGGTTTCGGCTACCGGAACAGCCGCTTCAGGGAAAGCGGAGAGATCATTCTCGGTGCGGTGATGGAACTGGTTCCCGGAAACCGTGAAGAGATCGAGGCCCGGATGAAGGAACTGAATGAGAAGCGGCGCGCGAAACAGCCGCTCGAACTGCCGAGCGCAGGTTCGACCTTCAGGCGGCCGGAAGGATACTATGCCGGGAAGCTGATCGAAGAAGCCGGACTTGCCGGATATCAGGTCGGACAGGCGCAGGTATCGCCGAAGCACTGCGGCTTTGTCGTCAACCTGGGCGGCGCCTCGGCACGGGATGTTTACCGCCTCATCCGTGAGGTCCAGGAAAAAGTTAAGGAATCCTCCGGAATCCTGCTCGAACCGGAGGTCGTAATGCTGGGAGAGTTTGCATGACGTCGTTTTCCGCGATGACCAAGGAAGCACTGTCGGTCCTGCCGGTCAAACCCGCGCACTGCAGGAGGGCTGAACTGTCAGCCATTGCCGCCTGCATCGGCCTGGTTGATTTTGACGAGGACGACAGGCTTCTTTTCGTGCTGCAGAGCGAGAGCCTGCCGGTCATGACTCGGGCGGATTTTCTGCTGCGTGCCCTGACCGGAGAAGCGCCGGAAGCGGGGGCGGTCCGCGGCGCCGGACTCAAGGCACCGGTCCTGTCGCTCATCGTGCGCCGGCCCGGAACGGTCGACCGCCTGCTGAAGGAACTCGGCCTCATGACGGCGAAAGGCGTGCTGCGCGAGTTTACCGCGGCGGCACCCGGAGATCTCCTGAAAAACGAATGCTGCCGGCGGGCTTTCCTGCGCGGGGCATTTCTTGCTGCCGGATTCATCCGGGATCCGAACCTGGACTACCATGCAGAACTGCTGGCCTCCGGAGAAGCACGCGCTGAGGAAATGAAACGTCTGCTGGAAGGTTTCGGCATTCCCTGCCGGATCACCCACCGCAAGGGAACGCCGGTCGTTTATATGAAGGAGGCGGAGGCCATTTCCGATTTTCTGAGCGTGGTCGGAGCCTCGCGGAGCCGGCTGGAGTGGGAAAACGTTCGCATCATCCGCAGCATACAGGGAGAAGTCAACCGCAGAGTCAACTGTGAGACCGCAAACCTGAAGAAGACGGCGGATGCCGGCATGGACCAGGTACGGGCGATCCGCAGGATAGAGCGGGCAAGAGGGCTCAGGAGCCTTCCGGACCAGCTGCGGACGATCGCCGAACTGCGGCTCGAGCATCCGGACGTTTCACTGCAGGAACTCGGAACGCTCCTCGATCCGCCGCTCGGAAAAAGCGGCGTAAATCACCGCATGAGAAAAATTATGGACATCGCAGATCAGTTGTGATAAATTGTTACGGGCGTCATTCCTGCCCGGAGAAAGGAAAAACGATGAAGGTACTGATCCAGAAAGATTACGACAACATGAGCGAATGGGCTGCGCGCCACATCATCGACGCGATCAACAGCCACAAAGAAGCGCGTCCCTACGTGCTAGGCCTGCCCACCGGCTCAAGCCCTATCGGCGTTTATCAACGGCTCGTTGCCGCGAATAAGCGCGGCGAAGTCAGCTTCAGAAACGTGGTGACGTTCAACATGGACGAATATGTCGGCCTGCCCCGCACCCATCATGAGAGCTACTGGTATTTCATGCATGACAATCTGTTCGACCATATTGACATTCCGAAGGAAAACATCAATATCCTGAACGGCCTTGCCGAGGATCCGGAAGAAGAATGCCGGCGCTACGAAGAGAAGATCGCATCCTACGGCGGCATCGATCTGTTCATGGGCGGCAGCGGCGTGGACGGGCACATTGCCTTCAACGAACCGTTTACCAGCCTGAGCTCGCGCACGGGCCTTCGGAGCCTGACCGAGGATACGCGCATCGTGAATGCCCGTTTCTTTGACAACGATCCCGATCAGGTGCCGAAGCAGGCTCTTTCGGTCGGTGTTGCGACTGTGACCGATGCCCGCGAAGTCCTGCTGCTGATCAGCGGCCATAACAAGGCCAGAGCTCTTGCGCACTGCGTCGAAGGCGGCGTCAGCCAGCAGTGGACCATCAGCGCCCTGCAGATGCATGAAAACGCCGTCATCGTCTGTGACGAAGCGGCCTGCGGCGAACTGAAGGTCGATTCCTACCGTTATTTCAAGGACGTCTACCGGGACGAGATCCTGTAAGCACGATAAAAAAACAGCCCAGAAGGGCTGCCTTCAGAAAACTTTGAGAATTATCAGAAAACGGCATGATCTCCGGATCATGCCGTTTTTCGTACGGTCAATTTTTCCTTGACACTTCTTTTTCCATCACGTATTTCCGTATTCGGGGCGGCCGCGCTTACAGGCAGCACAGGCAGGGGAGATAGGATAAGCCGGCGCCGGCGCCGCTGCTGCAGCAGAAGCAGATCATCATGGCGACCGCACTCCGGATGCACATGTTCCCCATGGGACCCACCGTGCGGCCGTAACCGACGCCGCGGTCCTGATACCAGCTCGATCCGCCGCGGAACTGCTCCAGAAGCTGGCGGTATTCCGCGTTGTTCGGTTCCATTTCACAGGCTTTTTCAGCAAACTGCTGCGCGGTGAGATTGTTGCCGAGACCGCTGTTCGCGATGGCGGCAAGATAGTACCAGAGCGCGGAACGGTAGGAGAGCGACTGCAGCGCCGTCCAGGCCTCCGCGTAATAACCTGAATTGATATAGTTGACGGCGGCACGGATGCGGTTCGAGGCTTCCTCGTCGTAGCCGTCGTAATTCGGCTGCGACTGCTGGCGCTGCTGCGCCCCGCTGTTTCCGAAGCCGAAACCGAAGCCGAAAGGACCGAAGCCCCAGGTCCAGCCGTCCTGCTGCCCGCCGTAGTCGCCGTCGCGGGACGGATCCCGATAAGCGTCCTGATTGCTGCTGCCGTAGGAACTGCCGTAGCCCGCCCGGGAACTGCCGGGACCGTAGGCCGTCCGGCCGTAGCCGCCGCGGGCGTCCTGCTCGCGCAGCTTCATGATCTCCTCATAGGCCTGCTGAACCTGTTTGAACTTTTCCTCAGCCTGTGCAGCATTCGGATTGTTGACGTTCGCGTCCGGGTGGTATTTCCGGCTGAGCTGGCGGTATGCCTTCTTCACTTCCTCGTCCGTCGCGGAAGGGGAGACGCCGAGCACATGATAGGGATCAAAGATCATGGCTTTCCTCCTTTCCGCTTTCCGGTGCGGAAGAACTGTCTGCAGCTGTTTCCTCTGCCTTCGCAGCAGCCTTTTCCGCGGCTTCGCGGTCTTCCTTCGCGGCTGCTTCGCAGCGCAGCCAGACGCCCGCGTAGAGAATGTTCCGCAGAATGTCCTCATATGTAAGGATCGGCAGGTACTCGAAAGCGAGACAGCACTCGCTCATCATCATGTTCAGGACTTCCCTGACTTTCTCAGCCAGTTCCGCGCGGCTTTCGCCGCTGCCGTTCCAGGGATTGTAGGCACCCTTTTTCTTATCTTTGTCGAAATCTTCGTACGCATCGGTCAGGTAGATGAATTTTCCGAGATAGAAGCCGACACGCCGGAGGACAGGCGCCCATTCATCCTCTTTGCAGACGAAGATCTCACCGAGCATCCGGCCGGTAAGGCCGGCGGCCGTGTCGAGATTGGTGTCGTTTTCAGCTTCGCAGCGGGAGAGTTCCCGTACGTATTCCTCAACGGCTTCCGCCTGCCGCGGATACGCTTCCTTTGCCTTCTCATAGGCTTTTTTCAGGGCGTCCGCGCCGACCTTGTCACGCAGTTTCCTGTCGTCTTTCCAGCCGTCAAGGCGCTGCCAGTAGGCAAGAAGGATGTTCATGTCAGCCGCATAATCGACAAATTCGTTCGAGCGGAGCGGATGCTTCACGAGCGGATGGGGCACGCACCAGGTGGTGCCTTCCGCGGTCTCCGGTTCGTAAAGCGCAGAAAGAAGCAGGGCCAGGAACGTCATGTCATAGGACAGCGTGGACTGGCCGGCAGGGCCGTAATGCTTTTTCAGCGAGCGGCAGACGCCGCAGTAGAAGGAACGATAGATCTCGTAATCCTTGAATTTGAGCTCAGGCTGATGGATCGTAACGGTACCGAACATTCAGGACCTCTTGATGAATTTGTGGCTGCAGCGCGGGCAGGTGATCTCGATTTTGCCGCGGCCGCGGGGGACACGCACCCGCTGATCACAGTTCGGACAGCGGAAGATACGGTGCTCCTTATCGCTGCGCATGGTATTGCCGGAGGTTCCGCCGCTGCGGGCGTTATCGTATGCGTTCTGGTAATAGCGGTAGCTGTCCCTGACGGAATCGCCGGCTTTTCCGGCGCGTCCGCCGCGCAGTTTTCCCATAATTTTTTCCTTCAGCTGCAGGAAACGGGTATTTTCGTCGTAGCGCTTCGAAATGTTTTTTGAAAACATTCTGAAATAAGTGATGATCAGGCAGACCCAGACGAGCCAGTAAAAGACACTTGTCCGGGTCCGGAAGATCATGTTAAGGACCAGCATGACCAGAGCCAGCAGCAGGGTGAAGCGGGAAAGCTGGTCGCTGCCGTAGCGCCCTGTCATGAAGCGTCGGAATGCGTTGCTTATGCGTTGTAAGAAATCTCTCATCTTATTATCCTTATCCGGCGGAAAGACCGCCTCATTCGGAAAAAGTGTATCACAAGCCTCGTCAGGTGTCATCGGAAAAATGCTGAATTATTTGTGAAATGTGCAAAAATCGGCGCTTGCACTTCATTCCGTCCTGCCTTATAATAAACAAATCCCGGAAAAAGGAGCAAGAACATGGCAGAAACAAAAGACCTGAGGAACGATCCCGCTGAGACGGAAAACGAGGCGAAGGAAAGCGGCGGCAGAAACTTTATCTATTCGTTCATCGCGGAAGATATCGCGAAGGGCGGGCAGTATGAAGGCATGACCGTCCACACCCGTTTCCCGCCGGAACCCAACGGCTATCTGCACATCGGGCACTGCAAGGCGCTGTGCATCGATTTCGGCATGGCGGAGCAGTTCGGCGGCCTGTGCAACCTCCGGATGGACGACACCAATCCGGCCAAGGAAGATACCGAATACGTGGAAGCCATCATGCAGGACATCCACTGGCTCGGATTTGACTGGGGCGACCGTTTCTTCTACGGCTCCGATTATTTTGAAAAAGACTATGAATTCGCGGTCGAGCTGATCAAAAAAGGCCTGGCCTACGTCTGCGAACTGACGCCCGAGGAGTTCAAGGCGAGCCGCGGCGACATCGGCGTACCGGCGACTTCGCCCTACCGCGACAGGCCGATCGAAGAGAACCTTGCGCTGTTCGAGAAGATGAAGAACGGCGAAGTTCCCGAGGGAAAGATGACCCTCCGTGCGAAGATCGACCTCGCGAGCGGCAATTTCAACATGCGCGACCCGGTCATTTACCGCATCCGCTACATCAACCATCACCGCCAGGGCACGAAATGGTGCATCTTCCCGATGTACGACTTCGCGCACCCGATCCAGGACGCGCTCGAGGGCATCACGCACTCACTCTGCTCTCTGGAATATGAGGACCACCGCCCGCTCTACGACTGGGTCGTGAGCAACGTGTCCATTCCTTTCCACAAACCCCGCCAGATCGAATTTGCGAGACTCGGCATCGACCATACCGTGATGAGCAAGCGGAAACTCCGCAAGCTCGTTGAGGAAGGGTACGTGAGCGGCTGGGACGATCCCCGCATGCCCACCCTCTGCGGCCTCAGGCGCCGCGGCTACACCGCGAAGTCCATCCGGAACTTCTGCGATCAGATCGGCGTCGCGAAGAGCACGAACGTCATCGAATTCGCCGAACTGGAGAGGTGCCTCCGGGACGACCTGAACGGTACGGCAGAGCGCACGATGGCAGTGCTTCATCCCGTGAAGCTGACGGTCACGAACTATCCGGAAGGCGCGAGCGAGACTTTCGAAGTGGAAAACAATCCTACCGCGCCGGAGCAGGGGACCCATACGATCACCTTCAGCCGGAACCTCTGGATGGACGCCGAGGATTTCCTGGAAACCCCGATCCCGAAGTACAAACGTATGTATCCGGGCAATGAAGTGCGGCTTAAGGGGGCCTATCTTGTGACCTGCACAGGCTGCCGGAAGAATGAAGCCGGAGAAGTGGAAGAGGTGTTCTGCACCTACGATCCCGACTCCCGCGGCGGCGATCCGGCCGACGGCAGGAAGGTGAAGGGCGCGACGCTCCACTGGGTCGATGCCGAAACGGCTGTCGATGCGGAAGTCCGTCTTTACGATGATCTCTTCAGCGATCCGAACCCGGACGGCCCGGACAAGAATTTCCTGGACGCGCTGAATCCGGAAAGCCTCGTGATCCTGCCGCACTGCAAGATCGAACGGGATCTGGCGAAAGTTGCGGCCGAATATGACAAGGCCGAAAACCGCACCGCAGTCAATGCCCCGACCTTCCAGTTCATGCGCGTCGGCTATTTCTGCCTGGACAACAAGGACAGCACGGCGGAGCACCCCGTGTTCAACCGCAGCGTCAGCCTGAAGGACGGCTTCAGGAAATAAGGGCAGGTGACGAACAGGATGATCAGGAACATCATCTTCGACATGGGCGGTGTCCTGCGCGTGTGGGACCCGGAGGAGTTCATGGAGGCGATGAAGATCCCCGCGGATGACCGGAAGATCCTGATGCGGGAGATCTTCGGTGCGGTCGAATGGCCGATGCAGGACCTGGGGCTCATTACCGAAGAAGAAACGCTGGAGCGCGTACGCGCGCGGATCCCGGAAAGGCTTCACTGTGCCGCGGAAAAGCTGGTCCTTCACTGGGAGGACCTCTCCCGGCCGGTCCCCGGCATGGCCGACGCTATCCGAAGGCTGAAGGAAAACGGTTACGGGATCTGGCTTCTCAGCAACGCGTCGAAGCGCCACGGGCAGTACTGGGGGAAGATCCCCGGGAGCGAGTATTTTGACGGCCTCGTCATTTCAGCCTTCGAAGGCGTGCTGAAGCCGGACCTTACGATATACAGGACGATCCTTTCACGCTTCGGTCTGAAAGCAGAGGAGTGCGTGTTCACGGATGACATGCCGGCGAACGCCGCAGGGGCTCTGGCCGCGGGAATGGATGCCTTCGTGTTCCGCGGAACGGAAGATTTCCTCCGTGAACTTCGCGCAAGAGGCGTCCGGATCTGAACGCACAAAAAAAATGCTGCCGGTTTGCGGCAGCATTTTTTTGCGTTGCGGAAGAAGATCATTCCTCGGACTTTTCCTTGATTTCTTCAGCCTTTTCTTCAACGGTCTCGCAGGCTTCTCCGACCTTCTCGCAGCAGGCTTCCTTCACGTCTTCAAAAGCTTCTTTGATGTCTTCCCTGGCTTCTTCGAAAGCTTCCTTGGCATCTTCCAGTGCTTCATCGACGGCTTCGCAGGTCTCACCTTCCTCAGCCATTTGCGCGCGGCGTTCCGCAGCGGCAGCCTGAGCGTCGGCGACGGCAACCTTCATCTCTTCGAAAGCCTTTTTCAGGCCGGTAAGGAGCTCGGCGCCGGCAACCTTGGCGGTTTCCTTGAATTCGTTCAGAGCCTTGGCGGCTTCTTCCTTGAATTCGGCAGCTGCCTCATCGGCAGGGATCTCCTTGCCGGACTCATCGGTAAATGTAGCCTTCCATCCGTAATCGGCAGAGGGGTTTTCGCCTTCAGGAGTGCCTTCACCTTCGGGAGCGGGGTCGGCAGCCTGTTCATTGAGCTTCCTCATGTAGAGGAAGCCGCCGGCCAGAGCGGCACCGGCCAGCATTGCAAGCAGAGTGTGGTTCTTCTTTGCCATGATTGATCCTCCTGTTATGATTTCTTAAGATCGCAGATCCTTATATATGAGATCGTACTGCAGAAACATTATAGATGATTCCCCGCAAAAATGTAAAGTGAAAAATTTGTGCGGCGGTACGCTGCTGACGATTTACGAAATCTTAAGAAAAAAGTCGGCGGAAATCGTAAATAAGGGCTTGCATTTTCCGACGCAGAGGTTATAATGGCGTTAGCACTCAAAGAAAAAGAGTGCTAACAATGAAAAGTTTCAATAGACTTTGAGGAGGATAAAAGCATGAAGTTAGTACCTTTGGGCGACAGAGTCGTTCTGAAACAGATCGAAGCCGAAGAGACCACGAAGAGCGGTATCGTTCTTCCCGGTGCCGCGAAAGAGAAGCCGCAGCAGGCAGAAGTGATCGCGGTCGGCCCCGGCACGGTCGATAAAGACGGCAAGCCCGTCAAGATGGAAGTCGCCGTGGGCGACCAGGTCATTTACAGCAAATACGCCGGCACCGAAGTCAAGCTGGACGGCGAAGAATTCGTCGTCGTGAAGCAGGGCGACATCCTGGCGATCGTGAAATAAGGAGGCATTTGAACTATGGCAAAAGAGATCAAATTCGGGGCGGATGCCCGTACAGCGCTCGGCTCTGGCGTCAACCAGCTGGCTGATACCGTTCGCGTGACCCTCGGACCGAAGGGCCGCAACGTCGTTCTGGATAAATCCTACGGCGCGCCGACCATTACCAATGACGGCGTGACCATTGCCAAGGAGATCGAACTGAAGGATCCCTTTGAAAACATGGGCGCTCAGCTGATCCGCGAAGTGGCTTCCAAGACCAACGACGTGGCCGGCGACGGCACCACCACCGCAACCGTTCTGGCGCAGGCCATGATCAACGAAGGCATGAAGAACCTGGCCGCCGGCGCGAACCCCATGGTGCTCCGCAAGGGCATGAAGAAGGCCTCCGAAGCCGCCGTGGAAGCCATTAAGAAAATGAGCAGCCCGATCTCCGGCAAGGACCAGATCGCGAGAGTCGCTGCCATTTCCGCGAGCGACGATAACGTCGGCACGATGGTTGCCGATGCGATGGAACGCGTCAGCAAGGACGGCGTCATCACCATTGAAGAGTCAAAGACCATGAAGACGGAGCTGGACGTCGTGGAAGGCATGCAGTTCGACCGCGGCTACATTTCCGCCTACATGTGCACCGACATGGAGAAGATGGAAGCCGTTCTGGACGATCCGTACATCCTGATCACCGACAAGAAGATCTCCAACATCCAGGAGATCCTGCCGATCCTTGAAAAGCTGGTCCAGGCCGGCGCGAAGCTCCTCATCATTGCCGAGGACATCGAAGGCGAAGCCCTGACGACCCTGATCCTGAACAAGCTGCGCGGTACCTTTACCGTCGTCGGCGTGAAGGCTCCGGGCTACGGCGACAGAAGGAAAGAAATGTTGCAGGATATCGCGATCCTGACTGGCGGCACCGTGATCAGCGCCGAACTCGGCTATGAACTGAAGGATGCCGACCTCTCCATGCTGGGCCGCGCGAAATCCGTCAAGGTCAACAAGGAAAACACCATCATCGTAGACGGCCTGGGCGACAAGAAGGCTCTGGAAGCCCGTATTGCCCAGATCCGCAGCCAGATCGCTGAGACCAAGTCCGAATACGATAAGGAAAAGCTCCAGGAACGTCTGGCGAAGCTTGCCGGCGGCGTAGCCGTCATCCGCGTCGGCGCTGCGACAGAGACCGAGATGAAGGAATACAAGTACCGCATGGAAGATGCCCTGAACGCGACCAAGGCAGCCGTGGAAGAGGGTATCGTAGCCGGCGGCGGCACCGCTTACATTGAAGCGGCGAAGAAGGTCGAAGCCCTGGCGAAGAAACTTTCCGGTGACGAGAAGACCGGTGCCGAGATCGTCCTGAAGGCCCTGGAATCCCCTCTGTTCCACATCGCGAGCAACGCCGGCGAAGAAGGCGCCGTGGTGGTGAACAAGGTCAAGGAAGCCGGCAGAGGCATCGGCTATGACGCCCTGAACGACAAGTACGTCGACATGATCAAGGCCGGTATTCTGGATCCTGCGAAGGTCACCCGCTCCGCTCTGGAGAATGCGACCAGCGTTGCGTCCAGCTTCCTGACTACCGAGAGCGTCGTTGCGACCATCAAGGAACCTGCTCCGGCGGCTCCTGCAAACCCCGACATGGGCGGAATGTATTGATGAAGACCTGAACAGACACAGGCAGGGAAGACCCGGACTGCTGCGGCAGCCCGGGTCTTTTCGTACGTGCAGCCGGAATGCAAAACGGACTTGATTATTTTTGCAGAATAAGGCTTAATGTATACAGGATGCGCAGCGGAATGCCGCTGCTGAATGCGGGACGGATGCCTGAGATGGATACGCGGAAATACTACGAAGCTTATGAGGAACGGTATAAGACGGCACATGAAAAAGGTGTCAGCTGGGCAGGAAAGGCCTGTACGCCCATCGTGATGGAAACCGTCCGGAAGTACGGGGTCCCGAAAGCGGGCGATCTGTTGGAGATCGGCTGCGGAGAGGGACGGGACGCGCGGGAGGTGCTGAAACACGGATACCGCCTGCTGGCGACGGACGTCTCCGAAGAAGCCGTTTCCTACTGCAGAAAAAACATGCCGGAACATGCAGAATGCTTCCGGAGACTGGACTGCCTTTCCGGCCGGCTTGACAGGACTTTCGACTTCATCTATGCCGTCGCGGTCGTGCACATGCTGGTCCTCGACGAAGACCGGAAAGGTTTTTACCGATTCATCCGGGAGCATCTGAAAGAAGACGGAGCCGCCCTCATCTGCACGATGGGAAACGGTGAATTCGAGATGCAGACTGATATCAGGGAGGCTTTCGAACCTCGGGAAAGAGACCACAGGTCGGGAAAAATGACGGTCGCGGCCACGTCCTGCCGTATGGTGTCTTTTGAAACTTTTGAACGGGAATTGTCTGAAAACGGTCTGAGGATCGCCGAAAAAGGAATGGAATCCATCCCTCCCGAATTCGACAGCCTCATGTACGCCGTGGTAAAGCGGAAATAAAGGGGGAACAGATATGCTTACGGTTTATTGCTACAGCAGATGCACGACCTGTCAGAAGGCTCTGAAATGGCTGGACGAAAAAGGAATCAGTTACAAACTTATCGACATTAAGGCGGATCATCCGGACGAAGAGACTTTGCGGAAGTATCATGTCCAGAGCGGCCTTCCGCTGAAGCGTTTCTTCAATACCAGCGGCATTCCGTACAGAGAACTGGGACTCGCGAAAAAATTGCCGGAGATGAGCGAAGACGGGCAGTTTGCCCTGCTGGCTTCCGACGGCATGCTGGTGAAGCGGCCTCTCCTGATCGGGGATGATTTCGTACTGACCGGCTTCAGGGAAAATGAGTGGGCGGAGAAACTGCTATAAATGAGACAGTGCTGCGGCGAAGGAGGCAGAACTGCCGGATCGTCCTCAGCAAAGCGGCGGATAAAAACCTTGTGTAAAACAGAGGGAGAAGAGATGACACTGGCGGAAGCAGAACAGTTTTATAAGGCTTACGACGGCAATTCGTTTCATATGGACCGTGAGGAGCCCGCGATGTATGGAGCGTTCAAAAGTCTGGCCCTTTCACCGGAGATCACGCGGAAGTGGGACGAGGACCTGATCGAAGGAATCTTCGGCTCACTGTGGGAGCAGCCCAAGCGGGCTTGGTCGCTCCACCACAGACTGATCGATCTTATCAGGAGAAACAAAGAGGAACGTTATTTTGTCCGCCTGCTTGATGAGATGGAGAAGATGGATACACTGGATAAGGAATCCAAGGTCCTGATCATAGAAAACATGGCCGGCAGGGACCTGGCGCTTAAAGGCGGATGCATGCTGCTCGAAACCTTCCCCGCGTACGCCGAACGCGTGGACTGGATCATGAATAAGATCATGGATTTCACGTACAGTGAGAACGGTTTGTTGAACAAAATGGGCTTCTCGCAGTCTGACCGCCTCGAGAAAGCCAAAGCTGCCTACCGGCGCGCTTTTCGGAAGTGGACCGCAAATCAATAAGCTTTCCCGGATAAAGGAGTTGTCACTTGAAAGTCATCGTAATCAGGCACGGGAAAGTCGACTTTCGCCGGAGCTGCTGCTGCGAACCGGCAGTATTTGACCGGGAATGTGCCGCCTACGATCAGGCGCCGCTTAAGACTGCGGCATATACGATTCCGCAGGGCGAATTCAAGAGCATTTACGTCAGCACCCTGCCGAGAAGCCGGGAGACCGCACGGCTGATGTTTCCCGGCAAGGACCTGCAGGAAAGTGAGCTGATCCATGAGGTCCCGTGCCGCTCGGCCTTTGACAGCAAGATCAGGCTGCCGCTGTGGCTGTGGTTCCTGATCGGAAGGCTGCAGTGGGCGGCAGGCAGCACCAGGCAGCCGGAAAAGCGTCGCGACACCGAGAACCGGTCCAGGCAGTTCATTGAGAACCTCTGCCGGGACGGTGCGGACTGCGCCGTCGTCACGCACGGTTTTTTCATGCACATCCTGCTGCGGGACCTGAAAAAAGCCGGTTTCCGGACGGACCGGTCCCGTCTTAATTTTAAACACGGAGAATATGTCACGGCGGAGCGCTGACGCGAAGCCGAAGGAGAAAGAATGGTTTACGAACTGACGGATACGGCAAAGGCTGCGACTCTTTTCGAGGGCTGGGAGGAGACCCTAATCTGGGGCTGCCTTCAGAAAGTCATGGGGAAGATCTACGTGACGGATTCTGAAACTCCGCGCTCCGCGATGGCCTTCGTGGGCTGCTTTGCCTTCTATGCGGGAGTGCCGGATAAGGAACTTGTCCTGAACAAGCCGGCCGGTTTTGTGATCATGACGCCGCAGAATGAGGCCTGGGGCGCCTGCATCGAGGAATGCTTTCCGAAAGCGGAGAAGGAGACCCGCTACGCCATCAAAAAGGGGACGAAGTTCGATAAAGACCGTCTGAAAAGCTTTGTTGATAAGCTTCCGGAGGGCTATGAACTGAAAGCCATCGACGGAGAGCTTTACGATCAATGTCTTGCAGATCCGATGACAACGGATTTCGTGTCGTGCTTCGGCAGCAAAGAAAAGTTTCTGGGACTCGGCAGAGGCATGGTCATCCTGAAAGAGGGCCGGATCGTTGCCGGGGCCTCGTCCTATACGCGATATCAGGAAGGCATCGAGCTTGAGGTCGATACGGCTGAAGATGAGCGCCGTAATGGCCTGGCAACGGCCGTCTGTGCCGCGCTGATCCTGCGTAGCCTGGACGAAGGCCTGTATCCGAGCTGGGACGCCCAGAACATGATGTCCGTCCGTCTGGCAGAGAAACTCGGCTATGAATTCGACTGCGAATACACGGTCTATGAGGTGTCGGATGATACTGGATACGAATGAGATCCTGGCGTTCATCAAAAGCGGGAAGCTGACCAGCCTGCCTTCGAAAAGAAAGAAAAAACTGGCGGCGCTCGTCTGGCTGGCCGAGCATATTCCGTTGGAAAAGACATTTACGGAAAAAGATGAGGCAGCACTTAGCGACCCGTACATAAAGCCGCCGATCACTTATAGCGAGAGTGATCTCGCGGATGCCGCTGAGTTCCGGGACCGGATCCATGCACAGGCGCTGGAACTGGTTCACCTGACCCGTCCGAAGGTCATGGAGGTCACAGACCGTTACCCTGTCGATGTGTATTTTCAGCAGCACTGGGACTATCCGGGAGCGTGGTATACCATCGTTGCGATTCCTGAGAGCGTAAAAAGCCGAGAGGCGCCGATCGACACGATCGTTCGGGATACGCTGGCGAAATACCGCTGAGCGGCGCAGACAATTCGAAAACAGGAGGACTGACAGATGAAACTGCTGGTCATTGACATGCAGAAGGGCCTTGTGGACGAGGACCTGTATGATTATGAGAACTTTTTGGACAGGACGCTGCGTTTGGTCGAAGCGGCGAGAAAGAACGGTATAGAAGTCATTTTCATGCAGCACGACGCCGGACCCGGCAGCGGCATGTCTGCAGGAGACGAGGCCTTTAAAATGATCGACGAACTCAGTCCCGAAGCGGGAGAAAAGGTCTTCGTCAAGACCATCAACAGCTGCTTCGGCAACCGGGACCTTAAGGCGTACCTGGAACAACAGGAGGACAAACGCCTGATGGTCATCGGCCTGCAAACAAATTACTGCATCGATGCCACCGTCAAGTCTGCCTTCGAAAGAGGCTTCGATGTGATCATTCCCGAGGGGACCAACTCTACGTTTGACAACAATTACATGAGTGCCGAGACCACTGTCCGCTATTACAACGAGGACGTCTGGGAAGAGATCGTCGACGCGGTGAGCATGGAAGAAGCCCTGGAAATGCTGGGGAAATGAGGTGCAGTTCCTGCCGGCAGACCGTCGGATTCATGAAAAACCTGTGCGGAGGTTAAGATGAAACAGAAAACAAGAGTTGCAATCATTTGTCTTGTCGCTTGTCTGGTGTTATGCACTGTATTCACAGGCTGCAGGAAAACGGAAGGATCGGCAGATCCGGAGAAGATCCAGAAGATCATTGAAGAGATGGTCGTCGATTACGGCGCCTATGGTGCAGAGGCGGAAAAGAAAACTGCCTCCTTACAGAAGGAACTTGAAGCTGCCGATCCGGGACTGGGAACGCGCTGGAGCAAGATCATGCAGATCTGGACCTCCGCGGACCTCGGGAGGCCTCTGCACTATGACGTTCTGCCGGACGGCCTGCCGGATACAGACGAACTGTGCATCGTCGTTCTCGGCTTCCAGCTGAACCCTGACGGTTCGATGAAAGATGAACTGATCCACCGGCTTGAAACTGCACTCGCAAGTGCGGAAAAGTATCCTAATGCCTATATCGTCTGCACGGGCGGCGGCACAGCGTCGGAAAATGAATCGGCCTCCGAAGCCGGCGAGATGGCGAAATGGCTGCTGGAACACGGTGTTGCCAAAAAGCGCGTGATCGTGGAGGACAACTCGATCACGACGGCGCAGAACGCCCTGTTCACCTATGACATCCTGATTTCACTCTATCCATCCGTGAAAAAGCTGGCCATCGTGTCGAGCGACTATCATATTGCTACAGGCGAACTGCTCTTCAAAGCGGAAGCCATCCTCCGGGCAGGTGTTCCGGGCGGCGAAAAGTTTGAAGTGGTTTCCAATGCCGCGTGGAAAGCCCCTTCGGGAACGCTTTCCGCGATGTTCCAGGCAGGCGCGCTGATCGAACTGTCAGGGGACGTGAAGACCGCGTTTGAGATCTATTACGATAACTATGACATACACGAACTGCCGCCGCTGAAGTGAAGAAATGGATGCAGACAGCGGTATCATTTTTTCGAGTATATGTTGAGGTAACTGCACTGTGAAGCGTTCGCCGATAAAACTGAATACAGCAAACTGTCCGGAGACTCTGGCGGCGTTTTGCGGCGACTCGGCCGTCTTTGACAGTAGCTGCTCCCCGACGGCCAGGGTTTTCTTCATCGATAAGGATGAAGGGTATTTCCTGAAAACGGCTGACGCAGGCACGCTGCAGACTGAAGCGCTGATGACGGAATACATGCATTCCCTGCAGCTGTCAGCGGAAGTGCTGTACTACGGTACTTCCGAGGGGAAGGACTGGCTGCTGACCCGGCGGATCGCCGGCGAAGACTGCACCGATCCGCAGTATCTTGGTGATCCGAAGCGCCTCTGCGACACGACCGCCGGACTGCTTCGTGCGCTGCATGAGAGGGACGGGAGAAACTGCCCGGTCCGGGACCGGATCCTCAGCTATGCGGAAACGGTTAAGAACGGTTTCAACGGTCTTCATTATGAGCCGGATCTCTTTCGGGGCCTTTATGAGTTTCCTTCCTTTGAAGACGCAAAGCGGGCTGCGGAGGAAGGCCTGCCCCTGCTCCGGAAAGATACCCTGCTTCACGGCGATTACTGCCTGCCGAACATCATCCTGAACGACTGGAAACTTTCGGGCTATATCGATCTCGGGTCCGGCGGTATCGGCGACCGGCACATCGATGTCCTCTGGGGGATATGGACGCTTAACTATAATCTCGGAACGACAAAATATACCGACCGTTTCCTGGATGCCTACGGCAGGGACCGGATCGATCCGGAGATGCTTCGGCTGGTTGCCGCCATGGAAATGATCGGTGGCTGAAATGATTTCAAAAAACAGAAAACGGACGGAATCGCCGGCCGTTTTCCTTTTGCATCTGCGCGGCCTGCAACGAGACGACGGCGATGATGTTTGCCGGCGATATCGTTGAATAAGCGGAAATTGCGGCAAAAACGAATATGAAAAAGCACCGGCAGAGCCGGTGCTTTTTTGTGGCATGAGCCGTTCGGATCACGAATGGGTCGGATAATCCGACTTGCCGGTAACGGCGCGCTTGATGATCTTACCCATGCGCTTTAAGGCATAAGGACCGACCAGCTTCATCATTTCCTCGGCGGTGTGCATGTTGGAGGCCGCCGGAAGGTCGCGGGTCAGGTGGATCGCGTCGAACTGGCAGCGCGTGGTGCAGAGACCGCAGCCGATGCACTGGTTGATGTCGACCGTGGTGGCGCCGCAGCCAAGGCAGCGCTTCGCTTCGATCTTCACCTGTTCTTCGGTAAGCGGCAGGCGGAGATCCTTGAAGGTCTCGCGGGCCGTGCCGGGCTTCGAACCCGGACGCTGGCGCTCGGCATTGTCGAAGCCGTCCGGACGGGTGATGTCATCGCGGTTGAATTCGATGAATTCCCTGAGGTCGCGGCCGATCGTCATGGACTGGCCGGGATGGACGAAGCGGTTAATGGAGACCATCGCCTGCTTGCCTTCGGCGATCGCATCGATGGCGAAGCGCGCGCCGTGGTAGATGTCGCCGCCCAGGAAGATATCCGGCTCAGCGGTCTGAAGGGTGACCGGGTCGGCGATCACGGAACCGTTCGGACGCCGTTCGACCTTCGCGCCGTCCAGCAGGCCGCCCCATTCGGCGGACTGGCCGATCGCCATGAGGACGTTGCCGCAGGGGATCGTGATCGTATCGTTTTCGTCATATTTCGGAGCAAAGCGGTGGTTTTCGTCGAACACGCTGGTGCAGCGCTTGAAGACGATGCCGGTGACCTTTCCGTTTTCGGTCAGGACTTCCTTCGGACCCCAGCCGTTTTTGATCTCGATGCCTTCGCCTTCGCATTCCGCGACTTCATCCTTCGCGGCAGGCATCTCATGGCGCTGTTCGAGGCAGAGCATGGTGACCTTGCCCTTCGTGCAGCGGAGAGCTGCCCGTGCGACGTCGGCAGCTACGTTGCCGCCGCCGACCACGACCACGTCGCCGTCGAAATGGCCTTCGCCGGCCTGGTTCACGCGCTTCAGGAAAGCAACACCGCTTTCGACGCCCTCGGCATCTTCACCGGGCACGCCCGCAAGGCGTCCGCCCTGCAGACCGATGGCGATGTAGAAGGCCTTGTAGCCCTGCGCGCGCAGCTCGTCAAGGGTGACGTCCTTGCCCACCTCAACGCCGCAGCGGATCTCGGCGCCCATCTTTTCAATGATGGAGATCTCTTTTTCGAGCACATCCTTTTCCAGACGGAAGTTCGGGATGCCGTTTAGGAGCATGCCGCCCGGACGGGATTCTTTCTCGAATACGGTGACCGGATAGCCTTCGGTGCGGAGATAGTAGGCGGCGGAAAGTCCCGCGGGGCCGGCGCCGATGACGGCGATCTTGTAATCGTCCCACTGCTTTCCTTCACCGTTTTCGCACATGACGGTGTAGTCCTGCGGATTCTCCAGTTCCCACTGCGCCAGGAACTTCTTGATCTCGTCGATGGCGACGGGATTGTCGATGGTCCCGCGGGTGCAGCGGTCTTCGCAGCGGCGGTTGCAGACAGCGCCGCAGACAGCCGGGAAGGGGTTGTCCTGGCGGATGAGCTTCACGGCTTCGGCATAGCGGCCTTCGGAGGCCATCTTGACGTAGCCCTGGACGGCGATGTGCGCCGGGCAGGCCGTCTTGCACGGCGAAGTGCCGGTATCGTAACAGTTCAGTTTATTGGTATCGCGGTAGTTGCGGTTCCATCTCTTTTCGCCCCAGACGTGATCGTCCGGAAGATCGTGGTAAGGATAGGTGACACGGCTTCCGTCCGCGCGGCAGAGCTTCTGGCCGAGCCTTGCGGCGCCGGCAGGACAGACCTCCACGCATTTGCCGCAGGCGACGCACTTTTCGGCTTCGACGTGGGCACGGTAGGCGGAACGGGACATGTTCGGGGTATTGAAAAGCTGGGAGGTACGGAGGCCGTAGCAGCTCCCCGGAGAGCAATTGCAGATGCCGACGATGCGGTTCGGGCCGTCAAGGTTTGTGATCTGGTGGACGTAGCCCTTCCGTTCCGCACGTTCGAGGATCTCGATGACCTCTTCGCGGGTCACGTATTTGGCGTCCTTCCCGGTCTCGACCAGGAATTCGGCGATGTCGCCGAGGCCGATGCACATGTGGCCTTCGATGTCGCCGACACCTTCGCCGCGCACGCGCTGGGCCTTGCGGCAGGCGCAGACCATGGTGCAGAACTTATCGTATTTCTGAAGCCAGTGGGAGAGATGTTCCACGCTGACACTCGTGGAGGCGGCGTCGATGGCCTTTTCCACGGGAATGACGTGCATGCCGATGCCGGCGCCTCCAGGAGGCACGAGCTTCGCGGCTAATTCAAGCGGTTCCTGCGGGGCAAGGTTGAACATGGTGGCGACTTCGGGATTCGTCTCACACAGCGTTTTGTGCTCAACCATGTATTCGCCGGAGCCGACGACCCACTTCGGGATCCAGTACTGGATGTGCTGGTCCGCATTGTCACGGTTCTGCTCAAGAATACCGATCCAGATCAGGTGGTCAATGATCTTCTGGGCTTCTTCGACGCTCATGCTGTTGCGTTCGGCCAGTTCCTTGGTGGTCAGGCCGAAGCGGCGCTTCTTGAAGCTGAGCATGAAGATGACTTCTTCCTTGGTCAGCAGGCGGTCCAGAATCCAGAAATCCATATGGTTTTCCTTCATGCCGCCGGGGAGCTTGCGGGGGATGTTGTCGGTGATCAGGAGAGCCAGTTTCTTGACCAGCTTCGCCTTCTCAGGGTCGTCGCAGTGATGGCCGTTAACAGGATAATCCCGTTCATTGACGTGGATCATCGGATTCACTTCTTTTACCATGTTTTCGTCCTTGGCATAATGATAGATTCTGCTTCTGCCGGAAAAACGGGGCTTAGGAACAGCCTTGCATTTTCCGGACACACACCTCAAAATACTATAGCGTACGAAGACGTGAATTGCAAGCATTTTCAACCTCCCCGGGGGGATTTTCGCACGTTCGCCGGAAGGTTTTCCGCTTGAGGAATGAGCCTTCATTTTCCTGTGGCGCGGCGTGCCGGAACGTGCTATAATCTCAAAACAGCATTACTTAAGCGGAGGCGAAGATGGATCCCATTCGCATCGTGGAAACAAAAGAAGCCGTGCTGGCGGATAACGCCGCCGCAGCGGCGCAGAACAGAGAAAGAATGCGCGGACAGGGCGCGGTTCTCGTCAACCTCATGGGTTCGCCCGGCGCCGGAAAGACGTCGACCCTGCTGCAGCTGATCAGCCGTCTGAAGGACGAGTTCCGTATCGGTGTCATGGAGGCCGACGTGGACTCCGACGTGGACGCAAGGACCGTCGGAAAGACCGGCGTGCGCGTGATCCAGCTCCATACTGCGGGGCTCTGCCACATGGATGCGGACATGACCAGGCGCGGGCTTGAAGCCTTCGGTACGGAAGGCCTGGACCTGATCTTTCTCGAGAATATCGGCAACCTTGTCTGTCCGGCGGAATTTGAAGTCGGCGCCGACCTCCGGATGATGATCCTGTCGGTCCCGGAAGGCGACGATAAGCCGCTCAAATACCCGCTGATGTTCACGGTCAGCGATGTGATGATCGTGAATAAGATCGATACGGCGCCGATCTTTGATTTCAACCTTGCTGCCGCCTGCGAACGTGCCTGCGCCCTGAACCCGCGCCTGGCCGTCTTCCCGGTCAGTGCGGAAACGGGAGAAGGTTTTGACGAACTGGCAAAGTATCTGCGGAGTTTCGTCCGGGAAAGGAGAGGGGAGCGATGAAGATCATTAAGGTCGGTGCGTCCGTTACGCAGTCGAACGACCGCGACGCGGCGCTTCTCCGGGAAGAACTGAGAGCAAAGGGCCAGCTGATGGTGAACCTTATGAGTTCTCCCGGCTCCGGCAAGACGACGCTGCTGTCACGCCTCATCAGGGACATGAAAGATGTTAAGATCGCCGTCATGGAGGCAGACATCGAATCGGCAGTGGATGCGGAAAGGATCGAAGCGCTCGGCGCGCAGGCGATCCAGGTCCATACGGACGGCATGTGCCACATGGACGCCGGTATGACGAGAGCCTCCCTCGAAGCCCTCGAAGACGACGGCGCGCAGCTCATTTTTCTTGAAAACGTGGGCAATCTGATCTGCCCCGCGGAATACGATACCGGCGCAGGCCTCAATATGATGATCCTGTCGGTCCCCGAAGGTGACGACAAGCCGCTCAAGTATCCGCTGATGTTTGAAAAGAGCGATGCCCTCGTGATTACCAAGACCGATGCGCTGCCTTATTTCCGCTTTGACACGGCTCTCTGTACGGCGCGCGCGGAGAAACTGAACCCGGGGATCAGCGTCTTTCCCGTCTCAGCGAAGACCGGTGAAGGCATGACTGCGCTGGAAGAATGGCTGCGCGGGAAACTGACTGCCTGGCAGGCCGGCACACAAAAGGAGGCGTAACATGCACGAAATGGGTATCGTCCTGCATCTGGCGAAAACGCTGGATGAAACGGCGGAGCAGAATAAGCTGACGAAGATCGGAAGGGTGACCCTGCAGGTCGGCGAGGTCTCAGGGATCATGACCGACCTGTTCACCGACGCCTGGGATTATTTCAAGAAAAAGCACCCGATGCTGGAGGAATGCGTACTGGAACTCGAAACGATTCCCGGCGTCACCTGGTGCGACAACTGCAAAAAGACATATGAAACCGTAAAGTACGGCAAGACCTGTCCGCACTGCGGCTCGGGTGAGACCTGGCTGCTGCAGGGCAACGAATGCATCATCAAGGAGATCGAGGCGGAGTAACACACGGCTGCGAGTGCGCCCGAAGGTTATGGAAATGAAAGCGAAATCGGCGTTTCTCGAAGGTGTCAGAGACGGCATCCCCATTGCATTGGGATACTTTGCCGTCTCTTTTTCGCTGGGCATTGCCGCGAAAAGCATCGGCATTACCGCTTTCCAAGGCGCACTTGCCAGTTTTCTCTGCATGGCCTCCGCCGGCCAGTATGCACTCTTTTCCCTGATCGGTGCGGCAGCTTCGCTCTGGGAGGTCGCTCTTGTCACCCTGATCACGAACGCCCGTTATTTTCTCATGAGCTGCGCGCTCAGCCAGAAGATCGATCCGCAGATGAAGAATTATCACCGCTTCATCTTCGGCGCGGTGGTAACGGATGAGATCTTCGGGATCACGGTCGCGCGGCCGGGATATCTTGACCCGCGCTACAACTACGGTGCGATGGCGGTCACGATGCCCGGCTGGGCAAGCGGGACGGCGCTCGGGATCATCATGGGAACGCTCCTTCCGGCAAGGCTCGTGAGCGCGCTCAGCGTCGCCCTGTTCGGCATGTTCATCGCAGTCTTCATCCCGCCGGCGAAGAAGGATAAGGTGATCATGGGCTGCGTGGCCGTGAGTTTTGCGGCTTCCCTGCTGTTCGACATCGTGCCTTTTCTGGCGAAGATCTCCGCAGGCACCCGCACTATCCTGCTGACAGTCGTCATTTCCGCGGCCGCCGCCGCTCTGTTCCCGGCAAAGGAGGCGGAAATAAATGAGTAATTATCTCTATATCCTCGTTGCTTTCCTCGTGATCTACGCCGTGCGCGTACTGCCGCTCACCCTGATCCGGAAACCGATCAAAAACCGCTTTATCCGCTCTTTCCTGTATTATGTACCGTACGTGACGCTGGCTGTCATGACGTTTCCGGCCATCGTGCGCGTAACGGAACAGCCGGCAGCCGGTGCTGCGGCGCTGATCGCGGGGATCGCGGCGGCCTGGAAAGGCTGCAAACTGCTTACCGTAGCCGCCGTATGCTGCGCCGTGGTTTTCATCCTGGAGACGTTTCTCTAATGATGCCGCAAACAGGTGCATGACCTGCCTGTATTGGATAAAAAAGCCGGCCGCTCTGAGAGCGGCCGGTTTTGTCATGTGAAGATCTTTCAGGGCGCGTATTCCAGCCGGAGGCGGAAGAGCGCAGTTCCGGATCCATCCTCGCCGGCAAGAAAAGCAGCGCTGCCGCTTTCGTCAAAGCCGAGGCGGAGCATGATGGGCTGATCCTCGCGGATCTCGTGAAGATATTCCGTAAACAGGGTGTTCAGCAGGCGGCCTTTCTTTTCGAAAGGGAGAAGGTCGTCTGCCAGATCGTAATAGCGCGTATTGTTCATGTGGCCGTTCAGGTCGACGTAGCTGAAAGGCACGGTGAAGGGGCTTTCCTCAGTAAAAGGCAGAGTCTTCGGGGAGGAAGGCAGAGCGATCTCACGGCCGGTAACGCAGCCTTCGATCGAGATCCCGTATGACTCCGGAAAGACGAAGCGGCGGGTCTTCTCATCCAGCAGCATCCACAGGGCGCTTGCCCGGACCATCACTTCCGACCCGTCTTCCGAGACCAACTCGTAGTAACGGGGGAAGAAGACGTGCATGGTCTTTCCGGGCCAGCTGCGAACGACGATCTTTTCGTCATATACCGGCATGCGCAGAATCTCGGTGCGCTGCAGGCTGATGATCCAGAGGATGCCTTTGTCCAGCGTCTTTTCGCGGCCCATGCCGAGTTCTTCCGTATGCGCGATGGCGGCTTCCTGAAGCCAGCGCATCATCACGCTCGTGCGGAGCCTCTGCCAGCGGTTTACGTCGGAACTTTTCAGCTGGTACGGTTTTTCATAGATGCCGCTCATGCCTTTGGCAGCCTTTTCTCAATGGCGTCAGCAACGTCGCCCAGCGTAGAGAGCTTCTGCCACTGGCGCTCAGGGATGCGGATGTCGAAGAATGCTTCCAGTTTGCAGATGATCAGCACGAAGCCCATGGAATCGATGGAAGTCTCGGTGTTGATGACGGAGTTTTCTTCGAGGGATTTCGCATCCATGTCGGGGAAGCAGTCGTTGATGGTGGTCTTGATCTTTTCGATGATCTCGGTGCGGTCCATGGAAAAATTCCTTTCAGGTATGAGTTTTTACGCTGTGTTATCGGGAAAGGAGAACCTGCCGGCGTGAAGCCGTCACAGGAGAGCTCCCAGTTCATAGCGCTTGATCTTGCCGGTCGCGGTGCGGGGAAGCGGCGAGGCGGAAAAGACGACATCAGTGATCTGCTGGCCGCGCGGCAGGCTCTTCATGAGCGGCGCGAGAGCTTTCAGCACGGCAGCCTTTTTTTCGGAAGGATCAGCGTCTTCTCCTGCGGTGTCCTGACAGATGAGAACGGGGCGCCCCTCTTTCAGTACCACGGCAAGTTCGGGATTTCCCAGCGCGGCGGACAGCTGCCCCTCGTATTCGGGGAGATAAAGCTTCGTTCCGTCGGAAAGGACGAGAATGTCTTTCTTCCGGCCCGTAACGTGCAGCAGGCCGTTTTCGTCAAAGCGGCCGAGGTCGCCGGTGTAAAGGACACCGTCCTTCAGCACGGCAGCCGTATCGTCCGGACGCTTGTAATAGCCCTGCATCACGCAGGTCGGCACACGGATCAGAATCTCACCGTCTTCGGCAAGAGTGACCGTATCGTCCGGGCAGACCGTCATGGCGAAAGGATCGTCTTCGAGGCTGAGGGCAACTCCGGAACTTGTTTCGGTGAGACCGTAGCCGAAGGCGACCCGCGCACCGGTCATCTTTGCCGCGCGGAGGATCGCGTCAGGACAGTCGCCGGCACCGATCAGGATGAGTTTCAGTTCGGGATCGAGCGCGCTGGCTTTCAGCAGGAAGCCGAGGAGAAGCGGTACGACGGAAACTGCGGTCGGCCGGTAATACAGGCAGTCATCCGCATAATGGCGCGGCCCCCGTCCGAGCGCGACGGCGGCGCCGCAGGAAAGCCCCCAGAGGAGTCCGCAGACGAAGCCGAAGACGTGCCCGAGCGGCAGGAGGCAAAGAAGCGTGTCATCCTCGGAAAGAGGCAGGAGGCTGCTGCCGTTCCAGGCACTCTGGCAGAGGGAATGCTGCGTCAGTTCCACGGCTTTCGAACGGCTCGTGGTGCCGGAGGTGAAGAAGAGGACCTTCCCCGCACCGTCCGTGACGCCTTTTCCGAGATGCGGCGCCAGTTCTTCGGTGAGATCGGGGTCTCCCCAGAGGATATCCACGTCGGTGTAGGCAAGGAGCGGAGGATAAGCTTCGTCCGGAAGAGCGGCATCCAGCATGACCAGCTGAAGACCGGCCTTCGCTGCCCCGAAGAGTGAGATCACGCAGTCTGGGCTGCCGTCTGCAAGAATGCCGAGACAGGTCTTTCCGGAAGCACGGTATTCCTCCGCCTTCCGGCAGACAGCTTCGTACAGTTCACGGAAAGTCCAGGTCTTTTCGCCGTATCTGAGTGCGGCATGATCAGGCAGAGAATCCGCCTTATTTTTCAGCATGTCGTCAAAATCACGGTAACGCATCACGAACCTCCTCGTCCGACGAACACTATAACACATTTTCAGCCGTCGGAAAAGAGAAATCTCATTTTTGCGATGCAGGACCAGAAATCAAAAAACTTGCAAAAAATGCGAAAATGTTTGATATGATATGCGGGTGATTTCTGATCACCCGATGATCACTCACGGCAAACAACATTAAAGCACGGCCGCTCCGACGACAGCAGAACCGACCACCGAAGCGCCGACCACGTAAGAACCGACAACGGAAGAAGCTGCCGATCAGCCTCCGAAAGGGCTGAAGGAATACGTTTTTGACGGAGTCGTCTGTTGGATCCCGGAAGATTATACTGAAAAGGAAAATTCGAATCCGCTTTCGCTGATCCCTGCCGGGGAAACACAGGGCAGCAATATCACGCTTATCTCGGCGAATGATAAATACGAAGACTACACGGAAGAATTGTTTAAGAGCGCCATCACGAACTCTTATGCATCAAGCTACGGCGCGGAAGTCAAAGACTTTACGTACACCAGCAATGAGATCCAGGGCGGAAAACTTGTCATCGCCCATTACAATGCCGATTTTGTGCAGCAGGGAGTCGTGTTAAAGCAGACATCATGCACGCTGTTCATGGACGGACGGTCCGTGACGATCACCTATACGGCGGATAATGATGAGATGGACAAGCTTTTCCAGAGCTGTTCCGAACATATCCATGTTCAGTAACACTTCCTGCAGCAGTTCCGAAAAGGCTTAACGTAGCTGTTCTGTACTTGATTGACAAAAATACACGAAAGTTATAAAATTAAAAAAGTAAAAAAAGTGATCTCAGATGCGAAGACCTGAGGAAACGCCCTGGTCATCTACAGTTTTAGGAGGAATCAAAATGCTCTGGAACATTATCATTTCGATCTGCATCGGCGCCCTGGCCGGCTGGCTGGCCAGCGTCCTGATGAATGCCAAGAACGGTTTCTGGATGAACGCGATCCTTGGTATCGCGGGCTCTGTGGTCGGCCGCTTTCTCGCCGCACTGATCGGTATTCATGCCGACAAGATCGGCATCGGCGGCATCCTGATCTCTGCAGCCGGCGCCTGCCTTGTCATCTGGCTTTACCGCAAGCTGTCCGGTAAGAAGTAAAGAAACATATGAACTGAGCGGCCCGGTTTTATGACAGACCGCCCCAAAAAGGTCCGCGGTATACCTCCGCGGACTTTTTCTGTACGGAAAAAGATGCTTTTTCATAAAATACTTCGTGCAATTTCCTGCGGGGTGGAGTATAATATCTCAGGAATTGGTTTCGCAAACCAAAAACTGGAGGTAATTCATGGATAAAAACGTACGTATCTGTATCGTAGGCGGCGGTCCTGCGGGTCTTTCCGCGGGCATGTATCTGGAGCAGAAGGGCTACACCAACTACACCATCCTGGAACGTCTGGACCGTGTGGGCGGCAAGTGCTGGTCCCCTCATTACAACGGCAGACGCTATGAGATGGGCGCCATCATGGGCGTGCCCAGCTACTATGCCGTGCACGACGTGGAGGAATTCTGCGGCATCACTCACGACGGCCCGAAGCTGAACCGCAACTACAAGAACAGCAAGGGCGACGTGATCGAACCCTTTGAACCGAAGAAGAACATCCTGAAGATCCCGCGCCTGCTGAAGATGAAGAAGCAGATCAAGAAACTCGGCGAGATCCTTGAGACCAAGTATAAAGGCTACGACCTGAACGGCCACCGCGGCGTTGCGGAAGGCCGCTACGAAGGCTATGCCTGCACGCCCGGCCGTGAAAAGGTCGAAGGCGTAAACCCGAATCTGAAGGATCTGACCATGCCTTTCGCGGATTGGTGCAAACTGAACGGCGTTGAACTGGCTCAGGACGTCTGGATCGGACCGTATACTTCCTTCGGCTACGGCTACTTCGATGAGATCCCGGCTGCGTACGTGCTGAAATATCTGGACTTCCAGACCTGCATGAACTTCGTGAAAGTGAATCTGTGGACCTGGAAGGACGGTACCCAGTTCATCTGGGAAAGCCTGAATAACAAGCTGAAGAACCCGGCCCGTCTGAATTCGAAGATCGAAAAGGTCGAGCGCAGGGACGGCAAGGTCTACGTGACCGTGAACGGACAGGTCGAAGAGTATGACAAGATCATCGTGACTGCTCCGCTTTACATCCCGAACAAGCGCACGGACGGCCAGGTCGGAATGGTCGACTATTTCGACGCCCGCGAAGACGAAAAGGCCCTGTTCTCCAAGATCGACTATGAGCGCTATGACGTTCTGGCCGTGGAGACCAAGCCCGAAGATCATCCCGAGATTTCCTACTATGTTTTTGAAAACATGCAGAAGGAGCGCCTCGGCCATCTGATGGTCTATTACCGCCGCTGGAAAGACACCAAGGATCAGGTCATCACCACCTACGCTCTCCGCAAGCACAAAGACACCAAGGAAGTGCCTTACGAAGAATGCAGAAAGATGGTTCTGGACGATCTGAAGACCATGCACAACCCCGCCTCCAACGTCGTGAACGAATGGAGCGTCTACTACTTCCCGCACGTCTTCTCGGAAGACTATGCCGCGGGCTGGTATGACAAGGTGGAAGCCATGCAGGGCAAGTACGATACCTACTATGCCGGCGAGATCATGGCCTTCGGTGACATGGACGAGACCGCGGAATACTCCCGCGAGCTGGTCGACCGCTTCTTCTAAGCGGAAGCATATGCACAGGCCGCTTACAGTCATGCAGGCGGCCTGTTTGTTATGAAAGGAACAGATATGAGCTTTTACAAAGATCATTATCAGGTGATCATCATCGGCGGCGCGCTGGCAGGCCTTTCGGCAGCACTGCAGCTGCAGGCCTTCGGGGTGAAGGACATCCTGATCCTCGAGAAGCACAATCTGCCCGGCGGTCTTGCGACCTCGTTCGTACGCGACGGCTTTGAGATCGAAGCGACACTGCATGAAATGATGTCGATCGGCCCGAAGGAAGACCGCCTGAAAGTCGGACAGTTCTTCGACGAAATGGGTGTGGACATCGACTGGCTGCGCGTGCCCGAAGCCTACCGCTTCGTGGAACCGAAGAAGAACATCGACATTACGCTGCATGCCGGCTTCCGCACCATGGCGGATGAGATCGGTGCCAAGTATCCAGGCTGGGGCGAGAAGGTCTATCAGTTCATGCTGCTGTGCAACACCGTGTACGATTCCATGAACTTCCTGTCCACCCATTCAATGAGCAAGCTGCAGATGCTGTTAAAGCATCCGGATTTCGTCAAGACCGCCGGCTACACTGCGAAGGAAGTCATTGATACCTGGGGCTTCCCGCAGGACGTGGTGGACGTGCTTACGCCGTATTGGATCTACGTCGGCGAACCCATCGACAACCTTCCGTTTACGATCTACGCCTTCCTGATGGCCGACTATTTCCGCGGCGGTTCCTACGTGTGCCGCGGTTTCTCACACGAGATGAGCATGAAGCTGGAGCGGAAAGCCGAAGAGAACGGCGCCCAGATCGAATTCCGCCAGGAAGTCGAGAAGATCCTGGTGAAGAACGGCAGAGTGACGGGCGTGCGTACGAAGCGCGGCGATGTCATCAACTGCGATTACGTCATCAGCGCGGCCTACCCGAACCGCGTTTATACCCAGATGATCGAACCGGCTTCGGAAGTGCCGGAAGGCGCCGTAAAATTCATCAACGGCATGAAGCTTTCCGTGACGACCTGCTCAGTCATGATGATCCTGAAGGGAACGCCGGAAGAGATCGGCATTAAGGATTACAACATTTTCCAGGCGGATACGATGGAATCGGCCGACCTGCGTGCCGAGGGACTGACGGCAGGCCCGTTCAAGTATCTGACCAGCATCTGCCTGAACCTGTCCAATCCGGAATGCACGCCGGAAGGTTATACGCAGTTCTCCATTACGACGCTGCCGCACGTACAGGGGTTCCTGGACATGAAGGAAGAAGACTATCATGCCTACAAGGAAAGGCTTGCGCGTGAGATGATCGCCGAGTACGAACGCGTTTCCGGCGTTACGATCCACGACCGCATCGAAGAGATCGAAGTTTCGACGCCTGCGACGATCGCCCACTATCTGGGCTCCTGGAAAGGCAGCATCTACGGCTATACCCATTCGATCGACAACCATGCGGTGGCGAGGCTCCAGATGCGCGAAGAGGACCACTTCATCGAAGGCCTTGAATTTGCATGCGCGACCGGCATGAGCGGCAACGGCATGGGGCCGGCCGTGACGAACGGCAGGGCAGCGGCTAAATATACCAAGGCTGCCATGGATGCGGCGAAAGGAGGAAGCGCGAAATGAAAGTCAAAGGATTTCTGAAAGACGTCGGCGGAGCTTCCCGCGTGACGAGGCTGCGCCGGGAAACCATCCAGGCTGCTTCGAACGTGCCCGATCCGAAGGATCCCATTCGCGCTCTCGCGGACGCGCTTCATCCGGGTCCCGAAAGCTACCGTCTGGTCTCGGTAACGGACGCCAGCCCCACCGCGAAGACGTTCCGCTTTGAACCGGTAGGCGGCCACGTCCCGGTATTCCAGGCAGGGCAGTATGCCTGCTTCTATTTCAAGATCGGCGAAAGCGTGGTCACCCGTGCCTATTCGATCTCTTCCGCACCTTTTGAAGCGCGCCTGGAGAAGCCCTATTTTGAGATCACGGTGCGCAAGAACCGCCCCTATTTCGTCCCGGACTACATCTACAGCGAAGTGAAGGTCGGTGACGAGGTCAAAGTCGACCTTCCGTTCTCCGCTTTCCATCTGGATGCGGTGCGCGATTCGAAGACGATCATGGGCCTTGCCGGCGGCAGCGGCATCACGCCGTTCCTGTCCATGGCCCGCGAGATCGCCCACGGCACGCTGGACGCGGATCTGACGATCCTCTACGGCTCGGTGCAGCACGGCGACATCGTCTGCGGCGAGGAGCTTGACCGCATTGCGGCAGCCTGCCCGCGCGTAAAGATCGTCAACATCATGTCCGACGATCCCGACTGGGAAGGCGAAAAGGGCTTCGTGACGGAGGAGCTGATCCGCAAGTATTCAAAAGGTGACGTGACCTACTTCTTCTGCGGACCGTGGCCGATGTTCTTCCTGGTACAGAAAGCCCTGAAGAACATGGGCGTTCCGGACCGCCGCTTCCGTCATGAAGCGATGATGCAGCCGGCAAACGTGAAGCAGATCCCCGGCTTCCCCGAAGATCAGATCGGAAAGACATATAAGATCACGGTCGTCCGCGGCATTCAGGAAGACGTCATCGACGCGAAGGCTGATGAACCGGTCGCCGTGTCGCTTGAACGCGCCGGCATTCCCATTGACGCACACTGCCGCGGCGGTGAGTGCGGCTACTGCCGGGCTCAGCTGCTGGGCGGAAACATCTTTGTTTCGCCTCTCGGCGACGGACGCCGCCGGATGGATAAGGAGATGGGCTGGTTCCATTCCTGCTCCGCTTTCCCGATGAGCGACCTGCGGATCAAGATCCCGATCCTGTAAGGAAAAGCAGACCGACAAAATAATCTGCATGAAATAAACGTGCCGTCCTGAGTGCTTCATGGGCTCAGAACGGCACGTTTTTACGTCCTTACGGCTTGTTGTTGACAACGTAAGATGTTTGTTGATGCTTTTTCATGCGGATCAGGCCGTGCACCAGCCGCCGTCAACCGCCAGCTCGGCGCCGTTGATGTAAGCGGCTTCGTCGCCGGCCAGGAACAGTACCGCACGGGCGATCTCAACGGGAGAGCCGGGGGCGGGGGAAGTGGCCAGGTTCGGCTGAAGCTTCGCATAGGCGTCCATGTTCGGCATACCCATGGAAGTGCTGATCTCGGTCGCAAAGCCGCCGGCGATGATGCAGTTGGAACGGATCCCATCATTCTTGTACATGTAAGCCGTATTGCGGGAGAGCGTGACGACGGCAGACTTGCTGGCGCAGTATACCGCGCCGGCGCAGGTCTTATAGGCGCCTTCGGAGGCGATATGTACGATCGCTCCGCCGCTTTCCTGGGTCTTGAAGGTGTTGACGGCCTTCCTGGTTGCGTAGAACGGTCCGAAAACATTGACCTCGAAAACGGATCTCAGCTTTTCGTCACTGAAATCGCCGACGGCGGCCATGTCATCCATGATGCCGGCGTTGTTGACCAGAATGTCCAGTCTGCCGAATTCTCTGACGGCAAAATCGATCATGGCCTCGTTGACTTCCCTGACAGAGATGTCACCGGGAAATACACGGACGACGCCTTCTTCCTCTTTCAGGCTTTCCGCCAATGCTTCGAGGCGCTCTTTCCTTCTGGCTACGGCGACCACTTTCGCTCCTTCTTTGGCAAAAAGAGTAACGATCTCCTTGCCCATGCCGCTGCTGGCTCCGGTGACGACAGCAATTTTTCCTGTTAATCTGCCCATAGATTCCTCCTTGTGTGATGTTATGTTTCAGGCCGTTGATCTCGTGGCCTTTGTTTTTTTGGTTTAGCTTCGGCCGCTCAGTGAATGTATTTCCCGATCATTTCATCGATCTTTGCGGCGTATTCTTCCGGCGCGGTGTACATGCCTTCGATATGTCTCGTGTCCGGAAGGATGAGCTTTTCCTTCGGCCCCTGATAGAAATCGTACAGCGCCGGAGCGTTTTCGGAGGGGACCGTCGGATCGTCCGTGCCCTGAACGAAGAGGATGGGGACCGAAGCACGGGAAAGGTTCGGTCTGACGTCGGTATCCGCAAGGACTTTTCCGGTCATGAGACGGTGAACGAGTTTCAGCGTGCGGAACAGCGGGGAAGCCTTCAGCAGGCTTTCCGCCTCGGTGTAGCCGCTGTCTTCGACGATGAACTTCACCTCCGGACCGATCTGATCACTCATTTTCATGACGCTGGCTCCGCCGAGCGAGAAGCCGTGAAGGACGATCTGCAGAGGCTTTTCCGTACGCGTTTTCAGATACTCGATCCATTTCAGCGCGTCCGCGCTTTCAAAAAGATCGAACCCGATGATCTCACCGTCACTTTCTCCGTGCGCGGTGTTGTCCGGGGCGAAGACGTCGAAGCCGCGGCTGTGCCAGTAATCGAGGACCATGCCGGCTGTTTCGGCGTGTTCGGAACCGTAGCCGTGAACGATGAAGGCGATCCGGCTGCCGTCAGAATTTTCACAGGGAAGATAGAAACCGGCAAGGCGCTCACCTCGGTCGGAAAGGATCGACATGCGGATCTGCGGCGCTGCCTTAAGAATTTCCTTCCGGACGTCGCGCCATGTGTAATAGGCTTCTTCATGAGTCTTTCTTTCGCCTTTCAGAAGGCTGACAAGCGGAGAGCCGGAACGGGTAAAGGAATAGCGGTAGAGTTCGCGGACTCCGGCGGAGAACACGGCGGCGCCGGCGGCCGGAAGGAGCAGCAGGGCAGATCTGCCTTTTTTATTACGTGAAGAAGTCATTTCATCCTCCTTGTCATTTAACGGGCAGCATGGCACCGACGGTGGCAAGCAGCGAGCAGATAGCTGTCAGGATCAGAAAGGGGACCGTGCCGAAACGCCCGACGAGAGCGGAACTTCCCACCCGTTTCCGCGACAGGTAATAGGCAAAGATGATCCCGAGACCGGTCACGACCTGGATCGCGCTGGCGTAGCGCGCCAGGCTGACGAAACTTGCAAGAGTCAGCAGCGCAAGGGCCAGGCAGGGAACGGAAGCCGCGAGCCAGCTGGGTTTCAGGCCCCATTTCGTCTGCTCGTGGATGATGTCGCGGAGGTTCAGCGTGTTGGCCCAGAAACTGGTAGCGAGCGCGAGAAGCGTAAAGACGTATCCGACGATGCTGACCCAGCCGCCGAGATGTGCTGCAAGGTCGACCAGAGCGCCGTTTTCCGTAATGTTCTTTCCTGCACCGAGCAGGGTCATGAGCGTGACCAGAAAGATCAGGAGCAAATTGACGGCGAGCCCGAGAGCGATCGAGCGGCGGATCTTTTTCGCATCGCCCTCAAGGCCTTTTACGACCTGCGGCGTGGACATGACTGCCGAAAGGGAGAAGGAGACTATGCCGAAAAGTGCAAGAGCATTGGATATGCCCCTGAAGCCGGTCGGCAGCTCGCTGAGAGGCCTTGACAGTGTCGCAATGAAAAGGATCACGATGACGGCGACCATGGCGCCTACGGCGTATTTCTCACAGATGCCGACAAGCTTCAGACCGAACAGAACGACGCCGGCGCCGAAGACGTAGAAGATGAGGATGCCGGCGATGTCGGGGAGGCCGAACCAGGCCTTGAATACGGCTGCCGCGCCGGTCAGGAAGCCGCTGACGTTGACCAGAACGGACAGTCCCAGAAGACCGAAGGCAAGCCAGGTCAGGATCTTTTTCAGTTTTCCGGAGAAGAGTTCCGCGTTGAAACAGCTGATGAACTGCGCGCCGCCGTTGTTGTAGGAAAGTTCGGCAATGATGAGGTGAAGCAGAAGATTGAAAAGGTAGGTGAACAGAAGGATCAGCAGGATCTCCCGGAGGCTGTTGTGCGCTGCAAGGAACGGAACGGCCAGAATGCCGCTCCCGACGCCGTGGCCGACGATGATGCTGGTCGCTTCTGCAAAACTGAGTCTGGATTCGCCGTGAATCTTGTTCATGGATCATTTCTCCGATCATTTCTTTAACGAACGTTTCGGCCGGACAGCCCGGTCTTCATCCGAGACTGATCATATCATAAAGTGATGAAAAAAGAAACTTTCAATAAAAATTTTCCGGATATCCCGCGCTTAAGACTGCTGAGTATTGCTTTTATTCCAAATACGGAGTATAATGTTCCGCAGTACCGGAGGTTTATTCAATGGCGAACAAGAAAGACGAAGACATCCTTCTTACGGATTCCATGCGGGCTGCCGGAAAATCTGCCGTACCGGATCCGGAGGCGGCGGAACGAAACGCCCGCAAGGAATATCAAAAGCGGATGAAACAATATAAGAACAAGAGGCACAGGAAGATTTTCGGACTGATTCTGGAAAGCATCCTGCTACTTGTGCTGTGCGTAGGTCTTTGGGGAATCAATACCTTTGTCAAGGCCCTCGACATCATGACTGATCAGCCGGGAAAGACGAACCCTTCTGGGCAGGCACAGCCCGGCCTTCCCTCGCTTGATCCGTCCGGAACGCAGGGACAGCCCACCTTCGTGATCGAGGATCCCGAAGGAAGCACGGAAATCATTGCATACACTCTGCCGAGCGACGAACCCGTGGAAACGGTCACGGCACCCGTCAAAACCGGCTTTTCGACCTTTGCCGTTTTCGGCGTTGACGCAAGAGACAACGAACATCTGGATCAGTGGACGCAGGGGGACGTGGTCATCCTGGTTTCCCTGAACAATGCGACCCATGAGATCAAACTTTGCTCGGTTTACCGTGACTGTGCTTTCGAATCGGAAGTGAACGGAGGACTCGGCAAGATCACGGACTCCTACTGCCAATACGGCGCGATCCATACGGTCGAAGCCATGAGCCGCAATTTCGACCTGCAGATCGACGATTATGTCGTCGTAAACTGGACGGCCGTTGCCGACGTCGTGGACGCACTTGGCGGAATCGACATGTACCTTACCAAGGAAGAGGCGACGGAGATGCGCGGCTTCGTCTATGAGACGGAACTGGTGACCAAACGGCCTTACAAGGTCAGGCCGCTGCCGCAGGAAGCTGCGACATATCATCTGAACGGCGGCCAGACGATCGCGGTCGCACGCATGCGCAAGGGCGTCGGAGATGACTACGGCCGTACCGAGCGCCAGAGAAAGATCATCAACCTGATCCTGCAGAAGGCCAAAACCATGAAGATCAGCCAGCTGAGCGAGCTCATCACGGCAGTCACGAGCAACGTCCGCTTCAGCTTTGACAAGCGGGAAATCATTGATCTCCTGGCCGATGCCAAGGCATACAATATTGGCGGCAGTGCAGGCTTCCCGTTTAACCACGTGACTTTCCCGATCCCGACTTCATTCGTTTATGCCGCTGATCTGGAACAGGACGTCACACAGCTGCACAACTTCCTGTACGGCGATGAAAACTATGTTCCGTCATCCAATATCCGCAGGATCAACGCTTTTGCGAAGCAGGAAATGGATTCCATCCGTACGAAACTGAATCTGCCCTGATTATTCACAAAACCTGAAAAGTTTTATCACAATTTCCTCACAAACGCCCGCTATACTTGTGACGTCACAAGAAAAAAGCGGGCGTTTCTGCATGCTGCCCGCAAAAGTGAGGTGTTATCCATGAACGACGACATAAACAGAACTGATGAACAGGAACCGGTCAGCCCTTCCGTTCCGGAAGAGCCGGTAAACGGTCCGACGCCGGAAGAAGAAGCGGCGAAAGCCATAGAAGAGGCAAGACAGACCGAAGCGGAACGTCTTGAAGCGGAACGCAGGCAGAAGGAAGCGGAATGGGAAGCCAACTTCCGCCGCGCAGAGGAGGAACGACGCCGCGAACAGGAAGAACGGGCTGAAGCGATCCGCAGGGAGATCGAAGCCAGGGAAGCGGCTGAAAAAGCGGCGAAGGCGGAGAAGAAAGTGCGGAAGAAGAAAGGCCTGCGCCTGACGGCAGCAGTTCTTGCCGTAGCCCTTCTGGTCGGCGCTGCCGGTTACGCAGCCGGCGGGATCGCGAAGACCATTCAGGACCTCCGGACGGAAGTTTCCAGCCTGAAGGAGAGCAGAGACCGGCTAATCGACGGCACCGTGCCGGAGCAGCCTTCTGCAGAAGATCCCGGACGTTCCGGAAACGATAATCACAGCAGACCGGGAAGCAGAAACGAAACTGCCGACGCATCAACCGTGCCTGTGACGGAAAGCAGTGAAACTTATTCCGCAGAACCTGTGATCGGGACGGCCGAAGCCGTCAAAGGAAAGATCACCGGCCTTACGGATGTTTCCGACATCGTGGAACAGGTCCTTCCTTCCGTTGTATCGATCGTGATCACACAGACCGTGTCATACCCGAGCTACTGGGGCGGCGACCGCAAATATGAAGAAAAGGGCGCCGGCAGCGGCATCATCATCGGCGACGACGGAAACGAACTGTGGATCGTGACCAACCACCACGTGATCGGAGACGCAGACACGATCGAGATCACATTCTGTGATGAAAAGTCGGTGTCGGCCTATGTCAAGGGAACCGATAAGAATAACGATCTTGCGGTCGTCGGCGTGAAAATGGCTGATCTGGAGAAGAGTACGCTGGAAAGCATCAAGGTCATCAAGATCGGTGATTCCGACGATCTGAAACTCGGACAGGGCGTCATTGCGATCGGCAACGCCCTCGGCTGGGGCCAGTCCGTAACGACCGGCGTGGTCAGTGCCTTCAACCGTGAAGTGGAATTCGAAGACGGTACCAAAATGTACCTGATGCAGACCAGTGCTGCGATCAACCCCGGCAACTCCGGCGGCGCGCTGCTGAATGCTGACGGCGAACTAATCGGCATCAACAACGCCAAATATTCCGATACCGACGTCGAAGGCATCGGCTTTGCGATCCCGATCTCCAGCGTAAAGGAGATCATGTCAAAGCTTTCCCTTATGGAAGCCCGTGTCCCCGTTTCGGACGATGAATACCCTTACATGGGCGTGACCTTCAAGAATCTTTCGTCGGCCTACATGGACGCTTACGGCATTCCGAAAGGGGCTTACGTCTATGAGATCGGCGAGGGAAGCCCGGCTGATAAGGCAGGCCTGCTGCCGTATGACATTATCACCGCCTTTGACGGCACGAAGGTCTCGAGCTATGACGAACTGGTCAACGAACTGCAGTATTACAAGGGCGGCACCGAGGTCGAACTGAGCGTGATGCGCCTGAACCGCGGCGAGTATTCCGCCGTCACCCTCAAGCTGACACTTGGCTTCCGCAAGGATGTACAGAACTAAACGGAGCAACTTCACAGAAAGTTCAAAATTCCCTCTTGCATTACGCGGGATGACTTGGTAAAATGAATCGGAACAGGAAGATGTTACTCTCAGTACAACAAAGGAGGAATGATCATGGCTTATAAAATCGGTGATAACTGCATCATGTGCGGATCCTGCGCCGGCAATTGCCCTGTTGGCGCCATCAGCGAAGGCGATGGCAAGTATGAGATCAATCCCGATCTGTGCATCGAATGCGGCGCTTGCGCCGGTGGCTGCCCCGTCGGTACGATCGAACTTGAATAAGAACTGAAAGCCGGAAGGCTGACAGAACGCGGAAAGCGCTGTTCGTGAAAGCGGGCAGCGCTTTTTCTCGGGAAAGGAAACGGCCATGGAGTGGCTCAGTTATACGATTAAAACGGAAACGGAAGCCGAAGAGGCAGTTTCGGCAATGCTGGGAGAACTCGGACTTGACAGTCTAGAGATCATAGAAGCGGATCCGCTGTCGGCAGAGGATAAGGCACTTTTATTCCTCGCGCCTGACGCCGAGCTTCAGCCGGATGCCGCAGTTCCGGAAGGAGAATTGCAGATCCGCTTCTACCTGCATTCCGCACTGGACCCGGAAGCCTCAGCTGCGCCGCAGGATGCCGAAGGCAGCGACGATTCCTACACCATCCACGACAGACGGTATTCTCCGGAGGAGATCCGGGCGATCGAAGCTGCCGTCGCGGACGGGCTGGAGAAACTGAAAGCCATGGGGATCGTAAGGAGAGCTGAACTGGAGAGCGGCATCAGCAGGGAGGAAGACTGGCGGGACCGGTGGAAGCAGTATGCGCAGCCGATCGAGGCGAACGGCATCCTCATCTGCCCGGCCTGGAGCGAAGTGCCTGAAGAGGCGCGCGAGAGGATCGGGAAAGGTGAACTGAAACTTCTCCGTCTGGAGATGGGAACGGCCTTCGGGACCGGCGCCCATGCTTCAACGAGGCTCTGCCTGGACGGGATGGCGCATCTTGATCTTATCGGGAAAAGCCTTCTGGACATCGGAACGGGCAGCGGAGTCCTGGCACTTTCGGCCTTTCTTTCCGGTGCAGAACGAGTTACGGCAACAGAGGTCGATCCGGCCTGTGAAGACGTTGTCTTTGAGAATCTGAGGATCAACGGATTCGACAAAAAAAGCAGCCGTTTCCGGCTGCTTATGGGGGATATTCTGACGGATCCTTCCGTGCAGGAAGGAGCTGCGGGAAAATATGACGTCGTTACCGCCAACATTCTCGCGCCGGTCATTCTGAAACTTGCCGCGCCGGGCGCGGCTGACCGGTACGTGAAGCCGGACGGGGTATTCATCGGCTCGGGGATCATCAATACGCGGGCAGATGAAGTCGCTGAGGCTTTCGCGGCAAACCCGGCCTGGACGAACATCCGCACCGACTTCATCGGAGAATGGGCTGCCGTAACGGCAGTCCGGACCTGAACGGACAGTCACCTGCAGGAACGTCAGCGGAACAGCTCTGTCAGGCCTTTTTCCGGAAGAACCTGAAACAGGCCGGATAAAGGGCGACTTCGACGAAGAGGATGACGGCATAGCGGGCGATCCGCACCGCATGCGCGGCGGCAGAACCGGAGTTCAGGAATTCCTTGCTGAACGGCATTTTCAGCACGGTATTCAGCCCGAGGTAGAGCACAATGCCGAAGAGCGTGCGGATGATCATCCGCGGGATGCTCTTCGTGTTCTCAAAGTGAATGAAACGGGTCTCGACCATGGCGCCGGCGTAGGTCCCGATCATCATGCCGAGAGAAGTGAAGTAGTCGGTGCTGGTGCAGTAGAAAAGGCCCGGGATCGCCGTTGCGAGAAGGATCAGGTAGAGTACCCAGTCCTTTTTGATGACCTTCTGCATCCACGAAACGAGAAGGACGCTGGCAAGGCCGAGCGCCCAGCCGGCCAGAACGTCGGTCGGATAGTGGACACCGAGCACGAAGCGGGAAATGCCGACGAGAAGAGGGATGACGACCGCGATCGTGATGAGGGCTTTTACCCTCTTATAATAGGCTAACGAGCCGTAGACCGTGGCCGCGTTGCAGGAATGGCCGCTGGGGAAGGACCAGCCCTGGACCAGCGGATCCATGATGTCGCCGCTTTTGTCGATCGGTTTCAGGCATTTTACCCCGTCGTGGACCATGTAGGGGCGCGGACGGAGCGCGATGTTCTTGATCATCGGATTCCAGGCGGCGGAGGCCGTCAGGTTGATGCCGAGATAAATGCCCCAGCGTTTGTCGATGCACCAGTATACGAAGCCCATGATGCCGACCATCAGCATCTCTTCACCGAAAGCGGAGATGAGCGATGCGACTTTCGCACCGAAATCGCCGAGCACCTGCTGCAGCCACATCATCAGCTGCGGTTCCCAGTTGAAATAAAAGACGTTACCCATGGCAAACTCCTGTTGACGAACGTTTTCGTTCCGTCATTATAGCGAAAAACGGAGGACTTTACAAGTCCCCGGCGCAGAGGTAAAATACAGAAAACGGTGAGGGAGCGCACGGAGCAAAAAGGAGAACTGACAATGACGGAAGTTGAACGGATACTTGCGGAGCGGCCGGAGTTTTCGGCCGATTTTCTGAAAGAGGAGACCCGCTGCGAATTCTTCTGCGACACGAGGCGGAAGAAGATCTGGCTGGTCCTTCTGGACCTCGCGATGGAGTTTGACCGCTTCTGCAGGGAACATGGTCTTACCTGGTTTCTGGTCGGCGGCTCCATGCTCGGTGCAGCGCGCCACCGCGGATTCATTCCCTGGGATGACGACATCGACGCCGGCATGCCGCGGGAAGACTACGAGAAGCTTCTGTCCCTGATGCCCGAATTTGCTGCTCCTTACGAACTGCAGGCACCCGGGAAAACACCGGGGTATTTCTTCACGTTCGCGCGCCTGCGCAACGTCCGGACTTCAGCACTCAATCCTGCTTTTGCCCTCCAGGGCTTCAACATGGGGCTGTATCTGGATATTTTCCCGCTTGATGAATGGAAGCCTGACGGCGCGGAACCGTATTATAACCGCATCCGCGATCTCTGTATCGACAATTCAAACTACATGCGCCGCAGCAATCCGTACCTTCCGGAAGAAGGCAGGCAGCGCGCGGCATCCTGGTCCGGCAGGGATCCCATGGACAACGTGCGCGAAGTGGAAGCACTGGCCCGGCAGTTTAACGGTACCGGTGCAGCCTTCTGGTCCCATGCGGTCATCACGCTTGATGCTTTCCGCCACAATTATTTCCGCCGGGAATGTTTTGGTGAGATCATCCGCCTGCCTTTTGAAGACATTACGCTTCCTGTTCCCGCAGGATACGACAGTTTCCTGACTTCGCAGTACGGCGACTGGCATGCCTTCCCGCCCGTGGAAAAGCGCGGCGATCTGCATTCGGATGAAGACATGCAGCCCGACATTCCTTACGAAGAGGCACTGGCAGCTTACTGCAAAAACAAAGGTCTCTGATGCCGTACAAAACAGAATTCGGATTCAGATCCGTTCATATTCGGCACGACTAATCCGAAAACTGAACACAAAACCTTGACAGGCGTTCAATTCCGTGATATTATCATCTGGAAATGAACGCCTTTTTCGTTCAACAAATGAACCAGAGGAGGATTTATGGATCTCAACCGTAAGGAATTCAGCATATTGGCCGCGCTGGCGGAGACGGATGAAGCTCTGCCGCAGCGCGCGCTTTCTTCACGGACCGGGTATTCTCTCGGTTCCGTCAATCAGCTGGTCAGGACTCTGACGGCACGCGGACTGATGCAGGACAGCCGGATCACGCCGGAAGGCATCCGGGCTCTGCAGCCTTACCGGGCAAAACGGGCCGTTTTCATCGCAGCCGGGTTCGGTTCGCGTCTCGTTCCGGTCACGCTGGACATGCCGAAGCCGCTCGTACCGGTCCACGGAAAAAGGCTGATCGACGGACTTATCGACGCCGTGCTTGCCGCCGGGATCGAGGACATCGTCATTGTTCGCGGCTACATGGCGGAGAAGTTCGACGTGCTGAAGGAGAAATATCCCATGCTCCGCTTCGTCGAAAATCCCGGTTATTCAGAGGCCAACAACATCCTTTCGGCGCTGTGCGTGAAGAATGAACTGCAGAACAGCTACATTTTCGATGCGGACCTGCTGATCCGGAATCCGGCGGTGATCACGCGCTATCACTACACCTCCGATTTCCTCGGTGTCTACAAGGAACGGACCGATGACTGGTGCTTTCCGGTGAAGAACGGGATCATCCAGGATGAAAAGCGCGGCGGCCTGGACTGCTACCAGGTGATCGGTATCTCGTACTGGAATGCCGAAGACGGTGCGCGCATGGCAGAAGACCTGCAGACCGTGGCGGAAATGCCCGGCGGCCGCGAGTATTACTGGGAACAGGTCCCCATGTCGGTCCTGAAGGAACGTTACCGCGTTGCGATAAGGCCCTGCAGTGAGGACGACATTCAGGAGATCGATACCTTTGCCGAACTGAAGGCGATCGATCCGTCATACGAAAACTATCAGGAGGGAAGAGCATGAGTTACGTTAATCCGCGTCTTCTGACCTTAAAACCGTACAAGGTGGCTTCACATAAGATCTGGTCGGTCCCTGCCGGCGAACGGAGCGGGATCCTGAAACTGGACTGGAACGAAGCAACCGTCCCGCCTTCGCCGAAAGTGCGGCAGGCCTTGAAGGACCTCATGGAAGAGGAGGACTTTTTCCATCTTTATCCGTCGACTTTCAATGAGGAACTGATGCGGTCGCTTTCCGCCTACACCGGCATGCCCGAAGCGAACATCCAATATTTCGGCAGTTCCGACTCGCTTCACGAATACATCGCCCGCGCCTATCTCGGCGAGGGGAAAAAGGTGCTGGTACTCTGGCCGTCCTACGACAATTTCCGCCTGACCGCGGAATCCACCGGAGCGAAGCTCTGCTATTCGGAAATGAGTTCTGATTTTGAACTTTCCCTGCAGCAGCTGCGGGAGGATCTCGCACGTGAGAAGCCGGATATGGCTTATGTCTGCAACCCCAACAACCCCACCGGAACGCTGATCCCCTCCGCCTGCGTTGAAGAACTGGTCAACGATTTCCGGGATACGGTCTTCCTGCTGGACGAAGCTTATATCGAATTCTCCGGCGCCGCTTCCTCCTGCCGCCTGGTCCTTCACCACGAAAACCTTCTGGTGACGCGGACGCTTTCCAAGGCTTTCGGACTTGCGAACATCAGATTCGGCTATCTGATTGCCTCGGAGGAGAACATTCAGGCGATCTCGCGCATCCGGAATCCGAAAAATATCACGACCTTCACGCAGGTCGCGGCCATTGCAGCCCTTAAGGATTCCGCCTACATGCGGGCTTATGCGGAAGAAGTGCGGAGCGCCCGGGAGATCTTCATCAACGGGATGAACCGGGAGCCGCTGAAAGACTTTTTCGAAGCCTTTCCGAGCTGCGGCAACTTCGTGCTCCTGCGCTGCCGGAATGCCGGGACCAAGCAGGCGATCCTGAAATGGTATGAAGCGCACAATATCTTCGTGCGCAACGTCAGCCAGAGCGCCTCTCTCGTCAACTGCATCCGCGTGTCGGTCGGTACCGAAGATCAGATGCAGCAGGTTCTGGACGTGACAAGGCTTGCAATTGAGGAAAAAATCATATAAAATAAAAAGATACAACCGTATTTCCTGAAAGGAGAAAACCATGAAAAAATTCATTTCGGAATTCAAAGCATTTGCACTGAAGGGCAACATGATCGACATGGCCATCGGCGTCATCATCGGCGGTGCCTTCACGGCGTTGGTCGGTGCCTTTACGGCCAACATCGTGAATCCTCTGATGGCACTGATCCCCGGTGTCAACAGCCTGGACAACGCCCTGAAGATCGTTCTGAAGGAAGCCGTACTGGATGCCGAAGGTGCGGTGGTCACGGAAGAAGTCGCCATCAAGTTCGGTGCCTTCATCAGCGCGATCATCACCTTCCTGATCCTTGCCCTGATCGTATTCACCGTCGTCAAGGCAATCAACAAGGCCCGCAAGCTGGAAGAGGAACGCAGGGCGAAAGCCGAACCCGCTCCGGAACCGGAAGCCCCGACCACGAAGATCTGCCCGTTCTGCAAGAGCGAGATCGCGATCGACGCCGTCCGCTGCCCGCACTGCACGAGCGAACTGCCTGCCGAAGAATAACGATATGCTCCGGCTCCGCCGGAAAGGAGTTTTATGCGCATCAACGTGACCAGATCCTCCATGCCATCCTTTGAAGAGTATGCGGAGGAAATCAGGGAACTGTGGGACACCCGCTGGCTGACCAACATGGGAAGCAAGCATGAGGAACTTCAGCGATCGCTAGAAGAATATCTTGGAGTCCCGCACGTCATTCTGTATACGAACGGACATCTGGCACTGGAAAACGCGATCGCCGCGATGGACCTCCCCCGGGGCGGGGAGGTCATCACGACGCCGTTTACCTTTGTCTCGACCACGCATGCGATCAGCCGGAACGGCCTCGTTCCGGTCTTTTGCGATATCAATGACAGGGATTATACGATCGATGCGGACAGGATCGAATCGCTGATTACGGAGAAGACCGTGGCCATCGTCCCGGTCCACGTTTACGGCAACGTCTGCGATGTGGAAAAGATTGCGGAGATAGCGAAAAAACATCATCTGAAAGTGGTCTATGACGCCGCACATGCCTTTGCGGTGCGATATAAGGGCGTCAGCACGGCCAATTTCGGCGACATGTCCATGTTCAGTTTTCATGCCACGAAGGTGTTCCACACCATCGAGGGCGGCGCGGTCTGCTTCAGGGACGATGCGCTGGTCCAGGAGATGAACGACAGGAAAAACTTCGGGATCCGAAATGCGGAGGAATGCGCTTATATCGGCGGCAATGCCAAGATGAACGAATTCCAGGCAGCCATGGGCATCTGCAACCTGCGCCATCTGGAAGGGGAGATCGAAAAGCGAAAGGAAGTCTGGAAGCACTATCACGGACGGCTGGACGGCGTACCCGGGATCGTGATGCCTGCGCCGCAGGCGGATACGAAACCGAACTACGCATATTTCCCGGTGATCTTCGACGGCCATAAGTACGGACGTGACGAAGCGGCCGCACGCCTTGCCGAGAACGGGATCTTTGCTCGGAAGTATTTCTATCCGCTGACCAGCGATTACGAATGCTACCGCGGATGGCCGACTGCCGGACGGAAGACAACGCCCGTGGCTGCTTACGTCGCGGACCGCGTGCTGACACTGCCGATGTACGCGGATCTTGAACCGGATGACATCGACCGCATCTGCGACATCATTCTGGAATAAAATCAAATCATTCTTAAGGAAGCACATATGTCTGCTCTGGTATCGGTATTCTGCCTCGCCTATAACCATGAAAAGTATATCGCACGCGCACTGGACAGCATGGTCTGCCAGCAGACGGATTTCGAATACGAGATCTTCGTGCACGACGATGCTTCAACGGACCGTACGGCGGAGATCCTGCGCGAATACGAAGCGCGGTATCCGGATAAGATCCGCGGTTATTACGAGACGGAAAACCAGTATTACAACCCTGCTCTGCATATTACGCGGGATCTTCTGGTCCCGCTTTCTTCAGGTGAATTTTTCGCTTTCTGCGAGTGCGACGATTCCTGGGAGGACCCGCTGAAACTGCAGCGCCAGGTCGATTTCCTGCGCAGCCATCCGGACCATTCCATGTGCGTCCATACGGCATACAACCATGTCGTGGGGACGGATGAATCGAAGGATGAAGTCTATCCCGAAATTGAGGAAGACCGCGATTACGACGCCGGGGAGATCATCCGCACGGGTGCCGGCCTGTTTGCGACCAATTCCTTCATGATCAGACGGGAAGCATATGTGGACCCGCCTGCATGTTTCAAGATGCAGGATATCGGTGATTATACGATCCTCATGTATGCGTCTTTTCAGGGGAAGATCCGCTGCCTGAAGCAGACCATGTCGCGTCACAATGAAGGCGTTAAGGATTCCTGGACGGTCCGCATATGGAACGATCCGGAAAAGCACATAGCCCATCAGAGGGCCATGGTCGGGCTGCTGCAGAACGTCGACGAATATTACGGCGGGAAATATCACGAAGCCTTTGCCGATGCGGTAGGGGAACGCGAAGCGGACATCCTGAGAACGGAATTCATGATCGCGGTGAAAAAGAATGATAAGGAAGCGCTGAAACAGCCGAGATTCGGCGCTCTTTGGCGCAAATACAAACTTCACCGTTTTCTGGAGGACAAGCTTCCCTGGCTCCTGCGGCTGAAGCATAGGATCGTCAGGGACTGAAATAAACCTCAGAGGCGGAAGTATAACACGGACCGTAAAGGAAAAACGGCATGGCGGACAGCAGGAAAGTGGCAAACGGCTTTATCTGGCGGCTCCTTGAGCGTGTAGGCGCGCAGGGGGTCACGCTTGTTGTCAGCTTCATACTGGCCAGGATCCTGAAAGTCGAAGACTACGGGACCGTCGCGATCGTTTCGATCATCACCGCTATCCTGTCCGTGTTTGTGACCTGCGGGCTCAATGATGCACTGGTCCAGAAAAAGGACGCGGATGAGGTCGATTTTTCCACGGTATTCTTTTTCAACCTGGCTGTCTGCATTATCCTGTACGCCCTCGTATACCTTGGTGCGCCGCTCATTGCTTCTTTGTACAAAAGACCGTATCTGGTCCCTTACATTCGGGTCCTGTCCCTGATCCTTGTCGTCGGCGGCATCAAGAACGTCCAGAGCGCCTACGTGGCGCGGAACCTCCTTTTCAAGCGCTTCTTCTTTGCGACTCTGACAGGGACCGTGATCGCTGCAGGCGTTGGCATATGGATGGCACTTAAGGGATACGGCGCCTGGGCGCTGATCGCGCAGAACCTCGTCAACAACACGATCGACACAGCCATCCTCTGGGCTACGGTCAGGTGGCGGCCGAAAAAAACGTTTTCATGGGAACGTCTCAAAGGGCTGTTTTCCTATGCCTGGAAGCTGCTCGTGAGCGCTCTGATCGATACCGTCTACAACCGGCTGTACCAGATGGTGATCGCGATGAAATATGACGATGAGTCGCTCGCGTACTACAACAAAGGCGATTCCATCCCCTACATGCTGGTGACGAGCATCAATTCCGCCACGGACAGCGTCCTGCTTCCGGTCATGAGTGAGTCGCAGGACGACCCGGAACGCGTGAAAGCCATGACGCGCCGCGCGATCTCGTTCAGCTCTTTCGTGATCATGCCCATGATGATGGGGCTGGCTGTCTGTTCGGAAGCCTTTATCCACTGGATCCTTCTGGACAAATGGATGCCGGCGGTGCCGTTCATCCGCATATTCTGCTTCGGCTACGCATTCTGGTGCGTACATACCGCCAACCTGAACGCCATCAAGGCGCTGGGACGGAGCGATCTCTTCCTGCGGCTGGAGATCATCAAGAAATTCATGGGCATCACGATCCTGCTGATCTCGATGCAGTACGGCGTAATGGCGATGGCGCTCAGTTCGCTGGTCTCGAGCGTGCTCAGCCAGATCATCAATTCCTGGCCGAACCGGAAACTTCTCGGCTACAGCTACCTGGATCAGCTGAAAGACATGCTGCCGAACATCCTGCTGACCCTGGCCATGGGCACTGCCGTCTATTGCGTGTATTTCCTGAAGCTGCCTGACCCGATAACGCTTCTGATCCAGATCCCGCTCGGGATCGGATTCTACGTGGGCGGCGCAAAGCTGTTCCATGTTGAAAACTTCGAATTCGCGCTGGCGCTGCTGAAGAAGCGCCGTGCGGCACGGCAGGAGGCAGAAAGAGAGGAATAGAGATCTTAAACGGCTGCCGGCCGTGAGATCATTCCTGACAAACGAAAACCGCCCGGAAGGGCGGTTTTTGCGTAATTTTTCCGGTCTGTTACGTTCAGTGCCGGAGCTTCTGCCAGACCTTGTTCATGAGGACGAGCAGCCCGGTATGACCGCAGGAGAAAAGTTTCAGGATGATGCGCTGCCGCAAGGGCAGGAAGGTCTTTCCGGCGATCTCTTTCAATTCGGGGTGCTCTGCGTTGAAACGCCGCACGAAGGAACGGATCTTGGACCGGTCGGTGCCCTGTTCAAGGAAATACAGGACGTCGTTGACAATGCTCTTATAGGCGTTTGCCTTGAGTTTCACGCGGTGTTCCTCGTCATTCAGCCCCCATTTGACGAGGTAGTCTTCAAACAGGGCAAGACGGGCAGTGTTGAAGCGCTTGTCCATCGTATTTTCATCGAACACGTGCATCACGCTGCCGTCATGGATGCGGTAGCGGTAGAGGACTTCCGGAAGCAGGAGGATGCTGTCTGCTTCGGTGAGCGGATACAGACAGTGGCAGACGTCTTCGCTGTAGGGGTTATCCATAAGAGCGGTATAATCGGTCGGATCGTTTTTCATGAGATCTGCGCGGATCATCTTGAGGACCAGCCCGTCCAGCAGATTGGTGCCGATCAGCATTTCCCAGATCTCTTTCTTGTTCTCACCGGTGATCAGTTTCTTTTCCGGAAAGATGGCGGGCCGGATGACGTCAGGACGTCCGTCTTCGAAAAAGAAAGAGAGATCGTAGAGGACCGCATCCGGTTTCGGATCGCTTTCCAGCGCGGCGCCGAGGACTTCCAGGGCATTTTCAACAAGAACGTCATCGGCATCCAGCCAGACAAGGTACTCGCCCCTTGCTTCGCGTACGGCCGCACGCCGCGTTGCGACAGTGCCGCGGTGCGGTTCGTGGACTGCCCGGATGATGTCCGGGTGGGCGGCTGCCAGCTGATCGCAGATCTCACCGCTTCTGTCAGGCGAACCGTCCTCGACCAGGACGATCTCAAAATCGCCTTTCTGGCGCAAAACGGACGAGACAGTTTCCGTGAGATATTTTTCGGCTTTATAGACAGGGATAAGAATGCTGAAGGTCATGGCTGCTCACTTTCCGGACGGCGCTTTCTCCGTGCTGCAAAACATTATAGCATAAAGCCGAAAAACTTGATAAGCCTTTTGAAATGCTTTATAATAAAATAATCCAAAGGGGAGGAAATGCGCTTGAACAACGAACTGATCAGTATCATCGTTCCGGTATACAAAACGGAAGTCTGGCTGGAAAAGTGCGTGCGGTCGGTTCTCGCGCAGACCGACGGCGGCTGGGAACTGATCCTTGTCGACGACGGTTCGCCGGACGGCTCCGGGGCGCTCTGCGACCGTCTGGCCGGTGAGGACGCCCGCATCCGCGCGTTCCATCAGGAAAATGCCGGCGTCAGCGCGGCAAGAAACCGGGGGCTGGACGAAGCCCGCGGTGCTTTTGCCGTATTCCTGGACAGCGACGACTGGGTGGATGCCGACTATCTGGAACAGCTGCGCGCGCGGCAGAAGGAGAGCGGTGCGGAACTTGTCGTCTGCGGTTATGCACTGGAAGACGGCACGGGAACATCCGAGGCTCCTTCGAAGCCGCTTGCCGAAAAACTGCTGGATCCGGATGACTTTCTTGCCGGCGCCCTCAGGGAGGAAAACGGCATCATCCTTTCGGTCTGCCTCGGCATGTTCAGCATGAAAGCACTGGACGGCCTTCGCTTTGACACGGCGTTTGCCTACGGCGAAGACAGCCTGTTCCTTTCTTTCGTTCTTTCCCGCATCACGAAAGTGTGGTACGATCCCGTTCCGCTGTACCATTATCTGGTCAGCCGTGACGGCAATACCTATACCGAACTCTCCCTGAAGAAGCAGGAAAGCCGTATCCGTTCGTTCGAGGCGATCGAGGCAGTGTGGAAAGGAAATGATAAGGTCCGGCCGATCCTGGAGAAGATCCTGGCCGATCTGGAGATCATTGCCGCGCGCCTGGCACACGAAGCGGGAGACCGGGCTTCTTTTGCCGCCCATCGAAAAGCGGCACGCATCCATGCCGAAGCTGTGCAGTCATCTCCGACGGTAAGCCGTAAGGACAAACTGCGTCTGAAGCTCGCAGCAGCTTCACCCGTACACGGCGTCGACATCTACAAAAGGCTGAAGGAAGGCCGCGGCTGAGACTGCCGCCGAAATGCTTGTTTGCCGGCCGTGAATATGTTATAATAAATCATTCTGTGAAAAGGGGGAACTGTCATGGCTGAGAAAAGCAGGCCGGTTGACGTCTTCGCAAAGATCGGACGGTTCTGGCTGTATCTTTTTCTGTTTGACTGTGCCGCGACGGGCTCCGGCAGATACTTTACGATCGGGCCTCTTACCCCGCGTATCGTGCTGGCGGTGCTTATCGTGCTGTCTGCGGCGGTTCCGTTCTTCAGCGACATAGAAAACCAGATCAGGAGACCGGTCAACTGGATCGTTCTGATTTTCATGTTTTATGTGGTATTTGCCGCGTTCCGCGGTCAGGCATTCGGCAATGACCAGAACGTTCTGATCAGTGACATCAAAGGCTTTATCTACATGCTGCTGATCCCTTCGGTCCCGGTACTGATCAGGGATAACAAACATCTCCGCCGTGCGGCGGATGTCGTCATTGCGGGATGTTTTGTTCAGGCAGCATTCTGCATCGTCAGCAATGCACTTTTTTCCGGTCTTGCCCCTGATTTCTACGAAAGCTTCGTGCTTGAACCGTGGACGGCGAACTGGGGGATCATCATGTCCGCCAGATACAATACCTACCGTATTTTCTGCAAGAGCAGCATCTATCTCGCAGCAGCCTGTGTTCTGCTGCTCGGCCGTATCGTCAGGGCCGAAAAAGCATCAGCGGCATGCGGATGGGGCGCTTTGTTCCTTCTGGATGCCGAGGCGATCATCCTGACCTATACCCGCAGCCTTTATCTGGCTGCTGCAGCCGCTTTCCTGCTGACGTTCGTCATGTGCCTGCTGACGGCACCGGTCAGAAAGGTCCTGCTGCGCACGGCCCTTCTGCTGATCCTGCTTGTTGCCGTGGTTTACGGACAGGAACTGGCGCTGAAGCAGGGAATCATCCAGTACGCTTTCATGCGCAGCGTGAATTTCGATCTTGATGGGCACATTCACATCCCGCACACCTGGGAGAGATCCGGGTCGGGTTCCGGCAAGGTCACGGAGACCGGCGACGAGATGAGAGCGGAGACGGTCAGAGACCTTAAGGAGATCATTGCGGAATATCCGCTGATCGGAAAAGGTCTCGGCGCGACGACGGAAGCGAGAGGCGGCGCCGACGAATACTTTTATCTGGACATGCTGGCACGCATGGGGATCGTCGGACTTACGCTGTACATGCTCCCGATCCTGCTGAGCCTGATCCGGCTGGTAAAAAGGCGGAGGGCACTGAAAGCCTTCCCTGAGCCCGGATACGTCATGATCGGACTCTTCGCATTCCTGATCGCGACCTATTTCAACCCCTGGATGAACGCGGCACTCGGTATTGCCTGGTACGCGCTGACCGCGGCAGCAGTTTGGACGCTGCCGAAGATGATGGAAGGAACAGAAAACCAATGTGCGGAATCGTAGGTTACATCGGACCCCGTAAGGCGGCTCCCGTGCTTCTTGAAGGGTTGGCAAAACTTGAATACAGAGGATATGACTCGGCCGGTATTGCCGTTCGGGACGGGAGAAAAGATCCTGAAGTCATCAAGGTCAAGGGAAGGCTGAAAGGCCTTGTCGAAAAGACGGAAGGCGGCGAGAACGTCGCCGGCTGCTGCGGCATCGGCCATACGCGCTGGGCGACACACGGCGAGCCGAGCGAGACCAATGCGCACCCGCACGTATCCCCTGAAAACATGGTCGTCGGCGTCCACAACGGCATCGTCGAAAACTACCAGGAACTGCGCGCTAAACTGGAACGGAAGGGCTACACTTTCTATTCGCAGACGGATACCGAGGTCCTGATCGATCAGGTGGATTATTACTACCGCAAATATAAGGTCGGCCCCATCGACGCGCTCGCAAAGACGATGGTCCGCGTGCGCGGATCCTATGCCCTCGTTGTTATGTTCAAGGACTATCCGGACGTAATCTATGCCTGCCGCAAGGACAGCCCCATGATCGTGGGGCGCGGGGACAGAGAATCGTTCCTCGCCTCGGACGTACCGGCCATCCTGAAGTACACGCGCGACGTTTACTACGTGAACAATCTGGAGATGGTCCGCCTCTCCGGAAGCGGCGTTACCTTCTTTAATCTTGACGGTGACGTGGTGGACAAGGACATGGTCCACATTGACTGGGATGCGCAGGCCGCAGAAAAGGGCGGCTTCGAGCATTTCATGATGAAGGAGATCTACGAGGAGGCGAAGGCGCTTACCGATACCCTGAACAGCGTCCTGAAGGAAGACGGCCTTGACTTTTCGGAGATCGGACTGGACGACGAAACGATCAGAAGCATAACGGATATCACGGTAACTGCCTGCGGCTCGGCCTACCATACAGGCATCGTCGGCCAGTACGTGACGGAAAACCTTACCCGTATCCCGGTGCGGGTCGAACTCGCTTCGGAATTCCGGTACCGGGATCCGATCCTGAAGCCGTCGACGCTCGTGATCGTCATCTCGCAGAGCGGCGAGACCGCAGACAGCCTGGCGGCTCTCCGGGAGGCGAAGAAACTCGGCGCCCGGACACTCGCGATCGTGAACGTTCTGGGATCGTCCATCGCACGGGAGGCCGACCACGTCTTCTATACCCTGGCCGGTCCCGAGATCGCCGTAGCCACGACAAAGGCCTACAGCGCCCAGCTGATGGCACTTTACGCGCTGGCGGTGAAATTCGCACGCGTACGCGGAAACCTCGACGAGAAGGCATATAAGGGCCTTCTGAACAGTCTGAAAGCGCTCCCTGAGATCTCATCCCGCATTCTGGACAATAAGGAGAAGATCCAGCGTCTGGCTGCCGAAAAATGCGCCGAGAAAGACATTTTCTACATCGGACGGGGCATCGACTATGCCGTCAGCCTTGAAGGCAGCCTGAAATTCAAGGAAATTTCGTACATTCATTCCGAAGCATATGCCGCCGGCGAACTGAAGCACGGGACCATTTCCCTGATCGAAGACGGTACGCCTGTCATCGGCGTAGTCACGCAGAAAAACACGGCGGAAAAGACCGTGAGCAACATGGTGGAATGCAGGAGCCGCGGCGCCTACGTGATCGCGGTGACGCGGGAAGGGCTGGAAGACCTCGTGACAAAGACGGCCGATTACGTCCTGACCGTTCCGGCAACGGACGACCTTTTCATGGCTTCGGTGACTGTCGTACCGCTGCAGCTGATCGCCTACTACGTCTCGGTTTCGAAAGGCCTTGACGTTGACAAGCCCCGCAACCTCGCCAAGAGCGTTACGGTGGAATAAGAACCTGAGTGGAGGAAACTGACTATGGAAACTGTATTGCTGACCGGCGGAATGGGCTATATCGGCTCGCACACAGCCGTGGAACTGCTGCGCGAGGGCTATGACGTGATCATCGCCGACGACCTCTCCAACAGTTCGGCTGAAGTACTGGACAGCATTGAGAAAATCACCGGCGTCCGCCCGCTTTTTTATCAGGTGAACGCGGCGGATAAGGAAGAAATCCGCCCTGTCTTTCGGGACAACAGCATCAGCGCGGTGATCCATTTCGCGGGATTCAAGGCAGTAGGAGAATCAGTGGCAAAACCGCTCATGTATTACCGGAACAATATCGACAGCGCGCTGACCGTGCTGGAACTGATGGCAGAATACGACGTACAGCGCTTCATCTTCAGTTCATCCGCAACGGTATACGGTGAGCATAATGTTCCTCCTATGACGGAAGATCTTCCCACGGGCGGGATCACGAACCCCTACGGCTGGACCAAGTACATGATCGAAGAGATCCTGAAGGATGCCGCGAAGGCGGATCAGGAACTGTCTGTCGTTCTGCTTCGCTATTTCAACCCGATCGGAGCCGATGAGAGCGGCCTGATCGGCGAGAAACCGAACGGCATTCCGAATAACCTCATGCCCTACATTGCGCAGGTGGCAGCGGGGATCCGTGATCATCTGAACGTTTTCGGCAACGATTATCCGACGCCCGACGGCACGGGCATCCGTGACTACATTCATGTAACAGATCTGGCAAAAGGCCACGTCGCGGCACTCCGCTACAGCCGCACGCACGTCGGCGCCGAGACCTTCAATCTGGGGACCGGCAAGGGCGTTAGCGTGCTGGAGCTCATTCATGCTTTCGAAAAAGCGAACGGGATCAGGATCCCCTATGAGATCGCGCCACGCCGCGCCGGCGATATCGCCGAGATGTATGCGGCGCCGGACAAGGCGGAAGAGGTGCTGCACTGGCACGCAGAAAAAACCATCGAAGACTGCTGCCGCGATACATGGAACTTCCAGAAAAGCATTTCCGACGAGCTGCGCGTGATGCGCTCGGAATAAGATGGGATTTCCGGAGGAGAAAATGCGCAAATTCAATGATAAATCCTGGTATCCCATGACGGTGGCGATCGCCATCGGCGTGGTGCTGTATGTGCTTCTGACAAATATCAAACCGGTCCTTCGCGGCATCGGGCATTTTATCGGCTTTTTTGAACCGGTAATCGTCGGAATCGTCATCGCCTACCTGGTCAATCCGCTGGCAAAGTTTTACGAAAGGCTGTTTTTCCGCAAGAATAATGAAGAAGGAAAACGGCATGCCGTCTGCAATATCCTGGCTTTCGTGACCTTTGTGCTTTTGCTGGGGCTCGTTCTTCTGATGCTGATCCCGCAGCTGATCGAAAGCGTCATGTTCCTAGCCGACAACCTGGAATCCTATCTGGCAACAGCGCGAAAGCTTTTGGATAACTGGGGGATCGCAGGCCATCTCGGCGGTCTGGAAGACCTTCTCAATTCTTCCGGTGAATTGCTGAAAAAGCTCCTGGATCTCCTGACAAAGAACATCGACAGCATTATTTCCGGAACGGCAAGCGCGGGCAAGAGCATCGTCACCGGTCTGATCGCTTTTGTGCTTTCCATTTACATTATCGGTGACAAGGGCAGGATCAAGGAGGATCTGAAGCGTCTGATCGCGTCGCTGGTGCCGGAAGACCGCTATGCGAGACTGTCTGATTTTGTCCGCAAATGCGATGTGATCCTGGAACAGTACGTCACGCACAACTTCCTCGACAGCCTGATCGTAGGCGTTGCCAATGCGGTCTTTATGGTATGCTGCGGCATGCCGTATACAGGGCTCGTATCCGTTGTCGTTGCGGTTTTCAATCTGATCCCGACTTTCGGACCGATTATCGGCTGGGTCATCGGTGCTTTCCTGCTGATCCTCGTAAAACCCTGGTACGCACTGGCATTTACCCTGTTTACTGCGCTTCTGCAGACAGCCGACGCTTATTACATCAAACCGAAGATCTTCGGGGATACGCTCGGCATATCCGGCCTCTCCATCCTTATCGGCGTCATTGTCGGCGGCAGGATGCTCGGCATCATCGGCATCCTTCTGGCTATCCCCGGTGTGGCGATCCTGGACATGATCTATAAGGATTTCATTCTTCCGCGTCTGGAGGCAAGAAAAAAGGAACGGGATGCGGCAAAGGCTGCTGCGGAAAGACAGGAGAAGTAAAAAACCTGATGATACGAAAAAGACGGACCTTCGGGTCCGTCTTTTCGCCGGTAAGGAAAGGTTTTCAGAGGAAGAACTCCGGCTCCGCGCGCCTTGCATAACCGAGTTCCAGCTCTGTACGGTGGTAGACATAGCCGGGATCGTCAAAGTAACGCGCGCCTGCGGGACAGCCCTTTTCGCAGGCGCCGCATTTGATGCAGATGCCGGTGAACTGTGTGATATCGTTCGGATCGATCGATCCCATGGGACAGACGGAGGCGCAGTGCCCGCAGCGGATGCATTTGTCGGGATCGACCTTCGGCTTCACTTTCAGAATGTTGACCGGAACGCCGGCGCGGTCGCGCGGCGTATAGTAAGGCCGGATGGGATCATTCCCCTTTACGGGAACAGGATGGGGAATGTCGGGCTCGCAGATTCTGTATTTATTGAGGGCGCCGGCAGCGAAAATGTCGGCGATCCGGAGATCTTCGTCATCCGGGCGTCCGGCAGCAAGTATGCGGGAGAAAGAATGCTCGCCGATGAATGCGGCGGCGGCAAAGGTGCGGAAACCGTTTTCTTCGAGGATGTTCCGCAGTTCGATCAGTCCGTCATCGTAGTTGCGGTTGCCGAAAAGCACGACCGGAACGGCAGGCGTACCTTCCGCTTTCACCGTCGCCAGAAACTTAAGCAGTACGTTCGGTACCCGGCCGGCATAGACCGGTACGCCGAAGACGACGATCTCGTCAGCGGCAAAACGAGGCGCTTCGGTGCGGCCCTGCGGCAGCGTAAAATCGGTATCGATGCGGGCAAACCCGCCGAGTTCCGCCATCCGGTCGGCAATCCTTGTGACGATTTTTTTCGTGGTACCGGTGGCACTGAAATACATCGCTCTTACAGCAGTCATGGTGTTCCGTGCGGCATTTCAGAAAACCGAAATGCCGCTTATCCTTTCGTTTTAGTTTCGGGAAGATAATTTCCCGGGAGCAGTCAGAGGAAAAGCGCAAGCAGCAGGCAGACCGCGGCAAGCAGAAGATCGGTCAGAAGGACGCAAACATCCTGCTCCTCCTTGTCGAGGTCGTCGAATTTTACGATGTCATCGTCGATATGGTCGGCCATGTCGCTCGTAAGGAAGGCGGGATCCGTCCGCTTGATCCTGGGCAGGTTGAACTGCGGGATCTTCATCCCGTCAAACCGCAGCCAGGCAATGACGGATCCGAGGAGAAAGAGGATCCCGAGGACCAGCGCCAGGTTGGAAAAGCGGGAAAGCGGCCAGGAAGCAGGCGCGAAAAAGTGAAAAAGTTCGGCAGCGAAAAGGGCAAGCACAGCCCGGGTGAAGATTTTATAGATGAGCGGACGGATCATATCCTGCGTCACATGTGCTTTCAGCCAGCGAATCATTCTTTTTCCTCCGGTTTGATCTGGAACGATTATAACACGCCCCCGCGGCTGCCGCAAGTGACAGCTTATTTCATGTTAATTAGGATAAATTGCCTTTTTCCGTCGAAAATGATTTGACACTGCAGGGAACAAATGGTAAAATCATTAACAATTCATAAACAGCTTGCGTTTCAGCCCCGTTCCGGCGGCGTGTAAAACACGGTGAAAAAGCGGATAAAGGGCGTACCGCAGGCAAATTCTCAAAAAGGTGAAAAAAAGGAGGAACATTAATGAAGAAGACATTAGCGATCCTGCTGGTGCTTGCCATGGTCCTGTCGCTTGCCGCCTGCGGCGAGAAGCCGGTCCAGACGACGGAAGCCCCTCAGCAGAGCACTCCGGCCCAGACTCAGGCTCCTACGGAATCCACCGCTGCTCCGACTCAGGCCACTACGGATCCCACCCAGGCTCCCGAACCGGCTGTCGAAGAGCTGAAGAACCTGAACACCTACGAGACCAAGGCCCGTGAACTGGAAACCTGGAACGTCCACTATTCCCAGGCTGCAGCCGACCTGAACATCCTTTGCAACCTGTTCGACGGCCTGCTGACCAACGACAACCACGGCAACCTGAAACTGAACGCTGCGAAGAGCTATGAATCTCCCGACGGCGGCCTGACCTGGATCTTCACCCTGAACGAAGGCATGACCTGGTTCGACAAGGACGGCAACGTCCAGGCCGACGTGGTCGCTTCCGACTGGGCGACCGGTCTTGAATGGGTCCTGAACTATGCTAAGAATGATTCGTACAACGTCTCCATGCCCGCTGAGATGATTGCCGGTGCTAACGACTACTACGAATACACCAAGAACCTGACCGAGACTGAAGGCGCCGATGCCGCAAAGGCTCTGACTGCTGAAGACGGCAGCAAGTTTGCAGAAACCGTCGGCATCAAAGTCGACGATGAAGCCGGCACCATCACCTACACCCTGGTTGACAAGCTGCCTTACTTCCCGTCCGTTGCCACCTACAACTGCCTGTATCCTCTGTCTGCTGAACTGGTGGAAGAGCTGGGCGTTGACGGCTACCGTGACGTCACCTGGGAAAACATGTGGTACAGCGGTGCCTACACCGTCACCTATTTCGTGTCCCAGAACCAGAAAGTGCTCACCAAGAGCCCGAACTACTGGAACGATGCCAACTGCAAGCGCTTTGACACCGTCACCATCAAGATGGTCGACTCCGCTTCCGTTGCTTACCAGCTGTTCAAGAACGGCGAACTTGACCACGTCTCTCTTGACCAGGCCACTCTGCAGGGCATCTACAACGGAACCAGCGATGCCGAACTGAAGGCCAACCTCGTTGAAGCCCGTCCGACCAAGTACTCCTATCAGATGCACCTGGTATACAACAAGAACCTGGAAGACGGTGAAACTCCGGATGACAACTGGAACAAGGCTGTAGCCAATGAGAACTTCCGGAAGAGCCTGTATTACGGTCTTGATCTGACCCCGTACCTGGCCCGCACCAACGCCATCAACCCTCTGTCCTGCCAGAACTACTGCTACACCGGCAACGGTGTTGCCTTCACCTCTGACGGTACCGACTATACTCAGCTGGTCCGCAAGGAGATGGGACTGGATTATGACAGCACCAAGTATGTCCGTTACGATGCCGAGAAGGCTGCCCAGTACAAGGCCAAGGCCATTGAAGAGCTGACCGCCAAGGGCGTGACCTTCCCCGTCACCGTTGACTACTACATCTCCGGTTCCTCCGATGTTGCCGCTCAGACCGCCAAGGTCCTTGAGCAGGTCTTCGCGGACGGTCTCGGCAGCGACTATGTGGTGCTGAAGACCAACACCTACATTTCCTCCCTTGCCAACGAAGTCCGCAAGCCCCGCAAGGCTTCCTTCTTCATCAACGGCTGGGGCGCCGACTTTGCTGACCCGATCAACTTCCTTGGCCAGGAAACCTACGATGATACCGCTGCTTACTACTCCAACGCGTACAGCTTCTGCAACGACAACGACGACCCCGATCTGATCGCTGCCTACAAGGAATTCACCGACCTGGTCGTGAAAGCCAAGGCCATCACCGATGACATGGACAAGCGCTATGCTGCCTTTGCCAAGGCTGAAGCCTGCTTCCTGGATCACGCTCTTGTCATCCCTTGCTCCTATGAAGTGGGTTGGGAACTGACCAAGATCAATAACTACTCCAAGGTATACAGCATGTACGGCATGCAGGCATACCGCTATGTGGATTGGGAGACCAGCACGGTTCCTTACACCACCGAGCAGATGGATGCCTTTGCCGCCGCTTACGCTGCTGAGTAAATCAAACGGTTCCGGCAGCTGCCGGAAAGGACTGACACTTTCTTAATGAAATGCGGTCAGGCCTGAACGCCGCTTCCGGGGTGGCCCCAACGGACTGCCCCGGAAGATTTTTACATTCTGCCGCACCGGTTTTCAAACGGGAACCGGTACGCAAAATATTCAGAAGACGGAGAGAAGTGCATGGTAAAATACATCATTAAACGACTGTTTCAATCCGTGGTGGTGGTCCTTCTGGTCGTTTGCGTGGTATTTACTCTTCTTCGGCTCATGCCAAGCGACTATTTCTTCACCGAAGATGAATTGATGAAATTCACCGAGAGCCAGAAGTATGCCAAGCTGGAGAGGCTTGGACTGATGCAGGTCTGCAAAAGCTGCGAAGGAACCGGACTGGAAAACGGAGCGGCGTGTCACACTTGCCGTGAAAATGAACTGTCTGTCAAGGGTACGGGTTATGTGAACCGTTCAGTGGTTGCTCAGCTGGGGGATTTCTTCAGCGAAATGCTGCAGGTGCGCGTGTTCAATGCAAAGGGCAAGGAAGTAAAATCCATTGAACCCATGAAACTGTTCTCTTACCTTTCGCAGAAGGCCAAGACCGGTGAAAATCCCTTCGGCGAGCTGAAGGAAGGCTATTATACGAAGGTGATGTTCAACCTGGGCAAGAGCATCCGTCTGGAAAAGAATCAGTATGTCACCGACGTGATCGCGGCGAAGATGTCAGTGTCCATGGAGATCGGCCTGCTTTCGCTTGCCGTCTCGTTGGTGCTGGGCGTCGTTCTGGGCGTGCTGCAGGCCGTATACAAGGACAAACTTTTCGACCATATCGGCATGGGCTTTACGGTCATCGTGAACGCGCTGCCAAAGCTCGTCATGTACACGATCATCATGATCGTCGGCGCGTCGCTGCTGAACCTTCCCCTGCGCTACGATGCCACCGCTGCGAAGCCATGGCTTACCAAGGTGCTGCCCGTGATCTGCCTGTCCATCGGCTCCATTGCCGGTTACATGCTCTGGACGCGCCGCTACATGGTTGACGAGCTGAACAAGGACTACATCCGCCTGGCGAAACTGAAAGGCCTCAGCGACCGGAAGGTAATGTTCCGCCACGTGCTGAAGAACGCCTTCGTGCCGCTGGCGCAGTATCTGCCGTATTCCGTCCTGCTGACGGTCGGCGGCTCCCTGCTCGTGGAGCGCTTCTTCGCCGTGCCCGGCATGGGGCCCGAGCTGACCACGGCCATCAGCCGCTATGACCTGAACCTGGTTCAGGGCATCGTGATGCTGTATGCGACCATGGGTATCTTCGGCGTGTTCCTGGGCGACCTGCTCATGACGATCATCGATCCGAGGATCAAACTGACCGGAAAGGGGGACGTGCGCTGATGCATACTCAGGAAACGAAGAAAACCGTACAGGAAGCCGAAGCGCCCGTCGTCAACAAGACGGTCGACTACGGCAAGGTGGATACCAATCCCGACAGAGAGCGTCCGATGGGCCGGGCATACTTAAAGTCTCGCAGCCAGATGCCGGAAGAGCAGCTTTTTGCCTTTGCGGAATACAATGCGCAGGAAGCGGAGAAAATCGGCTATTCCAACTATTCCTACTGGAAAAGCGTGTGGGCGAACTTCCTGAAAAATAAGCTTGCCGTGATTCTGGGCATCGCGTTCTTCCTCATGTTCATTTTTACGTTCATCGCCAGTGCGATCGGGAAATACGACATTTACATGGCACCCGACCCGATGAACCGCATGTACATCTCGCCGAATAAGGAATTCTGGTTCGGCACCAACGCCATCGGTCAGGACTACTGGGCCCAGGTGTGGTACGCCACCCGTGCCTCAATCCTGCTTGCCGTGCTGGTTTCCCTCGGCCAGATCGCCCTGGGCGTGATCATCGGTCTCGTGTGGGGCTATGTACGCAAGCTTGACCGCTTCTTCACGGAACTGTACAACCTGATCGACAACGTGCCGACCATCATCTACATGACCCTGATCGCTCTGATGGTGGGCAAGACCATGCTGACCATGGGTATTGCCATGATCGCCTTCGGCTGGCTGGCTACCGCCAGAAACGTCCGAAATCTGGTCTTCATGTACCGCGACCGTGAATACAACCTCGCCTCGCGCTGTCTGGGCACGAAACTGGGACGTATCTTGTCGAGGAACATCTTCCCCTACCTTGTCAGCGTGATCATTCTGCGTCTGGCTCTGGCTATCCCCATGACCATCGCGTACGAAGTCACTCTTACCTACCTGGGGCTGATGGACATCATGGTCCCTTCGCTCGGCAACCTGCTGTCCGCGGCCAGTGCGGTCTTCCCGCGCGCGGCCTACACGCTGTGGTTCCCGGCGGCCATCGTGTCCTTCATTTCCATCACCTTCTACCTGGTGGGCAACGCGTTCTCCGACGCCTGTGACCCCCGGAACCATGTGTAAAGGAGGGCGCGGCAATGAGTGAAACTGTCATGAATACAAACGTTGTCGATTTCAACGAACGCGCCAAAAGGATCCTTGCACAGGAACCGATCCTGTCTGCACGGCACGTGGAAGTGACCTTCTCCCTGCGCGGCAAGAAGCTGACCGCGATCCGCCGCACCTCGCTTGACCTCTATGAAGGCGAGACCTTAGCTATCGTCGGCGAATCCGGCAGCGGCAAGAGTGTGTTCACCAAGTGCTTCGTCGGAATGCTGGACAAGAACGGAAGCATCACCAACGGCTCCATCATGTATGAAGGAGAAGATCTGGCCAAATACACGGAGAAAGACTGGCTGAAGATCCGCGGCAAGAAGATCGCCATGGTCACTCAGGATCCCATGACCAGCCTAAATCCCCTGAAAACCATCGGTTATCAGATCCGGGAGTGCGTTGAGCTGCACCAGGGTCTGAAGGGCAGGGAAGCCAAAGAAGAGGTCTACCGTATCCTGAAGGCTGTCGGCATTCCCGAACCGGAACGCCGCTACAAACAGTATCCGCACGAGTTCTCCGGCGGCATGCGCCAGCGTGTGGTCATCGCCATCGCCGTGGCCTGCCGTCCGCAGATCCTGATCTGCGACGAGCCCACGACGGCGCTTGACGTGACCATCCAGGCTCAGATCCTGGATCTGATCCGCCGCCTGCAGAAAGAACAGAACATGACCATCATCTACATCACCCACGACCTTGGTGTCGTCGCCAACGTGGCGGACCGGGTGGCGGTGATGTACGGCGGCCAGATCATTGAGATCGGCATGGCCAACGAAGTGTTCTTCAACCCTCAGCATCCCTACACCTGGGCCCTGCTTTCCGCGCTTCCTCAGTTGGGCGTGAAGGGTGAAAAACTGCCGGCCATCGACGGTACGCCGCCCAGCCTGTTCAATAAGATTGAAGGCGATGCATTCGCTCCGCGCAACAAGCATGCGCTGAACATTGATTTCCTGGAGGAACCGCCTACCTATGAGGTGACCGGTACGCATACCGTCAAATCCTGGCTGCACGATCCCCGCGCGCCCAAGGTGGAACCGCCTCAGGCCATTAAGCGCCTGTCGGAAATGGATCTTACCAGTAAGGGTACCGATCCGGACGCGTATCATCCGCATCTGGATCCCAATCGGGAAACGCTGATCGAAGTGAAGAATCTGCAGGTCACCTTCGGGACAGGCCGGAGGAAATTCGTGGCCGTGGACGACGTGAACTTCGAGATCTACAAGGGCGAGACCTTTGCTCTCGTCGGCGAAAGCGGCAGCGGCAAAACTACCATCGGTCGTGCGATCGTCCGCATCAATCCCGTCACGAAAGGCGAAGTGCTGTTCAAGGGCGAAAGAATCAGCGGCAAGATCAGCCGTGAGATGGATACCAAGGTGATCCGTTCCATACAGATGATCTTCCAGGACCCCATGGCATCCCTGAACGAACGCGCCAAGGTCGACTACATCGTTTCCGAAGGCCTGATCAACTACCATCTGTACAAGGATGATCACGACCGTCAGGACAAGGTGCGGAAGGCACTCCAGGAAGTCGGCCTGCTGGCCGAATTCTCCAGCCGCTTCCCTCATGAGTTCTCCGGCGGACAGCGCCAGCGTATCGGCATTGCACGAAGCCTGATCATGGAGCCGGAATTCATCGTGGCTGACGAACCTATTTCCGCTCTGGATGTTTCCATCCGTGCCCAGGTGCTGAACCTGCTGAATGATCTGAAGAAGAGCCGCGGGCTCACCTACCTCTTCATCGCACACGACCTGAGCGTAGTCCGCTTCATTTCGGACCGCATCGCCGTCATTCACAAAGGGCGCATCGTGGAACTGGCAGAAGCGGAAGAGCTGTTCGCTCACCCGCTGCACCCTTACACCAAGGCTTTGCTGTCTGCGGTCCCGAACCCGAACCCTTATGTGGAAAGGTCAAAGAAACTGGTCGTCTACGATCCGAGCATCCATCACTACGAAAAGGAGAAACCTCAGTGGGTGGAGATCCTGCCTGACCATTTTGTTTACGGCAATACGCCTGAGATCGACGGTTACAGAAAGGAACTGGGACAGTAAAAGAATACTGCGGACAAAAAGATCCGGCGGGAAAACCAAACCTTTGCGTTTGGCTTCCCCGCCGGATCGGTGTTTACCGGATCGGCTGCCGTGACGGCAGTTACCTCGGATCAGTTCCTTTTCCGGAACAGAACGAATTTTTCGAGAGATTTGACGAACTGCCACAGGGCTTCTCCGCTGACGGCGGGCGGCTCTTTTTGCTTGCGGAAGATCGGGCGCCGTAGTATAATAAATCCAAATGCACAGTCGGCAGGACGCACTGCCGGGAAAGGAGCCGCATGCTTTCGGAAGAGAGGATCGCACTGGAAGAACTCAGAAAAACCGTTCGGGAGGAGACGGAGCGCCGCGGGCGTCCGCTCACTGCCTGCGTGGTCACTTTCGGCTGCCAGATGAACGAGCGGGACTCCGAAAAACTGCGCGGCATACTTCTTGCGGCAGGCTTTGAAGGCTCGGACAGCGAAGAAGCGGACGTCGTCATTTTCAACACCTGCACGGTGCGCGAGAACGCGAATACGCGCCTGTACGGCCACCTCGGGCATTTAAACAGCATGAAACGCGAACATCCGGACAAGATCATCGGGATCTGCGGCTGCATGATGCAGGAAAAGGACGAGGTCGAGAAGATCCGGACGAAATACCGCTTTGTGGATATCGTCTTCGGCACGTACAATATCTACCGGCTGGCGGCGGTCCTGAACGAACGAATGGTGAGCGGAAAGCGTGTCATCGAAGTCTGGGATAAGGAAAAGGGCATCGTCGAGGACCTGCCGGTAAAGCGGGACGTTCCTTGGAAATCGGGCGTCAACATCATGTTCGGCTGCAACAATTTCTGTTCCTACTGCATCGTGCCCTACGTGCGCGGGCGGGAGCGAAGCCGCGAGCCGAAAGACATCCTCCGAGAGGTCGAAAGCCTGGCAAAAGACGGCGTGATCGAGGTCATGCTGCTCGGCCAGAACGTCAACTCCTACGGAAAGACGCTTGACGAGCCGATGAGCTTTGCCGAACTGCTTGAAGCAGTCTGTAAGGTCCTGGGCATTGAACGGGTACGTTTCATGACCTCCCATCCGAAGGATCTTTCGGATGAGCTGATCGCAGTAATGGCGCGGAATCCGAAGGTCTGCCGGCATCTGCATCTGCCCCTCCAGAGCGGCTCGAGCCGCATTTTGAAGGCGATGAACCGCAGGTATGACAAGGAAGGATATCTGGCGCTTACGGAACGTATCCGTGCAGCAATGCCCGACATCTCCCTGACGACGGACATCATCGTCGGCTTCCCCGGAGAAACGGAAGAGGACTTCGAAGAAACACTCGACGTAGTGCGCCGCGTCCGCTTCGACAGCGCGTTCACCTTCATCTACAGCCCGCGGACCGGAACGCCGGCGGCTTCCATGCCGGACCAGGTGCCGCAGGAAGTCATTAAGGAACGTTTCGCGAGGCTCCTTGACCTCGTGCAGACGATCGGCTCGAAGCAGAGCCTCAGGGATGTCGGGAGGACTCTTCCGGCACTTGTCGAAAGCGTAGATCCGGAAACGCCGGGGCGTGTTACGGGACGGCTCGGCAACAACGTCTGCGTGCATTTTGAAGGAGACGAAAGCCTGATCGGAACCATTGTGAATGTTCGGCTGGATCAGGCACACGGCTTTTACTACATCGGAACAGCGGTACTTTGACCGCTGCGCCGCAAACATACGGTACGAAAGAGGTTAACGCATGGTTTCACCCATGATGCAGATCTATCTGGATACGAAGGAGAAATACAAAGACTGTATTCTCTTTTACCGTCTCGGAGACTTCTACGAGATGTTTTTTGACGATGCCTTGACGGCCTCGCGGGAACTGGAACTCACGCTGACCGGCAAGGACTGCGGCATGGACGAGCGCGCACCGATGTGCGGTATCCCGTGGCACGCCGCGGACATCTACATCGACAAACTGGTAAAGAAGGGCTACAAGGTCGCGATCGCCGAACAGCTTGAGGATCCGAAAAAGGCCAAAGGAATCGTGAAACGAGACGTGATCCGCGTAGTCACGCCGGGAACGAATATCAGTGCTGCGGCGCTGGAAGAGACAAAAAACAATTACCTGATGAGCGCGGCAGCCATGGACCGCAGCTTCGGCCTGGCGGTGACTGACGTTTCCACCGGTGAATTCTTCGTGACGGAAGTAAACGGGACCGGCGCCCTCATGGATGAGATCAGCAAATACGGTCCTTCGGAGATCGTCTGCAACGACGCCTTCCTCATCAGCGGCGCGGATACCGAAGAGATCACCGGACGGCTCGGCGCCGTCCTGAACAGCCTGCCCGGAAAGTACTATCAGGAATCTGCTTCGAATCAGGTCCTGAAGGAGCATTTCAAGGTCGCGAGCATCGAAGCGCTCGGACTGAAGGATTATCCCGCCGGCGCGGAAGCGGCAGGCGCGCTGCTTTTGTATCTGCAGGAAACGCAGAAGAACAGCCTCCGGCACATTACGGCGGTCAAATGCTACCGCCCCGGCAACTACATGCTGATCGACAGTGCGACCAGACGGAATCTCGAACTGGTCGAGACCATGCGGGACAAGAACAAACGCGGGTCACTGCTCGGTATCCTTGATAAGACAAGCACGGCCATGGGGGCAAGGCGCCTTCGGAGCTTCATTGAACAGCCTCTGCTGGACAGAAACATGATCGTGGGTCGGCAGGACGCCGTGGAAAACCTTTGCCGGAACCTCATGGACAGAGAGGAACTGCGCGAGTATCTGGGACCTATCTACGACTTGGAGCGCCTGATCGGGCGGGTTGCCTTCGGAACAGCCGGTCCGCGCGATCTGATCGCACTGAAGATCTCACTGAAAATGCTGCCGGCCCTTAAGCAGACGCTCGGACTTTTCTCCGCTGACCTCCTTAAGGAATTGAACGGCGACATCGACCCGCTGGAAGACATTTCCTCCCTGCTGGAGGCTTCGATCGAAGACGATCCGCCCCTTTCCCCGAAGGAAGGCGGCGTGATCAAGGCCGGATACAGCGAGGAAATCGACCGCCTGAAATCGGCTTCCACGGAAGGAAAGAACTGGCTGCTGTCCCTGGAACAGGAAGAACGCGAACGCACAGGGATCAAGACGCTGCGGGTCAAGTTCAACCGGGTCTTCGGATACTGCATCGAGGTGACGAACTCCTTTAAGGACATGGTCCCTGAGGACTACATCCGCAAGCAGACCCTGGTCGGTGCGGAACGCTATACCACCCAGAAACTGAAGGATCTGGAAAGTACGATCCTCGGCGCGGAAGAGCGGAGCGTCGCGCTGCAGTACGATCTGTTCTGCGAGATCAGAAGCACCGTTGCAGCCGAGATGCTGCGTCTGAAGCGGACGGCCGAAGCCGTGGCGACTCTCGACGCCCTCGTGAGCCTCGCCCTTGTTGCCGACCGGAACCGCTACGTCCGTCCGAAGATCAATGAAAAAGGACTGATCGACATCCGCGGCGGACGGCATCCGGTCGTAGAAAAGATGCTGCAGGGCGAAGCATTCATCGCGAACGATACGCTTTTGGACGGCAGCGGGAACCGCTGCTGCATCATCACCGGACCGAACATGGCCGGCAAATCCACCTACATGCGCCAGACGGCGCTGATCGTACTGATGGCGCAGATCGGCTCTTTCGTACCGGCGGAGAGCGCTGACATCGGGCTTGTCGACCGGATCTTCACCCGCGTCGGCGCGGCGGATGACCTGGCGGCCGGACAGTCGACCTTCATGGTGGAAATGACGGAAGTTGCCAATATCCTGCGGGGCGCGACGAAGCGGAGCCTGATCATCCTGGATGAGATCGGCCGCGGGACAAGCACTTTCGACGGCCTCGCGATCGCCTGGGCGGTCGTAGAGCACGTATCCGATCCGAAACTGCTCGGCGCGAAGACGCTTTTCGCGACACATTATCACGAACTGACCGAACTGGAGGGGAGCCTGCAGGGCGTCCGCAACTACTGTGTTTCAGTCAAGGAACAGGGCGAGAACATCATTTTCCTTCGGAAGATCATCCCCGGCGGCGCCGACAGGAGTTACGGCATACAGGTCGCAAGACTGGCCGGTGTTCCCGAAAGCGTACTGAAACGCGCAAGAGAACTGGTCGACGAACTGTCCGACGCGGACATCACGGCGCGGGCGAAGGAGATCGCGAAGACGGAAGGAAAGACCGCAAAGGCTAAAACCGTGAAACGCCCGGACGAAGTCGACCGCGGCCAGATGAGCCTCTTCGGCGCGGTCACGGACGATGCGGTCGTCGAAGAAATCAAGAACCTGCCGCTGGAAACGATGTCGCCCATCGAAGCCCTGACGACGCTGTACCGCCTGCAGAACGACCTGCGGAACCGGATCTGACATACATTCACTGAATAAGAAAGAGGAGAAAACGACATGAGCAGCAAACTTCAGGAAATGCTGGATTTCATCCACGAAAGCCCCGTGTGCTTTCTGGCTGCCGAAAATGTAAAAAAGAGGCTGCTGGAAGCAGGATATGCCGAACTGACCGATCTGGACGGCATCAAGGCCGGCGGTAAGTATTTCATGACCCGCAACAACTCTGCGGTGATCGCCTTCCGTGTACCGAAGAGCAAGGCAAAGGGGTTCATGATCTCTGCGGCGCATTCGGATTCTCCCTGTCTGAAGATCCGCAACAAGGCGGAACTGGACGGCCTGTACATCAGGCTGGATGCGGAACGCTACGGCGGCATGATCAACGCGAGCTGGGTCGACCGGCCGCTTTCCGTTGCCGGCCGTGTAACGGTCCGCACGAAAAAAGGTGTTGCGATACGCCTCGTCGACCTGAAGAAGGATATGGCCGTGATCCCGAACGTGGCCATCCATATGAACCGCGGAATGAACGATTCGGTCAAGTATGACCCTTCGAAGGATCTTGTCGCGGTCTACGGCGAAGCCGAAAACAAAGGAAAATTCTTTGAAGAGATCGCCGAAGCAGCCGGCTGCAGGCCGGAGGACATCATCAGCTCCGATCTGTATCTTTACAATAACCAGCCCGGGACCGTATGGGGACCCGCGGGCGAATATGTTTCATCCCCCCGCCTGGATGACCTGGCCTGCGTCTTTGCCTGCACGGAAGCCTTCCTGACGGCGAAGAAGACCGACCGCATCCCCGTTCTCTGCGTCTTTGACAATGAGGAGATCGGTTCCAGCACGAAGCAGGGCGCCGGCTCGGATTTCCTGCCGCGCATCCTTCTAGGCATCAGCCGCGGGCTCGGCCTTTCCGAAAATGCCCATTACGCACTGCTGGACAATTCCTTCTTCCTGTCCTGCGACAACGGCCACGCGAAGCACCCGAACCATCCGGAGATGGCCGATGCGAACGAGTATCCCGTTCTTAACGGCGGCATCGTGATCAAGCATTCGCCCCGTTACGCGACCGACAGCGTATCCTGCGCCGTGTTTACCGAGATCTGCACCCGTGCAGGCGTAAAACTGCAGAGTTATGCGAACCGGCCGGACATTGCCGGCGGCGGCACGCTCGGCCTGATCGCCGACACGAAGACCCCGGTCTATACCGTGGACATCGGCATCGGCCAGCTGGCCATGCATTCCTGCTTCGAGACGATGGGCAGCCGCGACCTGGATAATTTCATTCTCGGTGTTAAGGCTTCCTATGAGGCAAAACCTGATTTCACTTCCGAAGGAGTCGATTTATAAATGGCAAAGATCCATGTACTGGATGATCAGACGATAGACCAGATCGCAGCCGGCGAGGTGATCGAACGGCCTGTTTCGGTCGTCAAGGAACTCGTCGAAAATGCGCTGGATGCGGGAGCGACAGCCGTTGAGGTGGAGATCCGCGGCGGCGGGATCGAACTGATCCGCGTGAGCGACAACGGCAGCGGTATTCCTGCGGAGGACGTACCGACGGCTTTCGCGCGGCACGCCACAAGCAAGATCAACGACGCGGACGATCTGTTTGCCCTGCATTCGCTCGGTTTCCGCGGTGAAGCACTTTCCAGCATTGCTTCGGTAGCCCGCGTTGAACTGATCACCAGGACCGAAGAGGAAGAAAACGGCTGCCGCTATATCATTGAGGGCGGCGCCGTGCTGAGCGAAGAAGCGGCGCCGGCAGCTGTCGGCACTACCTTCATCGTGCGCGACCTCTTTTTCAATACCCCGGTGCGGCGCAAATTCCTTAAGTCCGCGCAGACGGAAACGTCCTACGTTGCGACGCTGATGGAACAGCTGTGTCTTTCCCGGGCAGGCGTTTCCATGAGTCTGATCGCCGACGGGAGGACGAAACTCCGCGTCAGCGGTTCCTATCAGATGAAGGATGTTCTGTTCACGCTCTATGGCCGTGAGACGGCGGAAATGATGCGTCAGCTCGATTATGAAGAGAAGGGTATCCGCGTCTTCGGCTATGTCGGCTTGCCGACGCTGTGCCGCGGCAACCGCAGCATGGAACTCACTTTCGTGAACGGCCGCTTCATCAAGAGTCCGCTCCTCATGCGGGCGATCGAACAGGCTTACCACGGCCTGACGATGCAGCATAAATTTCCTGTCGCTGTGCTTCAGATCAATATGGATGCCTCCCTCCTTGACGTGAACGTCCATCCGACAAAGATGGAAGTCCGGTTCCGGCAGGAAAAAGAGATCTTCGATGTGATCTATCACGCGATCCGTGAGACTCTTTTCGCAAAAGACCTGATGCCCGAGGTCAAGGCAGAAGAGAGAGCCGAAAAGAAGCCGGAAGCGCCGGGAGCAGCCGATGCGCCGAAAATGGCAGAGAATAAGCCGGAGGAAGGAAGCAGGGCTGCGGAAGCGTCCGAAGCGCTGAAAAAAGCGGAAGAAACGGCGCAAGCCGATCCCGAAAAGAGCGGCATTGCCAGGATGAAGGAACGCGTGATGGAGGAAGCGGAACGTGCCGCAGCCGCGGAAAGCCTGAAAACCGCGCCGGAAAGACCTCTTTCCGCGGAACCGTCCGTGAATGCGGGAGTACGCCCTGCGGAACCGATCCGCGACGACCGGAGCCTCTACCATGAAGAATTGGACCGCCGTCTTCTGGAACAGCTTCTCCGCGAGGATACGGCATATCCCGTCCGGACCGGAGTCTCCGTCCCGGAACCGGAAAACCGCATTCTGGAAGCCTCGCAGAAGGCTGCCGATTTCCGCCTGATCGGACAGGTCTTCGAGACCTACTGGCTTATGGAATACGAGGGATGGCTGCTGATCGCCGACCAGCACGCCGTGCACGAGAAAATCCTGTTCGAACGAACGATGAAGTCTCTGGAGACTCGTTCCGTGACCGTACAGCAGCTGTATCCACCCATGCTCCTTACCCTGAACGCCGCGCAGCAGCTCGCATATTCACAGTTCGCAGAAAGCTTTGCAAAACTGGGTTTTGAGATCGAAGCGCTCGGCGGACGCGAGATCGCGGTCAGCGGCATTCCCGACAATCTTTTCGGCCTCGACCAGCAGGACCTGTTCCTGGAGATGCTGGACGAACTTGCCGATGACAGGAGCCGTGTGCCAAACCGGACGCTCGAAGCCAAGGTCGCGATGATGAGCTGCAAGGCAGCGGTCAAGGGGAACCAGAAACTGTCTTTCCCCGAAGCCGAAGCGCTGCTGAAGGAACTGCTGACGCTGGATAATCCCTATGCCTGCCCGCACGGACGGCCGACGATGATCCGCATCAGCAAGACCGAACTGGAGAAGAAATTCAAGAGGATCGTATGATGAAAAAGCCCCTGGTGATCCTGACCGGCCCGACGGCAGCCGGAAAGACTGCGCTTTCCCTCGCCCTTGCCGAAGCGGCAGGCGGCGAGATCATCAGCGCGGATTCAATGCAGGTCTACCGGGGAATGGATATCGGGAGCGCGAAACTGCCGGAGAAGGACAGGCGCGGCATTCCCCATCATCTGCTGGACGTAAAGGATCCTTCGGAAAGCTTCGACGTCACGGAATTTGTCCGGCTGGCTGACGAGGCGGCGGAGGGCATTTGGTCCCGCGGACACCTGCCGATCCTCGTCGGCGGAACAGGATTCTATCTCCAGGCATTTCTGAAAGGAATCGATTTTTCCGAGGGCGATCCCGATACTGCGCTCAGGGAAGAACTGAACGCGCTCGCGGAGCGGGAAGGACGTGACGCAGTCTATGAGATCCTGCAGGCGGAGGATCCCGCAGCCGCCTCGGCTCTGCATCCGAACAACTTAAAGCGCGTCATCCGTGCGATCGAATACCGCCGGCTGACCGGCCGATCGATCAGCGAAGCCAATAAGGAACAGCAGGAGACGGGCTCCCCGTACAACTTTGCTTACTTCGTGCTGACGCTGCCGCGGGAGGAACTCTATGCCCGCATCGACCGGCGCGTGGATGAAATGTTCGCCGAAGGACTTATTGAAGAAGTCATGCAGCTGCGCGAAAGCGGCCTTGACAGCGGCAGTACCGCCCTGCAGGCGATCGGCTATAAGGAGGTCATCGATGCGCTGGACGGCCGCTGCACGATGGACGAAGCCCGCGCCGCCGTCAAGCTCGGCACGCGTCATTATGCCAAGCGCCAGCTGACCTGGTTCCGCCGCGAAAAGGACGTCATCTGGCTCGATAAGAGTCATTTTGAGGATGATGAATCGATCCTTCGGGAAATGCTGCGCATCCTGCGCGAAAAGGGAATAATATGATGAAAAACCTCATTATCCCTCTGAAAAACGATAAAAAACGTGATTTCGGCGCAAATTTCGCTTGACAAGCCATGCTTCACGTTGTAATCTATTAAGGCTTGCGGAAATCCGCAATACCGCACGGCGGGGTTTGAAGCGCCATCCGGCCACCGAAACCGGCGAGAATAGAATCAAGGAGGAACTCTATGTACGCAATTATTGCCAATGGTGGAAAGCAGTACAAGGTGCAGGAAGGCGACCTGCTGCGCGTCGAAAAGATCGATGTGGCGGAAGGCGATTCCTACGTATTTGATCAGGTCCTCGCGTTAAGCGACGGCGAGATGACGGTCGGCAATCCGACTGTGGACGGTGCGAGCGTCAAGGCGACCTGCACGAAGCAGGGCAAGGGCCGCAAGGTCATCGTTTACAAGTACAAAGCCAAATCCGGCTATCACAAGAAACAGGGACACCGTCAGCTCTTCACCGAATTCAAGGTCGAAGAAATCGTTCGCTGATCGCGGAAAAGTACAGGAGGAAACATCATGGCTCATAAAAAAGGCGTAGGCTCTACTAAAAACGGAAGAGATTCAGAGGCGAAGCGTCTTGGCGCGAAGCGTGCCGACGGTCAGTTCGTTCTGGCCGGCAACATCCTTTACCGTCAGCGCGGAACCAAGATCCATCCCGGTGAAAACGTCGGACGCGGCGGCGACGACACTCTGTTTGCCCTGGTAGACGGCGTGGTTCGTTTCGAACGTCTCGGCAAGGACCGCAAGCAGGTCTCGGTGTATCCGAGGACTGAAGAGAAGGCCCTTGAAACCGCGGAATGATCTGATTCGGAAAAAGCCGGCGCGATAAGCGCCGGCTTTCTTTATTTCAGGATCGTCGGAAAGGAGCGGACATGTTCAGCGATCAGGCAAAGATATTCATCAGATCCGGCAGGGGAGGTGACGGCCACGTCAGCTTCCGCCGGGAAAAATATGTTCCGGCAGGCGGTCCGGACGGCGGCAACGGCGGCCGCGGAGGAGATATCATCTTCGAAGTGGATACCGGTCTGAATACGCTGTCCGATTTCAGGCACGGGCGCCGTTTCTGCGCCGAAGACGGGCAGGAAGGCGGTCCCCGCCGCTGCTCGGGCAAAGACGGAAAAGACCTGATCATCCGCGTGCCCGAAGGAACGATCATCAAGGACTTCGAGACCGGTAAGGTCATTACGGACATGAGCGGTGAGAACCGCCGGGAAATCATCCTGAAGGGCGGCCGCGGCGGCACCGGCAACATGAATTATGCGACGCCCACGATGCAAGCACCTCTCTACGCGAAACCCGGCGGACCGAGCGTGGAGCGCTTCGTGACGCTTGAACTTAAATGCATTGCGGATGTAGGCCTGCTCGGCTATCCTTCCGTCGGCAAGTCGACACTACTCGCAGCGGTCACCAACGCACGGCCGAAGATTGCCGACTATCCCTTTACCACGCTGACACCGAACCTGGGCGTCGTGGACATGCCCGGAGGCGGCGGTTTCGTGATCGCGGACATTCCCGGACTGATCGAAGGTGCGGCGGAAGGCGTTGGCCTCGGCCACGATTTCCTGCGCCACATCGAAAGGACGCGCCTGCTGGTGCATCTTGTGGACATTTCCGGCTTTGAAGGCCGCGATCCCGTGGATGACATCGAAAAGATCAACGCCGAACTGGAAAAATACGATGCAAGGCTGGCTTCGCTCCCGCAGATCATTGCGGCGAACAAGACCGATATTCTGGATCCTGACAGTGACGCGATGGAGCGCGTGAAAGCCTGGGCGAAGGAACACGGTGTTCCTGTTTATCCGATTTCCGCGGCGGCGCACAAAGGCCTTGACGAACTGCTTTTCGCTGTCTACGAAAAACTGCAGAGCATCGGCAGGAAACCGGTCATCTTTGAAAAGACCTTTGACTGGCTGGATGCCGTGCCGGAGAACCTGCCGTATACCGTTGAATTCGACGAGAAGACGAAGGAATACCGGGTCGAAGGCCCGCTCATCGAGAAGATGCTGGGCTATACCAACCTCCAGTCGGAACGCGGGTTCATGTATTTCCAGCGCTTCATGAAGGAGCGCGGCGTCATGGATGCCCTGTTTGCTAAGGGACTGAAGGAAGGCGATACGGTCAGACTCTACGGACATGCCTTTGAATACTACGACGAATAAGGCGGAAAGCATGGAGAATCAGTTTTCAAGAACCGAAATGCTTCTGGGCGCGGACGGACTTGCCCGCCTTCAGAGCTGCCGCGTCGCAGTCTTCGGCCTGGGCGGCGTGGGCGGCTATGCGGCGGAAGCACTCGCCCGCAGCGGGATCGGCGCGCTTGATCTGGTCGATCACGACAGCGTCAGCCTGAGCAATCTGAACCGGCAGATCCTCGCCCTTCATTCGACGGTGGGAGAGGACAAGGTGGATCTCGCAGAAAAACGCATCCGCGACATCGCACCGCAGTGCACCATGAGGAAATATAAGACTTTTTTCCTTCCGGAAACGGCTGATTCGTTTGATTTTTCTGTCTGGGACTGCGTCGTGGACGCCATCGATACCGTGAGCGGCAAGATCGAGATCGCCCGGAAAGCGGCGGAAGCCGGCATACCGCTGATCTCCGTAATGGGGACCGGAAACAAGCTGGACCCGACAAAGCTGCACGTGACCGATCTCGAGGAAACGCATGAGTGCCCTCTCGCGAGAGTCATGCGGAGGGAATGCCGGAAAAGAGGCATCACGGGCGTAACAGCCGTATGGTCGGATGAGCCTCCGATGCCGCACGGTCCTGCGGAAACAGACAGGCCGCAGGAAGGTCCGGGAAGAAAAGATACGCCCGGATCGATGATCTTTGTCCCTGCTGCGGCGGGTCTTGCCGCGGCATCGGCAGTGATCCGGAAACTGCTGAATAAAACGCTATGACAGTACGGCCGGCCGTGAACAGCCGGGGCTCTGCCCCGTGACGCAGGATCTTGTAAAAAAGACTTGCGCAAAGCTGGCTGAAAGACTAATATATAAGACAAATTTTACAACATTGGAGATGCCAGATGGACCGCATTCGTACCAGATATGCCCCCAGCCCTACAGGGCGCATGCACGTAGGGAACTTAAGAACCGCTCTTTACGCCTACCTCATTGCCAAGCACGAAGGAGGCGATTTTCTGCTGCGCATTGAAGATACCGACCAGGAACGCCAGGTAGAAGGCGCTGTCGATATCATTTACCGCACGCTTGAAAAGACCGGACTCATCCACGATGAAGGCCCGGACAAGGACGGCGGCGTAGGACCGTATGTCCAGAGCGAGCGTGTGGCCGCCGGCATTTACATGAAATATGCGAAGGTCCTCGTCGAAAAGGGCGAGGCATATTACTGCTTCTGCAGCAAGGAACGTCTTGAATCCCTGAAGCAGGTGATCGACGGCAAGGAGATCGTGGTCTACGATAAGCACTGCCTGCACCTGCCAAAGGAGGAGATCGAGGCGAATCTGGCTGCGGGAATGCCTTTCGTGATCCGTCAAAATACCCCCAACGAAGGCACGACGACATTCACCGACACCCTGTACGGCGACATCACGGTCCCGAACGCCGAACTGGACGACATGATCCTGATCAAGTCAGACGGATTCCCGACCTACAACTTCGCCAACGTGGTCGATGACCATCTGATGGGAATCACCCATGTGGTGCGCGGCAACGAGTATCTTTCTTCGGCTCCGAAGTACACGCGTCTGTACCAGGCCTTCGGCTGGAAGGAACCGGAGTACGTCCACTGCCCCCTGATCACGGATGAGGAGCATCATAAGCTGTCGAAGCGCAGCGGTCATTCGTCCTATGAAGACCTGATCGAACAGGGTTTTGTCGACGAAGCCGTGGTAAACTATGTGGCGCTGCTCGGCTGGAGCCCGGAAGACAATCAGGAGATCTTCTCCCTGGAAGAACTCGTGAAAAAGTTCGATTATCATAAGATCAACAAGTCTCCGGCAGTCTTTGACATGGCCAAGCTTCGCTGGATGAACAGCGAATACATCAAGAAGATGGATCCCGAGAAATACTATGAGCGCGCGATCCCCGAAGTCAGGAAGGTCATTTCGAAGCCCCTTGACCTGAAGAAGATCGCCGATCTGATGAAGACCCGAATCGAGGTCTTCCCGGACATTGACGGACCCATTGCTTTCTTCGAGGAACTGCCGGACTATGATCCCGCCATCTATACGCACAAGAAGATGAAGACGGACAGCGCGATCTCGCTCGCGGTGCTGAAGGCATATCTGCCGCTCCTTGAAGCGCAGGAAGACTGGTCGCTGGAAGGCCTGAGGCAAATGATCGGCGCTGAGATCGAAAGATCCGGCGAGAAGGCCGGCAAGATCCTCTGGCCGCTTCGCATCGCTGTTTCCGGTCTTGCGATGACGCCCGGCGGCGCTTATGAGATCATGGAGATCCTCGGTAAGGAGGAATCCCTGCTCCGCATCCGCAAAGGTATTGAAAAACTGGAAAAATAATCCATGCAACTGGATCCGAAGCAGCAGGAAGCTGTCCTGCATGCAAAAGGGCCGGCCATTGTCGTGGCCGGCCCCGGTTCGGGCAAAACGGCGGTGCTGACGCACCGTATCGATTATCTGATAAAACAACTGAATGTTCCGCCTGAGAAGATCATGGTGATCACGTTTACCAGGGCAGCCGCAGAAGAGATGAAGAGCCGTTTTCAGGCTTTTCCGGATGAAGCGGATGCGCCGGTATTTTTTGCTACGTTTCACGCTGCATTTTACAGGATCCTCAGGCGGGAGGAGGGGCTTCCAGCGGGAAGCGTTCTCGGCGGAGAGGAAAGGATCTCATGGCTGAAAGAACTGCTGAACGGGGAAAATGCGGAAGCGGAGAAGCAGGAAGATATCCTTCCGGAACTGGCAGCTGAGCTTTCCGCATTCAAGTCATCCGGAAAAGATCCAAAAGAGTACCAAGCGGCATCCTGCAGTACGGAACTGTTTCGGCGGCTGTTTGCTGCCTATGAAGAAAGGCTCCGCATCAGCGGCAGAGTCGATTTTGAAGACATGCTGGTGCGCACGCTTGCTTTGCTTCGGAGACAGCCGGAAGTGCTCGACGTATGGAGAGAGAAGTATCCGTACATTCTTGTCGATGAGTTCCAGGACATCAACGGTCTGCAGTATGAGATCCTAAAGCTGCTGGCTGGACCGGAAAACAATCTTTTCGTTGTCGGAGACGACGATCAGTCGATCTACCGCTTTCGCGGTGCTGCACCGGATATCATGGGGCGTTTCCCGGCGGATTATCCCCGGGCAGCCCGTTATGAACTTTTTGCCTGCCGGCGCTGCTCACCGCAGATCCTGTCTGTCTGTGCCGCTCTGATCGCACACAACAGGAAACGCTTTCCGAAAGAACTCTTCAGTACGGCAAAACGCGGCAGGCCGCCGGAGATCCTGATGTTCCCGGACAGACGGACGGAACATGCAGCGCTCTGCGGGAAAATGAGGGAACTGCACGGGAAAGGGATGCCGTACGCGGAGATGGCCGTTCTCTGCCGGACAAATTACGATCTCGCAGGACTGCAGAACGTGCTGAGGCGGGAAAAGATCCCCTGCAGGAGCCGGGAAAAAGTACAGGACATACACGACAGGCCTGAAGCAAACGATCTGATGGCTTATCTGGAACTGGCCTCGGGAAGCCGCAGCCGCAAACTTTTTCTGAGAATTGCGAACCGGCCGCTTCGTTATCTGCCGAGAAACGCTTTTGCAGAAGACCCTGTCGATCCGAAAAAGCTTCTTGAAGAACTGCGCAGCCGTCCCCGTCAGAGGGAAGCAGCGGAAGACCTGCTTTACCGGCTGGCGGTTGCCGCCAGGATGAGGCCTTATGCGGCGGTATCTTATGTTCGCAACGAGACCGGGTATGACGCCTGGCTTAAAGCGCAGTACGGCGCTTCGGCAGCAGCGGCTTTGGAAACGCTTGACCTTCTGCAGGAAGAAAGTGCGGTTTTCGGCAGTTTCGCCGAATGGAAGGCATTCCTGAAAGAATCGGAGGGCAGCGCTCCGGGGATAGGATCCTTCAGGAAAATTGAGGTTTCTGCGCCGTCAGCATGGTTTTCGGAAAATGCAGAAGACGCCGTGGAACTCCTGACGATGCACGGTGCGAAAGGTCTTGAATTTGACGCAGTCTTCCTGCCTGATGTGATCGAGGGAAACATACCGCACAGGAAATCTGTTTCCGGTGACGCACTCGAAGAAGAGCGGCGCCTGCTTTATGTTGCAATGACAAGGGCTAGGCGGCATCTGTGGATCGGCTGGATCCGCCGCGACAGAGCCGGAAAATGCAGCCCGTCCCGCTTTCTGAAAGAAATATGCGAAAAAGCACCCTGACCGAAAGAATCAGGGTGCTTTTTTGACTTGAGCGGTGATCGGCCGCCTCCTGTCAGAGCTCTTCGAAATCTTCTTCGTCGCATACCTCGTCGTAGCGGTCGCAAACGGCTTCGAATTCGTCGTCATCTTCGATGTCGCTCAGGATGGGGTTGCCGTCTTCATCTTCAGCATAGGCATAAAGATAGACGTCGGCTTCCTCATCATCGGCCTGTGCGACCGGCAGAAGAGCAATATACTGCTTGTCATCCATGGGGAAGATGGTCAGAACGATGCAATCCTCAGTCGTGCCGTCTTCCATTTCCAGAGTCAGTACAAGATCTTCTCCTTCATCAATTTCATCGTCGAACACTTTGTTTTCGTCCATGGTCATCCTCCTGTACAGTTTAGTGAATGGTCGTGTATCTATTTTATACACATTTTTGCGGAAGCTTGCAAGTGTTTTCTGTTCAGACTTGCGGCGTTTACACGTTGAAGCGGAAGAGGACGACGTCGCCGTCCTGCATGACGTATTCCTTTCCTTCGACGCGCACCTGACCTTTTTCTTTCGCGGCCGCGTAGGAGCCGGCGTTCAGAAGATCCTGATAATTGACGACTTCGGCCCGGATGAAGCCGCGCTCGAAGTCGGAATGGATCTTTCCGGCTGCCTGCGGTGCCTTGGTCCCCATGCGGATCGTCCAGGCACGGGTCTCCTTTTCGCCTGCGGTAAGGAAACTCATGAGGCCGAGAAGCCGGTAGCTGGCGGCGATCAGCTTTTCCAGACCGCCTTCGGAAAGACCGAGATCTTCAAGGAACATCCTGCGGTCTTCGTCATCCAGCTCGCTCATTTCCTCTTCAAGCTTTGCACTGATCACGAAGACTTCGCTGCCTTCCGCGGCGGCGAACTCACGTACGCGGGCAACGAACGGGTTGGAAGCGCCGTCATCCGCAAGATCGTCTTCTCCGACGTTCGCAGCATAGATCACGGGCTTGGCGCTCAGCAGTCCAAGCGTATCAATGAAGGCGGCCTCATCGTCGTCTTCGGGGACGTATTCCTTGGCCTGACGTCCTTCATTCAGGATAGGCTGCAGTTTTTTCAGAATCTCCAGTTCCTTTTTGGCATCCTTGTCGTTCATGGCGCTGCGCGACGTCTTGGCAATGCGGCGTTCAAGCACTTCCAGATCCGCCAGCACGAGTTCCAGTTCGATCGTCTCGATGTCACGTACCGGATCGATGCTGCCGTCGACATGGATCACGTTGCCGTCCTCAAAGCAGCGGACGACGTGAACGATGGCATCCACTTCGCGGATCGCGGCCAGGAACTGGTTCCCGAGCCCTTCTCCTTTGCTCGCGCCTTTGACGAGACCGGCGATATCGACGAATTCGATCACGGCAGGCGTGATCTTTTTGCTCTGATAAAAGTCGCCGAGAAGCTTAAGGCGCGGATCCGGCACCGTTACGACGCCGACGTTCGGGTCGATCGTGCAGAAAGGATAGTTGGCGGCTTCCGCGCCGGCTTTGGTGAGAGAATTGAAAAGGGTGCTCTTGCCGACGTTCGGCAGACCGACGATACCAAGTTTCATGCGTCAGGATTCTCCTTGTGAACGAAGAGTGTCTGCATGCAGCAGACTGCAATATCATTATATCACAGAGAGATGTCTTTTCAAGAAGATATCCGGAAGTGTGAAAATTCTTAAAAAACAAGAAACACCTTAAATATAAGAAGTCAAATGCTTGCTCTTTCGGAAATCATCTGCTATAATCGAAATCTCTGTGGCCGGACAGCCGCAGAGGTTAAATTATTATAAAACATGCGGGACTGAGACTTACAGCCCAACTGAATTGTATTGTGATTGAAGACAATTACCTACAAAAGGAGTTAGTCGGAATGGAAACTGAAAAGAAAACGGAACGGGATAATCCTTCGGATAAGAATAACGTTTCGAGAAAACGCAGCCACAAAAAGAAAAAAGTCGGCAAGACCGTGCTCGTGGCGATCCTCTGCGTTTTTGCGCTTGTCGTCGGGGCCGGTATTTATCTGATCAACCATTATCTGGACATGATACGCACCATCGACCCGGCAACGGAGAGCGTTCTTTCCCCCTCTGAGTTCCGAGACGAAGAATCCAGATACTGGGCATCCATGAACGATCCCAACTATACCGAGCCCAACGGTTCGACGAATTCGGGAACTCAGGAATCGAAAGATGATATCATGAAGGTGGTACGTGCGCCTTTCCAGGCGGATGCCTACCGTGCGACCCTTTCAGCCGATGACGAACAGGTGATCTTTGACCATCCGGTCACTCCTACGATGGTTCAGGCCGGACCGCTGCACGATGAAGATCTGATCAATATCATGCTGATCGGTCAGGATACCCGGAAAACCGAATACCGTGAGCGCTCGGACTCAATGATCCTTGTCAGCATCAATCCGAAGACGCATAAAGTCGCAATGATTTCTTTCCTGCGCGACCTGTACGTTCAGATCGGCGGTGAATACGGATGGAACCGTCTGAACACCGCATTCAAGATCGGCGGACTGCAGAAGATGTATGAAGTCTATGAAAGCGTATTCGGCATTCATATCGACGGCGCCATCTACATTAATTTCGGTCAGTTCATGACGCTTGTCAACATGCTCGGCGGCATTGACATAACGCTCAACGAAACCGAAGCGAAATGGCTGAGGACTACTCTTGAAATGTCCGTACCGGACATGCGTTACTGGGGACAGATCGTCGAAGCACTGATGCCGACCATAAAGGCCGGAACTCCGGTCAGTGAAGCCATTCAGGCTTTGACTGACGCAGAACTGAGCTTTGCCTATGCCGATGCAAACGGCGGAGTCGCGCCGGACAACATCTCCAGGGCTACCGTAAAGGCACTTTATACCGATCCTGAGGGAACGACGAATGCCAAGGCCGGCAGATACTACGAACTGCAGAAAACGATTTATATCGAATATGCGGAAGAGCGCATAACTTTCCCTACGATCCCCTCGGATGCCAGCGTTGAGAGTGTCGAAAAGCTTCTGACAGGCAACGGTTTCCGGGTCGCCTATGCAGATAAGAACGGCAACACCGCACCTTTCAACAGCAAAGCTGCGCTGGTAGCCGGTATTTACCGGGATGCTGCAGGCAGAGAAAGCTTTACGCCAGGCGATAAATTCGCAGCGGATACCGTTGTTTATATTGCCTATACGGAAAACGTAGCTACCGTGCCGACGATCCCCGCTGGTGCAACGGTTGCTGAAGCGGAATCCCTGCTGAAAGCCGCCGGACTCGGTGTTTCTTGGTCGTCTCTTAACGGAGGCGAAGCTCCCGTCGACAAAACGAAAGCCTTGTTCTCCGCCGTATGGCTCGATCAGGAAGCCGCGCAGCAGCTGAATGCCGGAGACAAGCTCGACATCAACGCAACGGTTTACGTTTCCTACGAAGAGACCGTGGAAACGACCGAAGAACCTACGACCGAAGAGCCGACGACGGAATGCCAGCATCTTCATCTGGTCGATCAGTACAGCAAGAATACGGACGGCAGTGCGACGCATAAGCACACGCGCTACTGTTCGGACTGCAACAATTATACGGTCGTCGTAAGTGACGTTGAAGCCTGTACCATGGTACAGAGCGGAGAGCCCATTCCGCCGACCTGCTGGGAAAGCGGCTATACGGTCTTTAAATGCAAATTCTGCGGATACGTGCAGTACAGCAACGTGATCCCTACGACCGGACATGATTACAAATGGGTCTCGAATAATGACGGAACGCATTCCAGTGTCTGTTCAAAATGCAATACCGTAGAAAAAACCGAAAACTGCACTTTCGGCGATGACGGTCTCTGCACGGTTTGCGGATATAAGGACCCGTCATATACGCCTCCGACCGAACCGACCACTGAAGAGCCGACGACGGAAGCAGAAACCACTACTGCTGAAGAGACAACTGCGGCAGAAACCACTACTGCCGAAGAAACAACTGCTGCAGAAACTACTATTGCAGAAGAGCCTGCTCCCGAAAACAACGGTGCAAATCAGTCCAACGAAAACCTGACAAACGTGTCAAATGCAGCTGCATACAACAGTTATGTCACGACAGTTCCTTCCGCTGCTTCTTCAACGAGAGAACTGTACAATCCGATCGTAAGACCTCTGTCATCTACGACCGGAGGCGCTTCCTCAGGCGATCCGTGGTACCTGCAGAACATCAAGCCCGGAAAGGTCCACCTTGACGGAATGCAGGCACTTGCCTACTGCCGCATGCGTAAGCTGGACAGCGACATCAAGCGTACCGAACGGCAGAGAACCGTGCTGAACATTCTCTTCAACAAGGTCAAATCTTCCAGTATTTCCACGCTGAATGCGCTTCTTGAAGAGATCCTGCCGCAGGTCACGACCGATCTCTCCAAAGCAGAGATCATTCAGATCGCGGCTATCGTCCTGCCGTATTTCAGTTCCATAAACCTGGAGATGCATTCAATACCTGCACAGGGCACCTTCGCCTTTGCCGTGATCAACGGCCAGGCCGTACTGACGATGAACCAGGCGCAGAACATTGAAGCTCTGAGAAGCTGGCTGCCGTTCTAAGACTGTATTTTTGATCAAATAGTAATTTTCGCGGAGGATAAAATGAATAATCCGGAAAACGGACAGAAAGAGTTCACCATGGAACAGAAGCATGCGAGCCGTAAAAAGAAGAAAGCTGGAGCTGCGAAGAAAATCGTGATCATTGCCCTGTCGGCAGTCGTGATCCTGGGCGGTGCTGCGGCGCTCATCATTAACCATTATCTGAACAGAATCCAGAAGATCGATATTGCCGCTGAAACGACGCTTTCCCCCTCTGAATTTTGGGAACTGATCGGGATAGATCCGTCAGATCAGGCAACGGGTTCCCTGGAATCCGACGTGGAAACGGAACCCGTGACGACCGAGGAGGAGACCCTTCCTCAGGAAACGACGGATACCGAGACCGAGCAGGAGTCGGCAACGGAAGATACGGAACGTCTGATCATGCTGGATCCGGAGGCTACAGACATTGTCGGCATCAAGGAAACGACGACTGCCGCGCCGACAACGAAAAAGACTCAGCCGCCGACCACTTCGAAGCCTCAGCAGACGACTGCCGCCTACGTACCGAACAATTACAATTGGACAAAGGCATCACCGCTGGGTGACGATTATCTGATCAATATCCTGCTTATCGGGGATGACTCTCGCACTGACAGCAGATCACGTTCGGATACGATTCTGCTTCTCAGCATCAACCCGAATAAGAATAAGGCATCACTGATCACTTTCATGCGCGATATGTATGTACCCATCCACGACGGATACGGTTCCAGCAGGATCAATCACGCTTATGAAGCCGGCGGAGTCGGGTTTCTCACGGAATGCCTGAACATGAACTTCGGACTTCATATTGATGGTGTTGTTAAGGTTAATTTCTGGGGGTTTGTCAAAGCGGTGGACATCCTCGGCGGTGTTGATATCTCGTTGACAGAGAATGAAGTCAAGATGATGAAAGACGACTATATTGATATTTCCGGTAATGGTAAGACCCCCTCTTTCCATTCCGGCAGCTGCCATCTTGACGGCAATGCCGCGCTTGCGTACTGCCGCATCCGCAGTCTTGACAATGACTACAACCGTACGGCCAGACAGCGTAAGATGCTGACGACTCTGTTCAACAAGGTTAAGAGTTCCGGTGCCGGGACGCTGCAGAATCTGGCAAACAGTGTTCTTTCCTGCTGCCAGACAACGATGTCAAACGGAACGATGGCTGGGTATATGGCGCAGATCCTTCCGAAGGCGGGGTCACTGAGCCTGTCATCATACAGGCTGCCTGCGGCAAATACTTTCCGGGACGTCGTTATCGGAGGTCAGCAGGTCCTGCAGAGTGACCAAAGCAAGAACATTGCTGCGCTGAAAACCTATCTGCCGTGGTAAATCATCCAAGACTGTAAAGCCCGCAGTTTCGCGAAAGCGCGGCTGCGGGCTTTCCGTTTACGCAGCTCGGAAAAGAGAAACAGCTTACTTGTGAAATGACGGACATGACTTACGAAGAATCGATCAAATGGCTGGAAATGCCTGATAAACGCTTCAGGAAGGCGGACAAAGAGGATTTCACCCTGTTGATGAAAACGCTCGGCGATCCGCAGGATAAGCTGCGCTTTGTACATGTGACCGGAAGCAACGGAAAGGGCAGCGTCTGTACGTTGCTGGCGGAAATTCTGCGACGCTCCGGTTACCGAACGGGACTCTATACCTCACCGCATCTTTCGGTATATAACGAACGATGCCGGATCGACGGAGAAGACATTCCGGATGAAGACCTTGCAAGGCTGGCAACAGCCGTTAGGTGCGAAGCGGAAAAACTGGAGCTGTCTCTCGGGCTGTTCTATAAAATGACGGCGCTGTCCTTCCTTTACTTTGCCGGGCAGAAGTGTGATATTGTCGTTCTTGAAGTCGGCCGCGGCGGAAGACGGGACTGCACCAATATCGTTACGACGACGGAGCTGGCCGTCATCGGCTCGGTGTCCCTGGAACATACGGAAGTACTGGGAAAGACTGTCCGTGAGATCGCACGGGAAAAGAGCGGGATCTTCAAACCCGGTGCCGACGCACTGATGCTTTATCAATCTGAAGAAGCGATGGAAGCAGTCCGGATGACAGCTGATTCCCTGGGCGTACGGCTGTGTTTTACGGCTCCGGCAGAGTTGATCTCTGAACAGCACGGGCCCGAAGGGCAGACGCTAAGCTACCGCATAAGAAAACACGTACAGCTCGCATGTCCCGGCCTCTATCAGACGGAAAACGTTCAACTCGTTCTGGATGCCGCGGATATTCTGCGGGAAAGAGGATTCATTATCCCCGAAGAAGCGATTCTGAGCGCCCTCGCCTCCCTGAAGTTCCCGGGCCGCTTTGAGATCCTGAGCCGCGAACCGTTCTTTCTGATCGACGGGGCGCATAATATCGGAGCCGTGTCTGCACTTACTGAAGGCCTGAGAACGTATTATCCGGAGAGGCGTTTCACCTTTGTCGTTACCCTGCTGTGGGACAGGCCCTGGCAGGAGATGCTGCGCCTGACGGCGCCGCTTGCCGCCTCATTCATCGCCGCGGGATCGACTGATCCGAAGGCACTTTCCTCCGAGGAAACGGCAGTTTTTATCCGTGATCAGCTTCATCTTCCTGCCGCCGCGGCCGCAGATGAGAATGAAGCTTTGCGGATCGCTCTGGACAAGGCAGGGAGAGACGGCGCCGTCTGCGTATTCGGCTCTCTTTATCTCGTCGGAGCCGTCCGGGATCTGTATCTGAGACAAAAAACGGAGAATGCCTGAAAAGGCGCAAGGAACATGAAAACAAACAGTGCATTCGGCGATAAGGCCTTTTATAAGCGTGTTTTCTCGGTCATGGTTCCAATCATGGTCCAGGGCGCCTTTACTAATTTTGTCAACATGCTTGACAATTTGATGGTCGGGCGTCTGGGAACAGCGGAAATGACCGGCGTTTCCATAGCGAATCAGTTCGTTTTCGTTTACATGCTCTGCATGTTCGGTGCCGTCAGCGGAGCGGGGATCTTCACTGCGCAGTTTCACGGAAGCGGCAATCACGAAGGTGTCAGGAATACTTTCCGCTTCAAGATCGTCTTCACGCTTTTCCTTGCAGCCGTATTCGCTGCTCTGCTGTATTTCAACCAGGATGCTCTGATCGGGATGTATCTGAAGGGAGAGGCAAGCGAAGGCGCTGCAGAAGCGACCTTTGCGTTTGCCAAACAGTATCTGAACCTCATCATGATTGAGATGGTTCCGATGGCGCTCTGCCAGAGCTTTGCCTCGACGCTGCGTGAGACAGATCATGCCATGCCTCCCATGGTGGCGGGGATCGTTGCCGTTCTGGTCAATCTCTGTCTCAACTATGTGCTGATCTTCGGGAACTTCGGGGCACCGAGACTCGGTGTAGCCGGGGCCGCCGTTGCCACGGTCATCAGCCGATGTGTCGAGCTTTGCATCAATTTCTTCTGGTGTGTCGCCAACCGGTCAAAAGCCGTGTTTTTCCAAGGCGCGTTCCGAAATTTCCGCATCCCGGCTTCACTGATCGGCAGGATCCTGGTAAAGGGACTTCCCCTGATGCTGAACGAGACGCTGTGGTCTGCAGGGCTTGTCCTGGTCGACCAATGTTACTCACTGCGCGGCCTGAACGTAGTATCTGCACAGAACATCGTTTATACCTTCTATGATTTGTTCTGCGTTGCCTTCACTTCCTGCGGATCCGCCATCGGGATCATCATCGGGCAGGAACTCGGTGCCGGAGAACTGGAAAAGGCAAAAGGAGACGCAAAGAAATTCTGCGTACTGTCCGTCATGATCGGGATCGGGATCGGTGCAGCCTTCGCATCGCTCTCGGGACTGATCCCGAAACTGTACAATACGACGGCTGAGGTAAGGCACCTGGCCACGGCGATCATTCTCGTGTTCAGCGCGGTCATGCCCCTGTTTGCTTACTGCAACGCGACGTACTTCATCGTTCGCGCCGGCGGAAAGACACTCATTACCATGCTGACCGACAGCGGATACGTTTGGATCTTCCAGCTGACGACGGCCTACTTCATCAGCCGTTACACCGAGATCCCGATCATCCCGTTCTATATCATCGAACAGGGGCTGCAGATCATCAAAGTCGCCATGGGGACGTATTTCGTTAAGAAAGGTGTCTGGCTGAACAATATCGTCACGGAGTAAAATGCGAACGATTTTGATTGTTTTTTGATCACGTCCATATTATAATGACGACAAATCAAGGAAAAAGAGGCTGCCATGACAGAAGAAAAGAAATTCCGAACGTCAAATCAGAGCAGAAAAAAAGTGCGCAAAAGAAGAAGCGGAGGCTTATGGCTCCTTATTCTGATTCCGCTGATCATCGGACTCGGCGTTGCGCTGGGACTTACGGTACGCTATATCCTGAGCCTGCGGGAAAACCGGCCGCTGCAGACGGTTTCTCCGGATGCGACACTGCCTGTTGCAGAATCCACGACAAAAGCAGCTGAGAATGTCGAGACTCCCAGAAATACGGAAACACCCGAAAGTACGGAAGCTGCAGAAACAACCGAAACGACAGAAGCAGATACCGAACCCGAAGCGACTCAGCCTTCGGAAGCAGCTGAGAAGTTCAGCCCGACGAAATCGGCCGCGGAACTGCTGCCGGTGCCAGACGGTATCGTTCGCGACGGCGACGAGATCTCCAAGGGGGGCTGGTACGGCGGCAAGTTCGTACGGGATCTGAGCACGGGAACCGTAAAATGCGAATGGGACCGTTCAGCCGCCATCATCAGCATGCTGGAGAAATACGGCGCGATCTATCATAAGAACCAGGATCAGAAGGTGTGTTACCTGACCTTTGACTGCGGCGGAACCTCCAATGCGGAGATGGTCGGAGAGATCCTGGATATTCTGAAAACAAAAGGCGTTAAGGCAGTTTTCTTCATCCCCGGCGATTTCCTGATGAGCAATCTGAACCGTGAGGGAGAAGCGATCCGTCCCGACCGCGCGGAAGTCCTTCGCCGCATCGTTGCCGAAGGGCATCTGATCGGGAGTCACACCTATACGCATCCGCAGATGCCGAAACTGAGCGACGAAGATTTCATCATGCAGTTGAATACTCAGCAGAACCGGATCGACACTGCTCTCGGTTACGCCTATCCGCTGTCCTATTACCGCCCGCCGGAAGGGGCGACTTCTGAACGCGATCTGTATCTGGCGCAGAAGATGGGGTATCACGTAACGCTTTGGAGTTATGCCTATCTTGACTGGGATGCTTCGAAACAGATGGAAGTCGGAGAAGCGCTTGAAAAAGCAAAGATCGGTTTGCATGACGGCTGCGTCTACCTGCTGCACGCATTAAGTTCGACGAACCGTGCCATGCTCGGCGACCTGATCGATTACATGAAAGCGCAGGGGTATGACATCAGACGTATCGATCGGTGACCGGTAAAGGAGGAAACATGGAATTTATCGTCAATGTCCTGACAAAGTATTCGTGGGCGGGCATCATCATTCTGGCCGCCATCGCCGTTCTGCTGATCATTTTCCTTGTCATGACCGGTGATAAGCACAGGAAAAGAAGAGCAGATCTTAAAAAGGCCGCGCAGATCATCGCGGAGAATGAAAAGAAGGGGACAGCCTGAAGCTGTCCCCTTCTTTTTTTATCATCGTGTTCCGATGCCTCATGCATCCAGATAACGGCAGGCAGCAAGCGCGGCACATGCGCCGTCCGACACGGCAGTCGTAAGCTGCCTTACTTCTTTGGTTCGGCAGTCGCCGGCAGCAAAGATGCCGCTGACACCGGTCAGCGCGGTCTCATCGGAGTAAAGATATCCGTCGGGGGTCATGGCGACAAGGCCGTTCACGAAGTCATTTTCCGGCTTCTGACCGACGGCCAGGAACACGCCGCCGAATTTCTCTCCGTAAACGGCTCCGGTCTTTACGTTGCGGAGGGTAAGACCCGTAACGGAGCCTTCTTCGGTAAGGTATTCCGTCGCAACCGTATCATAGAGGAACCGGACGTTCGGGAGAGCGGCTGCCTTTTTAACCAGACGCTGTTCGGCCCGGAAAGCATCCCGGCGGTGAATCAGCGTAACGCTGCGGCAGAGGCTTGCCAGGAAGATCGCATCCTGCAGAGCAGTATCGCCGCCGCCGATAACCGCAACGTCCTGTCCGGCGCAGAATGCACCGTCGCAGACAGCACAGAATGAGAGACCGCAGCCGACAAGATCTTCCTCGCCGGGAAGTCCGAGCCCCTTATGGGCAACACCGGTTGCAAGGATCACGGCGCGGGCGGAGAGCGATTCCTCCCCTGCGGTGACATCAAAAACGTCATCCGTTTTCTTTACGGAAGTCACTTCGTCATAACGAATCGTCACACCGAGCGCTTCGACCTGCGCACACAGCAGAGAAGCAAGATCTTCGCCGCTGATATGGGCGATGCCGGGATAGTTTTCCACGAGCGGACTGAAGACGATCTGCCCGCCCGCGGATCCTTTTTCACAGACAACGACGCTTTTACCTGCGCGAGCGGCGTAAAGGGCGGCTGTAAGGCCAGCAGGGCCGCCGCCGATAACAAGAATATCCAACATGTCAAGGCTCCTTTTCGGTAGAGGGAGAAAAGAGGCGGCTCCGTGCGGGGCCGCCTGTCTTTCTCAAGCAAATGTTCAGGCTTTCTTTTCCTGAATGAACTGGATCACGGCGCCCACGCCGACGATCTTGCGGAAGTCGCTCTTGCCCTGCGTATAGATCAGGGTAGGGGCCTGACGGATCTGATAGCGGGCAACCTGCTCAGCGTTTTCTTCGGCGAGAAGTTTGGTATAAGGGATGCCGGCAGCGTCAAGCAGTTCGCAGGCTTTCTTGCAGTTCGGGCAGGTACGGGTCGCGAAGAGAAGCAGATTTTCTTCGGTACCGGTATTGTCCTTTGCCGGTTCTTCGGTCTTCGCAGCTTCGGCAGTCTCAGCATCCTGTTTGTGGCTGTGGCGCAGCACGCTGCGGTTGATGTCGTAGAGACGGCGGTCCTTGAATTCCTGCACCTTGCCGTCGTTCCAGTTCTGGACCGGACGGTAGTAACCGGTAATACGGCTGTAGACCTCTGTCTTTTCGCCGCAGTGAGGGCAGACGTACTGTTCGCCGACGAGATAGCCGTGATTCTTGCAGATGGAATAGGTCGGGCTCATCGTGTAATACGGGAGCTTGAAGTTCTCGGCGATCTTGCGGACCAGGTTTGCAGCGGCTTTCCAGTCGGGAAGTTTTTCGCCGAGGAAGGCATGGAAAACGGTACCGGAAGTGTACAGCGTCTGCAGTTCATCCTGGATCTCCAGCGCGCTGAAGATGTCTTCGGTATAACCGACCGGCAGATGGCTGGAGTTGGTGTAGTACGGCGCACCGTTCATGTTGGCTGTGATGATGTCCGGGAACTGTTCCTTGTCGTGCTTTGCGAAGCGGTAGGTCGTGGATTCGGCCGGCGTTGCTTCGAGGTTGTACAGATCGCCGTATTCCTCCTGATAGTCAGAGAGGCGTTCACGCATGTGGTTCAGCACGTTCTTGGCAAATTCCTGAGTCTCAGTGTGGGTCAGATCCTTGCGCAGCCACTTGGCGTTGAGACCGGCTTCGTTCATGCCGATCAGGCCGATCGTGGAGAAATGGTTCGCGAATGTGCCGAGATAGCGCTTGGTATAAGGATACAGGCCGGCATCCAGAAGCTTCGTGATAACGGTGCGCTTGGTCTTCAGCGAACGGGCGGAGATGTCCATCAGTTTGTCGAGGCGTTTGTAGAAATCTGCTTCATTCTCTGCCAGATAGGCAATGCGCGGCAGGTTGATGGTCACGACGCCGATGGAACCGGTGGATTCGCCGGAGCCGAAGAAACCGCCGGATTTCTTGCGCAGTTCACGAAGATCCAGACGCAGGCGGCAGCACATCGAACGGACGTCGGAAGGCTCCATGTCGGAATTGATGTAATTGGAGAAGTACGGCGTGCCGTACTTTGCCGTCATTTCGAACAGCAGACGGTTGTTTTCGGTATCGCCCCAGTCAAAGTCACGGGTGATGGAGTAGGTCGGGATCGGATACTGGAAGCCGCGGCCGTTAGCGTCGCCTTCGATCATGATCTCGATGAAGGCCTTGTTGACCATGTCCATTTCCTTCTGGCAGTCACCGTAGGTGAAACCGACTTCCTTGCCGCCGACGATGGCGGGAAGGTTTGCCAGATCCTTCGGGACGACCCAGTCGAGGGTAATGTTTGAAAACGGTGCCTGCGTGCCCCAGCGGCTGGGGGTATTCACGCCGTAGACGAAGCTCTGGATGCACTGCTTGACTTCCTTCTGGTTCAGGTTGTCGATCTTGACGAACGGCGCCAGATAGGTATCGAAGGAGGAGAACGCCTGGGCGCCGGCCCATTCGTTCTGCATGATGCCGAGGAAGTTCACCATCTGGTTGCAGAGGGTGGAAAGATGGGAGGCAGGCGCGGAAGTGATCTTACCGGGGACGCCGCCGAGGCCTTCCTGAATGAGCTGCTTCAGGCTCCAGCCGGCGCAGTAACCGGTCAGCATGGAAAGGTCGTGCAGATGGATGGCTGCGCTGCGGTGTGCTTCGGCAACTTCTTCGTCGTAGATCTCACTCAGCCAGTAGTTGGCGGTGATGGCACCGGAATTGGAGAGGATAAGGCCGCCGACGGAATAGGTAACGGTGGAATTCTCCTTCACGCGCCAGTCGTTGATCTGAAGGTAGTTGTCAACCAGGTCCTTATAGTTAAGGAGGGTGGAACCCACGTTGCGGATCTTTTCACGCTGCTTGCGGTAAAGGATGTAGGCCTTTGCCACTTCGGCATAACCGGCTTCGGACAGGACCTTTTCCACACAGTCCTGGATATCTTCAACGGCAATGGTATCGTTCTTGATCTTGCTTTCGAATTCGGAAGTGACCCGGAGAGCAAGCATGTCGATGACCGTAGGGTGGTAGGGCTTGCCGGTGGCTTCGAAGGCCTTGGTGATCGCTGCACTGATTTTCTTAATGTCAAAATCAGTTACTTTTCCATCGCGTTTGACGACTTGATACATAATGGCACCTCTTTGACGGACTCATGTCCGGATTGTTATTCATTGCTGCACGGGGCAGAAAGAACGCCGCTTCAGCGGCGGTTATAATGAATATAACAAAGCGCGAAGCGGCTGTCAATATATTGTTGCAATTTTTTTCTCAAAACACTATATATAGTGGTTATGCAAAAAATGCGCTCACTCTGCGAAAAATGCTGCAGACCGGTAATGCCCCCGGAAAAATGCGGATCAGGGAGAGGATCAGTCCATTCCCCGGATCTGAACCTCTCCGACGGACGGTCTTACGATCTCTGCATAACGTTCCATTTCTTCCCGGGAAGGAGCATGCAGCCCGCCGAGAAGAACGCTGTCTCTGTCGGTGAAGCACTGAAGGAAATAGTGTTCGGCGCCGCGGATCATTTCCGCGATTCCGCGGAAGGAATCGTCATCGTGGAATTCACGGACGACCGTCGTGCGGAACTCATATGGCACGCGTCCTTCCAGAAGAAGGGCAATGCTTCTCTCAATTCTCTCCATTGAATCGGCGAACGTGTCTCCGGGGCGGTCGCGGCCGACCGTCGCAGCATAACGCTCACGCGAATTCTTGACGTCCATGGCGACGTAATCCACGAGCCCTTCGCTGATCAAATCGGAAAGTTTGTCGGGACTCGTTCCGTTCGTGTCCAGCTTCACGGAATAACCGAGTGCTCTTACGCGGCGGAAAAGGTCTGCGATATCCGGACGGAGCAGCGGCTCGCCGCCGGTAAATGCGACGCCGTCAAGCAGACCCTGACGGGTTCTGAGAAACGCAAGAAGTTCTTCGTCGTCCATGAGCGCTTCCGCATTCATGTCAAGAAGGTCGCTGTTGTGGCAGAACGGACAGCGAAAATCGCAGCCGCCAAGGAAGACCGTGCAGGCGACACGGCCCGGGAAGTCGAGAAGAGTCATTTTCTGTAATCCGTGGATGAGCATGGATGAACCTCCTGAGGAAGCATATGCGGAAACGGTACGCCTTCCGGACGGACAGACCGTTTCGCAGCCGAATGGGCCTTGCGGGCATTCGGAAAAGGGTGTATAGTGAACAGGCGCGTTACGAAAACCTGCCTCCTGCGACAGGTATGTTGAGGAAAGAAGTCATTCCTCAGGAAGGAGAACGCATCATGAGGCAGAAGATAACGGCGCAGCCGCCGGCAAACACGGACAGCGGAAGAAATTACGGCATTGACCTCCTGAGGCTGGTGTCGATGTTTCTTGTAGTGCTGTTGCATGCAACGGGCGCCGTACGGAAATCAGCTGATCCGGGAACGTCCATGTATGAAATGATCTACTTGCTGCGGACCTTATGTTTTCCCTGCGTGGACATTTTTGCGATCATCAGCGGATATGTGGGTTGGAAGCACCGTCTGACGGTCACCGGTACTGCGGGGACCTGGCTTCTGGTCGTCTGGCACACGGTCCTGATCACTGCCCTGACAGCGCTTCTGAAGCCGGAATGGCTGCCGGAGAAAGCCTGGTCAAGAGCCTTTTTTCCCGTATGCAATAAGGAATACTGGTACGTGACCGCCTATTTCATCATGCTGCTGTTCATTCCGCTGATGCATTTCATCTTAAAACGGATCTCAACGCCTCTGCTGTGGTTATGGGTCGGAAGCTTTCTCTTCGTGCATTCTTTTCTGTCGACTCTGAACTGGAAGGCTTACGGCATGAATCACGGCTATAACTTCTGGTGGCTGATCGGGATGTATCTGCTCGGCGCAGCACTGGAAAGAAGCAAAAATCTCTGGGAAGCCCATGCTAAACTGATCGGTGCGGTTCTGTTCATTGCAGGAGCGGTGCCGGCGTATCTGCTGATCGTTTTAGCGGACAACCGCAATTGGATCGATTACTGTTCGCCGCTGACGATCCTGTCGGCAGCCGGTGCAGTCATATGCTTTTCAGGAATGAAACTGCAGAGGATAAGCCGGGAGATCCGCACCGTGTCTCCTACCGCGCTCGCGATCTTCGTGATCCACGTCCATACGATCACGTGGAATCATGTCTTTTACAGCTGGCCGCGAAATCACGGACTGTGGAAGACGGCATCCGTACCCTTAATGTGCACGAACCTCATCGGCTGGGCCTTAGCGGTGTTTTTCATCTGCATCGTTCTGGATCTGTTCCGGATCGGAGTCTTTTCCCTTCTGCGGATACCGCGTGCGCTGAAGGCGGCAGACGGCGCCCTGGAAAAACTGCTACGGCGTTTCCGCCGAAGTTAGTTCCTCCCACTTTGCATAGAGAGATTCAAGCTCGGCGGTGATCCCGTCTTTTTCCCGGCTGAGTTCGGTCACCTTTGCGAGATCGGTCGCGATCAATTCGTCACCGAAAAGCGTGTCGATCTCGGAGGTACGTGTTTCAAGCGCTTCAATGCGTTCTTCGGTTCTCTTGATTTCATTCTCTCTGCGGCGGCGGACCGTTTCCGCCTCCTTTTTTATTTTGCGCTCAAGCGCGGAATCAGAGAGAGGGGCAGCGCCCGCTGAAGGACCCGCGGAGGCCTGTCCGGCGGCATCGCGCCGCTTGGCCATCTCTTCCAGATGATCGTCGTAATTGCCGGCGGTCGACGTCAGAACGCCGTTCTCCAGTTCCAGGATACGCGTCGCAACGCGGTTCAGGAAATACCGGTCGTGGGAGACTGCAAGAACAGTCCCGGTGTACTGTGACAAGGCGTCTTCCAGGATCTCGCGTGAAGTAATGTCCAGATGGTTCGTCGGCTCGTCGAGCACGAGGAAGTTGCAGGGGGAGAGGATCAGTTTTGCGAGAGAGAGCCGCCCGCGTTCGCCGCCGGAAAGATCCCCAACCAGTTTGAATACGTCGTCACCGGTAAAGAGAAAAGCGGCAAGCGTGCTGCGGATCTCGGTATCCGTCATTCCCGGATAAGCCGAACGGACTTCGTCAAACAGCGTCAGGCTGTCGTCAAGCAGCTGCTGTTCCTGGTCATAGTAACCGACGGTGACCTTGACGCCCAGTTTTACCGAGCCTTCGTCCGGACGGACCAGACCGTTGATGATCTTTAGTACAGTCGATTTGCCGGCACCGTTCTCTCCGATCAGAGCAACGTGTTCGCCCCGTTTGATCTCAGCATAAAGGTGTTCGAAGAGCGGTCTGCCGCCGTAACTCTTCGAAAGGTCGGAAATCTCCAGAACGTCGTTTCCGCTTGTTTCGTGCGGCCGGAGCGTGAAAAACATCGCGTCGCGGATCTCATGCGGCTTTTCGAGACGTTCGATCTTATCCACCTTTTTTTCGCGGCTTTCAGCCCGCTTGATGGATTTTTCGCGGTTGAAGGACCTCAGTTTTGCAATCACTTCCTCCTGGTGGCGGATCTCCTGCTGCTGGTTTTTCCACGCCTGAAGGCGGATCGCGCGCAGCTGCTGCTTTTTTGCGGCATAGGCACTGTAATTGCCGGTATACATGGTCACGATGCCTTCTTCGACCTCGATCACCTTGGTCACGACGCGGTCCAGGAAATAACGGTCGTGGGAGACCACGATCACGGCGCCGGGATAGTCCTTGAGATACCCTTCCAGCCACGAGACTGACGCGATATCCAGGTGGTTCGTCGGCTCGTCGAGAAGGATGAGGTCGGGGCGGGAGAGCAGGAGCTTGCCGAGCGCGATGCGTGTCTTTTCCCCGCCGGAGAGGACACCGGCAGGCTTATCGTATTCATCCTCGGAAAAGCCGAGGCCTTTGATCACGCCTGTGATCTCACTGCGTGCAGCATAGCCGCCGGCAGCTTCGAATTCGTGGGAAAGGCGGCTGTAGCGCTCCATCGCAGCATCAAGGGCTTCTCCGGAAAGATGTTTCATCTGCTGCTCGAGCGTACGGAGCTCGTCTTCCATGGCAAAGATATCCGCCTTGGCGGAAGCGACTTCGTCGTAGAGGCTTCGTGTCATTTCCAAACCCTGATGCTGCGTCAGGTAGCCCATGGTTTTGCCCTTGGTAAAAATGACTTCGCCGCTGTCCGGCTGAAGCTGACCGGTGATCAGATTGAGCAGGGTCGATTTTCCGGCGCCGTTGATGCCGACGACTGCCGCCTTTTCCTTTTCTTCGATATGGAAATAGCCGCCCGAAAGCACAGGGGCAGCAACAAAGGTCTTTGTCAGTTCGCGGCAGGCGAGCAGCATGGAAAGCCTCCTTTTGATCAGCGATGCTACTATAATCCAAAATGGGAGAAAAGGCAAGAAGAGGATGCCGCTTTAAGTGGGCAGTGGTCAAAACATTGTGAAAGTCTTGACAAAGGTTTTTCAGCGTCATATAATTGCTTTAATTCTGAAAGGATGGGATGAATATGGAAAATCGCGCGATATCACAGGCCGTGATCAAGCGGCTTCCGCGCTACATGAGATATCTGACGGAACTCCGGTCACAGGGCGTTGAGAGGATCTCCTCGCAGGAACTGTCGGAGAAAATGAAGGTTACGGCATCCCAGATCCGTCAGGACCTGAACCTTTTCGGCGGCTTCGGCCAGCAGGGATACGGTTACAATGTCGGCAACCTGATCCGGGAGATCGGTGTCATCCTCGGCCTTGACCAGTCGCACGACATCATCGTGATCGGCGCCGGAAACCTAGGGCGCGCCCTTGCCGGCTATGCCAATTTCGAGAACCGCGGCCTGTTCATCCGTGCGCTTTTCGACATCGCGCCTGAAAACACCGTCAGCAACGTCCGCGGCCTGCCGGTCTATTCGATGGAGCATCTGCCTGAATATCTGAAGAACAACCGCGTGGACATCGCGGTGCTGACCATTCCGAAGACGGCGGCACTTTCCGTTGCACAGATCCTGTACGACGGCGGCGTACGCGGTTTCTGGAATTTTGCGCATCTGGATCTGGCGCTTCCCGACGATGCCTACGTCGAAAACGTCCATCTTTCCGACAGCCTGATGCAGCTGACCTACCGCCTGAAGCACAAGTAAGCAGAGGAAACGTCATGAGATATCTGCAGCGCATTCACATGAATGTGTATCTGAATGAGATCCGGTACAACCTGAAAGCCGTCATGGAACGTCTGGCGCCCGGAACGAAGCTGTGCATGGTCATGAAGGCAGACGGCTACGGTCTCGGTGCCGAAGACGTGGCCCGAAAGGTCGAAGACCTTGTCGATTTCTATGCGGTCTCGACTTCTTTCGAAGCCATGCAGCTTCGGGCCGCAGGCATCTCGAAACCGATCCTGATCCTAGGCTACACCTGGCCGGAGGATTATGAGGAAATGATCCGGATGAACGTGCGGATCAACCTCTTCAGTGAGGAAGATGCCCTGCTGCTGAGCTCCGTTGCCGAAGGTATGGGGAACAGGGCCAAGGTGCATTTCTCCGTTGATACCGGCATGAGCCGCCTCGGGTTTTCCGCGACGGAAGAGTCTGCCGACGCGATACTCAGGATCAGCCGCCTGCCCGGAATTGAAGCCGAAGGAATTTTTACCCATTTTGCGAAAGCGGACGATCCTGACCTGACCGACGCGTACCGTCAGTTCATCCTGTTTCAGAATTTCATCGCGGCACTGCGCGGCAAAGGACTGAATATCCCGATCTGCCATGCTGCGAACAGCGCGGCATCGCTGGTCATGCCGGATGCTTCCCTCAACATGATCCGCCTCGGCATCGCCGCCTACGGCTTTTACCCTTCAGATACGATGGAACAGCCCGTTGCCCTGCACCGGACGATGGAACTGAAGAGCCACGTCAGCTGCATACGGAACATTCCTGCCGGGACCGGCGTCAGCTACGGCTATACCTACGTGGCGCCTTTGCCAAGACGTATCGCGACGATCCCGGTCGGTTATGCGGACGGCTACAGCAGAGCGCTTTCCGATACAGGCGAAGTGCTGATCCGCGGTAAGCGGGCACCGATCCGCGGCCGTGTCTGCATGGACCAGATGATGGTCGACGTCACGGACATCGAAGGTGTCTCCGTAGGAGATGAAGTCACTCTGATCGGCCGCGACGGCGAAGAAGAGATCACCGTGCAGGAACTGCAGGAAAAGAGCGGTGTCCTGTCCTATGAGATCATCTGCGGGCTGTCCCGACGGCGGGTCCCGAAAGTATATTACAACGAAACGAAACAACATTAAGGAGGAGAGAAGACAATGTCAGGCCATTCCAAATTTTCAAATATCAAGCACAAAAAAGAGAAGAACGACGCCGCGAAGGGTAAGATCTTTACCCGTTTCGGCCGTGAGATCGCCGTTGCCGTCAAGGAGGGCGGTCCCGATCCGAACAACAACAGCAAGCTTGCCACGCTGATCGCAAAGGCAAAGGCAAACAACATGCCGAACGACACGATCGACCGCAGCATCAAGAAAGCGGCCGGCGAAGGCAATACTGCGCAGTACGTCCGTGCGACCTACGAAGGCTACGGCCCGAAGGGAACGGCAATCATCGTCGAAACGCTGACAGACAACAAGAACCGCACCGCGTCCAATGTTCGCAACGCCTTTACCAAGGGACAGGGTTCCGTCGGCACGCAGGGCTGCGTTTCCTTCATGTTTGACGAAAAAGGCCTCATCGTCATCGACAAGGAAGATCTGGAGATGGATGCCGACGAACTGATGATGCTCGCGATCGACGCCGGTGCAGAAGATTTCAGTGACGAAGAGGACTCTTATGAGATCATCACGGCGCCGGAAGATTTCGATGCGGTGCTTCAGGAGATCCAAAAGAACGAACTGCCGATCGTTTCCGCTGACGTGACCATGATCCCCCAGACCTGGGTCGAACTGACAGACGAAGCCGACATCAAGAACATCACCCGCATCCTGGATTTCCTGGACGATGATGACGACGTTCAGAATGTCTATCATAACTGGGATGAGTGATCAATAACCAGCGATCGCGTGTTTGAAGCATGCCGAAAAAGCCGCTATAAAGCGGCTTTATATTATTTATAAAAATTTTAGATTTTGCTTGAATTTATTGCCCTTTAGTGCTATGCTTTAGGCAAGAACCAAGTCCGTCAACCAAACCTACAAAGGAGGAATTGTTATGATTCAGGACGGCTTCATGTATTTTGCAGTACTGGTCCTTGCCGCCGGCCTTCTCGTCGGTGCGCAGAAACTTACCAAGTGGAAATTCTTTGAATATGTTCCGCCGGTAGTGCTGCTCTACCTCTTCGGGATGCTCGGATGCACCTTCAAACTCTGGGATACCGGTGCGACAAAGGCCGCCTACAGCGCTCTCCGCAACCCGATCCTGTACGCGATGATCTTCGTCATGCTGCTGCGCTGCGACATCCGTCAGATCCTGAAACTCGGTCCGAAGATGCTGCTCGGCTTCTTCACCGCCACCATCACCATCGCCGCCGGCTTCTTCATCACCTATGCGGCCATGCATCCGCTGCTTGGCGAAGGTGCCTGGCGCGGACTCGGCGCCCTCTGCGGCAGCTGGATGGGCGGTTCAGGCAACCTGGTCGCCGTGGCAGATGCCCTGCAGGCCACGGAAGCCCAGCTGGCAGGTGCCTCGATCGTAGACTCGATAGACTACTCGATCTGGGTCATGTTCCTGCTGTGGGCGATCAACCTGGCTCCGAAGTTCAACAAATGGGTCAAAGCCAACACCAAGACCCTCGACGAAGTTTCTTCCCGTCTGGACAAGGAATTCGCTGTCGCGAAGGATAAGAAGGTCGATTTCCCGTCCCTCATCTTCCTGCTTGGCCTGGCCCTGTTCATGTCGGCAATCTGCACGCAGCTGGGCACCGTCCTGCGCGACGCCTCCCCTGAATGGCTGAAGATCTTCGACGTGGCGACCTATCGTATCGTGCTGATCTCCATCATCGGCCTGATCCTTGCCATGACCCCTATCGGCAAGATCGCCGGCTCCACCGAGCTGTCCAACATCATGCTGTACATGGTCATCGGCCTGATCGCCTCCCGTGCTTCCTTCATCGAACTGTTCGAACAGGGCATGGCGTGGTGGATCCTTGCCGGCTTCGCCATCCTCATCATCCACGGCGTCCTGATGCTCGGCGCGGCCAAGTTGTTCAAACTTGACATGTTCACCTGCGGCGTTGCGTCGCTGGCCAATATCGGCGGTACGGCTTCCGCACCGATCCTGGCCGCTTCTTACAGCGGTTCCCTGGTATCCGTCGGCGTCCTGATGGCTCTGATGGGCTATGTCGTCGGTACCTTCGGCGGCATCGGCGTCGGCTACCTGATGTCGATCTTCGGCTAAACGGCAAATCTTATACGGTAAAGGGAGGTGGAGCCCTGCTCCCCCTCCCTTCGTTTACGGAAAGGAGTTTTTTATGCTTCCTCATGCATTGATCGACCTGCACTGCGACACCCTGACCGAGTGGAAATACACCTCTACCGGAAATCCCGATACGCTTGACGATCCGAAGCGTGTTCTGCAGCTCTCCACGATCCCGAATGACGTGCATTGGGCGCAGTTCTACGCGATTTTCATCCCGGATGAACAGCGCGGAAAGGATGCAATCGACTATTACGAATACAATCGTGATAATTTCCTTCGCCAGATGGATAAGTTTTCAGACCGTGCGGTGCGCTGCGTGACGCCCGATGACCTGGAAAATGCATGGTCTGCAGGGAAAACGGCCGCTTTCCTTACGATCGAAAACGGTTCCGCCCTTGCCGGTGACCTGTCACGTGTCGCGAAGCTTCGGGCAGACGGTGTCCGCTGCATGACCCTGGTCTGGAACGGCGAAAATGAGATCGCTTCCGGCCATACGACGGATCACGGCTTTTCGGATTTCGGCCGCGAAGTCGTGCCCGAGATGGAAAAGGAAGGGATCCTGGTAGACGTCGCACATCTTAACGATCATGGTTTTGAAGATCTTTTCGGCATCGCGAAAAAGCCTTTCACGGCGACGCATTCGAATGCCCGCGCGGTCTGTTCACACAAGCGGAATCTTACCGATGACATGATCCGTGAAATGGTGAAGCGTGACTGTCTGATCGGTTTGAACTACTTCGTGAAATTCCTGACCGACGACGGCAACGTTTCGGGTCCGGAAGACCTGCTGCGCCACGTGGAGCATTTCTTCAAGCTCGGTGCGGAGAAAAACCTGGCACTCGGTTCGGACTATGACGGTGCTCTGCTGCCGGAATGCCTGAATACGCCGTTTAAGGCGGCTTCGCTGTACGGATTTTTCCGGGAACACGGTCTTTCCGAAGAAGAGGCCGAAGGCATCATGTACAAAAATGCCCTGCGCTTCTTCAAGGAAAACCTGTAAGACAGAGCTCGGGACTGCGAAAACATACGGTTTGCGTACAAAAACATGAAAAACAGAGATGCGGGAGCCAGCGGCTCCCGCATCTCTGTTTTCATCTTTCGGAGGATCATTCGCCGATCATTTCGGCATACATTTCCTCGTAGACCTTCGCAGAGGCTTCCCAGGAGAAATCCTGTTCCATGGCGCGGCGCTGCAGTTTAGCGTAACCCTTGCGGTTTTCGTAGTAAGTCTTCAGGGCGTAGCGCAGGATCTCAAGCAGCACGCTGCTGTCGTAGAAGAGGAAGGAGAAGCCCGTTCCGTCTCCGGTGAATTCGTTGTACGGAATGACGGTGTCCTTCAGACCGCCGGTCTCGCGGACGATGGGGAGTGAACCGTAGCGAAGTGCGATCAGCTGAGAGAGACCGCAGGGCTCAAAACGCGAGGGCATGAGGAAGGCGTCGCTCGCGGCGTAGATCATATGGGAAAGCTCTTCGGAATAGGTGAAATTGGCACTGAGCCGGCCGGCGTACGCATCTGCCGCAGAGCGAAACACGTTCTCATAGTGATATTCTCCGGTGCCGAGGACCACGAGCTGGACGCGGCTTGCCATGAGCTCCGGAAGGACGCGGGAGATCAGTTCCATGCCTTTCTGTTCGGTCAGGCGGGAGACGATGCCGATCATCATCACACTGTCATCCTGTTCCAGCCCGAGCCGTTTTTGAAGGGCGAGTTTGTTTTTGGTCTTGCCGGTCAGCATGGTGCGGCGCGTAAAGTGATGGGGGATGAGCGTATCGGCAGCAGGGTCAAAGACCTTGTCGTCGATCCCGTTAACGATCCCGCGGAATTCGTGCCAGCGCGCGCGGAAGATGCCGTCGAGGCCTTCGCCGTATTCAGGCGTCTTGATCTCTTCGGCATAAGTCTCACTGACCGTGGTGATCTTGTCGGCATAGACAAGGCCGCCCTTAAGCATGTTGCCGTCACGGTAGGTGAGCAGTTTGTCGATCGTGAAAAGATCCATGGGAAGGCCGGAAATGCGGCTCATGACCTTTGCGTCGAAGAGACCCTGGAATTTCAGGTTGTGAACGGTCATAATGCTTTTTATCCCCTGATAGAAGGGGTCGCCGGCAAATTCGGTCTTCAGGTAGACCGGAATGAGGCCGGTATGCCAGTCGTTGCAGTGGATGATGTCAGGCCGGAAGCCCAGAGAAGGCAGTACGCTCAGAACGGCTTTGCAGAAGAAACAGAATTTCTCGATATCGTAGTAGTAATCGGTGTAAGGGTAACTGCCGCCAAAATACTCTTCGTTATCGATGAAATCGTAGATGATGCCGTCGCGGACAAGCTCTTTCACGCCGATGTAACGGTCACGGCCGTTGAAAAAAGACTGGAAATAGCAGACCGTTCGCATTTCATTCCGGTATTTCTCGGGAATGATGGTGTACGCGGGGATCATGACGCGGACTTCAAACTTATCATGGTCAAGGACCTGCGGGAGTGAACCGATGACGTCGGCAAGGCCGCCGGTCTTGATGAAGGGAACGCATTCCGATGCGGTAAAAAGGATTTTTTTCATGGCATCCGCCTTTCATTTTATGATCTTATCATACTATATTCCGCTGTCTGCCGCAAGCAGTTTCGGCACCGTGCACCTTTCTTATTGACCTTTCTTTCTCAGCGATTTATAATTAAAGCAATGTTATGTCCCATCGATACGGGACTGAAAATGCGAGGAAAAGCAATGAAAAACATGAAACGCCTGTTGGCATTACTCATGGCGTTTGCCATGGTGTTCAGCCTGGCAGGGTGCGGAGAGAAACCTCCGCAGACCACGCAGGCACCGACGGAGACTGCGGCTGAGACAACCGTTCCTCCGACAACGGCCGAAACTCCCGCACCTACGGAGACGGAACCGGGCTATACGGAAGAGTTTCCGCCGATCGAGGACGGCTGCAATCAGCTCGTGCTGTACTGGCACGCGGACAGAGAAGTAGACATCAAGACCTCGGATGTCTGGATCTGGTGGGGCGATGTCGCAGGCAAGGGCTATCTGTTCCTGCCCTGCGAATACGGCTTCAAATGCGTCGTGAACGTGCCTGAGGATGTCTCTGAAGTCGGCTTCATCGTAAGGACGGGCTGTTCGGATCCGGGCGGATCGAGCTGGGGCAGCGCCACGAAGGATTTCGAGGCGGACAGATTTGCCGTGATCACCGGGAAAGAAACTCATATCTATCTGGTGTCCGGCGACGGCGCACAGTATTACAGTGAGGACGGCGGCAAGACTTTGGACCAGATTCGCATTTTCACCCAGGCCGGGATTGTTTCGGCCAACGAGATCCGTTATACCGTTTCGCCTGCCGTGCGCATCAGCGATCTGTCACAGATCAAGCTGACGCTGGACGGCAAAGAGGTGGCAATCGAAAAGCTGAGCGTGCTCGGCAATAAAGTCGTGAGCGGCGTCATCACAACGGTCGAACCGCTGGACATCACAAAGAACTATGAACTGTTCATCGAGGGATACGGCACAAAGCCCGTGATGCCCACGACGATCTTCGATTCGCAGGATTTCATCGAGAATCAGACCTATGACGGGAATGATCTGGGCGCCGTGCCGAATGATGATGGCAGCACGACCTTTAAGCTCTGGGCGCCGACAGCCGCAAGAGTGCTCTTGAATATTTTCGACCGAGGGGAAGACGGCGGCACGCTTTTGCAGAGCATCGAGATGAATAAGGGCGAAAAAGGAGTCTGGCAGCTGACTGCGGCAGACTGCGGCGCCGGGCTTTATTATACTTACACGGTGACCACCTCTGCAGGAGAGCAGGAGGCCGTTGACCCGTATGCGAAATCAGCCGGTGTGAACGGCAAACGCGGCATGATCGTCGATCTGGATGCGACCGATCCCGAGGGCTGGGACAAGGATACCTTCAATACCGCGATCGATACCTACGAGGATGCAGTGGTCTGGGAAGTCCATGTGCGCGATTTCTCAAACGCCATGAAGGAAAGTGCCTATCCCGGCAAGTATCTGGCGTTTACGGAAACCGGTTTGAAGAATGACGCCGGCGTGCCCATCGGCATCGATTATCTGAAAGAACTCGGTATCACCCACGTCCACCTGCAGCCTGTTTACGACTATGCCTCCGTTGACGAATCGACCTGCAGGGATTTCAACTGGGGTTACGATCCGCAGAACTACAACGTGCCTGAAGGCAGCTATTCGACCGATCCGGAACACGGTGAAGTGCGTGTAAAGGAATTCAAGCAGATGGTGCAGGCCCTGCACAAGGCGGGACTCGGCGTGGTTATGGACGTCGTCTACAACCACACTTATGACGCGAATTCGAACCTGAACAAGGTTGTTCCGTATTACTATTACCGCTATACGCCGTCAGGCGAGAACGGCGGCGGCTCCGGCTGCGGCAACGAGACGGCTTCGGAACGTGCGATGTACCGTAAGTACATGGTCGATTCCGTGGTCTACTGGGCAACGGAGTATCATATCGACGGCTTCCGCTTCGACCTTATGGCCCTGCATGACATCGAAACCATGCAGGCGATCGAAAAGGCGCTGCACGCGGTCAATCCGAAGTGCCTCATTTACGGTGAAGGCTGGACCGGCGGTACGAGCGAGCTGCGTGAAGCAGATCGGGCCTCCCAGGCCAATATCCGCAAGATCACGGCTTCCGAAGGCGCTGCAGGTGCCGTGAGCGTGTTTAACGACGCGATCCGCGACGGACTGAAGGGCAGCGTGTTCGATTCCAAGGATCAGGCTTTCATCAACGGAAAGCCTTCCAAGGACAGCGCAGCAAAGGTCCTCTTCGGTATCGGCGGCGGCAGACAGACAGCGGCAGTCAGCTGGGCTGCAAATGATTCGGGCGTGATCAACTACATGTCTTGCCACGACAATCTGACGCTCTGGGATAAGCTCGAGATCTCCTGTCCGGATGCCACGGAAGAGGAGAAACTTGCCATGCAGCGTCTCGGCGCGGCAGCGGTGCTGATGTCCCGCGGTACACCTCTGTTCCTGGCCGGCGAGGAAATGCTTCGTTCGAAGGACGGGGATGAGAACAGCTACAAGTCCTCCGACGCAGTCAACAACATCCGCTGGGATGAACTGACGGCAGACGGCGAAGCGATGCAGATGGCGGAATACTACAGGAGCCTCATCGCCCTGCGTAAGGATAAGGAATACCTCCGCAGAGGAGAAGTGAGCGGTAAGGTCCTGGCTGATCTTGTTCTTGAGGTCTCCTGGACGGTCGGCGGCGAAGAGGTCGCGCGGGCATACTTCAACCCGAATGCGGAAGAAAGCCAGATCGTGCTTGAAGGCAGCTGGAACGGCGTTTTCGGCAGCGACACGAAGGGAATCTCCGGTCCGCAGAAGCTGGCCGGAAAAGGCGTGATCCTGCTGGAGAAGGCTAACTGATCCAAAAACGGCATCGGGACAGAGTTAATGGTTTGTTTATGAAATATAAATAAATAATTTAGAAATAAACGCTTGCAATTCTGTCCCGATTGCCGTATAGTAACTTTTGCTGTTCGGGCCATTAGCTCAGTTGGTAGAGCACCTGACTCTTAATCAGGGTGTCTGGGGTTCGAGCCCCCAATGGCCCACTCGCAGCACTGCATATGCGGTGCTTTAACATATATACCGGTTAACGAAAAACGCCGGAGCCCTGAGGCTCCGGCGTTTTTCGTTATGTTCATTGGTCCTTTACAGTCGGCTGTTGTCGCGGTTGGGCTTCAGATGGTCGGGATTGTTCAGAAGGCACCACAGCGTTATGATGATCTGTCCGGGGATCCCGAGAATGAAGATGAGCGGGAAGAATTTTCCGACAAAGGCGTGGATCGTCGCAACGATCGTAGCGAGGCAGGACCACATCAGCACAGAGATGATGTAGAAATTCTTGCGTCCTCCGAACCAGACGGTATTCAGCACGAGCAGAACGATGCAGGAGACCGGTACGGCGTACAGAAAGCTGAGGGCGAACACCCATTTGTAGCCCCAGACTCCGACGAGGATCACGAAGACCAGCGAGGCGATCAGCCAGACAAGCAGGACGGACATGATCGTGATGAAGAAATAGTTCCGTACGGCCCTTCTCCTGCGTTCTTTCGGTGAGGAAGAATATCTGTCGTCATGTTCGGCGCTGATCAGGTAATCCAGGTCGACTTCGTAGATCTCGGCGATCCGGATCAGAACTTCGAGGTCGGGAAGAGATTCTCCGCGTTCCCATTTGGAGACGGCTTTGTCGGAATAACTGAGAGCCTCAGCAAGCTGAAGCTGTGTCATCCCGTTTTTCATCCGCAGATCGGAAAGATTCCGCGCGACGATGCTTTTGACCGAACCGTTGATCTCCATTGGGCATTTTTCCTCCGACAGGCCGAGAATAGCATAAAAACGCCTAAAAATCAAACGGCATTTCACTTTCTCTACCGTGAGTAGAGGACACTACAGACTGTTTCCGCGCCGGCCGGCCGGCGTAGATTGCATTTCCGTCCGGAAAAGTTATACTGAAAAAGAAAGACAAGCCGTTCAGGCTCAAATTATTCAACTGAAAAAGGAGAACAGATATGGCTCCATATGTTTTATTTGCGGATTCTTCCTGCGATCTGCCTGAAAACCTGATGCACGAATGGGAGATCCATTATTCCTCCCTGTCGTTCATCTTCGACGATTCAGACAGAATCTACCGGAATTACGACATGCCCGCAAAGGAATTCTACGGCAGGATCCGCGCCGGACACAGCGCAAAGACGAGTGCAGTGAACAGCGCCGATTTCGAAGAGGCGTTTTCCGTCGAACTGGAAAAAGGGAACGACATCCTGTATCTCGGTTTTTCCACCGGCCTCAGTGCGACTTATCAGGACGCCTGCGTCGCGGCAGACGAACTGAAGAAAAAATATCCGGAAAGAAAGATCCTTACCGTGGATACCCTGTCGGCTTCCGGCGGCTACGGCATGATCGTTTATCTGACAAGGAAGCAGAAACTTGCCGGCGCGACCATCGAAGAAGCAGCCCAGTATGCCGAGAACTTAAAACTTCATCAGTGCCACTGGTTTACCGTTGACGACCTTTCCTACCTGATCAAGGGCGGCCGCGTCGTTACTGCACTTGCTTCCGTCGGGAGCAAACTCAACATCAAACCGGTCATGCACATGGACAATGCGGGACACCTGATCCCCGTCACCGTAGCGCGCGGCAGAAAGAACTCCCTGAAGGCGCTCGCTGCCCGTTACGGCAAGCTTGCGCAGGAAAAAGGAGCAGGTCCCGTCTACATCAGCCACGGCGACTGCATGGTAGATGTTGAATTCCTCGCGAAAGTCCTGAAAGATGATTACAACGTCGATGTGGAACGCATCGTGGACGTCGGCCCGGTCATCGGTTCGCACACCGGCCCCGGCGTCGTTGCCCTGTTCTTCATCGGCAGGGAAAGATGACCTTTCATATTAAAAAGAGACCTTGCCTGCGGCAGCATTTACGTGTATAATGCACAAATACAAATAATTAACTGGGGGAACTTATGTCCAGATTCATTATCAGCGCAGACACTACCATGGATCTTCCCATGGAAATGATCAAAAAACACGATATCCGTCCTGTGGCAAGCTACGTCAACCTCGGCGAAGAGGACCTTCCGGACTGGCCGGACCTTACGCAGAAAGATCTTTTTGACTATGTCGCGAAAAGCGGAGAACTTCCCAAGACTTCTGCTGCAAATCCTTTTGACTACGAAAACTTTTTCCGGAAGATCCGTGAGACGGACGACCGTCCGATCATCCACATCTGCAAGACCTCCGGCGCTTCCAGCTGCTATGAAAATGCGAAGACAGCCGCAGAAGAGGTGGAAAACGTCTACTGTGTTGATTCCTGGGGCATCGGAAGCGGCACCGGACTTCTTGTCCTGAGAGCTGCACAAAGTGATATTGAAGATCCGGAAGCACTTGTTGAAGACCTTAACGAATACCGCACGCGCATAGAGTGCAGCTTCGTGATCGAGACGGTGGATTATCTCTTCAAGGGCGGCCGCTGCAGCGGTCTTGCCGCCATCGGTGCGAACATTCTGAAACTTCGTCCTGAGATCATCATGACCGAAGGGAAGATGCATGCCGGCCGCAAGTTACGCGGCAGATACGACAAGGTCCTCATGGACTTCACGGCCGAAAAGCTCGGTCAGCCGGAACAGTATGAACCGGACTATCTTTTCGTCAATCATACTCTGCAGGATCCGGAACTCCTGCAGAAACTGATGGATTACATCCGCGGCCTGAATTATTTCAAGGAAGTCATCGAAGTCCCTGCCTGTGCTGCCATCGCAACGCACTGCGGACCCGGAACCTTCGGCTTCCATCCCGTCAGAAAGAAAGCCTGACCTGCCGCACCGGGACCGGTAAAACGGCGTCAGGCTGCAGGAAACATGAGTTATATCAGTTTCGAAAACGTCCGAAAGGTCTATAAGAGCGGCGAAGTTGAGATCGAGGCGCTGCATGACGTGAGCTTTTCCATCGAAAAGGGAGAGCTCTGCGTTATCGTGGGACCGTCCGGCGCCGGCAAGACCACGCTGCTGAACATTCTGGGCGGCATGGATACGCTGACGGACGGACGCGTGCTTCTGGACGGCGAGAACATTTCCGCCCTTCCCGCAAGACGGCTCGTCGGCTACCGCAGGCAGGAGATCGGCTTTGTCTTCCAGTTCTACAACCTGATCGAGAACCTGACGGCTCTCGAAAATGTCCAGCTGGCAGCCCAAGTTTGCCGGGAACCGCTCGATCCTGCCGAGACGCTGAAAAACGTAGGCCTCGGCGAACGCCTTTCGAACTTTCCTTCGCAGCTTTCCGGCGGCGAGCAGCAGCGCGTTGCCATTGCGCGTGCCCTGGCCAAGAACCCCAAGCTCCTGCTCTGTGACGAGCCGACAGGAGCACTTGACTATGAGACCGGCAAGGCCATCCTGAAGCTTCTGTCCGATACCGGCAGAAAAACCGGGATGACCGTCATTATCATTACCCATAACAGCGCGCTTACGGCCATGGCCGACCGCGTTGTCCATATCAAGAACGGTACGGTGAGCGGCATGGAAATCAATCCGCAGCCTGTCCCGATCGAGGAGATCGAATGGTAAGAACGGCGATCCGAAAAAATAACATCCGGGAGATCTTCAGGTCTCCCGGTCGTTATTTTGCGATCCTCGGCATCATTCTGCTCGGTGCAGGCTTCTTTACCGGCCTCAGGGTGACGCGCGATGCGATCGTGAAGACTGCGGACACCTATTTTGACAGGACGGCGTTCTACGATTATCAGATCATTTCCACCCTCGGCTACACCGAGAGAGAAGTCGAAGCGATCCGGGCTCTCGGCATTGCCGAAGCCGTCGAAGGGACGTTCACGAAAGACCTTCTCGTAGCACTTACCGAAGAAGATGCCGCCGTTCATTTCATGAGCCTTCCCAAAGAAGTGAACAAGGTCGACCTTGCAGAAGGACGTCTGCCCGAAAGAAGCGGAGAGATCCTGATCGACCGCTATATGTCGGGCGGCTTTGCCCTGGGCGACGAGATCGCTCTTTCCAACCAGAACACGCCCGAGGACCTTGAAAGCCTTACTGTTAACAGTTTCACTGTCGTAGGCATGGTCAATTCACCGCTTTTTCTGAACTACGAACGCGGCTCCACATCCATCGGCAGCGGCAGTATCTCTTTCTTTGCCTACATCCTTCCGGAAGACTTTGCCGGCGACACCTATACTTCGATCTATCTGCGCCTGGGCGATCTGGGCTTTCTTTACTCCGAGGAATATGAGAATGCCGCCGATGCCGCCGAGGAAAGTGTCCGGAAAGCCGCTGAGGAACAGGCACTTGAACGCTATGTCCGCCTGACGGATGAAAGCACTGCAGCGCTCCGAAAAGGTGAATGGGAATATTATTTCGGAAAAAACAAATATGAATATGAAAAGGAAAACGCGAAAAAGGAATTTGCCGACGCCGAAGAACAATTAGGAAATGCACAAGCCGAGCTCATGAACGGCCGCCTGCAGATCGCCGCGGGAAAGAAGGAACTGGAAGACGGAAGAGCCAAGGCAGAGGAAGAGTTTGCCAAAGCCGAAAAAACGCTGAACGACGCGCTGAATCAGCTCAGAGAAGGCGAATCCTCCTACGCACAGGGGCTTGCTTCGTACCAGGCAGGGCAGGCGGAATATGCCGCCGGCCTTACCCGCTACAACGATTCCGTTTCCCAGTACTCCGACGTTTTCGATCTTCTTGAGGTTTACAACAACTTCCAGATGGAGTCGAATGACGTGCAGACCTCGCTGACGGCACTGATGTCTGAGATGACAAGCATCGGGGTATCGGAAGACATGACGCTGGATGAGCAGCTGGCCGCCGTTGATGCGTACTGGAATGCTAACGAGGATGATATCCTGGATCAGATGGAGACGCTGGCTGACAGCGCCGATGCCCTTGCCGACGCACTTCAGGTCTATACGGGCAATACGCAGGAACTGAAGGATTTCCGCAGCCGCATTGCCGCCATCCGGGACTTGGTCAAGAACAAGGACAAAATCGACGATTCCGTAGCGAAAATCAGAAGCCTGATCACAGCGGTGCGGGATCTTTATTCCGGCGCCGCCGAGCTGATGACTTCCCTGGCCTCCCGTGCGCAGGGCGCTCAGGCAGAACTGGCAAAAGCCGCTGCACAGCTGGCACAGGCCAAGAAACAGCTTGACACGGCGAAAAAACAGGTCGATGCCGCCAGGATCAAACTTGATAACGGCTGGCAGGAATATTTCGACGGTACGGCCGAACTGGACAGGCAGCGGGCGGAAGCCGATAAGCAGTTCGCGGATGCGGAAGCGGAGCTGGCTGATGCAGTCCTGCAGCTGGAAGACGGGATGGCGGAATATGAGGACGGCGTCATTAAGCTTGAAGAAGGAAAGGCAGAGGCGGCTGAAAAGTTTGCCGAAGGCCTTTCGGAGCTGGAAGAGGCCCGTACGAAGCTTGATGACGGCTGGGAACAGCTTCACGACCTGAAAGAACCGACAGTCTACACGCTCGGGCGCTGGGCAAATATCGGCTACTCCTGCCTGAACAACGATTCGATGATCGTCAGCAACGTCGCGAAGGTCTTTCCCTTTTTCTTCTTCCTTGTCGCAGCACTTATCTGCATCACGACGATGACGCGGATGGTGGAAGAGCAGCGCGGCCAGCTGGGCGTTCTCGAAGCGCTCGGCTATTCCCGCGGCACGGTCATGAGCAAGTATCTTTTCTACGCGGGTTCCGCGTCGCTTCTCGGCTGCGGCATCGGGATCCCTTCCCTTTCCTGGCTGTTCCCGCAGCTGATCTGGCAGGCCTACCGGATCATGTACAATTTCTCGCACCGCCTTGAATATGTCATGGACTGGAAACTTGCGATCATCACGACAGCAGGATATGTTGCTGCCATCATGCTCGTGACGGGACTGACGCTTGCAGGACTTCTCAGACAGGTCCCCGCAGCGCTCATGCGGCCGAAGGCGCCGAAACTCGGCAAGCGTGTCCTCCTGGAACGCATTCCGCTGATCTGGAACCGCCTCAGTTTCATGTGGAAGGTTACCCTGCGCAACATATTCCGATACCGCAGCCGCGTCCTCATGATGCTTCTGGGCGTTGCCGGCTGCACCGCGTTAATGATCACCGGTTATGGGATCCGCGATTCCATTTCGGATGTCGTCACCTATCAGTATTCTGAAGTGACGCTTTACGAGTATGAAGTTACTTTCTCGGAAGAACCCGATGCGGACGCCAAAAATGAGTTTGCCCGTACGGCTGCGCGTTATTCCGGCGATTCACTGTTTGTCGGCAGTTTCAATGCCGCAGCGCGCAAAGAGAAAACGGACATGGACGTAACGCTGATCACTTCGGACAGCGCGGAAGCATTTTCAGATTATATCGCCCTTCACAGAGGCGGAGTGGAAGTAGCGTATCCCGGCCGCGGTGAGGCAGTGATCAACAATGCCGCAGCGGATGACCTGAAGGTGAAGGCCGGAGATCCCGTCACGCTCGTTCTGGACGGCCGGGAGTATCAGCTGACGGTCAGCGGCATCTTTGACAACTACATTTACAATTATCTGTTGATTTCGGATGAAACCTATGAAGATCTGACCGGAAACCGGCCGGAGCACAAGACAGCATTCGTTCTGCACCGGGACGGGGCAGCCGATGCGACGGCAAGGCTCCTGAACTTCGAAGGCGTGCTGAACGTGACGGCAGGAAGCGTCATGAAAGACCGTATCGGCGGCATCATGGACAACCTGATCTATATCGTTCTCCTGACGATCGTCTGCGCGGCTGCGTTAGCCTTCATCGTGATCTACAACTTGATCAATATCAATATCAACGAAAGGCTGAGGGAGATCGCCACGGTCAAGGTCCTCGGCTTTTACCGGGGAGAGGCGGCTGTCTACGTTCTGCGGGAGAATCTGCTTCTGACGCTGCTCGGCGCCATTGCCGGTATTCCACTCGGCATATTGCTGAACCGTTTTGTCATGGGCTCCATCCAGGTCGACCTGGTATCCTTCATTCCGCGGGTCAAGTTCCCGAGCTTTGTCTGGTCCGTCTTCTTTACGCTGCTGTTCTCGTTCCTGGTGTATCTGATCATGATGCGCCGGCTTGAGAAGATCGACATGGCTTCAGCACTAAAAGCGGCAGAATAAAAAACAGCAGGCACTGCCTGCTGCCGCAAAACCGTCATCTATAGATAAACGAAAAGATCCGGAGGACATCTTTTTGTCTCTCCGGATCTTTACTGTAGTAGCGAGAGGGGGACTCGAACCCTCGACACTGCGGGTATGAACCGCATGCTCTAGCCAGCTGAGCTACCTCGCCACGGGACGCAAGGCATAATATACAACGGGTGTGCGCAGTTTGTCAAGCAAAAAAACATCTTTTTTCGGAAAACCCTGCAAAAATCATTTGACAAAGCGAAAAAACTATACTATTATTACACAGTCGCGAGCGACAAGCTTCCTTGGCTCAGCTGGTAGAGCGACGCATTCGTAATGCGTAGGTCGCCGGTTCGAATCCGGCAGGGAGCTTTTTTTCTATCATTTTTCCGGTTTTGCAAAGGAGAAAGATCATGCAGAAATACTACGGCGTCAATGAACTTCGCAAAATGTTCCTGGATTACTTTGCCTCGCAGGGCCATCTGGCACGCGGAAGCTATTCCCTTGTTCCTCATAACGATAAGAGCGTCCTGCTGATCCCGGCAGGCATGGCTCCGCTGAAGCCTTATTTCACCGGGCAGGAGGTGCCGCCGAACCGCCGCATGGCGACCTGCCAGAAATGCGTCCGCACGGGCGACATCGAAAACGTCGGCCACACGGCACGTCATCTGACCTTCTTCGAAATGCTCGGCAACTTCTCCTTCGGAGATTATTTCAAGAATGAAGCCATCACATGGTCCTGGGAATTTCTGACGAAAGTTGTCGGCTTGGATGAGAACCGCCTGTATCCGTCCATTTATCTGGATGATGACGAAGCGTTCGACATCTGGAACAAAAAGATCGGCGTACCCGCGGAAAAGATCTTCCGCTTCGGCAAGGAAGACAATTTCTGGGAACACGGCGCCGGTCCCTGCGGCCCCTGCTCCGAGATCTACTATGACCGCGGCGAAAAGTACGGCTGCGGAAAGCCTACCTGCACGGTCGGCTGTGACTGCGACCGCTACATGGAAGTCTGGAACAACGTCTTTACGCAGTTTGACGGCGACGGCAAGGGAAACTATGTTGAGCTGAAGAACAAGAACATTGATACCGGCATGGGCCTTGAACGTCTTGCCGTGGTCGTGCAGGACGTCGATTCCGTCTTTGACATCGATACGATGAAGGCCCTGAGCGACGAAGTCGGTGCGATCGCGGGCGTGAAATACCGCAGCGACAAGAAGACCGACATTTCCATCCGTGTGATCGTCGACCATATCCGTTCAGTCACCTTCATGGTCAGCGACGGCATCATGCCTTCGAACGAAGGCCGCGGCTACGTTCTGCGCAGACTTCTGCGCCGTGCCGCCCGACACGGCAGGCTCCTCGGCATCCAGGGCAAGTTCCTGACGAAGATGGCCGCCCGTGTGATCGAGACTTCCCGAGACGGCTATCCGGAACTGGAAGAAAAGAAAGCCCTGATCTTCGGCGTCATCGAAGACGAAGAAGAGAAGTTCAGCCGCACGATCGACCAGGGACTGTCCATGCTCGCCGATCTGGAAAAGAAGATGGCGGAAGACGGTGCCGACACCTTAGGCGGCGCCGAAGCATTCCGTCTCTACGACACCTACGGTTTCCCGCTTGACCTGACCCGTGAAATCCTTGAAGAAAAAGGCCTTAAAGTCGACGAGGAAGGTTTTGCGGCCGCAATGCAGAAGCAGAAGGAAACGGCCCGTGCCGCCCGCAAGGGAACCAACTACATGGGGGCGGACGAAACGGTCTACGATAAACTCGACCCGGCGCTGACCAGCGAATTCAACGGCTACGACAGGCTTGAAGAGGAAAGCATCATCACCGCGATGACCGGTGAGACCGACCTCACCCTCGGCCTGGCCGAAGGCGACCGCGGCACCATCATCTGCGAAAAGACGCCTTTCTATGCGACGAGCGGCGGCCAGCAGACCGATACCGGCCTGATCCGCGGCGAAGGCGACGGCCTGTTCAAGGTGGAAAACGTCGTTAAGCTCAAGGGCGGCAAGATCGGTCACGAAGGTGTCGTTCTTTCCGGCATGTTCCGTGTCGGCGAAACCGTCACGCTTACCGTTGACGCGAAGCGCCGCGGCGATACTGCCCGGAATCACAGTGCGACGCATCTGCTGCAGAAAGCCCTCCGGACCGTTCTCGGCACGCACGTCGAGCAGGCCGGCTCCTATGTGGACAACGAACGCCTGCGCTTTGACTTCAGCCATTTTGCCCCTCTGTCGGCGGAAGAACTGGAGAAGGTCGAGACCATCGTCAACGATGAGATCTATGCGGCCCTGCCGGTCCGCACCGATCTGATGAGCCAGGAAGAAGCAAGAAAGACCGGCGCTATGGCGCTCTTCGGCGAAAAATACGGCGAAGTTGTACGCGTGGTCTCGATGGGCGATTTCTCCCGCGAGCTCTGCGGCGGCACGCACGTGGACAACACAGCCCGCATCGGCTGCTTCAAGATCGTTTCGGAGGCGGGCATCGCAGCCGGAACGAGACGTATCGAAGCCCTGACCGGGCGCGGCGTGCTGGCTTACTATGCCGGCATCGAACGGAAACTGAATGCTGCTGCGGCGCTTGCGAAGACTGCTCCCGACGGACTGGAACACCGCATCACGCAGCTGACCGAAGAGGTCCGCAGCCTGAACAGCGAGAATGAAAAACTGAAAGCTAAGATTGCCGGCGCTTCAATGGGCAGCATCGCAGACAAGATCAGAGAGATCGGCGGCGTGAAGCTGATCGCCTCCCGTGCGGAAGGCCTTGACATGAACGGCCTGCGGAACATGGGAGATAAACTCCGCAATGAGATCGGAGAAGGCGTCGTGGTACTTGCCAGCGCCGTTGAAGGTAAGGTGAACCTCATGGTCACCGCGACCGACGGTGCCGTTGCCAAAGGCGCGCATGCCGGCAATATCATCAAGGCGATCGCCGCGGAAGTCGGCGGGGGCGGCGGCGGACGTCCGCAGATGGCCCAGGCAGGCGGAAAGGATCCTGCCGGGATCGACAGGGCGCTCGAGAAGGCCGGAGAAGTTCTGGCTTCCCTCCTGAAAGCCTGAAAAAAGCCGCAAAAAGCGGTTGACGAGGCGTAAAAATGTGCTATAATATGCCTCGTGCCGAAAAAGAATTTCCGCACAAATCCCAAGCGAACGGGGGTGAAATGAATGGCAACAGTCGTCGTTAAGGAAAACGAAACACTGGACAGCGCTCTGCGCCGTTTCAAGCGTGCATGCGCCAAGGACGGTATCCAGCAGGAGATCCGTAAGCGCGAGCATTATGAGAAGCCCAGCGTTCGCCGCAAGAAAAAATCTGAAGCAGCGAGGAAGCGCAAATTCAGATAATTTCGGGATGATCAAATACCGCGAGAGACAGGACCGGTGCTCAGCGCCCGGTTCTGTTTTTTTGTACAAAAACAGGTACCGGATACTTGATATTACCAGGCTGACCCGTTATAATAATTAAGACTATATCTTGGGGTACCATGCGCCTCCTGTGACAGAATATAGGGCACGAACCGCAGCGTCAACATCAGCGGGACGGCCGGAAGGAGATTATGACAAACGCATTTCAGTTTCACAGTGCAAGCGAAGCCTCGGCCGTCATCGGTCCGCAGGACATTTGGGCCAAACGCATTGAAGAAGCTTTTTCCGTCACGCTGCACCTGCGCGGTGACTCTGTTGATTTTACCGGAGACGAAGCTGCCAAGGCCATGGCGCTCTCGGTCCTGAAAGCTGCCGTGCAGCTGTACGGTCAGGGCGAAGAGATCCGTGAGGGCCTCATGGACCGCCTGATCGAAGAAGCAAAGGAAGGCGCGCTGGATTCGCTCTTCCATGCCATGGACAGCGCCGTCACGATGAATTACAAAGGCCTTCCGATAAGGTGCAAGACCTTCGGTCAGCAGAATTATGTCAAAATGCTGCAGGAAAAGACCGTGACGATCTGCATCGGCCCCGCCGGTACAGGCAAGACTTACCTGGCAGTCGCTCAGGCGGCGCAGGAACTGAAGGATGGGATCATCGAACGCATCATCATGTCGCGTCCGGCCATAGAAGCCGGAGAGGAGCGCCTCGGTTTTCTGCCCGGTGACCTTGCACAGAAGGTCGATCCCTATCTGCGTCCCCTGTATGATGCCCTGAACGATGTCTTCGGTCCCGAGCGGGCTGAGAAAATGCGGGAGAACGGCGTCGTGGAAGTCGCTCCGCTTGCCTATATGCGCGGTCGTACGCTGAACAGGGCCCGGATCATCATCGACGAAGGCCAGAACGCTTCCCTGAGCACGCTGAAGATGGCGCTTACCCGTCTCGGTGAAGATTCCCGCATGGTCCTGACCGGCGACGTTACGCAGATCGATCTCCCGCGGGTATCCGACTCCGGTCTGGAGAAGGCGGCCGAGATCCTGAAGACCGTCGACGGTGTCGGCATCATGCATCTGACGAACCGGGATGTCGTCCGCAACAAGATCGTCAAGGATATCGTCAAGGCATTCGAAAAGAATGAAGCACAGCGGGCGGCCGCCGAAGCCGCAAGGAAAAGCCGCGAAGCTGCGCGGCATGAGAAGAGGAAATCATGACCATTCCTGTTGAAAGGGAAACGGATCTCAAACTGGGATTTGACGAAGAGGCTCTGATCCGCAGAGTCTGTGAAGCAGCGCTTGATGCGGAAAAATGCCCTTACGAAGCAGAAGTCGACGTCCTGCTGACGGATGACGGATCGATCCGCATCATCAATAAGGAGGAACGCGGCATCGACAGGGCGACGGATGTCCTGAGTTTTCCGGCTCTTGAGCTGCCGGCACCGGGAGATTTTTCCCGCGTGGAAGAAGATCCGATGCTTTTCCACCCTGAGACGGGAGAACTCCTGCTCGGCGACATGGTCATTTCCCTGGATAAAGTCAGACAGCAGGCTGCGGAATACGGCCACGGCGAGGAACGGGAACTCGCGTTCCTCACGGCACACAGCATGTATCATCTGATGGGCTACGACCACGAAGAAGAAAACGGCCGGCTCGAAATGGAGGCCAAGCAGGAAGCCCTCCTGCAGAGCCTCGGAATCACCCGGGACTGACATGACCGAACAAAGGAAAAACAATTTCATCATACAGGGAAGCATCCTTGCGATCGCCGGTATCGTCAGCCGCATCATCGGCATGCTGTTCCGCATCCCCATGCTCTCCATCATCGGAGAAGACGGCATGGGCGTTTACAGCACGGCTTACAGCGTCTACAACATCTTGCTGATGATCTCGGCTTACAGCCTTCCGCAGGCCGTATCCAAGCTGATCTCGGCAAAGAACGCGCAGAAGCAGTACCGAAACGTCCGGCAGATCTTCTGGATGAGTCTTTTCTTCGGCGCTTTTCTCGGATTCATTGCCGCTGTCGTCATGACGGCCGGCGCTGAGTTCTTCGCCGGGAAAGTCATGAAGATGCCGGAAGCCGTATATGCGATCCGTTCGCTGGCACCGACGGTCTTCATCATGGGCGTACTGGGCGTCATGCGCGGTTTCTTCCAGGGACACGGAACAATGGTTCCGACTGCGGTCTCACAGATCCTGGAGCAGGTCCTGCATGTGGCGATCAGCCTTCTTGCGGGTTATGCGCTGTTTCAGAAAGGCGTAGCGCAGGATGCCGGAAACGGCAATTACTTCGCCTCTGCCTACGGTGCACAGGGCGCTACCTACGGCGTTCTTGCCGGCGCGGCTGCTGCCCTTTTGTTCCTGATCTTCATCTACATTCTGTTCCGGAAGACCTTTGTCACGCGTATCCGGAAAAACCGGGATGAGGTCCTGGATGCACCTTCAAAGACGCTGAAAGCGATCGTATTTACGGCTTTTCCCGTGTTGCTGTCTGCAGCCCTGTCAAATCTCGGCACGCTTCTGGATCAGACAGTCTATGCCCAGTACGTTGTTTCGGACTACCGTGCGATCTGGGGCGTTTATTCCTCAAAATACATGGTACTGATCAACGTGCCCATTGCAATCGCGACAGCCATGTCCAGCTCTACGATGCCGATGATCTCCGGCCATGTGGCGAGAGGGGAACACGAGGCCGCAAGAGAAAAAGCGAACGCTGCCTTCCGCTTTATCCTGCTGATCGCTTTGCCGGCGAGCGCAGGGCTCGGCGTGCTCGGCAAACCCTGCTTCGACCTGCTGTTCCGCTCCACGGACAACACCCTTGCCGGACAGATGATGATGTACGGGTCCTCTGCGGTCCTGACTTTCTGTTTCTCAACGCTGTCGGTCGGCGTCCTGCAGGGAAACAACAATTTCTGGGTCCCCATCTGGAATACGCTGAAAGCTCTCGCCCTTCATCTGCCGCTGCTGGCGTTCGGCCTCTGGGTACTGGAGTGGGACATCATCGGCGTCGTCGTCAATCACGTGCTGCTGAGCCTGATGATCTGCGTACTGAACCTGCTTTCTCTGCGGGATAAGCTGAATTATCGGATGGAATTCAAAAGGATCATTCCCCGTGTCGTTTTCTGTTCCGTATTTATGGGAGCGGTCTCGTTTTTCCTGTACCGCCTTCTTCGCGGGCATATGGGGAACACGCTCAGCCTGCTGCTGACCATCGCCGCCGCCGTCATCGTTTACTTCGTTTCGATACTGCTGACCGGCGCCGTGACCCGCGCCGAACTCGAAGACATGCCGCAGGGAAGAAAGATCATCCGTGTTGCGGACAAACTGCATTTACTGCATAAATGATTCGCCGTAAGGCGGGAAAGAAGGAGATATGAAACTGATCATCGTAGGCGGAGGCGCTTCCGGACTGATGGCCGCGATCACTGCTGCCAGGACTGCCAAAAAAGGAACCGATGTTACGCTGCTGGAAGGCGGCCCGAAGCCCGGGAAAAAGATCCTCTCCACCGGCAACGGACATTGCAATCTCACCAACGAAAAAGCTCTGCCGATGGCATACAACAGCGACAGCAATTTGCTCCTGGGCGATCTGATGTCGCGCTTTTCCTACCGCGATACGCTCGACTTCTTCAATGAACTCGGCATTCCCGCCGTTTCGCGCGACGGATACTATTATCCGAAGAACAAAGAAGCCGCGTCCGTTCGCGACGCGCTTGTTTCCGAAGCGCATCGTCTCGGCGTGAGAGTTCTGACCGGAACGAAGATCGTCAAAGCCGAAAAGAATCCCGACTGTTTCGTCCTGACGGCCGATACCGGCGTCGAATACCGCGCCGACCGCGTGATCCTTGCGGCCGGCGGCATGGCTTTCCCGAAATCCGGCTCCGACGGCAGCGGCTACAATCTGGCCATGGATCTCGGTCACAATATCGTGCAGCCTCTGCCCGGTCTTGTCGCACTGACTGCAGAAGAGAACTGGGTCAAAAATCTTGCCGGAGTGCGCCTTGACGGCACCGTAACGCTGCAGGTGGACGGGATCCGCCGCCGCAGTCAGCAGGGAGAGATCCAGCTGACGGACTACGGCATTTCCGGCATTCCGGTGTTCCAGCTCTCCGGCGATGCGGTTGACGCGCTGAGCAGCGGCAAGAAGGTTGCGATCCTGCTGAACTTCTGGGACAACAAGACCGAGACGGATGTCCTGTTTGCTCTGAAGATGCGCTGCAAGGCAAGACCCGAACTTGAATCCGGCGAACTGCTTCGCGGCATCGTACCGAACAAGTGCGTGGCAACGCTCCTGAATCTCTCGAAGATCGAACTGCACATCCCGTGCAGAAACATCTCCGTGTCCGGACTGACAAAACTCGCGAAGAACCTGTCACAGCTCTGTTTCACCGTGAACGGTGCGAAGGATTTCGATTCCGCGCAGGTAACGCGCGGCGGCGTCCCGCTGGAAGAAGTCGACCGGAACCTGCAGTCACGGATCACGCCCGGACTGTTCTTTGCCGGTGAGCTGCTGAACGTTGACGGTCCCTGCGGCGGATATAACCTGCAGTGGGCCTGGACAAGCGGCCACGAAGCCGGCGCCGCAGCCGTCAGGTAAGCGCTGCAGCCGTGCACGCTCCGATAAAAAGAAACACCCGGAAGGCGTAGTTCCTTCCGGGTGTTCTTATTTTCCGCAGAACCGGTCATTTTCCGGCGATCGTAAGTCCGCTGACCAGGATGGCAGGTACGGCAAAAGCCGTCTGGCCGCCCATGGAACTAAATTCCGGTTTGTCTGACAGCGCTTCAATATGCTTCAGCACGTCGAAGAAATTGCCGGCGACGGTAAAGCCCTTGACCGCTCCGGTCTTTTCACCGTTCTCGATCATGAAGCCGCCGCTCTGCAGCGAGAAGTCGCCGGATATGGGGTTGGCGCCTGCATGGGTCCCCTGCAGGGAATCGATGTACACGCCGTTTCCGGCCTTCTTAAGGAGTTCTTCCTCCGAAAGTTCCCCGGGCTGCAGCACCAGAGTGAACGGGCTGATCCCGACAGCGCCGGCATAGCCGTACTTGGACGCGTTTCCGGTGGTCTTCACGCCGGCAACGGCAGCTGTTCTCAGGTTGTAGAGGAGCGTTTTCAGTTCCCCGCCGGAAATGATCTCCTTGCGGAAAGCCGGCATGCCTTCGGCATCAAACGGGCGCCGGAAAGGATTCTCAGCATAGAAGGGATCGTCGATGAGCGTCACTTTTTCGGAAGCGATCGTCTGTCCTTCCTTGCCGGCAAGCAGGGAAAGGCCTTTCTGGGCGTTCTCCGCAGAGAAAGCGGAAGAGAAGGTCCCGAGCAGAGCGGAAACGGCTTCCGGCGCGAAGACGACAGGATATGCGCCTGTCGGAGCGACACCGGCACCGAGTTTTTTCACTGCGGACTTCACTGACTTTTCAACGGTCTCCTTGAGAAGAGCGTCATCGAGAGGCGCGATCTTGATGTCAAAGGAGTTGTTCATTTCCTTCCCGTTGCTGACAACGGCTGCGGCGATGATCCCGGTCGCAGCGTTTTCGCAGGAAAGATCCAGACCGCGGGAATTGAAGATGGCAGTCTTTTCCGAAATGTTCATCAGTCTGGTGGACGTGCCGTCAATGACCATCGGATCTGCTGCATAGGCGATCTTCTGGCCGGCGAGTGCAAATTTGACGAGTTCTTCCGCCGAGGGGAGTTTCTGAAGATCCTGCTTGATCTCAGCATATTCACCGCCGGCTTCGCCGAGGAAGGATTCTTCCGCGGATTCCAGTACGCCGGCATTTTCCACGGCGCGGAGAACGATGGCTTCGGCCTCCTCAGGGCTGAGATCTTCGGTCGAAGCATAACCCATCTGGCCGTTCAGGAGCGTACGGAAGCAGACACCGCCTTCCGTGGAGGACGAGAACTTGTTGATCTGATCCCTGAAGGTGTCAACGCTGACGCTTTCGGAAGAATCGTAATACAGTTCATAGTCCGTAAGGCCTTTCTTTTCGGCGGTCTCAATGACGATTTTCTTGAATTCTTCGTATTTCATGGCTGCCTCCTTATCTGCCGCCGACCGTGATCGACGAGACCCTGATCATGGGCTGGCCGACGTCCGTGGGGATCGACCCGGAACTGGAACCGCACATACCCTGTGCACGTTCAAGTTCTTTGCCAACCATGTCGATCTTCATGAGGATCTCGGAGCCCGTACCGACGAGAGAAGCGCCGCGGACCGGTTCAGCGACTTTGCCGTTCCGGATGAGATATCCTTCTCTGACAGAGAAATTGAACTGGCCGGTCGCCGGATTTACCGAGCCGCCGCCCATGGCTTTCGCGTAAAGACCGAAATCCACGGAGGAGATGATATCGTCGTTGCTGTCGTCCCCGGCGCAGATGAATGTGTTCGTCATGCGGGAGGTCGTAACGTAAGCGTAGCTCTCGCGACGTGCGTTGCCGGTGGGAGCCATGCCCATGCGGCGGCCGCCGAACTTATCGATCATGTAACTCTTCAGGATGCCGTTCTCGATCAGTACGTTTCTGTGAGAAGGCGTGCCCTCGTCGTCGAAGTTGATAGAGCCCCAGGCATTCAGAATGGTACCGTCGTCAACGGCCGTCACCTTTTCGTTCGCGATCTGCTGACCGAGCTTCCCGGCAAACTGACTGGTGCCGTACGCGACGGAAGAGGCTTCCAGTGAATGGCCGCAGGCCTCGTGGAAAATGACGCCGCCGAAAGCATTGTCGATCACGACGGGCATCAGACCTGCAGGACAGTAGCCGGCGCCTGCCATGACAAGAGCCTGGCGGGCTGCTTCCCGGCCGACGGCTTCAGGATCGACGTTCTCCGTAAAAAATTCGAGTCCTTTGCGGGCACCCGGCGAAGCACTGCCGGTCTGGGTCCCTTCGCCTTTGTCGGCGACGGCATTGACCGTAAGGCGGACGCGGATCTGGCGGTCTTTCGCGTAGACACCTTCGGAGTTGGCCACCAGAATGTTATGATCAACATCCAGAAGATTGCCCTGCACCTGTACGATGGCAGGATCGGCGTTCTTTGCTGCGAAATAGGCTTTCTTCAGGATGTCGGCCTTTTCAGCGGGACGAAAACTGCCGGGCACGAGGCGTACGGGATGAATGTCGCCGTAAAGGCGTTCCCTGAGGACGATCGAGATCTGTGCAGTGCCTTCGCCAAGAGCGGCAGCAGCCTGTCCGGCACAGCGCAGAAGTCCTTCGCGGCTGGTGTCCACCGTAGATGCCGCTACGCTTCTGAGCCCCTTGAAGACGCGGATTCCGACGCCGGCGACCACGTTGTCATTCGACTGCTGGACACGGCTGTCAAGCATGCTGACAGATCGGTTGAATGTCTTTTCGGCAAAGAGTTCGGCATAGTCGGCGCCGGTCGATGCGGCCGCAGCCAGAACTTCTTCGCACAGTGCGCGTGAGATCATGTTGCAATTCTCCTTTCTAAAGATCAGACAGGGATGTCATTGTTCTTTTGCTACGGCGCGGATGGCTTCGCCGAGGTCGGACGCCCCGACAAGGCGCATACCGCGTGCGCCGAGATCCGCACGGAGTGCACTCTTTGGCAGAATCGCGGTGGAAAAGCCCAGCCTTGCGGCTTCCTGCACCCGTTCCTTGATCATGGGGACGGCGCGGATCTCACCGGAAAGACCGACTTCGCCGATCACGACCGTATCCGGGTCGATAGGCAGATCCCGGTAACTGGAGTACATCGCCAGTACGACGGCAAGGTCGAGAGAGGGATCGTTCACCCGGAGCCCTCCGGTGATGTTTACATAGGCGTCACAGTCGCTTAAGGAAAGCCCCAGACGCTTTTCCATCACGGCCAGAAGGAGCGACACGCGGTTGTAGTCAAGTCCTGCGGCAGTTCTGCGTCCGGTCCCGTAATTCGTGCGGGTGAGCAGCGCCTGAACTTCCAGCAGAAGAGGCCGCGTCCCTTCCATGACGCCGGTGATGACGGAACCGGAGGTCCCTTCCGGCCTGCCGCTCAGCATGAACGCAGAGGGATTGGGGACTTCCTTAAGCCCTTCGGCAGTCATTTCAAATACGCCGATCTCTCCGGTTGCGCCGAAGCGGTTCTTCACGGCGCGGAGGATCCGGTAGCTGGCATGTCGGTCGCCTTCAAAATACAGGACAGTATCCACCATGTGCTCAAGCAGTCTCGGGCCGGCGACGGTTCCGTCCTTTGTCACGTGACCGACGATGAAGATCGATATCGTGAGGCTTTTTGCAAGGGTCAGCAGGAGATTGGTGCACTCCCTTACCTGCGCCGGACTGCCCGGCGCCGAGGCCACGTCGTTCCTTGCCATCGTCTGGATCGAGTCGATCACGACGGCTTCGGGCTTTTCCTCCTGAAGGATCTCTGCGATCGCGTCCAGGTCGGTCTCGCAGAGGAAGGAAATGTCGCCTTCAAACTTTCCGATCCTGTCGGCTCTCAGTTTCAGCTGGCGCAGCGATTCCTCGCCGGAAATGTAAAGCACCTTGTGGCCGCCGGCGGCAAGGTTCCGGAAGACCTGCAGAAGAAGTGTCGACTTGCCGATGCCGGGATCACCGCCCGTCAGGATGAGCGACCCCGGAAGGATGCCGCCGCCGAGCACGCGGTCCAGTTCGCCGGAACCGGTGCCGATGCGGGGACTGTTCTCAGCAGAGATCTCGTCAAGACGGCGCGGAACGGGACGCGGGCCGCTTCTTACGGCGCCGGAAGCCGTTTTCCTTTCCTTAGGCGCTTCCACCATACTGTTGTACGCGTGGCAGGACGGACACATGCCGTACCACTTTGCGGATTCATAGCCGCATTCCTTGCAGAAAAATGCGGCGCTTTTATCTTTAGCCATATGCTTCCTCTCTGACAGCGGCGGCAAGAACGATCCGGCCGTCTTTTTCGGAAACGGTGACCGTATCGCCGTCGCGGACATTGCCTTTCAGGATCTCCTCGGCAAGCGGATCCTCCAGTTCGGTCTGGAGCAGCCGTTTCAGCGGACGCGCGCCGTACTTCGGCTGATAACCTCTGCCGATGAAGTAGTTACGAGCACTTTCTTCAAGACGGATGCTCAGACGGTGGGTATCGGACAGGCGCCTTTCAATGTCGGCGAGCTGCAGGTCGAGGATCCGGCTGATATCATCACGGGTCAGGGAATGGAAAACGACGATCTCGTCGATTCGGTTCAGGAATTCGGGACGGAAGAGGCGTCTCACTTCTTCCATGACGTTGCCCTTCATCCGCTGGTAATCGGCATCGGCGTCATTTGCCGCCGTAAAGCCGAGCGATTTCGGTTCGACGATCCTTTCCGCACCGGCATTCGACGTCATGACGATCACGGTGTTGCGGAAATCGACGGTTTTGCCCTGCGCATCCGTAAGGCGTCCTTCGTCAAGGATCTGCAGAAGGATGTGGAAAACATCGGGATGAGCCTTTTCGATCTCATCGAACAGGATCACGCTGTAGGGGCGGCGGCGGATCTTTTCGGAGAGCTGCCCGCCTTCTTCAAAACCGACGTATCCGGGCGGCGAACCGATGATTTTAGAGACGCTGTGCTTCTCCATGTACTCGGACATATCGATGCGGACAAGGGAACTTTCGTCGGAAAAGAGCGAAGCAGCAAGGGCTTTTGTCAGTTCGGTCTTGCCGACGCCGGTAGGGCCGAGGAAGAGGAAGGAACCGATGGGACGGCGCGGGTCCTTGAGGCCGACGCGGCTTCTCCGGATGGCCCGGGAGAGGGCGGAAATGGCTTCCTCCTGCCCGATGACGCGCTTATGCAGGTCATTTTCCAGATCCAGCAGATGCGCGCCCTCCTCCTTGGTGAGCTGATCCAGAGGGACGCCTGTCCAGAGGGAAACGGTCCTCGCCATATCCTGCACCCCGACGGTGACGGTATCGTCGGATGCGGCGTTCAGCCTGGCGGCAGCGCAGGCTTCGTCGATGAGATCGAGCGCTTTCTCAGGCCAGACTCTGTCGGTCAGGTAACGCTTAGAGAGAGAAACGGCGGATGACAGTGCTTCGTCAGTGAGAACAGCGTTGTGATGCTTTTCGAATACGCCCCGGCGGCCTTTCAGGATCTCCAGGGTCTCATCCTCAGCGGGGGCTTCGACGAGCACGCTCTGGAAACGGCGTTTCAGTGCAGCATCTTTCTCAATGTGTTTCTTATATTCGTCCAGCGTCGTGGCACCGATGATCTGCACTTCTCCGCGGGACAGGGCCGGCTTCAGGATGTTTGCGGCATCAAGGCTGCCTTCTGCGCCGCCTGCACCGATCAGGGTATGAAATTCATCGATGAAGAGCAGGATCTCAGGATGCGCATAGAGCTCGTCCAGAATCTGCTTCATGCGCTCTTCGAATTCACCGCGGTACTTGGTCCCCGCAACGACGGAGGCCAGGTCAAGAGCCAGAAGACGGCGGCCTCTCAGGAAACGCGGGACCTTATCGTCTGCAATGCGCAGCGCAAGTGCTTCTACGATGGCCGTTTTTCCGACACCGGGTTCGCCGATCAGGCAGGGATCGTTCTTGGTCTTGCGGCAGAGGATCTGCATGATGCGTTTCAGTTCGTTTTCCCTCCCGACGACAGGATCCAGCTTCCCGTTTGCCGCCATCGCGGTAAGGTCTCTGGTATATTTCGAGACGGTATCGGTCCCGCTCACGGGCTGGGAGAGAAGGTCCTCCATTGCAAAGCGGTCGTCGCCCATGGAATCGAGCAGCGTCTCTTCCAGTTCGATGGGATCGGCGCCGAGCGCGAAAACAGCCTTTGAAGCGATCCCGTCCGTATCGTGAAGCATGGCAATGAAAAGATGCTCGGTGCCGACAGCCGGCGCTCCGACGTCAAGGCAGAGGTCCTGCGCATCCTGCAGGATCAGTTCCAGAAGCGGCGTCCGGGGGAGTTTTGCACGCCTTCCGGCAGGCTTTTCCTGCTGAGGGACAAAAGAAACGCCCAGCATCCTGCCGAGGACGTCGCAGGCTTTCTCCCGCGAAACGGCCTTCATCTTCAGTACCTCGCGGGGAAGGCAGGGCACGTCGAAGAAGGCAAGCAGCATATGTTCGGTTCCCACCGCGTTCATCCGGCATTCCCGGGCGATCGCTTCGGCTCGTGCCAGGACTTTTTCGGCAGCGGCGGTAAAAGGGATTTCGTAAGTCTTCATTCTGTTTCTCCGGAATATGATAACAAAGCGGGTCAGGCCCGCCTGCATGTATTTTACACCCAAAGCCGCCCGAACGCAAGAAAGGCTTACAAATTGTCTTTATAAGAAATTAACTTGACGCAGAAACGGGGAAAAGGTAAACTAGCGTAAAGGCTGCAGAAATACAGCCTTATAATGTTTGCGATCGGGGGGATCTCCCTATGAAAAATAAAATGACAAAAGCCGCGGTGATCCTGGCGGCGATACTGGCAGTCCTGCTGCTGGTTGCTTTTATTTTCGTTGTGGTGCGCGGGGGAAGACTTGCCCGCATTTTTGACTTCGACCGTATCATTCACCGGGAAACTACACTGGCGGATACGACGGAAGTGCCTGTTTCCACGGCGCAGACTCCTGCCGAAACGGAAAGTGCTTCGGAAAGCACGGAAGAACTCCTTCCCACGGAAACGGAACCCGAGAGCACGGAACCGTCGCCGGAGCAGCTCAGAAAAACGCTCAACATCGGTGCCGAGAAACTTGAGAACAAATTCATCCAGCTGTATGCAAAAGCGGACGGCGACAAGATCGTCAACAAACTGACCCAGGTCAACCTGCTGACCCTCGACCGCAGCGGCCGCGTTCTTTACCGTGCCGGCAACATGGAAAAATCCGATTACAACGGTACGGAATACATTTATCACGGCATTGCCGACATCGATGTCGACTATGACGAAGAGTCTGATATCACCACGTACACGATCGAACTGCGGAAGGGCCTTGCCTTCAGCGACGGAACACCTCTGACCGCAGATGACCTCGTCTTCAACTATTACCTGCGCCTGCAGCCGGATTACGACGGCATCGGGGATCTGCGCCGCTATGACATCGTCGGCCTCCGGAATTACTACTACAACAATTCGCTGGCTGAGGAACAGACTGTTACGGAGGAAGAAATCGACGCCGAACTTGCAAACCCCGGTGAAGTCGTCGCCGGGTTCATCCGCACGCTGATCAGCGACATCCTGCACGAAGGCGCCGCAGAAGCGGAACGCCTCTGGGCGACCTACCAGTCCTATGGCTACGGGGACAATGCGCAGGAATTCTTCTTCAACACCTACGGCCTTGACATGAACTACAACCTGATTGACAAGGACCTTGAAACGGTGTGCCTTGACGTTGCAGCTTCCTACGGACTGAACTACCGCAAGCTTGCCGAAAACTATGCCGTCGACGAAACCTACTTTGATGAAAAGGTCCGCAGTTTCGTCAGGGAAACGCTTCTGTTCCAAAAGATCAGCGAAGCTGCAAGCGAACCGGTGGACTACATCAGCGGGATCATCCGTCTGGGCGATAACGTTCTCAAACTCAAGGTGCACGGCTACGATGAAAATGCCGTTTACGACCTGCTTGACATTGACGTCCTGCCCCTGCATTACTACGGCGACCTTTCCCTTTATGACTATAATGCGCACCGTTTCGGCTTCATCCCCGGAGAATTCAGCATTCCGGAAGAGAAACTGTCTCATCCGCTCGGGGCAGGCCCTTATGTTTACGACAGCGGTTCGTTTGACAGCGTGACGTTCGTCCGGAATGAACTGTTCTATCAGGGAGAACCGGGAGCGGAATTCGTGAACCTCCGCTGCGTCTACGGCGAAGGCCTTGGTTACGTATCCGAAGGCGTTGTCGACATTGCCGCCGTTGCCGGGAATAAATCAAATTACGAAACGATCTGCAGTCAGAACAAAAACAAGGAACTGATCGGCGACGCGCTCGTCGCGCATGATGTCAACGTTCTCGGATATGCCTATATCGGCATCAATGCAGAAAACGTGAATGTCGGCGGAGAACCCGGCTCCGAAGCTTCCAAAAACCTCCGGAAAGGGCTCGCGACCGCGCTTGCCGCATTCCGCAGCGACGCGTATTCGGAATATTTCGGCAATTCGATCAGTCTGATCGAATATCCGGTGTCCGAGTTTTACGGCATCGCTCCCGAAAAGAACAATCCGACGTTTGAAGCCGCATACAACAGGGATCCCGACGGCAATCCGATCTACTCCGCCGATTCAAGCACCCTCGACCGCTACAACGCCGTGATCGACGTCGTAAGGAAGTATTTCATGCTTGCCGGATACAAATTTGACAGTGACGGAAAACTGCAGGAAGCTCCGAAGAACGCCCCCGTCCTTTTCGGTATTTCGATCTGCAGTGACGAAGATTCCTTCAGCATCTTCCCGTCGTTTGAAGTGCTGACTTATGCGAAGAGCGTCCTGCATGAGATCGGTCTTTCCCTCGACATCCGCTATGTTCCGGATGAGGAGAACATGCTCGTATCGCTTTATACCGGGACCTGCGATCTTTGGTTCGCCTCATGGTTTACGGGCGCCGATCCGGACTTTGCCGAGCATTACCAGGGCAAGGGACGTTCCGTCGGCATGATCCCGAACATTTACGCGATCGAAGATGACGAACTGGACAAATGCCTTGCCGATCTCAGGAAGACGGCAGATCCGGAAGAAAAATTAAAACTGAGCACGAACATCATGCGCATTGTCAAGGACTGGGCCGTTGAAGTCCCGTGCTATCAGCTCTACAACTATTACGTATACAACGCCAAGACGCTTAAGGTTGAAAGCATTCCCAGGGAACTGACGGCTTATCACAGCTGGCTTGACGAGATCATCAATGTTGAGGTAGGCAACCGTGAATAACAGTTTCTTTGCCATGCTCGGCCGCATGAAATATATCGACCGCTGGGCCCTGATGCGGAATTTCCGAAAGGAAAACATCGGTGAACATTCGCTTGACGTCGCGGTGATCGCTCACGCTCTCTGCCTGATCGGCAACAAACGGCTCGGCAAGGATCTCGATGCCGACCGGGCGGCAGTGATCGCACTTTTCCATGACGCACCCGAGATCATTACCGGCGACATGCCCACTCCGGTCAAATATTTTGACGCCGAGATCCGCAGCTCCTATCAGAGGATCGAAGACGACGCCGTAAGCAGGCTTCTGGACCGTCTTCCCGAAGATCTCAGGGACGAATACGCACGCTGCCTGACACCCGATCCGGAAAAAGAAGGCGATCTGATCGTTCTGGTCAAGGCTGCCGACAAGCTTTCCGCACTGATCAAGTGCCTGGAAGAAGAGAGTGCCGGCAACCGCGAATTCGCCGAGGCGGAAAAAACGACCCGCGCCAAGATCGAAGACATGGGCATTCCCGAGGCAGATATCTTCCTGCGGGAATTCATTCCGGCATACGCACGTACGCTGGATGAACTGTGAGGCAGCAATGAAGAAGAACAGGCGTGAAAAAGGCGGAGTCCGCTCACTGAGTTACATGACGGTCTCCGTCGCCCTTTTTGTTCTGGGCTTTGTCATTACGGCGGTACTGCTCGTGCTTTCAGCCGTGACGGCAGGCGGACTTGGCAGGATCAGCGGCATACTGGGAACTGTCGCTCTTGCTGCCGCTGCTGCCGGCTTTGCCGTACCGCTGTACGGGCATTTCATCGTACGCATGGACGGCAAAGGAGACTGGCGCGTCGGCACGGTTCTGAACGGCCTGCTGACTCTCTTCCTGGTTTTTCTGTATTTTCTCGGGATCAGCTGACAGGACCCGAAATTCCGCTTTGCTTTTCCTTCGGAAAGTAAAACGGAAAAGACTTGATTTCATAGGAAATCTGTGTATAGTGTTTTTTGTAGCCGCTCCTATGCGGCAGAAAGGCATCTCATGGCAGAAAAGGTAAGAGTGGCGCTGGACGCCATGGGCGGCGACAATGCCCCCGGTGAGCAGATAAAGGGCGCGGTCGAAGCACTGAAACTGACGGACAACGCAGAGATCATTCTTGTCGGACAGGAAGAAGTCATCCGCAGGGAACTGGCGAAATATACTTACGACACTTCCCGCATCTCGGTCCGGAACGCGACGGAAGTGATCGAGACCGGTGAGCCGCCGGTCAATGCGATCCGCAAGAAGAAGGATTCTTCCATTGTCGTGGCCGAAAAAATGATCAAGGCAGGCGAAGCCGACGGTTTCGTATCCTCCGGGTCCACCGGTGCGGTGCTGGTCGGCGGACAGCTTCTTGTCGGACGAATCAAAGGCGTGGACCGGGCCGCTCTCGGCATCCTGATGCCGACCCTGAACGGAATCTCACTGATGATCGACTGCGGTGCGAATGTTGACGCACGGCCGGAGCACATGATCCAGTTTGCCCGCATGGGCGCGATCTATTACAAGGAAATGATCGGCAAGGAGAACCCTACCGTCGGCCTGATCAATATCGGTGTCGAAGAGGATAAGGGAAATGCCCTGACCAAGGAGACCTACCAGCGTCTGAAGGCCTGTACGGACCTCAATTTCATCGGCAACGTTGAACCCCGGGACGTCCCTGCAGGCGCCTCCGACATCTACGTGACCGAAGCCTTTGCCGGCAATTCGATCCTGAAAACATATGAAGGCACGGCCGGCGCCATGCTGAAACTGATCAAGCAGGCTTTCATGAGCAGCCTGAAGTCGAAGGTCGGCGCGCTCCTCGTCAAGGACGCGCTGAAGGATACCCTGAAGATGATGGATGCCACCGAATACGGCGGCGCACCGCTTCTGGGCCTCAACGGACTTGTTTGCAAAACCCATGGCAATGCGACCTACAAGGAGGTCAGCCACGCCATTGTCCAGTGTGTCAACTTTACGGAGAGACACCTGACCGATAAGATCCGGGCAGCAGTATCGCCCGACGAACAGTAGGAGGAACTTTATGGAAATCGAAAAAATCAGAGACATCATCGCAACCACCCTGAACCTTGATCCCGAAGAGGTCACCCCCGACAAGTCCTTTGCCGAGGATCTTGACGCGGACTCCCTGGACCTTGCCGAGATCATCATGGCGATCGAGGATGAATTCGGTGTGACCATTCCGGACGAGATCCTGGAAAAGGTCGTTACCGTGCAGGATGCCTATGATCTGGTTAAAACGATCGGCTGAGACCCGTAAATACTGATCGTTTTGAAAAACCGCACTCCGGAAAGGCCGTTTTGAACGGCTTTTTCGGAGCTGCGGCGTTTTCTGCATTTATCAGGACATTATAAGGAGCGTTTTCTTATGCTGCAGCAGCTGGAAAAGGCCATCGGCTACGAGTTCAGGGACAAGTCCCTGCTGGCCATGGCACTGGTCCATTCATCGTTCTCCAATGAACACAAAAAAGAGCAGATCCCGAATAACGAACGTCTGGAATTTCTCGGCGACGCCGCATTGGAACTGGCCTCGAGCCGGTATCTCTACGAGCATTTCCCCGATGAACCGGAAGGCGTGCTTTCCCGCCGCCGCGCGGCCATCGTCTGCGAACCGTCGCTCGCCGAATGCGCCCGCACGGTCGGTCTGGGACGCCATCTGCAGCTCGGAAAGGGCGAGGAAAAAAATAACGGACGGGAGCGGGATTCCCTGCTGTCCGACGCATTTGAAGCCGTGATCGGCGCCATGTTCCTGGACGGCGGTTTTACTGTTGCAGAACGTTTCGTGCGCCGCTTTGTCATGGAGAAGATGACTGATAAGCCGGTCTACAGTGATTCAAAAACAGCCCTGCAGGAAACGGTTCAAAGCAGCCTTACGGACAGCATCTGCTACGAACTGCTCTCGGAAGAAGGCCCGGAACACGACAAGACCTTTACGGTCGAGGTGAAAATCGGCGGCCTCCCTTACGGCACCGGAAGCGGGCACAATAAGAAGATCGCCGAACAGGAAGCAGCAGCCGCAGCGCTGGAGCGCCTGAAAACAGAAACGCAAAGCAGACAGTAAAAGGACCAAAAAACATGTATCTGAAAAAGATCGAAGCACAGGGCTTCAAATCTTTTGCCAATAAAGCCGTTCTGGAGTTTACGCCCGGCATCATGGGCATCGTCGGTCCGAACGGCAGCGGAAAGAGCAACGTGGCGGATGCGGTACGCTGGGTGCTTGGTGAGCAAAGCGCCAAGCAGCTGCGCGGCGGCAGCATGCAGGACGTTATTTTTTCCGGTACCGAAGCGCGCAAACCGATGGGCTATGCCTATGTTTCTCTGACCCTTGACAACTCGGACCACGTACTTCCCGCGGATTATGACGAGGTGACCGTTACGCGGCAGGTGTTCCGTTCGGGAGAAAGCGAATACCGCATCAACGGCAACCCCTGCCGTCTCCGCGACATCTACGAGATGTTCTACGACTCCGGGATCGGCAAGGAAGGATATTCCATCATCGGACAGGGCCAGATCGACCAGGTCCTGAGCAACAAGCCCGAAGAACGCCGCCTGATGTTCGACGAAGCTGCCGGAATCACCAAATACCGCAAGCGCCGGGACATCACCCAGAAGAAGCTTGACAGCGAACGCCAGTCTCTCCAGCGCGTCAGTGACATCCTGAGTGAACTGAAGCGCCAGGTCGGACCGCTTGAAAAGCAGTCCGTTAAGGCGAAGACCTACCTGAAGCTGCGCGATGAACTGCGTTCCTATGAGATCGGCGCCTATTATCTTGAGGCTACGGATCTGGAGAAGAGACTGGGGCAGACCCAGGAAAACCTGGAAGTCGTTTCCGGCGATCTCGAACGTTCCCACGCCGATGCCGATACTTTGAAGCAGCAGTATGATGACCTGACGAAACTCGGCGAAGTCCTCGACGGGGAACTGCAGGCTGCCCGCGCCGAACTGGCCGATCTCCGCGTGCTGAAAGAAAACAAGGAAGGGCGCATCACCCTGCTGGAGGAACAGATCCGGACTTCGGCCGCGAGCCAGGGCCTGACCGCCGACCGCATCGCAGCGCTTGACCGGCAGATCGATGAGATCAATGCCGAAAAGGAAGAGATCTACCGACAGAAAAACGAACTCGACGTTCAGCTGGATGAATCGGATGACCGCATCAGCAGCGCCGAAAACGAAGCCGAAGAGGTCGAGGAGGAGATCCGCGCCGTAGAGTTCGAACTGGAACAGAAAAACCGTTTCATCATCGAAACGATGAATGAAAAGATCAATATCAGCGGTGAACTGCAGGGTCTGAATTCCAAGGAGGAACAGATGCAGCTGCGTGCTGCTGCCATTGCGGACACTTTGAAGGAAAACCTGAAAAAGCGCCGTGAACGGGAGCAGCAGAGCCGTGCGCTTGCCGCTTCGCTGGAAGACATGCGCAAGGAACTTGCGCATCTGAAAGAGCAGGAAGAAACGCACGGTGCCGCCAGGGACAAGGCAGAAAAGCTGCTCAGCGAGAGCCGTGACACCTTCCACCGGCTTTCCCGCGAATATTCCGTCCTGCAGACGCGCAGGGACAACCTGGAAAACCTTGCCGAACGCTATGAAGGCTATAATCAGAGCGTCAGGCGCGTCATGGAACAGAAGGCAAAATTCCCGGGCGTACGCGGCGTCGTTGCCGATCTGATCTCTGCGGATAAGCGCTATGAGACCGCCATCGAGACCGCTCTCGGCGGACGTATCCAAAACATCGTGACCGATACCGAAGAAACCGCCAAGAAGATGATCGCCTTCCTCAAGGAAAACCGTTTCGGCCGCGCGACATTTCTTCCTGTCAATGCCGTAAACGGCGCAGAAGCATTTTCTGTTCCCGAAGCCCTGTCGGAAAAAGGCGTGATCGGAAGAGCGAGCGAACTCGTGAAAGCGGATGCGTCTCTTTCCGGTGTCGTGCGCTTTCTGCTCGGCCACGTCCTCGTCGTTGACGGGATGGATCAGGCTCTCTCCCTTGCGCGGAAATACCGCTACCGCATGCATATCGTGACGCTTGAAGGCGAATATCTTGCCCCCGGCGGATCGATCTCCGGCGGCGCGTTCAAGTCTTCGTCCAACCTGCTCGGCCGCAGCCGTGAGCTTTCCGAAGTCACGGCAAGCCTGAAGCAGATGAAAAAAGAGCTTGACGCAGCTAAGCAAAACGCCGAGGAAGCGGAGAAAACGGCATCTTCCGAACGTGAACTGTACGGGAAAGCTGCAGCGGAAAGAGCTTCTCTGAGCCTTAAGGAGGCAGCGTTAGCCTCGCAGTCGGAGAGCCGCAGGCGCGAAGACCGCGAAGCGCTTGAGCGGGATACCGCACTCGAAGTCGAACAGCAGAAGATCAAAGACGATATCAAAGGGATCGCCGAGGAGCGCCTGCGCATCCAGAAACGTTCCGTCGGCCTCGACCGCGACAATGAGACCAGGCAGAGCGAGGTCAGCCGTTCCATGCACCGTCTGGAAACGGAGAAGGGGAAACTGGCCGAAAAGACTAAAGCTCTCGAGGAACTCCGCCTCGAATTTGCCAACCTGAACCAGAAAAATGAATTCATTCTTGAGAATATCCGCCGTCTGAACAGCGAGACGGACCGGCTGGAAGAAGAGAAGAAGGCCTTGAGCGGCAGCGTCGGCAATGAAGAAGAAGCCGAAGCCCAGCGCCGGACGGAGATCGGACAGTTGAGAGAAGAGATCGAAGCCGAGACCGAGAGGATGAACGAGCTGGATATATTCCTGGACGGCAAGCAGAAGGAACAGGAAACGCAGCGTACAAAGCAGCAGGGATTCTTTGAAGCCCGCGAAGATCTGACCCGCCGCATTTCCGAACTGGACAAGGAAAACTACCGCCTAGAAGGCATTAAGCAGCGCCTCGAGGAACAGATCGAGAAGCAGGCCGAATACATCTGGACCGAGTATGAAATGACGCCTTCGCAGGCCAAGGCGACCCGCCGTGAGGATATCGTATCCCTGACAGAGGCGAGACGCTTCATCGCTCAGAAGAAAGGCGAGATCAAGGAACTCGGACCGGTCAACGTCGGTGCCATCGAAGAATACAAGGAAGTTTCGGAACGCTATGAATTCCTGAATACGCAGTATGAGGATCTTGTCAAGGCCGAGGGCGAGCTGGTCGGCATGATCGGCGAACTCGAAAGCGGAATGCGGAAGCAGTTCAAGGAACGCTTTGAGCAGATCCGCACGGAATTCGGCAAGGTCTTCAGCGAACTGTTCGCGGGCGGAAAGGGCTCTCTCGAACTGGAACAGGGCGAAGATGTTCTTTCGGCAGGCGTCATCATCAACGCGCAGCCGCCCGGCAAGAAACTGGTCAACATGATGCAGCTTTCCGGCGGGGAGAAGGCATTGACGGCGATCGCACTGCTTTTCGCGATCCAGAACCTTAAACCTTCGCCGTTCTGCCTGCTCGATGAGATCGAAGCCGCGCTGGACGAACCGAACGTCAACCGCTTTGCAGATTACCTTGCCCGCCTCAAGGGTTCGACGCAGTTCATCGTGATCACGCACCGCCGCGGCACCATGGAAATGACCGACCGTCTCTACGGCATCACGATGCAGGAGAAGGGTGTTTCCGCCCTGGTATCCGTCAATCTGACGGATGCGAAGAAGACAAAGGAACTTTTAGGAGAATGACATGGCTAAAATCGGCTTTTTCGGCAGGCTGAAGCATCTGTTTGCCGCTTCCGACATCACGGAGGATTTCTTTGACGAACTCGAAGAGACCCTGATCCTCTCCGACGTCGGCATGGAGGCTTCCGAAGAGATCATTGCGGAACTCAGGCGCCGCGTTTCCCTGCGCGGCCTGAAGTTTACCGACGAATGCAAGGAATGCCTGAAGGACCTGATCAAGGAGCGCCTGGAGGAACTGTACTCCGACCGGTACTGGGAGACTGAGCCTGCGCTTTTGATGATCGTCGGCGTGAACGGCGTCGGCAAGACGACCACGATCGGCAAGCTGGCGGCGTCTCTTACGTCCGACGGCCGGAAGGTGATGCTGGTCGCTGCCGATACCTTCCGTGCCGGAGCTGCCGAACAGCTTACTGTCTGGGCGGAAAGAAGCGGCGCTGACATCATTGCGCAGAAAGAAGGGGCTGACCCTTCCAGCGTCATGTACGACGGCATCGCCGCAGCGAAATCGCGCCGTTCCGACGTCATCCTCGTAGATACCGCCGGCCGCCTGCACAACAAGAAAAATCTCATGGAAGAACTGGCCAAGATGAACCGGGTCGCCGAACGCGAAGCAGGTTCCTACCGGAAAGCGACGCTGATCGTGCTTGATGCGACGACCGGCCAGAACGCACTCAGCCAGGCACGCGTCTTTACCAAAGCGACCGACGTCGCCGGCATCATCCTGACCAAGGTCGACGGCACCGCAAAAGGCGGCGTCGTCCTTGCCATCCAGCAGGAGATCGGCGTCCCCATCGTTTATCTCGGCTGCGGGGAACGCGTCGGCGACCTGGAGATCTTCGACGCCGACAGCTTCGTCGACGCCATGTTTGAAGAATAAACTGCAGCAATCAGCTGCTCACCGCAGCAAGGAGTGAGAACCATGGCCTTTACGCATCTGCACGTTCATACGGAATACAGCTTGCTCGACGGCTCCGGAAAGATCGGCGAAATGGTCGACCGGGCTAAGGAACTCGGCATGGATTCCCTGGCCATTACCGATCACGGCGTGATGTACGGCGTGATCGATTTTTACCGTGCCTGCAAAGAAAAGGGTATCCGCCCGATCCTCGGCTGCGAGGTATACGTCGCGCCGGGTTCCCGTCTCGATCGGGAACCGGGAGGCGGAGAGGATCGTTATTACCACCTGGTCCTGCTGGCTGAAAACGATAAAGGCTATGCCAACCTGATGCGCCTCGTTTCGCAGGGCTTCATTGACGGCTACTATTACCGGCCGCGCGTGGACAAGGAACTCCTCAGAGAATACCACGAGGGCATCATTGCCCTCAGCGCCTGTCTTGCGGGCGAAGTACCGCGCTGGCTCGAACGGGGCATGTACGAAGAAGCCAAGAAAGCAGCCCTGGAACACCTCGAGATCTTCGGCGAAAACAATTATTTCCTTGAACTGCAGGATCACGGCATTCCCGAACAGAAGGCTGTCAACATGCAGCTGATCCGCCTCTCACAGGAGACCGGGATCCCGCTTGTCGCAACGAACGACATTCACTACACACTTGCCGACGACGCCGAAGCGCATGATCTGCTGCTCTGCATCCAGACCGGAAAGAAGGTCTCGGATCAGGACCGCATGCGCTACGAGGGCGGCCAGTACTACATCAAATCCGAAGAGGAGATGCGCAGCATTTTCCCCTATGCACTTGACGCGCTGGAACGGACCCACGAGATCGCCATGCGCTGCGAGGTGAACATCGAATTCGGCGTCACCAAACTGCCGCACTACGACGTGCCCGAAGGTTTCACCTCGGAATCCTACCTCCGCCATCTCTGCAGCCAAGGGATAGAGAAGCGCTATAAGCCTGTGAGTAAGACAGCCCGTGAGCGTCTGGAATACGAACTGGATGTCATTGTTAAAATGGGTTACGTCGACTACTTCCTGATCGTATGGGATTTCATCAACTACGCGCGCACCCACGGCATAGCCGTCGGTCCCGGACGCGGCTCAGGCGCCGGCTCCATCGTGGCATATTCGCTTTACATCACCAACGTAGACCCGCTGAAGTACGACCTGCTGTTTGAACGCTTCCTGAATCCCGAACGCGTGACGATGCCCGATATCGACATCGATTTCTGCTACGAGCGGCGCGGCGAGGTCATCGATTACGTGACCCGAAAATACGGGCAGGATTCCGTAGTGCAGATCGTCACGTTCGGAACGCTGCAGGCCCGCGGCGTGATCCGTGACGTCGGACGCGTGCTTGACCTTCCCTACGCTTTCTGCGACAAGGTCGCAAAGATGATCCCGAAGGACCTGGACATCACGCTGGACAAGGCCCTTGACCGCAGCCGCGAGTTTGCCGAAGCCTACAAGACCGACCCGCAGGTCAAGAAGGTCGTCGATTTCGCAAGGCGTCTTGAAGGACTGCCGCGGCACGCTTCGACCCATGCGGCCGGCGTCGTCATCTGCAGCCGTCCGGCCTATGAATTCGTTCCTCTGTCCCGCAGCGCAGACGGCCAGTTGACCACGCAGTTCACCATGACGACGATCGAGCAGCTCGGTCTTCTTAAGATGGACTTCCTGGGGCTTCGGACCCTTACCGTCATCCGCGACGCCATTCAGTTCGTGAAGGAAAGGACAGGCCGAGTGATCGATCTCGACACCTTGCCGCTCGACGATCCCAAGGTCTTCGACCTTATCGGCTCGGGCCGCGACGAAGGCATTTTCCAGCTTGAATCCGGCGGCATGAAGAGCTTCATGAAGGAACTGAAGCCGCATAACATCGAAGACGTCATCGCCGGCATCGCACTGTACCGTCCGGGTCCCATGCGTTTCATTCCGACCTACGTGCGTGCCAAGAACGGCGGCACGCCCGTCACCTACCTGACGCCGCAGCTGAAACCGATCCTTGAATCCACTTACGGCTGCATCGTTTACCAGGAGCAGGTCATGCAGATCGTGCGCGACCTGGGCGGCTATACGCTCGGCCGGAGCGACCTTGTGCGCCGTGCGATGAGCAAGAAGAAGGCCTCCGTGATGGAGAAGGAGCGGGCAAATTTCGTCTACGGCAATCCTGAGGAGCACATTCCCGGCTGCCTTGCGAACGGCATTTCCGAGACCGTTGCCCACCAGATCTACGACAGCATGATGGACTTCGCCCAGTACGCCTTCAACAAGGCTCACGCGACCTGCTACGCCGTTGTCGGATACTGGACGGCCTATCTGAAGCTGTACTATCCGGCGGAATTCATGTCGGCCCTGCTGACCAGCGTCATGGACGTTTCGACCAAGGTCGCGGAATATATAGGCGTCTGCCGCCAGATGGGCATTAAGATCCTTCCTCCTGACATTAACGAGAGCAGTTACGGGTTCACGCCGGCTGACAGCGGTATCCGCTACGGCCTCTCAGCGATCAAAAACGTCGGACGGAACGTCGTGGACGCTGTCATTGCCGAACGGGAGCGAAGCGGCGATTTTGTCAGCCTCGGGGACTTCCTCAGCAGGATGACCGGACGCGAGATCAACAAGCGCATCGTGGAAAACTTCATTTTTTCCGGTGCATTTGACGCGCTCCCCGGCACGCGAAGCCAGAAGATCGCCGTCTACGCAGACCTCATGGACCGGAAGCAGAAGGCTAAAAAGGACGCGGTCGAAGGGCAGATGAGCCTGTTTGATTTTGCCGCACCGGAAGAAAAGGCGGCAAGCGATTCCTTCCCGGACATTCCGGACTATTCCAAGGCTGACCGTCTTGCCTACGAAAAGGAAGTCCTCGGCCTCTACGTCAGCGGCCATCCTCTCGAAGAAGACGAAGAGCGCCTGCGCCGCAACGTTACCGCACGGATCTCCGATTTCAGCGTTGACGAAGAGAGTGGTGAAGCCGGTGTGATCGACGGATCCATCCAGACGATCGGCGGCATCATTACGCGCAGGACCGTCCGGAATACCAAAAACGGAAAGTCCATGATCATCCTGAACGTGGAAGACATGACGGATTCCCTTGAAGTCCTGCTGTTCCCGAAGGATGCCGAAGCCTATCGCGACAAAGTCGAGGAAGGCGCAAGAGTGTTCATCCGCGGACGCGTCTCGCTCGGCGACGACCTGAAGGGCAAGCTGATCTGCGAACAGGTCCTTCGCTTTGACGAGCTGGAACACGAACTGTGGATCCTTTACCCGGACCAGGAAAGCTACCTGGAGGATGAAAGACGCCTCCTCAAGCTGCTGCAGGGGGAACCCGCAGTCGTTGCAATCAGGAAGACCCGTCAGATCAAGCACCTTCCCGGTGTAGCCGGACGCGGTCTGACGGAGGAGGTTTACAAAGGCCTGCTCGAAACCTACGGCAGCGACAAAGTTGCTCTTCGTGAGAAAAAAGTTGAAGACTGCTGGAAAAAGTCTTATAATAATACGCATAAATTTTTCTGATCTCAGGCATCGGACAGGAGGCACAAAATGGCTGACAAACAGATCACGATCGGCGTACTGACCAGCGGGGGCGACGCTCCCGGCATGAATGCAGCTGTCAGGGCAGTTGTCAGAATAGGCATCAACAAAGGATTCAGAGTCATCGGCATCTACCGCGGCTATCACGGCCTGTTCAAGGAGGAGTTCCGTGAACTGACTGCCTTTGACGTCAGAGATACCGTCCAGCACGGCGGAACGGTCCTGTACACGGCACGCAGCAAGAGCATGATGCAGCCGGACGGTCCCGCAAGAGCTGCTGAGATCCTGAAAAATCACGGGATCGACGTACTTGTCGCGATCGGCGGCGACGGAACCTTCCGCGGCGCCCTGGCGATCGCGAAATGCGGCGTCAACGTGATCGGCATACCGGCGACCATCGATCTGGACATGGCCTGCACCGACTATACGATCGGCTTCGATTCGGCCATCGATACGGCGGTCGACGCGATCGACAAGATCCGAGATTCGGGCACCGCACACGAACGTATCAGCATTGTCGAAGTGATGGGGCGGAAATGCGGTTCGATCGCGCTGTGGTGCGGCATAGCCAGCGGCGCCGAAGAAATCCTGATTCCCGAGACCTACGATTACAACGACAAGGCGCTCATCGACAGAATCAAGGAACGCGAAGCCCTCGGCAAGAAACAGCACATCATCATCAACGCGGAAGGCGTCGGCGATTCGGAAGCGCTGGCAAGGCGCATTGAGAACGCAACCGGCATCGAAGCGAGAGCGACCATTCTCGGCTACATGCAGCGTGGCGGTTCGCCGTCTGCACTCGACCGTGTCAAGGCGTCCCTGATGGGCGAGCAGGCCATCGAATGCATCGTGGCCGGCAGAATGAACCGTGCCGTGGTCGAGAAGAACGGAAGGATCAAGGACATGGATCTTGAGGAAGCGATCAATTCCACCAAGGAACAGTCCCGTGACCTTCTGAGCGTATCGAAGAACCTCGTACGCCATTAAACAGACAGAGCACTGCCTGAACACACGATAATCATTTCGGAAAGGAGGGAAAACATGCCCGGAGAACTTGACAGAATCACTGACGTTACGTCGGAAAATACCGAACTGCCGCAGGAGATCGAGATGATCGCCCAGGAAGGCAGCCGTCCCGTCAAGGCCGTAAAGGACGAAGACGAGATGCCGCTCAAGCCGCGGATGCAGGATCCGGATGATCTGTTCCGGCAGCTTACCGAGAGCATAAAGCGCTACCATCCCTCCGACGACATGTCCCTGATCCGCATCGCGTACGAGCTTGCGCGCGAAGCCCACAAGGACCAAAAGCGACATTCCGGCGAGCCCTACATCATCCATCCGCTGCACGTTGCCCTGATCCTTTCCGAACTGGAAATGGACAAGGAGTCCATCATTTCCGGACTGCTGCACGACGTCGTCGAAGATACCGACGTTTCGATCGAAAAGATCCGTGCGCTTTTCGGAGAGGACGTCGCCACGATCGTGGACGGCGTCACAAAACTGACCCGGCTGAATCTCGGTGACGCCGACAAGCTGCAGCTGCAGGCGGAGAACCTCCGCAAGATGTTCCTTTCGATGTCGAAAGACATCCGGATCATCATCGTCAAGCTTGCCGACCGTCTGCACAATATGCGGACCCTCGAATATCAGAAAGCTGAAAAGCAGCGTGAAAAAGCTGCGGAAACGCTGGACATCTACGCGCCGCTGGCTGACAGACTCGGTATTTTCCGCGTCAAGATGGAGCTGGACAACCTGAGCCTGGCCTATCTTGAACCGGAGAAATACCTGAAGCTCGTACGGGCCATCGACGAGAAAGCGCATGACCGCGAAGGATTCATCCAGAACACGGTACAGAGCATTTCCGACCATCTGGCAAAAGCCGGGATCAAGGCACAGGTCTACGGCCGCATCAAGCACATCTTCAGCATTTACAAGAAGATGCTCGTGCAGAACAAGACGCTGGATGAGATCTACGATCTGTTTGCCGTGCGCGTGCTCGTGGACACGGTGCAGGACTGCTATGCGGTCCTCGGCCTGATCCATGAGATCTACACGCCCATGGCCAGCCGCTTCAAGGATTACATCGCCATCCCCAAGGCCAACATGTACCAGTCGCTGCACACGACGGTCATCGGCAAGGAAGGCCTGCCTTTTGAGATCCAGATCCGTACCTACGAGATGCACAGGACTGCCGAATACGGCGTTGCCGCACACTGGAAATACAAAGAAGGCCTGACCGGTGAGAACACCAAGGAAGAAGAGAAACTGAACTGGCTGCGTCAGATCCTCGAGTGGCAGCGGGATCTTTCGGACAACACCGAATTCCTGGACACGATCAAGAGCGACCTGGACATCTTCACGGATACCGTTTACTGCTTCACGCCGAAGGGTGACGTCAAGAACCTGCCCAAAGGCTCGACACCGATCGACCTTGCTTACTACATCCACAGTGCCGTCGGCAACAAGATGGTCGGTGCCCGCGTCAACGACAAACTTGTCCCCATCGACTACGTGATCCACAACGGAGACAAGGTCGAGATCATTACCTCGCAGAACTCCCGCGGACCGAGCCTGGACTGGCTGAATGTCGTCAAATCAACGCAGGCACGCAACAAGATCCAGCAGTGGTTTAAGGGCCAGAACAAAGAGGAAAATATCGAAAAAGGCAAGGACATGGTCGCCGCCTACTGCAAGAGCAAGGGCTACGTCCTGTCCGACCTGATGAAGCCCGAATACCAGCAGAAGGTCATGCGAAAGTACGGCTTCCAGGACTGGAATTCGGTCATGGCTTCCGTCGGCCACGGCGGTCTTAAGGAAGGCCAGGTCGTCAACAAACTGGTCGAAGAGAAGAAGAAAGACGACGCCAGACACATTACCGATGAGCAGGTCATGGAGGCGGCACAGGAGAGTTCGAAGAAACTCGTCTCCCGCAACAAGGGCGGCATCATCGTTGAAGGCCTGCAGGACCTTGCCGTACATTTCAGCAAGTGCTGCAGCCCCATTCCCGGCGACGAGATCGTCGGCTTCATCACCAGAGGCCGCGGCATTTCGATCCACCGCACGGACTGCGTCAACGTGATCAACATGCCAGCTTCCGAGCGCTCCCGCCTGATCGAAGCAGACTGGGCAGCTTCAGAGAACGACGCACAGTCCGAACGCTACGTCGCCGACCTGAAGATCTATACCGTGAACCGCATCGGCCTGCTGGCCGATCTGTCACGGGTGCTTGCGGAGTCGGGCATCGACATCAGCGGCCTGACGACGCACTCCGGCAAGAATGACATTGCGACGATAGAACTGCAGTTCCATACCAAAGGCGTCGAAGAGATCAAGACCGTCATGAACAAGATCCGTCAGATCGAAGGGATCCGGGACGTGACCCGTTCCGTGGGGTGAGTCATGGGAAAATGCGAAGTCCACTCCGAGGTGCTCGGCATCGTCGGAACGAATGTCTACCTGCTGACGAATAAGGAAACGTCGGAAGCCGTCATCATCGATCCGGCAGATGACGCGGACAGCATCGTCAGACTCTGCGACAAGACCGGCTCCGTTCCGGTCGCGATCCTGCTCACGCACGGCCATTTCGACCATATGGGAGCGGCGGAAGAACTGGCACGAGATCTCGAACTGCCGATCTATGCCTACAGCGGTGAAAACGCGCTGATGCGCGATCCCTGGGCAAACGGTTCCGCCTCGCTTGCCGGCTTCCGGACGAGCTGTACGGCCGACCGCGAAGTGACCGAAGGCCAGATGCTCAGGCTTGCGGGCTTTAAGATCAAGGTGCTGCACACGCCCGGCCATACCGCCGGCAGCTGCTGCTATTACCTGCCCGAAGAAAAGATCCTCGTTTCCGGAGACACGCTGTTCCGCGGTTCGTACGGACGCACCGATCTTGAGACCGGCAGCGATGCGGCGATCGTCCGCTCCGTCCGGCGGCTCCTTAAGGAGATCCCCGATGATACCCTCGTCCTGCCCGGCCACATGGGGCATACGACGATCGCTTTTGAGAAAAAATACAATCCTTTATCGGAAACATCAGCATGGTAGGTTTTTATTTCCCGGACGGGAATGACGAATTCGAATATGACGTTCGGGGGCTGATGACCAGCTTCTTCCCCGGCTGTGAGCCGGTAAAACTGGCAGGACGGCCCGATGCGGAATTGGCACTGGACTTTGAGCGGATCCTTCGTATCCCTGCTTTTCCGGAGATCACTGACAAGGGTGAGCGGAAGAACGAGACCAAGCGGGCGTTTTACCGCGAACTGTCGGAAATGACGGGCGGAAAGCAGCTTCCCTGGGGAACGCTGACAGGCATCCGTCCGACAAAGCTCATCACGCAGTACCTGGAAGCCGGCCATCCTGAGTTCGATACGGCGGAAAGCAAGGGCTTCCGCAGCCTGATGAAGGAAAAGTATCTGATTTCCGACGAAAAGCTGGATCTTGCCGTCCGCATCGCACGGGAAGAGCAGAAGATCCTTTCCGGGATCGGACCGGACGGCTTCAGCCTCTACTGCGGCATACCGTTTTGCCCGAGCCGCTGCCTTTACTGCAGCTTTACATCCTATCCGATCCTGAAGTTTGCAGACCGTGTAGACGGGTACATCGGCGCGATGACCGGGGAGATGGACGCCGTCTCCGGGATCTTTGCCGGAAAACGGCCGGATACGGTCTATATCGGCGGCGGAACCCCCACGGCGATCACGGCAGACCAGCTGGACAGAGTCATCTCGGCCGTGGAAGAGCGTTTTGACCTCAGCGGCATCAGGGAATTTACGGTGGAAGCCGGACGCCCGGACAGCATTACGAAAGAAAAACTCGACGTTCTGAAGAAACACCGCGTGGACCGGATCTCGGTCAATCCCCAGACGATGAACGATGAAACACTCGTCAGGATCGGCAGACTCCATACGGTCGGCGATATCGTCAGGGCATTTCATCTTGTCCGTGACGCCGGCTTTGAAAATATCAACATGGATCTGATCCTCGGGCTTCCCGGTGAAGGTCCTGCCGAAGTGGAAAACACGATGAGGCAGATCGAGACGCTTCGGCCGGATTCTCTGACGATCCACGCCCTGGCTGTCAAGCGTGCTTCTCGCCTCAAGATGGAGGCCGTCGGAACCGTCATTCCGGGACCCGGCCAGATCGATTCCGAAGCCATGATGCGGATTGCTTCGGAAGGCGCGGAATCGATGGGGCTCGTTCCGTACTACCTGTACCGGCAGAAAAACATGGCCGGCAATTTGGAAAATGTCGGTTACGCGAAGCCGGGAAAAGCCGGTCTGTACAACATTCTGATCATGGAAGAAAAGCAGAGCATTGCCGCGCTCGGTGCCGGAACGGTAAGCAAGGCCGTGCATCCGGACGGACGGATCGAACGGGCCGACGACGTGAAGGATCTGAAAGAATATGTCGATCGCATCGATGAGATGATCGAAAGGAAGAAAGAATTATGGCACTGACAAAAAATCCGGTTACCGGAATGAAGGATATCCTGCCGCGTGAGATGGTCATCCGGGATTACCTGATCGGCCTGATCAAGAGCACATATGAAAGTTTCGGCTATACCCCGATCGAAACCCCTGTGGTGGAATCGCTCGGAAATTTGCTGAGCAAGCAGGGCGGGGACAACGAAAAACTCATCTTCAAGGTGCTGAAACGCGGCGAAAAACTGAAGATCGGTGAAGCGAAGACCGAAGAGGATCTTTCCGACAGCGGGCTCCGCTACGACCTGACCGTTCCGCTCGTCCGCTATTATTCCGCACACGCTGCGCAGCTGCCGAAGCCCTTCAAGGCGCTGCAGATCGGTCCTGTCTTCCGTGCCGACAGACCGCAGCGCGGCCGTTTCCGCGAGTTCTACCAGTGCGACATCGACATTCTCGGCGAAGGCACGAACGCGGCAGAGACGGATCTTTTGCTTGCGACTTCCACGCTGATGGGAAAACTCGGTTTTGAGGGCTTCATCCTGCACATCAACGACCGCCGCATTCTTAAGGCCATGGCAGCTGCCTGCGGCGTTGCTCCTGAAGACTGCGACCGGGCCTTCATTACGCTGGATAAGATGGACAAGATCGGTCTTGACGGCGTACTGAACGAAATGCGTGAAAACGGCTTTTCGGAAAATGTCGCCGAAGCCTTCCGCAGCCTTTTCACTGCGCTGGAAGGCGCAGAAGACAAACTTGCATCGCTTGAAACCTTCCTGAAAGAAAAAGCGGAGACCGTCACGCAGGCAAAAGCTGAAGAAGAGATCGCGAATCTCCGCCGCATCATCGCCAATGTCGGCGCCGCAGCAACGGTGGACTTCGAGATCCGTTTCGATCCCACTCTCGTACGCGGCATGGGCTACTATACCGGTCCCATTTTTGAGATCGAACTTGCCGGCCTGGGTGCTGCTTCCGGCGGCGGCGGACGCTATGATGAGCTTGTCGGCAAATTCACGGGGCAAAACGTTCCGGCCTGCGGCATTTCCGTCGGCTTTGAACGCATCATTACCATTCTGCTCGAAAACGGTTTTACCGTGCCCGGGCAGCGTGAAAAGACCGCATTTCTCGTTGAAAAAGGCGTTTCCGAAGAAAGAATGGCGGAGATCAGGCGTGAGGCGGCTGCGCTCCGCGAGACCGGCTGCGACGTTCTCGTTACCGTGATGAATAAGAACAAGAAATTCCAGAAAGATCAGCTTTCCCAGGAAGGCTGGACACAGTACCGGGAGTTCTTCGCCCGTTGAGGAGACGAAATGTCAGAGGAATCGAAAGCTCCGGCAGGGATGCCGGATCCGGAAGAGAAACGTGAAGCGGAAAAAAAGAAAAAGAAGGTAGGACGCAAGGCTGCCGGGGCCGCCGTGGCCTTTACGGCTGCCGTCGGCGTCTTCTTCAGCAGCCTCTTCGGGTCGCCGAACGACCTTCTTGCCGATCCTTCCGCAACGGAACCGCCCGCGATCGTCATGGACATTTCATCCGATGACGAAGCGGAAGAAGAGCAGGAGACCCAGGAAGAGAATACCGAGAAACCCGGCTTTTTCGCAAGGATCCGCATGATGATCCTGCGGCTGCCGCTCTTCGTGCGCGTAGCGATCGGACTGCCCCTGTGGGCGCTCGGCTGGCTCGTTACGCAGGCTTTTGCCGCGCTGTGGAACCTGTTCCTTGCGCCGGTAGCAGGTCACATCCTGACGTTCCTCCTGATGGCGCTCGTCCTCCTGGCCGTCATGACGCTGCTCGTAAAAACGGCTTTTCCGGACCTGCCGCTCAAGGAGATCCTGTCCCGTCCGAACATCCTGACCGTCATCGTTTCCTGCGTGCTGTTCTGCATTTTCAACATCGTCATGGGACAGCGGGACGACAGTTTCGCGAGGTGGGAACCGCTGATCCGTTTCGGCGAAGGTGCATTCATCCTTCTTCTGATCATGGTCCGGATGGCATTCCGAAAGAGGAAACTTGCTGCAGCAGCGGTATGAGAAACCAAATAAAAAGGCGGCTGATGCCGCCTTTTTCTTATGTTTCTTCCTTATCAGGTCTTGTGATAGAGTTTCTTTGTCTGATGCTTCGGTTCGCAGGTCAGGTGGATGCCGAGTTTCTTATAAATGTTCGTATCGACCTGGGACAGGATGACCGTGGAGTGGGCTTCACAGCCTTTCAGATTGGAAAGCTGTTCCATGGCCTGCTCTGCGATGGGATCCGTGCTGGCGCAGATGGAAAGTGCGATCAGGACTTCGTCGGTATGCAGACGGGGATTGTGATTGCCCAGATGTGCCGTCTTCAAGTGGCAGATCGGCTCGATGACATCCCTTGCCATCAGCAGCTTTACGTGAGGGATCCCGCCGAGATCCTTCAGCGCATTCAGCAGGCAGGCAGAAGCCGCGCCGAGAAGAGGAGAGGTCTTGCCTGTGATGATGCGGCCGTCGTTCAGTTCGATGGCCATGGCCGGTCCCTGCGTCTTCTCCGACTTGTCAAGCGCGGCCTTGACGACCTTGCGGTCCTCGACCGTGATCCCGCCCTGCTGCATGATCAGGCGGATCTTCGCAATGATCTCGTCGGAACCGTAGCCGATGCGCTTGTCACAGAGCGCACCATAGTAGCGGCGGATGATCTCCTGTTTGGCTGCTTCGCGGACTACGTAATCGTTGATGATGCAGTGCCCCGCCATGTTGACGCCCATATCGGTCGGAGACAGATAAGGGCACTTTCCGTAGATCTGGCGGAAAATGGCCTGCAGCACGGGGAAGATCTCCACGTCGCGGTTGTAATTGACCGTCGTCACGCCGTAGGCTTCCAGATGGAAGGGATCGATCATGTTCACGTCGTCAAGATCTGCCGTAGCGGCTTCATAAGCCAGATTGACCGGATGCTTCAGCGGAAGATTCCAAATGGGGAAGGTCTCGAACTTCGCATAGCCCGCCTTGACACCGTGCTTGTTTTCATGATAGAGCTGGCTGAGGCAGGTCGCCATCTTGCCGCTTCCCGGTCCCGGCGCCGTAACAACGACCAGTTCGCGGCTCGTTTCAATGTAATCGTTCTTGCCGAAACCGTTCTCACTGACGATGTTTTCCACGTCGAGCGGATAGCCGGCAATGGGATAGTGGTGATAGCATTTCACGCCCAGATTGACAAGGCGGGTATAAAAGACGTCCGCGGCAGGCTGGCCGGAGTACTGAGTAAGAACCACGCTGCCGACGGTCAGGCCGTTGCCCCGGAATGCGTCGATGAGACGGAGCACATCCAGATCATAGGTGATGCCGAGGTCGCCGCGCACCTTGTTTTTCTCGATGTCGTTGGCATTGATGACGATGACGATCTCAGCCTTATCGGCCAGCTGCATCAGCATCTTGATCTTACTGTCGGGCTGGAAGCCGGGCAGGACGCGCGACGCATGATAATCGTCAAACAGCTTGCCGCCGAATTCCATGTAAAGTTTTCCGCCGAACTGCTCGATCCGCTCGCGGATCATTGCCGACTGTTTCTGCAAATAGAGGTCGTTGTCAAAGCCGATGGCAAACATGGATCACCTCCCGGAATCTTTTTTTCTTTTTCATCTTAACCCTGCGGAGCGATTTGTCAAGAAAAATCCGCAAAGAGCACCTTGCTGGACGGCAGACTGCCCGGCACCCGGGTCAGCAGACATGCAGCCCGTTCTGCGGATCATAGCGGTACAGTTCGTCTGACAGGACAAGAAGGGAGTCGTTTAATTCCCGGTTTGAAGCGCGGATAAGGCGCTTCAGCTCCGACAGGTTATCAGCACTTTTTTCAGGAAGGATCAGCAGTTCGTGAACGCTTGAAGGCAGAAGATAATAGGGACCGAATCGGCGGCAGATCTTTTCCGGTACGCCGGGATAAAGAATGACGGAGGCGCCGAAGCGTGATGCACTGTTGGTAAGTACGAGAAAAGAACTGCCGGAAGACGAAGCCGCAAGGCCGGCAACATGTCTGCCGGCGTCGGGGAGTCCGGCGGCAAGCCTGTCCAGATAGACGGACAAAGGATAAACGAAAGCCGGCAGGCGTTCCCCGGAAACGGATACGGCGGCTTTCAGCATGGCTTCGTCAGACATTTTGAAACGGTTGGCTGTCTCTCTTGTTACGATGGAATCATCCGGATCGCTGCCGCTGCCCGGCAGGGCTGCCGTAAAGAAGAAAAGCATTTCATGAAAAACGGCATGAGGAAGGATCGGAAGGACGCCGCGGTACAGGCGGAGTGAAGCCGGACGGAAACCGAGTCCTTCTGCGAACGCCCTGCGGTCGGTAAAATCAGAGGCGGTACAGAAGGGATGCAGTGTTTCAGCGGAATAGACGGACAAGATGCGTCTGATGATCTCATTTACGGAAACGCCCTGCAGATAAGCCTCGAAAAAGCGGGCCAGGGATACTGAAGGATAAAGAACGTCTGCAGGCGTACGCATCGTGACCCGGAAGCTGCCTTCCGACTCCGTCAGTTCAACATCTGCAGCTGTTGGCAGTTCTTCTTTCAGCAGTTCCTGTATCTGAATGCAGAATCGTGGATAAAGCATTTATTCTCCTTTCAGACATCAAAAAAAGCCTGTGAGGTATCCGCCCGCAAGATCCGCAAGGTAAAAAGAGAGAAAAGAAAATACACCAGATAGGAATCGAACCTACGTCTGTGGCTCCGGAGGCCGCCGCTCTATCCACTGAGCTACTGGTGCGAACGGCAGTATCATACAACACTTCCGGCTAAATCGCAAGTGCATTACGAAAAACTTTTTGACATTTATCCGCATGTTCTGTATAATGAGCGTGGATTACTTCGTGATCCTTATTATCGTTGATTTTTACAGATAGAGGAGTTTATCATGGCAGACAAAAAAAGCAATGATTCCTTATTCCAATGGAATTTCAATCTCGAGGATTCCGATTCCGATTTCACCGATATCGATTTCAGCAGCAGCAAGAAAAACACTGCTTCCGATAAAGACATCGAGCCGATCATTTTCGTCCGTGATGAGACCGCGAAGAAAAAGCCTGAAGAAAAGCGTCCTCAGGGCCAGCCTTCCGCCTCTGCGCAGAATGCAAGAAAAACGCAGACTTCCGGTGCGAGACCCGCTTCCCGTCCTTCTTCCAGGCCTGCCGGCAAAGCAGCACCCAAGAAGAAAAAGACTTCCAACTTTCCTGCTCTCAACTGGAAACTGATCGCCGTCATAGCCGCTGCCGTCCTTCTGATCGCACTTCTGGTCGTCCTGCTCGGAAGATGCGGAAAGAAAGAAGAGAAAGCCTGGACCAAGGTCGAAGCCGACAGCAAGGTGAAGGCAGTCATGGACAGATATTTCGACGCCAAGAAGAACGGCTCCGCGGAAGACATGCGGAAGGTCCTCGTGGAGGATGCCCGCGTGAACGCATCCATCCTCGGCATTGAAGCTTCGATCTATAAGGATTATGCCGATGTTGCCCTGCTGCAGTATCCCGGTATCAAGAAAGATGAATACGTCGTCTGCGCAACATATGACACGGTACTCAGCCTGATCGACGCTTCCGTTCCCACAATCAGCTGGTTCTACGTTCAGCCTGACAGTGCGAAGAACCTTCGCCTGCTGCCGATCACGAACAGCGAGAAAGAATCGCATACTTCGATCTACAATTACGTAACGGCGGCATACGCGCTTCTAGCCGATACGACGGTTGCGGAAGTCAAGGCACGCCATACCAACGCGCTTCAGTCGAACCCCGACCTGCAGGAATATCTGCAGAACATCGAGAACGGCAATTACTACACGAAACCTACGGGTTCCTCCTCACCCGAACAGCAGAGCACCGAACCTTCCGGAGAGGAACCGGCACCGGGCAGCGAAACGCCGTATTATGTCAAGGTCGGCGATTCCTTCCTGAAAATGCGTTCTACGCCGAGCAAGGAAAACGACAATAACGTCATCAAGAAACTGCTTTCCGGTTACTGCGTGAACGTGATCTCCATTGATGAATACGGCTGGGCACATATCAGGGATGACGTCAGCGTCCACCCTGTCACAGGTGCACAGCAGGAGACCAGCGGCAGAGATGCCTATGTCGACGTAAGATACATTACGGTCAATTATAACGAGGTCAACTGACATCTCCGCCGATACGGCAGAGACCCGGCAATGCATGACGGCCCGAGGAACATTTCCCGGGCCGTCGCGCTTGTCAGGAAAAATGAAGGAAACTGCTATGAATCTAAATGAATTTGATTACGAGCTTCCGAAGGAACTGATTGCGCAGGATCCTCTGGAAGACCGCTCGTCGTCCAGACTGCTCGTTCTGGATAAGAGGACCGGAGCCCTGGAGCACCGGATCTTCCGGGAGATCCCCGAACTCCTCAGACCCGGCGACTGCCTTGTCCTCAACAACACAAAGGTGATCCCCGCACGCCTGATCGGTGCCCGGGAAAGCGGCGGTGCCGTCGAAGTCCTTCTCCTGAAGCGGATCCCCGGACAGGAGAACAGTTGGGAAACACTGGTAAAACCGGGTAAGAAAGCCCGTATCGGAACGAAGATCGTCTTCGGAGACGGGGCGCTTTCCTGCGAAGTGACGGATGTCGTCGAAGAAGGAAACCGCATCGTCCGTTTCAGTTTCGACGGCATATTCGAAGAGATTCTGGACAGGCTCGGCGAAATGCCGCTCCCGCCTTACATCACGCATGAACTGAAGGATAAAAACCGCTACCAGACGGTCTATGCCAAATACGACGGCAGCGCAGCAGCTCCGACGGCCGGCCTGCATTTTACGAACGAACTGCTGGAGACCATCAGGGAAAAAGGTGTCGACATCGCCGAGATCACCCTGCACGTCGGGCTCGGAACTTTCCGCCCCGTCAAGACGGAAACAGTGGAAGAGCATCACATGCATTCCGAATTCTGGCAGATCGACGATGAAGCCGCTGCAAAGATCAACGCGGCAAAAGCACGCGGCAGCCGCGTGATCGCCGTCGGAACGACCTCCTGCCGCACGCTGGAAAGCGCGGCAAAAGAGGACGGTACCGTCGAAGCGGGCAGCGGCTGGACGGATATCTTCATCTATCCGGGCTACCGTTTCAAGTGCATCGACGCCCTGATCACCAATTTCCACCTGCCGAAATCAACGCTGGTGATGCTCGTGAGCGCGCTGGCCGGCCGGGAACATATCCTTGCCGCTTATGAAGAGGCCATCCGAAAACGGTACCGCTTCTTCAGTTTCGGTGACGCAATGTTCATCAATTAAGGCACGGAAAGGAAGTACCATGGAACCCATCCGCATCAACAAATACTTAAGCGAAGCAGGCGTCTGCTCACGCAGGGAAGCCGACCGGCTGATCGCCGAAGGACGTGTTACGGTCGAAGGCCTGAAGGCGGAGACCGGCATGAAAGTGACGCCGGAAAGCCGCATTCTGGTCGACGGGAAACCTGTGAAGAAGCCTTCCGCGCCGGTCCTCATTGCCGTCTACAAGCCGCCGGGCGTCGTGACGACGTCGGCGGAGGACGAACCGAACAACATCGTGACCTACGTCGGCTGGCCGGAAAGGATCTATCCGATCGGACGGCTGGATAAGGATTCGGAGGGACTCATCCTGATGACGAATCAGGGCGATCTTGCCGAATCGATCGCGCATGCACGCGGCCGCCACGAAAAGGAATACCTGGTCACCGTGGACCGCGCGATCGACCGTGCCTTCGTGGAAAAAATGTCTTCCGGCGTCCGCATCCTGAATACGACGACCCGCCCCTGCACGGTGGAAAAGGTGAGCCGGTTCCGCTTCCGCATCATCCTGACGCAGGGGCTGAACCGCCAGATCCGCCGGATGTGCGAAGCACTCGGATACCGCGTCACGGAGCTTGTCCGCGTGCGTGTGATGAACATCAGCCTGAACGGCCTGGAGATCGGCCACTGGCGCCGCATCGAAGGCGAGGAATATGAGGAACTCCTCCGCGAACTGGGAAAGAAATGATGGATAAGCTGGAACGCATGAAAGAACTTGCCGCCGTCCTGAAGGAGGCTTCGCGCCTTTACTATCAGGAAAGCAGCGAGATGATGAGCAATCTTGAATACGACCGACTGTACGACGAACTGCTCAGCCTGGAAAAGGAGACCGGCGTCGTTCTTTCAGGCAGCCCTACGCAGAGTGTCGGCTACGAGGTGCTGAGCGAACTGCCCAAAAAGGCTCATCCGAGCCCCATGCTGAGCCTGAATAAGACGAAATCCGCCGAGGAACTGGCCGCATTTCTCGGAACACAACCCGGACTTCTTTCCTGGAAAATGGACGGACTCACGATCGTCCTGACCTATGACCGCGGAAGCCTGCAGGAAGCGCTGACGCGCGGCAACGGTGAGATCGGTGAGATCGTCACGCAGAATGCCCGCCGTTTCCTCAACGTTCCGCTGACGATTCCTTTTGAAGGCCGTCTGGTCCTTCGCGGCGAGGCAGTCATTACCTATCCGGACTTTGCCGAGATCAACGCGGCCATTCCGGAAGGCGAAGAGAAATACAAGAATCCCCGGAATCTCTGCAGCGGCTCGGTCCGCCAGCTTGACAGTGCCGTGACCGCCGCCAGAAGAGTGCGTTTCGAGGCGTTTGCACTTGTCGAAGCCGAAGGGAAAGAATTTACATGGCATCACGAAGAATTCGAATGGATGAAGAGCCTCGGCTTTGATGTCGTCTTTTACCGCGCGGTTACAGCGGAGAGCATTCCGGCTGCCGTCGCAGCTTTTTCCGAAGAAGTTGCCGGCAATCCGATCCCGTCCGACGGCCTCGTGCTTCTGATGGACGACATCGCCTACGGCGCTTCGCTCGGCCGAACGGCCAAGTTCCCGAGGAACGGCATTGCCTTCAAGTGGGCAGACGAACAGCAGACGACACGTCTGAAAGAAGTCGAATGGAGCGCCAGCCGCACCGGCCTCATCAACCCTGTCGCGATCTTCGAGCCGGTCGAACTGGAAGGCACTGTCGTGTCCCGCGCCAGCGTGCACAACGTTTCGATTCTTGAACAGCTCGCTCTCGGTTTCGACGACGAGATCTCGGTCTATAAGGCGAACATGATCATCCCACAGATCGCGGAAAACCTGACGCGCAGCGGGACGGTCAAACCGCCGAAATACTGTCCTGTCTGCGGAAAAGAGACAGTTATCCGCGAAGAAAACGGCGTAAAGACGCTGCACTGCCCAAATGCTGCCTGCCCTGCCAAGCAGATCAAGGCTTTCGATCTTTTCGTCAGCCGCGATGCGATCAACATCGAAGGCCTGTCGGAATCCACGCTGGAAAAACTCGTCGATCTCGGCATCGTCCGGAAGTTCCGCGATCTCTTTTATCTGCAGGACCACCGGAACGCGATCATGAGCATGGAAGGCTTCGGCGCAAAAAGCTTCCGCAATCTTCAGGAAGCCGCCGAAAAAGCCCGTCATACGACGCCGGTACGTTTTCTTACGGCTCTCGGCATAGAAGGCATCGGTCCGGCAACGGCAAAACTGATCTGCCGGCACTTCGGCAACGATATTGCCGCGATCCGCAGCGCCTCCGCGGAAGACTTTACCGAGATCAACATGATCGGAGACGTCATGGCGGACAGCCTTGTCCGCTATTTCCGCGACCCGGAAAATGCCGCCATGCTGGATGATCTTGTCAGCGTCCTTGACATCCGTGCCGAAGAAGGCGTGCGTGTCCCTCAGACGCTGGAAGGCATGACTGTCGTGATCACCGGGGGCCTCCTGCACTTCGCAAACCGCGAAGCCCTGCAGGCAGAGATCGAAGCGCGCGGGGGAAAAGCTGCCGGATCTGTCTCCGCGAAGACCTCCTGCCTCGTCAACAACGACCCGCTTTCTTCCTCAACAAAGAACAAGACTGCGCAGAAGCTCGGCGTACCGATCCTGACGGAAGACGAATTCATTGAAAAATACATGCCGGAGGTGCTCGCATGAGATACGAGGGATCCCTCTACCGTCCGCCGAGCGAAGCCTACAGTTACATCCTGCAGGTGACCATCGGCTGCAGCCACAACCGCTGCACCTTCTGCAACATGTACCTGGAAAAACAGTTCCGCGTCCGTCCCCTTGACGATGTTCTGGAAGACCTTGTCATGGCGCGCCGCGCATACCGGCGCGTAAACCGCATCTTCCTTGCAGACGGGGACGCCCTGATCGTGAAGACTTCCGATCTCCGGGCGATCCTCGGGACGATTAAAAACCTCTTTCCGGAATGCGAACGCGTGACCAGCTATGCCAGCGCCCGCGACCTCCTGCTCAAAACGCCTGAGGAACTGGAAGAACTGCATGCGCTCGGCCTCGACATGATCTATCTGGGCCTCGAATCGGGCTCGGAAAAGGTCCTGAGGGATATCAATAAGGGCGTGACCGTTGAAGAGACCGTGGAAGGCGCACTGAAGGCGAAAGCAGCCGGGATCAAGCTGTCCGTCACCGAGATAACCGGACTTGCCGGACAGGACGGGATGGAAGAGCACGCCCTTCTTTCCGCGAAGGCACTTTCCCGCATGAATCCGGAATATATCGGGCTCATGACGCTCACGCTCCGCCGGGGAACGAAAATGACTGCCGACTGGGAAGCCGGGCGCTTCAAGCGGCTAACCCCCAGGCAGTACCTGGAAGAGCAGCGCATCCTCATTGCAAACCTCGACAGCGAAGGAAGCGTGCTCAGGAGCAATCACATCTCCAACTACGTGCAGCTGCGCGGCACCATGAACCGCGACAAAGGCCGCATGCTGGCAACCCTCGACACCGCGCTGAAGGATCCGGAACTGGACAATCCTTATATCGAATATTTGGAGAATCTTTGATTGAAGATCCTTCGTCGCACTTCGTGCTCCTCAGGATGACAGTGACAGTGTGCTCCGCAGGATGACATCCTCATTGTCATCCTGAGCGCAGCGAAGGATCTTTCAATCCCGGCTCTCCCCGATAAAAACCTCTTGATATTCTTACCCTTTTCCTGTAGAATAATATCGTTGTAAATTCAGAACCGTGTTTCTAAGGAGGAAATCGTTCTATGAAAGTTTATGAGACCAAAGACATCCGCAACGTCGCTGTACTTGGGCACGGCAGTGCCGGCAAGACGACCATCGTCGAAGCGGCCGCGTTTGTTACCGGTGTGATCTCCCGCATGGGCAAGGTCACTGACGGTTCCACGATCAGTGACTTCGATAAAGAAGAAGTCAAGCGCGGTTTTTCGCTCAGCACCGCTGTCGTGCCTATTGAATGGGAAGGAAAGAAGATCAACCTTCTGGATACCCCCGGTTATTTCGATTTCGTCGGTGAAGCCGAAGAAGCCGTAAGCGCTGCCGACGCCGCCGTCATCGTTGTCAACGGCAAGGCCGGCGTACAGGTCGGCGTGCAGAAAGCCTGGGATCTGTGCGAAGCAGCGAACCTGCCCCGTCTGTTCTTCGTGACCAACATGGATGACGACAACGCGAACTATGCCCGCGTCTGCGAAGAACTGAAGGATACGTTCGGCACCCGCGTCGTTCCTTTCCAGGTCCCGATTCGTGAAAATGAGAAGCTTGCCGGCTTCGTCAACGTTCCGAAGATGAGTGCCCGCCGTTTCACCGGCACCAAGGGCGAATATGAAGAATGCGCGATCCCGGACAGCGTCAAGGATCTTCTGGAAGAGACTCACGGCTCCCTGATGGAAGCCGTTGCCGAGACTGACGAAGAACTCATGGAACGCTATTTCGAAGGCGATGAGTTCACTCCCGAAGAGATCGCGAACGCTCTGAACAGTGCCGTCGTCAACGGCGACGTGATCCCGGTCCTGATGGGTTCCGGCCTGAACGGTTACGGCGTCCGCGTGCTGCTGCACGATATTGAAAAATATTTCCCGAGCCCTGCCGACCGCAAGATCAGCGGCAAAAACGTCAACACCGACGAAGAATTCGTTGCCGATTATGATGACACGAAGCCCGTCACCGCAAAGGTCTTCAAGACCCTCATCGACCCCTTCATCGGCAAATACAGCTTCATCAAGGTCTGCTCCGGCGTGCTGAAGGGCGGCGACACCGTTCTTTACGACGTACAGAAAGAAACCGAAGAAAAAATCGCGCGCGTGTACCTGCTGCGCGGCAAGGAAGCCATCGAAGTCCCCGAACTGCATGCGGGCGACATCGGCGCCCTGGCCAAGGCCATGAGCGTCGGCACCGGCGACAGCCTTGCCTCCAAGGCGGCCCCCATTGCCTATCCGCTGCCTGAGATTTCCAAGCCTTACACCTGCATGGCCTACCGCGCCGTGAAGAAGGGCGACGACGACAAGATCGCCACCTCCCTGTCCAAGCTGATGGAAGAAGATCTGACCATCAAGACCGTCAACGACAAGGAAAACCGTCAGCTGCTGCTGTACGGTATCGGCGACCAGCAGCTCGAGATCGTCATCAGCAAGCTGCTTAACCGCTATAAGGTCGAGGCCGAGCTCTACAAGCCGAAGGTGGCTTACCGCGAGACCATTCTGGGCTCCGTCCACGTACAGGGCAAGCACAAGAAGCAGTCCGGCGGCCACGGCCAGTACGGCGACGTCGTGATGGATTTCGAACCGAGCGGCGACCTGGAGACTCCGTATGTCTTCGAAGAGAAGATCGTGGGCGGCGTCGTGCCGAAGAACTACTTCCCTGCCGTTGAAAAAGGTCTGCAGGAAATGGTCGTAAAGGGACCGCTTGCCGGTTATCCCATCGTCGGTCTTAAGGCCTCCCTGGTCTACGGTTCCTACCATCCGGTCGATTCCTCCGAAATGGCCTTCAAGCTGGCGACTCACCTGGCAGTCAAGAACTGCTTCGCCGACAAGGCTTCCCGCCCTGTCCTGCTTGAACCGATCGCGAGCGTCAAGGTCAAGGTTCCGGATAAGTTCACCGGCGACGTCATGGGCGACATGAACAAGCGCCGCGGCCGCGTGCTCGGCATGGAACCCGACCACAAGGGCAACCAGATCATCATGGCAGACTGCCCGATGGCCGAACTGTTCGGCTACAATACCGACCTTCGTTCCATGACCGGCGGCATCGGCAGCTTCACCTATGAATTTGCCCGCTATGAGCAGGCTCCTTCGGACGTACAGGAAAAGGAGATCGCTGCCCGCGCAGCCGAGAAGGACGACGAAGAATAATCTTCTTCATGCAGATGACAAAAGCGGAGGGCCCGTCGGCTTCTCCGCTTTTGTCCGCGCGAAACAGTATCTTTTTGAGGACATCATGAGAAAATTCGGAAGATCACGAATAATTCTTGCCCTGCTGCTGATGCTTGTCTGCAGCACGGTTTCTCATGCTGCCATTTCCAAACCGAAGAACTTCCGCATCGTCTATATGTCGGATAAGGGGACCGTGCTGGAATCCTTCGAATGGTCCGTCTACGCCGTTCAGCAGGTCTTTCTGGACAAGCTGAACCTGAAGACCTACATCGACCCGAAGGGCTACGAATATAACGTGACCGGCTACCGTCTGACGACCTGGCCCGGAGCAAACTACACCGGCAAGGCTTCCGAGGAAGCCGCCACCTACAGCAGTATCCTTTCCGCCCTCCGCAAGGCTTACGACACGCTCGATCCGCCCTATTCCCTTCAGGCCACCCTGATAATGAAAGCGACGGGAAACAAGTATTCCACGGATATTCCTGTACATGTCATCTGGCTCAATCAGAACAACGAGTTCGTAAAGGAAGGAACACAGTTTCTCGGCCGCGACGGGACCTATACCGACAAGCCTCCGAAGGATTATGAGATCATCGGTGTCGAAGCCATGATGACGGATATCTGGAACGTCGGAAGCGAGATCACCATCAACAAGAACGCACCGACGGTAAGATACAGCAAATTTGCCAAGGAATACCGGATCGTTTACCGGTTGGATCTGACACCGGAACAGGAATCCGATATCATGGGGCAGGCGGAATCGAGCGCAGAAGAGACCGAAACGACCGCTTCCGAGAGTGCCGTTCCCGGTGAAAGCACGGAGAGTTACGCTGAGGCTTCTGCCGCCGAAACGGAGGCATCTTCCGAGCCTGCCGGCGTATCTGAAGAACCTTCGGAAAACACGGGAAGCGATCCCGCAGCCACCGAAACCGTCATCGTTCCCACACAGACCGACGAGAGTTTTCGCTCCGGTTCGAACAAAACGACGCTGATCATCGGTCTCGTCATCGGCATTGCCGTCATCTATCTGATCGTCATCATGATCGGGACAGGCAGCCGGAACAGAAAACCGAAGCGAAAAAACAGAATATAGATTATAAGTAAAGCGGTTGCATAACAAATATGTATAGCCGCTTTATTGACTTCTTATTTTATTTTGTTTATACTGTTGGTAAATAATCGTAAATAACACAAGCTCCGGCCGGTCCCGATCATGAAAAAAAGGTTCCGGCTCCGAGACGTATGTGTACAGGAGGTAATTATGAGGTGCTTGATCATTGACGAAGTGGATGCCTGCATTGCAGAGGAACTCGGCAAGGTAATGGACGTCGACGTTGCGGAAAAAATGCCGCTGACCCACGCCGAACTAAAGGAGAGGATCGCGCCTTATGACGTTCTGATCATGCGCGTCGATCCGAAGATCGATGCCGAACTTCTTGACGCCGCCGAAAACCTGAAGTTCATCGGTGTCTGCTCCGTCGGTCTGAACCACGTGGACATGGATGCTGCCAAGGCGAAGGGCATCACCGTCCAGAACGCCCCCGGCCTGAACGGCAATGCAGTCGCGGAACTGACGCTCTGCAAGATGCTGGAATTGGCCCGAAACACCATCACCGCCAACAACGACGTCAAGTACAAACACGAATGGGACAAGTACAAATTCATGGGTTCCGAACTGAAGGGAAAGACCGTCGGCATCCTCGGCTTCGGCCGCATCGGACAGCGCGTCGGTTTCCTGTGCCGTGCTTTCGGCATGAAAGTTCTTGCTTATGACCCGTATCTTCCCATGGAGATCTTCGAAAAGGAACAGGCTCAGGGCACCCAGACCGATCCGTTCTTCGTCCTGCACAATTCTGATTTCGTGACCATCCACGTCCCGCTCAACGATGAGACCCGCAACCTTGTCTGCAAGGAACAGATCGAGCAGATGCGGCCCGGTGCGTTCGTACTGAACATGAGCCGCGGCGGCATCGTCAACGAAGAAGATGCCTACGAAGCCCTGAAGAACGGCAAGCTCGGCGGCTACGCTACCGACGTCATGGTGGACGAGCTTTCCGAAGGTGCCGATTTCCACAGCCCGCTGTTCGACTGCGACAACTTCATCGTCACGCCGCACATCGGTGCGCAGTCCGTTGACGCTGCCTACGCGATCGGCCAGTTCATCATCGGCAAGTGCAAGGAAGCACTGAAGCTGTAATTCATCTGTCCACTCACGGAGCGGCCTTCCGGCCGCTCCTTTTCATTTGTGCATGGCGGGAAGCGCCTCCTGCTCTTGACAAAAAGGGGACAAAGCCCTAAAATATTCAGTTGATTATTTGCGGAAGGAAGCGCATGGATCACTATGATGACTGCTTACGAACCCAAAAAGATCGAGCCGAAATGGCAGCAGATCTGGAACGATGAGAAGGCCTTCGCGGCCACCGATGACTTTACCAAACCGAAATATTACGCGCTTGTCGAGTTTCCCTATCCTTCGGGCCAGGGGCTTCATGTCGGACATCCGCGTCCCTATACCGCGCTGGACATCGTCGCGCGGAAGCGCCGCATGGAAGGATACAACGTCCTGTACCCGATGGGCTGGGACGCCTTCGGCCTGCCCACGGAAAACTATGCGATCAAGAATCATATCCACCCGCGCATCGTGACCGAACGGAACGTTGCCCGCTTCAAGCAGCAGCTGCACAGCCTGGGCTATTCCTTTGACTGGGACCGCGAGGTCAATACGACCGATCCGGATTACTATCACTGGACGCAGTGGATCTTCCTGAAACTCTTCAAGGCGGGTCTTGCCTACAAGACGGAGATGCCCATCAACTGGTGCACCTCCTGCAAGGTCGGTCTTGCGAACGAAGAAGTCGTCGGCGGAAGATGCGAACGCTGCGGCGGTGAAGTCATCCGCCGGATGCAGACCCAGTGGATGCTGAAGATCACGGCCTATGCCGACAAACTGATCGACGGTCTTGACAGCGTGGACTACATCGAACGCGTCAAAGTCTCACAAAAGAACTGGATCGGCCGCTCGACCGGCGCGGAAGTTGACTTCTCCATTGAAAACACCGACGATAAGCTCCGCATCTATACCACAAGGCCGGATACCATCTTCGGCGCCACCTACATGGTCGTCTCACCGGAACATCCGTTCATCGACAAATACGCGGACCGCATCGAAAATCTTGCGGAGGTGAATGCCTACCGCGAAGCCGCAGCCAAGAAATCAGATTTCGAGCGCGCGGAACTGGCGAAGGAAAAGACCGGCGTCGAGCTGAAAGGTCTGCGCGCCGTCAATCCCGCGACCGGCAGGACCATTCCGGTCTGGACCTCCGACTACGTGCTCATGAGTTACGGAACCGGGGCGATCATGGCCGTTCCTGCGCATGACGAACGTGACTGGGAATTCGCGAAGAAATTCGCACTGCCGATCGTAGAAGTCGTTGCCGGCGGAAACGTCGAAGAGGCTGCCTATACCGATACCGAATCCGGAAAGATGGTCAACAGCGGTTTCCTGAACGGCCTTGAAGTCGCCGAAGCGAAAAAAGCGATCACGGCCTGGCTGGAAGAGAAAAGCCTCGGTCATGCCAAGACCAATTACAAACTGCGCGACTGGGTCTTCAGCCGCCAGCGCTACTGGGGCGAACCGATCCCGATCGTAAAGTGCGAAAAATGCGGCTACGTTCCGCTTCCGGAAGAAGAGCTGCCGCTCCTGCTTCCCGATGTGGAATCCTACATGCCGACCGACAACGGCGAATCGCCTCTTGCGGCGATGACCGACTGGGTCAACACCACCTGCCCCTGCTGCGGCGGCCCTGCAAAGCGCGAGACCGATACCATGCCGCAGTGGGCCGGTTCCTCCTGGTACTTCCTGCGCTATACCGATCCGCACAACAAAAACGCCCTCGCTTCCCCCGAAGCACTGAAATACTGGATGCCGGTCGACTGGTACAACGGCGGCATGGAGCACACGACGCTTCACTTGCTCTATTCCCGTTTCTGGCACCGCTTCCTGTACGATCAGGGCGTCGTTCCCTGCCCGGAGCCTTATCAGAAGCGCACGAGCCACGGCATGATCCTCGGTGAGAACGGCGAAAAGATGTCGAAATCCCGCGGAAACGTCGTCAACCCCGACGATATCGTCAGGGAATTCGGAGCGGATACCCTCCGGACCTACGAGATGTTCATCGGGGCCTTTGAACTGGCCGCCGCCTGGTCGACGGAAGGCGTAAAGGGCTGCCGTAAGTTCCTCGAACGCGTCTGGAAGCTGCAGGACATGCTGACGGCGGAAGAGGGATATTCCAAAGAGATGGAGACCCGCATGCACCAGACGGTCAAGAAAGTCTCTAACGATTTCGAAGCGCTGAAATTCAACACGGCGATCGCCGCCATGATGAGCCTTGTCAACGACTTCTACCGTACCGGCAAGGTGACCCGCGGTGAATTCCGTACGCTTCTCATCCTGCTGAACCCCGTTGCGCCGCACATGACCGAAGAACTCTGGTCCCTGCATTTCGGTGAAGGCCGCGTTTACCGCCAGGCCTGGCCGAAGTATGACGAAGCAAAGACCGTCGAACAGACCGTTGAGATCGCGCTGCAGATGAACGGCAAGATGCGCGGTACCATGATGATCGCCAAGGACGCCCCGAAGGAAGAGGTGCTGACTGCGGCGAAAGAAGCCCTTGCCGCAAGGCTTGAGGGCATGACGCTCGTTAAAGAAATCTATATTCCCGGACGCATCGTCAACCTTGTCGTCCGCTGACAAAAAAGAGCGGCCTTTGCCGCCCGCGGAGGAAACATGACTAAAGTTACCATTATTTCCGGCTTTCTCGGTGCCGGGAAAACCACATTCATCCGGAAGCTGATCGAAGAAGTCTATGCCGGCGAGAAGATCGTCCTCATTGAAAATGAATACGGCGAGATCGGCATCGACGGCAGCTTCCTGAAGGACGCCGGCGTGCAGATCACCGAAATGAATTCCGGCTGCATCTGCTGCACGCTGGTCGGCGATTTCACCGAAGCCCTTCATCAGGTCGTTGAATCTTACCATCCCGAACGGATCATCATTGAACCGTCCGGCGTCGGCAAGCTGTCCGACATCGTTTCGGCCGTTGAACGCGTAAGAAGCGTCGTTCCCGATCTGGCCGTGACCGAACGGATCACTGTCGTCGACGTGAAGAAGGCAAAGGTCTACCTGCGCAATTTCGGCGAATTCTTCAAAAACCAGGTGGAAAGCGCCTCGACGCTCGTTCTTTCCCGTACGCAGGAAGTCGGCGACGAGAAGCTGGCCGAGACCACGGCCCTTCTGCGTGAACTGAACGCAGACGCTCCGATGATCACGACGCCCTGGACCGAACTCGCGGCAGATGCCGTGCTGCACGCCCTTGAGCGCAGTGACGGAAGCGATCTGAGCCTGCTCAAACTCGATCTGGACGACGATGATGACGAAGATGAACACGAACATCACCATCATCACCACGATCACGAGCACGAACACCACCATCATGACGATGATGACGAACATGAACATCACCACCACGATGATGACGATGATGAAGATGATGAGCACGAGCATCACCATCATGACCATGAGCACCATCATCACCATCATCACCATCACGGGGAACATGATGCCGATGAAGTCTTCACGAGCTGGGGCCGCGAGACCTCCCGCAAGTTCACGGACGAAGAACTGGACCGCGTCCTGAACGAACTGAAGGAGAGCAGCGCCTACGGCACGATCCTCCGCGCAAAGGGAATCGTTCCGATGACCGACGGCAGCTGGAAGCAGTTCGACCTGGTTCCGGAGGAATCCGAAACCCGCACGAGCCATCCGGATTACACCGGACGTCTCTGCGTGATCGGCTGTGACCTTGCCGAAGACAAACTGGCTGAACTTTTCGGCCTTCGGGAGTGATCATGGCTTCCAGACAGATACCCGTATATATCGTGACCGGACAGCTTGACAGCGGCAAGACGACCTTTTTTAAGGAAACGCTGATGCAGCAGGAATGGCTGGAAGACGGCAGGACCCTGTTCATCCTCTGCGAGGAAGGGGATTTCGAACTTTCTGACGAATACTGCCGCATCCGGAAGATCGACAGGCTGTCCGTCGACAGTCCCGACGTTTTCACGAAAGATTACTGTGAAGAACTCGTCAGGAAATACAGCCCGGCCCAGATCGCCATCGAATTCAACGGCATGTGGGACCTGCAGGAATTCCTGAAGAAGGATTTTCCGAGAAGTTGGGGCCTTGCCGGGATCTATTCGACGGTCGACGGGACAACGCTTGAGCTGTACATGACCAACATGCGCAATATTTTCATGAACCAGCTCATTGAATCGGATCTGGTCGTGGTGAACCGCTGCGCAAGGGCGCTGAACCGCGTGCCCTTCCGCAAGGCGCTGAAGCTGCAGAATCCCGGCGCGCAGACGATCTTTGAAGATCCGGAAGGCAAACTGATCGAATTCGGTGAGGAAGACCTTCCGTACGACATTAACGCGGATCTTATCGATCTGGAAGATACGGATTACGGAACCTGGTACGCCGACGCCTTTGAATCGCCGGAGCGCTACAAAGGAAAGAAGGTCCGCTTCCTTGCGCAGTTTTTCCGTCCGATCGGCATGGCTAAGAACATGTTCGTTCCCGGACGCCTGGTCATGGCCTGCTGTCCGGCCGACGTCAAATTCTATGGCTTTCCCTGCAAGACGGATACGCCGATGCGTTTCCCGAACAAGAGCTGGCACCGCATCACTGCGGAATTTGCCATGGAAAAGAGAAGAGACCCCGGAACGGGTCAGACTGCATCGGTCCCCGTTCTGCGTTTTCTCTCCGCGGAAGACGAAAAAGCCCCCGCGGATGAAGTCGTCACCCTCTGAGGCTGAAAAGGAGTATTCACATGAAAGAGTTCCCTCTGGGCATGAAAGGCAGCTACGAAGTCGACGTCACGGCGGAGAATACCGCGAGCCGTGTCAGAAGCGGCGGCGTACCTACGTTTTCCACTCCCTCCATGGTCGCCGGCATGGAATGCTGCTGTTCCAACAGCATGCTGCCTTATCTTGAAGAAGGACAGGGTTCCGTCGGCATTCGCATCGAAGTTAAGCACATGGCTTCCACGCCGATCGGCATGCGCGTGCGCTTCGAAAGCGAACTGATCGAACAGGACAGACGCCGCCTGGTGTTCCGCGTGAAAGCCTTCGATCAGATCGAACAGGTCGGAGAAGGGACCCACGAGCGTTTCGTCATCGAGACCGAAAAGTTCCTCGGCAAGTCCGTTGCAAAAAAAGAACGCTTCGATCGCGGAGAATATTGATCCGCCGGACCGAAGCATCAAAAACCGGAAGTACCGCCCCTGCTTTTTCTGACCCCTAACGATTACGTCAGGTGGGTGTCCGCACTCAGGTTTTTGCCTTCCACTCGGAGGAGGCCTGACAGCTGCCTGAAAATATAGGAGTCCCGTATGTCAAGATGTAGGTTCAAAATTAAACAAAAACGGCATTCCGGTAAAATGAGTATAACATAGGCGGTGCTGCTTGGCAAGCCGAAAATGCAGCCCGGCAAGCCGAAAAACTAAAGTGTCCGTCAGGGACAGCCCCGGAAAAGGGCAGGAGGAGTTATGGATAAGATCATCACCATCGGCAGAGAATTCGGCAGCGGCGGCCACGAGATCGGTCTGAAGCTGGCTGACGCGCTCCATGTTCCGTTTTACGACAAGCTCCTGGTGTCCATGGTAGCTGAAGAGGGCGAATTTGCTCAGGAATATCTCGATGAGATGGACGAGAAGGTGGATATCCACATCGCACCGTTCCTCGCGACCCGCTCCAGCTATTCCGTCTATCAGCAGCCCATGAGCGACCGCATTTTCTTCCGCCAGGCCGAGATCATCCGGAAACTGGCCGATGACGGTCCCTGCGTCATCGTCGGACGCTGTGCCGATTACGTTCTGACCGGCCGCGAAAACGTGATCCGGATCTTCCTGTACGGCGATCTTGAGGATCGCATTGCCCGCAAGGGAAAGATGCTTGAGATGGGAGAGGACGAACTGAAAAAGCACGTAGCCGCAACGGATAAGAAGCGGGCGCGCTATTATCGTCATTATACCGGGCTGAAGTGGGGCGAAAAGGAGAACTACGATCTCTGCATCAATACGAGCCGTACGGGGATCGACGGCGCCGTCAGTGCGATCTGCGCCTTCATTGACGCTTCTCCGGCGGTTTCGAAGCCCGAAGCGAAGCCGTAACATTCGACTCGTGCATCAGCAGGCTGAGGACATTCCGCTTACCTCTTTCATCCAGAGCCATATAGTGTTTGTAGAGAAAGTCAGCGTCGATCCGGCGCTGGCTTTCTTCGTAGCGCAGAAGCCGTTCGTAAGCGCTTTTCCGAAGCCATTCATCCCGTAACTTCTTCGGATCGATGCCGTAGTAAGAGAGCAGTGCATGAAGTTTGTGCGGCGGGATATGCGAAATCAGGCCTTCCTCGTAACGGTTCAGCGTCGAGGGAGACATCTTGAAGATCGCAGCGGCTTCGCGAAGCGAGAGTTTCAGTTTTTTACGTGCCTGTTTCAAAAGAAAACTGTAGGCCAATTCATTTCCTCCTGAACGGGCTGAAGCTTCCGTGGGGGTACGGTCCGGTTTCATTATAGCATTTTCGCCGCTGAAAACAATCCCGGCACGTCATTTTAGGCTTTTTGTCGGTCTATTCATTTTTATTGGCTGAAATACCCAAAAATCAGGACACCGCCTTGCTTATTTCCCTTCCGCGTGATAGAATAACAATTCGGAGCAGAATGCTTCGCGGTTCTTACCATTCATGCATAGGAGGGTTCTATGAATTCGATCAATCTGGAAAAACTCGGCATCATCAATACCGCGGCGTGCTGGCGCAACCTGACGCCTGCCGAACTGACCGAGATCGCCCTTGCCAACGGGGAAGGCATCCTGAGCAAGACAGGGGCTCTCGTCGTGACCACCGGCAAATACACCGGCCGCTCGCCGGACGACAAGTTCATCGTCGACGTCCCCAAGGTCCACAAGAAGATCGCCTGGGGCAAGGTCAACCGTCCGATCTCTCTGGAGAAATACAAGGCGATCCGCGCCAAGATGTGCGCCTATCTGCAGGGTCAGGAACTGTACGTCTTTGACGGCTTTGCCGGCGCCGATCCCGATCACCGGAAGAAATTCCGTATCGTGAACGAATACGCCAGCCAGAATCTGTTCATACATCAGCTGCTGATCCGTCCTACGGACAAGGAGCTGAGATATTTCGGCAAACCCGATTTCACGATCATCGTCGCGCCCGGCTTCCACTGCGATCCCGTTGTGGACGGCGTGCACAGCGAAGCCGCCATCCTCGTGAACTACGTGGACAAGGAAGTCCTGATCGCCGGTTCCGCCTATGCCGGTGAGATCAAGAAGAGCGTCTTCTCCGTCATGAACTTCCTGATGCCGCTGGAAGACGTCCTTCCGATGCACTGCTCCGCCAACATGGATCCCGTCACTCACGACACCGCCGTCTTCTTCGGCCTGTCCGGCACCGGCAAGACCACCCTGTCCGCCGATCCGAACCGTAAGCTGATCGGCGACGACGAGCACGGCTGGTCCGAAAACGGCGTGTTCAACTTCGAAGGCGGCTGCTATGCAAAGTGCATCAACCTGAAAGAAGAGAACGAGCCTGAGATCTATCACGCGATCCGGTTCGGCTCCCTTGTGGAAAACGTCATCATCGACGAAGACACGAGAGAACTTGATTTCGACGACGCCTCCCTGACCGAGAACACCCGCGTCGGCTATCCGATCGATTACATCGACAACGCGCAGATTCCCGGCATCGGCGGCATCCCGAAGGTAGTCATCTTCCTGACAGCCGATGCGTTCGGCGTTCTGCCTCCGATCTCCAGGCTGGATAAGAACGCAGCCATGTACCACTTTGTGACCGGCTTCACTTCCAAGCTTGCCGGCACCGAACGCGGCATCAAGGAACCGCAGCCGACCTTCTCCACCCTGTTCGGCGAACCCTTCATGCCGATGAATCCTCTGGTATACGCACAGATGCTGGGCGAAAAGCTCGATAAGTACGGCACCAAGGTCTACCTGGTCAATACCGGCTGGTCCGGCGGCTCCTACGGCGTCGGTTCCCGCATGAAGCTGTCCTATACCCGCGCGATGGTCACCGCCGCCCTGAACGGCGAACTGGACAACGTCGAGTACAAGCACGACAAGATCTTCAATCTGGACGTGCCCCAGAGCTGCCCGAACGTTCCGAAGAACATCATGAACCCGCGCGAGACCTGGGCGGACAAGAAGGCCTATGATGCGACGGCCAAGAAACTTGCCGGCATGTTTGCCGAAAACTTCGCGAAGAAGTACCCCGACATGCCGAAGGAGATCGTGGAAGCCGGCCCCAAGGCCTGAGCCGATCCCTTACTTAATCTTTAATACATTCATGCTGGGGGTGCCCTGAAGGGCTGAGATCATACCCCTGAACTTGATCCGGACAATACCGGCGTAAGGAAGCAAGAATCTTTTTCTTGCTCCCCTATATCTTTTAGGAGGAGACCATGTTTAACAAATTATTCTATGCCGCCGTCAATGACTGGGGCGAAAACGTGTTTTACCCGACCAAGCTCGGGATGGCTGTTCTTGTCGCATTTTTCGTGGTACTGATCATCCTGGCGCTTGTCCTTACCGGCCGAAAGATGAAACTGGCTAATATGACACGCCAGCTCGTCTTTTCCGCCATGGCCATGGCGCTTGCCACCGTACTCAGCGAGCTGCGGCTCTGGCGCATGCCGCTCGGCGGTTCCGTCACCCCGTTCAGCATGCTCTGCATCTGCCTGATCGGCTACTGGTTCGGCCCGGCGGCCGGCATCCTTACCGGCATGGCCCACGGCATGCTGCAGCTGATCCTGAGCCCGATGATCTACAGCATTCCGCAGCTGCTCGTCGACTATCCGCTGGCTTTCGGCGCGCTCGGTCTGTCCGGGCTCTTCTGGAAAGCGAAGAACGGCCTGCTGAAAGGGTATCTCTGCGGCGTCGTCGGCCGTTTCTTCTTCGCCACACTCAGCGGTTTCCTGTTTTTTGCCTCCTATGCGCCGGAAGGCATGAATCCGCTTTGGTATTCCGTTACCTATAACGGCGGCTACATTTTTGCCGAAGCCGCGCTTACCGTAGTCATCATCCTTCTGCCGCCCGTGGCAAAGGCTCTGGCTGCCGTTAAGCGCCTTGCGCTCGGCAACGGCTGAAAACGCCGAGATCTCCGGATATTTTTAACGACCAGGAGTTACGTACCATGGAAAATGAATCAGCAAAATCGATGCATAAGGTCGGGGAGACGGAAGGCAACGCTTCTATCTTTGCCACGGACAATGTCTTCAGTACCATTATCGGACTTACCGTGAGCGAAGTGAGCGGCGTGCATTCGCTTGCTGACTGGTCGACACAGGAAGCGCTGACGAAGCAGTCTCAGCGCACCTTCAGCCGCTGCATGAAGCTTGATTTCGCAGAGCATGAAGTGGACGTTTCCCTTTGTCTGAACATCGCATTCGGGTTTACCGTTCCCGAAGTTGCGGCCAGTGTGCAGCACAAGGTGGATGCGGTCATTTCCGATATGATCGGTTATACCGTCGGCCAGATCAACATTACGATCGCCGACGTTGTCATGGCATAAGAACAAATGGAGGACCGGGTCTGCCTTTTTGCGGCAGGCCGCGGTTCTTTTATTACGGAGCGAAGCATGAAATACAGCAGAAGAGAACTGCAGACCCAAAAAAGAGAATGTGTCTTCCAACAGCTGTTCCTGGGCGAATTCTACGGCGCGGACGAGAAATTGCCGCATCTTGCGCTGTTTCTCGATGATTCCGACCTTCTGACGGAGCTGGAGCTGGACCGTATCGAAGAGATGCCGGAAGAAGAACGCGCGCTGCTGAAAGCCCGCTGCGAGGCCGTTCTGGAAAAGCTTCCGGAACTGGATGCGCAGATCGGCGAAGTGTCGGAAGGCTGGAAAACCTCCCGCATGAGCCGCGTCGATCTTTCGATCCTTCGCCTTGCGCTTTACGAGATGGAATTCGACGACGAGGTTCCCCTCAAGGTCGCGATCAATGAGGCGGTCGAGCTCGCAAAGAAGTACGGAGGAGACGATTCGCCCTCCTTCGTGAACGCGATCCTCGGCAAGCTTGCCCTGCGTCTTGCACCGCAGCCGGAAGGAGAAAGCAATGCCCGCTGATCCCCCCTGTTACAGCGTAGGGCAGATCAGCAGCTACATCAAAGGCCTGTTCGAGCAGGATTTTCTCCTGAAGTCGGTGCAGGTGGAGGGTGAGATCAGCAACCTGAAATATCACAGTTCAGGTCATGTTTATTTTACTCTGAAGGATGAAAAGGCTGCGATCAGCGGCATCATGTTCGCAAGTTATGCAAGGGGACTTAAGATCCGCCTGAAAGACGGCATGAAGGTCCGGGTCAGCGGGAGCATTTCCACGTACGAACGCGGCAGCTCTTATCAGATCTACGCGAAGAGCATCGCGGAAGCAGGCTTGGGCGTGCTGTATCAACGCTTCATGGAAACGAAACAGCGTCTGGAGGAAATGGGCCTGTTCGATCCCGCCTACCGGAAGCCCATCCCGAAGTACGCCATGCGGATCGGCGTCGTCACGGCGCCCACGGGAGCTGCCATCCAGGACATCGTCAACATCACGCACCGGAGAAATCCGTTCGCGCAGCTGATCCTGTATCCGGCGCTCGTGCAGGGCGAATACGCGCCTGCCTCCATCATCAAAGGCATTGAAACGCTGGACAGGATGGGGCTTGACATCCTGATCGTCGGACGAGGCGGCGGCTCGCTGGAAGACCTCTGGGCCTTCAATGAAGAGGCTGTGGCACGGGCGATCTTTGACGCGGACACACCGATCATTTCCGCCGTCGGACATGAAACGGACGTGACGATCGCCGATTACGTTGCCGACCTTCGCGCACCGACGCCCTCGGCAGCTGCTGAACTTGCTGTTTTTGACGTGAGAGCCTATGCCGACGCCGTAAGGCAGAAGAAGCAGCGGCTTGCCTCAGCCGTGAATGCCCGCTTCGAGCAGAAGCGCCTCCTGCTCTCGCATGCGGAAGCGCGCCTTCGCCGTCACGATCCGCGGACGCGCATGAACGAGTACCGTCTTCGGACCGCCTATGCCCAGGATAATCTGGAAAATGCGCTGAAAAGACGCCTTGACGCTTCGATCCAGGGACTTTCCGAAAGGGAAAAAAGGCTGCAGAACGGGATGGAAGATGCTCTGTCTCTGGCGAGGGAAAAACTTGAAACGGCACTTTACGGTCTTCGGGACGGGATGGAAACCGCCCGCCTCAACGCCGTTCACCGTCTTGATCTTTCCATCACGAAGCTTGACGGCCTTTCGCCGCTCAGACGTCTCGGCAGCGGCTACGCCTTTGCCGAAGCAAAAGGAAAAGCGCTAACGGACAGCCGGCAGGTCGCAGCCGGCGACCTTGTTAAACTGTATCTGAAGCAGGGAAGCCTGCTTACCGAAGTAATCGCCCCGGAGGAAACGGATCATGGATGAAAAAAAAGACGATCTCCAGGAAATGACGATCGAGGAGGCATTTCAGTCGCTCGACGCGATCCTCACGGATCTTGAGACCGATCAGAACGGTCTGGAAGAGACCTTTTCCAAATATCAGAAGGGTCTGGTATACGTCAAATTCCTGAAGGAACGCATTGACGGCATTGAAAAGAAACTCATCATTCTGGAAAACGGAGAGGAAAATGTCGGATAATGCGGCAAAACTGAGTGAACGGCTTGCCGAATGGCTGCCGCAGGAAGAAACGCAGGCTGAGCGCCTCCGCGAAGCAATGAACTACAGCTTCACGGCCGGCGGAAAAAGGCTTCGTCCCGCTCTCATGGAAATGACTTATGCGGCATTCGGCGGAGCAGGGCAGGAGATAGAGCCGTTCATGGCTGCGATCGAAATGATCCACACCTATTCGCTGGTACACGACGATCTGCCGTGCATGGACAACGATACGCTGCGGCGCGGACGGCCGACCACCTGGAGCGTCTACGGCGAAGACTTCGGCGTGCTGGCCGGAGACGCCCTCCTGACTTATGCGTTTGAAACGGCTGCGAAGGCTTTTGCCCTGACGGACGATCCTGCCCGCACAGGCAGAGCCCTGGCAGTCCTTGCCCGCAAGGCCGGGCTTTACGGCATGTGCGGCGGGCAGGCGCTCGACGTGCAGCTGACCGGATCTGCGCCTTCCGCAGATCAGCTGGATTTCATCTACCGGAATAAGACCGGCGCGCTGATTGAAGCTGCCATGCTGATCGGTGCGATCCTTGCCGGCGCGGATGATGAAGCCCTTGAGGACGTGGAAAGAGCGGCAGCTGCGATCGGCTACGCCTTCCAGATCGAAGACGACATCCTCGATATCACGGCTGACGAAGCCGAACTCGGCAAGAATGTCGGAAGCGATGAAAAAAATGCTAAAACAACTTATGTCACACTATACGGCATGGCAGCTGCGAAAGAAGAAGTACGGCGCCTGACCGAAGAAGCCCTGGAATGCATCGGCCGTTTTCCGGTGCCCTCGCCGGAGCTTTCAGCGCTGGTCGCCGGCCTTTGCAGCCGCCGGAAATAGGCAGAACATGTTTCTTGAACAGATCAACGCAACCGGAGACATCCGGAAAATATCCCCCCGCGATTACGCCGCCCTCGCCGATGAGATCAGGGCCTTTCTGGTCACGAAAGTCGGAGAGCACGGCGGACATCTTGCATCCAATCTCGGCACGGTCGAACTGACCATGGCGCTGCATCTGGCCTTCGATCTGCCGAAGGACAAGCTGATCTTTGACGTGGGGCATCAGTGCTATACTCATAAGATCCTTACCGGCCGCAAGGACGGTTTTGACACCCTGCGCACTCTCGGCGGCATGAGCGGCTTCCCGAAACAGGCCGAAAGCGAGACCGATCTCTTCGATACCGGGCACAGCTCGACTTCCGTTTCCATGGGCATGGGCCTTGCGAAAGCCCGCGACGCGGCAGGAGAGGACTACGCCGTTGTCTCCGTGATCGGCGACGGTTCCATGACCGGCGGCATGGCCTTTGAAGCGCTGAACAATGCTTCCCGCATGAAGAGCAATTTCATCATCGTCCTGAACGACAACGACATGTCGATCAGCCACAACATCGGCGGCATGAACCGTGCTTTCCAGAATCTTCGCACGGAACCCGGCTACACGCGCCTTAAGGAAAACGTCAAGCAGCTGCTCAACAGCATTCCGGATTTCGGTTCCCGCATGGTCAGCGGCGTAACCCGTGTGAAGAACAGCCTGAAGCAGCTGGTCGTTCCCGACATGCTCTTCGAAGACATGGATCTCACTTACCTCGGTCCGGTGGACGGCCACGACATCAGAAAAATGGTCAGCGTCTTCGAAGACGCGCGCAGGCTGAACAAGGCCGTGGTCGTGCACGTGGTCACGCAGAAGGGGAAGGGCTACAAATTCGCGGAAGAAGATCCCGAACGCTTCCACGGCGTCGGACCTTTCGATCCTTCGACCGGGAAGCTGCTGAGCGCGCCGAAAAAGACCTATACGGACCATGTTTCGGACATGCTGCTGGAAATGGCCGCCGAAGATCGTCAGGTCGTGGCTGTGACGGCTGCAATGGCGTACGGGACCGGACTTGCGCGCTTCGAAGAACAGTATCCCTACCGTTTCTTTGACGTGGGCATTGCCGAGCAGCATGCTGTCAGCTTTGCCGCAGGGCTTGCCAAAGGAGGACTTAAGCCGTATGTCTGCATCTATTCGACCTTCCTTCAGCGTTCCTATGACCAGATCGTACACGATGTCTGTCTGCAGGATCTGCCGGTGCGGCTTCTGATCGACAGGGCCGGGATCGTAGGTGAAGACGGCGAGACCCATCAGGGCATGCTGGACGTCGGATATCTCCGCACCTGCCCCGGCATCACGATCATGGCGCCGAAAGACGGCAGAGAGCTGAAAGCCATGCTGCGCTTTTCGCTTGATTTCGGGCATCCGCTGGCGATCCGCTATCCGCGCGGCGCCGCGCCGGAATCCGTTTCCGACAATGACGAACCGATCATCTGCGGCAAGGCGGAGATTCTCAGGAAAGGCCGGGACGTCATCCTGTTTGCTGCGGGCAGCATGGTCCGGCCTGCGCTTGATGCCGCGGATATTCTTGCCGGGAAGGGTTTTGCGCCGACGGTCGTAAACGCCCGTTTCCTGAAGCCTCTTGACGAGGAACTGCTGGCAGCGCTCTCGTCCGACCACCGTCTCTGTGCGGTCATCAGTGAAAACTGCCGCAGCGGCGGACTCGGCGAAGCTGTTGAGGATCTCGTTTTCCGCCGCAGACTGCCTCTCGAGGTTCTCAACCTCGAGCCGGAAGACGCCTTCATTCCGCAGGGAAAACCGGCCGAACTAAGAAAAAAACTGAAGCTTGACGCATCTGACATTGCCGATGCCGTCATTGCCCACGGCGCCTCCCCTGGTGCGGGAAGAATCAGAAAGTTCTGGGAAAGGCTCGGCGGAAGATCATGAAAAAACGTCTTGACGTCCTGGTGACCGAAGCCGGACTTGCCTCTTCGCGCGAAAAAGCCAAGGCGCTGATCATGGCCGGCTGCATTTATGTAAACGGCCAGAAGGAAGACAAGGCCGGCGCTTCATTCGACGAAACCTGCGCAGTTACGATGCAGGGCAGCAAGCTCCCCTACGTCAGCCGCGGCGGACTGAAGCTTGAAAAAGCGCTGCAGGTCTTTCCTATCTGCCTTGAAGGCTGCGTATCCGTCGATATCGGCGCTTCCACCGGCGGTTTTACCGACTGCATGCTGCAGAACGGCGCCGCGAAGGTCTATGCGATCGATGTCGGCTACGGGCAGCTTGCCTACTCGCTCCGGAACGACCCGCGCGTCGTCAACATGGAGCGGACCAATATTCGGAACGTCACGCCTGCGGACCTTGCTGAAAAGGCCGATTTTGCCTCCGTGGACGTATCGTTCATCTCCCTGAAGCACATCTTTCCGGTCATGAAGCAGCTGCTGAAGGAAGGCGGGCAGTCCGTCTGCCTGATCAAGCCGCAGTTCGAAGCCGGCCGTGAAAAGGTCGGCAAGAAAGGCGTCGTCCGCGAGGAATCGACGCACCGGGAAGTGATCGCAGCCGTGATCGGCATGGCACGGGAAAACGGTTTTGCCGTGCTCGGCCTTGACTGGTCGCCGGTCAAGGGACCGGAAGGCAACATTGAATACCTGCTGTATCTGCAGTCTGAAGGAACGCTTCCGGAAGGAAGAGAGCCCGAAGAGATCCGGACGGACAGCTTCATTGCGGAGCTGGTCAGCCGTTCGCACCGCGCCCTGAACGAAAAGGCGCAGGAATGAGGTAACAGGGATGAAACGCTTTTATCTCCACAGCAATCCCTCGCGGGATGAGGGCTTCGCACTGCGGGCGCTTGTCGAAAGACATCTGACCGAAAAGGGCGCCGTGTGCCGCCGCTCCGACGAATACGACCGTCCGCCGGCCGATACCGAGTGCGTGATCGTTCTCGGCGGCGACGGCACGCTTCTCCGCACGGTCCGGCGCTTCAACGACATGGATCTCAAATACATCGGCATCAATACCGGCCATATCGGCTACCTTGCCGCCGGTGACAGGGACATGATCCCTCTGATCTGCGACAGCCTCCTGAACGACGATTACGTCGTGGAGACCCGGATGGAGATCTATGCCCGCGTCATCCGCGACGGACGTTCGGTCGCGCGCCACCGCGCGTTAAACGAGATCGTCATCGGCCGCAGCTACTCCGGCAAGATCGTTGACCTGAATGTCCACCTGAACGGCAGCCTCTTGACCAGTTACCGCTCCGACGGTCTGATCGTCTCGACCCCTACCGGCTCGACAGCCTACAGCTTTTCCGCCGGCGGCCCGATCGTGGAGCCGACGGCAAGGCTTTTCGTGATGACGCCGCTCGCGTCCCACTCCCTGAACAACCGCAGCATCATCCTTTCCCCCGAGGATAAGCTCGCGGTCGAGATCGTCGGAAGGCCCGGCAGTTCGCATAACGACTACCAGGTCTCGTTCGACGGAGACAAGAAAGTTCCGCTGCAGCCCGGAGACCGCGTCAACATCGCGGAAGCAAACTGCAGCGTTGCCCTGATCAAACTGAAAGAACGCAGTTTCGTAGAAACGCTGCGGAGCAAGATCACGATCTGATAAGAAAGGATCAATATGCTTCGTCACCTGCATGTCAAGAACTTTGCCCTGATTGATGACGCCGCCGTGGAATTCGGACCCGGTCTGAACGTGCTGACCGGTGAGACCGGCGCCGGCAAATCGATCCTCATTGACGCGCTCGGCGCAGCGCTCGGGCAGCGCGCCGGCAGCGAAGTCATCCGCAGGGGCGCCGAAAATGCCTATGTCGAACTGGTTTTCTCAGCCGAAGACGTATCCCCCGAAAAACTGGCGGAACTGGAAGCTGAACCGGAGGACGGGATGTTCATTGTTTCCCGGCGCATCTGGCCCGGCCGCAACACCTTCCGCATCAACGACGAGACCGTGACGGCCGGACGCGTCCGCGCCCTGACCGAATGCCTTCTGGACATCCACGGCCAGCACGAGCACCAGTCCCTGCTGAAAGTGTCAAAACAGCTGGAGATTCTCGATGCTTTTGCGGGACCGGAGGCGGAAAGCCTGAAATCCCGCTGCGCGGAAGCGTATCACGCCTGGAAAAAAGCCGAAGAGAAGCTGTCTTCCTTTACGCTGAGTGAGGAGGAGAGGATCCGCCGCCTCGATTTCCTGGAATATGAGATCAGTGAGATCGAAGGTGCATCGGTAAAGCCCGGCGAAAAGGACCGTCTGAGTGATGAATTCAAGCGGCTCAGCCACGGCGAAAAGATCGAGCGTGCCGTCGGGACCGCGCTAACGGAGCTCTCGGAGACGGCTTCCGAGGCTGTCGGGCGCGCTGCGCGGCAGCTTTCGTCCGTTCTTTCCTATGACGGAGCGCTGCAGCCGCTGGCCGAGGAACTTGCGTCCGTCGACGATCTCATGCGTTCCTTCTCGATGGATGCCGAAGCGTATCTGCGGGAAAACAGCTGCGACGCGGCGTATCTTGCCGAGGTGGGTAACCGTCTGGATGAGATCCACCGCCTGGAAAACAAATACGGGGATCTTTCGAACCGCGGGGAGGAGATCCTTGCGAAACGTGCCGCAGAACGGCAGGAACTGATCTCATACGAGGAATTGCGCACGGAAGCCCTGAAAGCCCGGGAAACGGCGTTTAACGCGCTTACAGAGGCATGTTCCGCGCTCAGATCACTGCGCATAAATACCGTTCCGCTGCTGGAAGAAGCCGTTGTCAGAGCACTGAACGAGTTGAACTTCCTGTCCGTCGTTTTCACAATAGCTCTGTCGGAAACAGCTGAACCTTCCGTGAATGGTGCCGACCGTGCCGAATACCTGATCTCGCTCAATCCCGGCTCCGATCCTGCGCCTTTAGCAAAAGTCGCAAGCGGCGGCGAACTCAGCCGCATCATGCTGGCCATCAAGACCATCCTGGCCGACCGCGACGAGATCCCGTCCGTCATTTTTGACGAGATCGACAGCGGGATCAGCGGCCGCACGGCGCAGATGGTCGGCCGGAAACTGAAGGAGATCAGCCGTTACCGCCAAGTCCTTCTGATCACGCATCTGCCGCAGATCGCCGCGCTCGCGGACGAACATTTCGGCATCGAAAAACAGACGGACGGTGTTACGACACATACCCTTGTCCGCCGTCTGAACGAAGAGGAGTCGGTGCGTGAACTTGCACGTCTGCTCGGCGGCGACAGGATCAGCGAAAGCGTCCTGGAGACGGCAAAAGAGATGAAAAACGCCGCGAAATAGGCAGTTATCCACATTCTGCAGCCGGACAGATACGAAAAAAGAGCATGTTTCCCGTCGGAACATGCTCTTTTCGTATGTGGAAAACTTTTCAGTACTCTGTCATAGGTCCCGGAACTCTGGAAAACCGTTTCAACGGAAAGTGCGGATCAGGGCGATGACCTTGCCGAGAATGACACAGTCAGGAACGATGATGGGTTCCATTGCGTCGTTTTCCGGCTGAAGGCGAATATGACCGTTTTCCTTATAAAAGCGCTTGACGGTCGCGGAATCGTCGATCAGGGCGACGACAATCTCGCCGTTAGACGCTTCGGACTGTTCCCGGACAAGGATGCGGTCGCCGTCAAGAATGCCGGCACCTATCATGCTTTCACCATGCACTTCCAGCATGAAGACGCTGTCGGCGCCGGAAGGCAGTTCGGAAGCAGGATAGGGATAGTAACTTTCAATGTTCTGCTCGGCAAGGATGGGTTCGCCGGCGGCAACGCGTCCGACCAGCGGCACGGAATACATTTCCTGGCGGCCGACGCCGTAAAAATCGTCATCGGCGATCTCGATTGTACGAGGTTTCGTAGGGTCGCGGCGGATGAAGCCCATTTTCTCCAGGGTCTCCAGATGCGCGTGGACGGAAGAAGTGGAGCGCAGGCCTACTGCATTGCAGATCTCACGCACTGCAGGCGGATAGCCCTTTTTCAGGATCTCATCTTTAATATAATTCAGGATCTCTTCCTGCTTGTCCGAAAGTCCGTTTCTCTTCATGCCTATTCCCCCTTTTGCCGGTGCCGCCTTGCCTTCGGCGGTCTGCCGACAGATTCATTGTAGCACGGGCTGTCAGAAATGTCAAACATATGTTCTCGAAAATTTGTTCGATTTTCTTCAGGAAAAGTATTGACAAACATATGTTCGGGTGTTATATTGATGATGCAATCGAACAGACGTTCCCTTTCGGCCCGGCAGACTGCCGCGGGACCGCGGAACGGTTCAGGAGGAGGGTAAGATGAGCCGAACTTCAAGAAACAGAATGACCGAACGCCAGATGACCGTGATGTTCATCACGCTTGCCGTCCTTGTCGTGATCGCCGTGATCTTCATTTCCGGACGCCGCGTAGTGGCCGACACGCCGCAGGCAGCCCCGTACTACCGCAGCATCAGGGTCGAGAAAGGCGACAGTCTCTGGTCCATCGCCGAAACGTACGCGCCTGCCGCGGACAACAGAAGCCTTTCCGCTTACGTGGAAGATCTCCGCAGCATCAATTCGCTTCGCCGCGATGCGCCGCTCCAGGTCGGCCAGTCCCTGCTGGTCGTATACTACGCGGATGCAGCCGACTGATCCGCCTGACGCAGGGGAATGTTCACCCCCACGCATTTCCCTGTTTCACCCGCATCATGCGGGCCATATAAGGATCAGGACCCGGAAACGGGTCCTTTTTTATTCCTTATTCATCTTTGCCGGCAGTCGTTTCATTCACCGGAGCTTCTTCAGCCTTGCCGGCCTCCGTTTCCTTTTCCGGCAGTTTTTCCCGCAGTTTCACCGCATTTCGTTGTGAACGAAGCATGTAATCGTTCGTCGCCGCGTAGTGTTTCTTCGTCGTGTTGACATCGGAGTGCCCCAGGACGCTCGCCACCAGGTAGATATCATTCGTTTCCTGGTACAGGCTGGTACCGTAAGTACTGCGGAGCTTGTGCGGCGTAATCTTTTTCAGCGTCGTGACGGTCATCGCATATTTTTTGACAAGGTTTTCCACCGAGCGCACGTTGATCCGGCGCATCTGCAGCGACAGGAAGAAAGCGTCTTCATGGCCGGCGCGCGGCACGAGGGTTTTCCGCTCGTCATAATAGACCTCCAGCACATCGGCTACTTCGTCGCTGAAATAGACGATGGCTTCCTTTCCGCCTTTCCGGTGCACGTGCACGCCCATGTTCTGGAAATCCACGTCCTTGATGTCGAGACCGACACATTCCGACACACGGATGCCTGTTCCGAGCAGAAGAGAGAGCATGGCAAGATCGCGGTTTTTGGTTTTTTCATGGAAGGCCTGCTGCTTTTCCGTCAGTTTTTCGCCGCTTTCCACCTGGTCCAGCAGTTCCGCGACTTCATCGATATCCAGACGAATGATCTCTTTTTGCGGGATCTTCGGCAGCGGAATGCGCGCCGCAGGGTTTGCATCGACCATTTCCTTCTGATAAAAGTAGTTGTACATGGTCTTGATCGCGCTGATCTTGCGCATCAGGCCGCGGGCGTGGTTGATGTGTTCCTCGCCGTCCTCGGAGGTATAATATTTCAGATAGTCCATGTAAGCTTCAAGATCGATCGGCTTAACGTTCTCGAGAGAAGAGACCTCCAGACTCCGCACGTCCTTTCCCTTGAAGAATGGATGATTCTCCGCCAGATAATCGAAAAATACGCGCAGATCGTAGGCATAGGCAATGCGCGTGCGGCTGGACGTGTTCGGTTCAATGCCGCGGAAAAAATAGAACAAAAACTGCGGAAGAGTGGCTTCCAGTTCCCGAAGCTTCTTCGTGTTGCGGATGTCTATCTGTTCGTGATAAGGCCTGCTGACCGCCATTTACAGCCTCCTTAATGCATATTCAGCTTGCAACAATATGATTTCGACTTGTTTTTACGCAAAACCGACATTATATACAAACGTTTATGGGACCAACTATTCGCGAAATTCAGGTCATTCCGAAATATTCCGATTATTCTGACAATTTCGTTTTTCCGGCCATCCGGGAAGATCTGCCCGCAGGATCGCCGCGTGCATCCGGTCCCTGGCACCCGGGTTTTCCTTCGTGATTTCACCGATCAGCTGCTTAACGTATTCCCGCCTGGTAAAACCGTCTGCCGGGCATGGATTCTTAAAGACCGGCAGCCTGTTTGCCGCGGCATAACCTTTGATGTCAGACTCGTCAACGTAGATCAGCGGACGGATCACGGTCAGATCCATACGGTCCAGATACAGGACAGGCGAAAAGCAGTAAATGCGGCTTTCATAGATCAGGCTGAGCATGAGCGTTTCGACCATGTCATTCTTATGATGGCCGTAGGCCACCTTATTGCAGCCAAGTTCCTTGGCGGCCGTATTGAAGGCCCCTTTGCGGAGCTTCGCGCAGAGAGAACAGGGATTCTTTTCCTTACGGTCCTCAAAGACGATCTCAGCGATCTGGGACGGGACGACGGTATAGGGAACGTCCAGATCCTCGCAGAGCCTGCGGATCGGCAGCAGTCCCTCGGCCGCTTCCGGGAAACCCATGTCGACGGTGATCGCCTGAAGAGAAAACTTCTTTGGATAAAAACGCCTGATACCCGCAAGCGCCGTAAGCAGCGTCAGCGAATCCTTGCCGCCGGAAACACCGACAGCAACAGTATCGCCTTCATTGATCATGCCGTAATCATCAATTGCCTTACGGCTTAAACTCATTAAGCGCTGAAGATCCATAAAACACCTCTGAATAATAACAACAAAAACAGAAAACGATACCTTCGTATCAAACTGCAGTTTTCAGGGTTATGCTTAACCGTCCCAACTTTAACGAAACAGTTGCGGCTGGAAACCCCGATTTTGCCTTATTTTACCCTGCAACTTTTCGTTAAAGTTGACTTTTGCGAATAGTTGCCTGTAAATAAATTACCGCTCTCATTCTTTCCTGTCAAGCGTTTTTTGACATTATCTCCGGAATTTGCTATATTTTTTTCGGGATATTCAGAGACAAATCATGAATGCACTCTCACGAATGACATTGCAATTTCAGCAGATTCATCTGCAGTACGTGCCTTCAGGAAAGGAACTGCCGTGAAAAAGAAATCCAAAAACATGAATGCAACAGTCATCGCGGCAGTTCTGCTGATCATCGTGATGATCGGTCTTGGCGTACGGCTGCTTCACCGCCTCTCTGAAAAGTCCGCTTATCCTTCATCGAATGATGCCCTCTCTTCCGGGGATACGGCTGTCAATACGGAAAACACGCCTGAAGCCGTGATCACCTCCGAAATGCCGACTTCTGCTGACATTCCTTCCGAAACCGAGTCTGTCATTTATCCGGCCGAATCGCTCCCGGATTACGAAGTCCATACTCTTCCGGTGACCTCCGTAGAAATCACCACCGAAGAAGCGGAAACCGCTCCCTTGCCGCCGGAAACGACTGGTGCTTCCAATACCGCAGCATTTCCCGAGTCCGAAGAAGCCTCCGAAACCCCTGAACCGCTTGAATCGACTGCTGAACTGCTTCCTGCCGAGTTCTCAACTGAATTTTCTGAAAATTCCGACAATTTACGATTCATCGGAACCTGGCTCCTTGAATATGATCTTGCCCCGGCCCAGGAAGCTGCCCTTAAGGCCCGTTATTCGCTTCCGCGCCTGCCCGAAAAAACCGTGATTTTGCGTCTTTCCGCCGTTCTTGCGGATGACGGCACGCTCCGTGTCATCTACACGAGGGAGGACGCGGTTGCCTTCAAGACCGCTCTTTCGGACTGGTACGCCGAAGCCGCCGCGATCCATGCGGAAACCGGAGCAAGCGGTATTCAGAAAACGGCATTTCTCTCCTGGGCTGCCTACCGTAAAGGTCTCTATGCTCTTCTCTCACCGGATACCGTGAATAATCTGAACGCACACTGGCATGCGGAGGGAAACACGGTATTCATCACCGATGAAGGCGAAATACAGGCCGAGATCACTGCGGAATCCGATCCTGACGGCATTACAGTCACTGATTTCCGCGTCACGAATGACGATTTCCGGGATACGGTCACTCTGCTGCAGGAATCGCTCGGTTTCACTCCTCCTTTCCGTCTGACAAAACAATGATCCAACACACGAAAAAAGAGGTCCGGCAAATTGTCGGACCTCTTTTCATCTGTTCTGCTCAGATCTGCTTATGCACGATCAGGTATTCGTCACCGAAGCGGTAGAACGGACAGCTTGCGGTGCGGCCGGTCAGAAAATTCGCGTAATCGTCCTCATCAAGATCCATCACGCAGGAATATTCGTCATATTCCTCGTCATACTCGAAATACAGACAGGATTCGCAGCTGGTCTGCCCTTTCTTTTCCACTTTCCGCCTCCGCAGCGCTTATTTGATCGCCTGATTCTTTTCCTTCGGAATGACGTCGTGCGCGCCGCCTTCCACGATGCTGACCGAGCTGACCAGCGTCAGGGTGGCCTTCTGCTGCAGTTCCTCGATCGTCAGGGCGCCGCAGTTGCACATGGTCGAACGGACCTTGCTGAGCGTCATCAGGACGTTGTCCTTCAGTCTTCCGGCATAGGGAACGTAGGAATCGACACCTTCCTCGAAGGAAAGTTTCTTGTCACCGCCCATGTCGTAACGCTGCCAGTTGCGGGCACGCGCCGAACCTTCTCCCCAGTATTCCTTGTAATAGGTGCCGCCGATGCTGACCTTGTTGGACGGGCTTTCGTCAAAGCGGGCGAAATAGCGGCCCAGCATGATGAAATCGGCGCCCATGGCCAGTGCCAGGGTAATGTGGTGGTCATAGACGATGCCGCCGTCGGAGCATACCGGAACGTAAAAACCGGTCTCCTTGAAGTACTCGTCTCTTGCTCTGCAGACGTCGATCAGCGCGGTCGCCTGGCCGCGGCCGATGCCCTTCGTCTCTCGGGTGATGCAGATGGAACCGCCGCCGATACCGACCTTCACGAAGTCGGCACCGCATTCGGCAAGGAAACGGAAGCCGTCAGCGCTGACGACGTTCCCCGCGCCGACCTTCACGCTGTCGCCGTAATGCTCACGGATCCAGCCAATGGTGATCTTCTGCCATTCTGAGAAGCCTTCGGAGGAATCGATGCAGAGAACGTCCGCACCGGCTTCGATCAGCGCCGGTACGCGTTCCGCATAGTCACGCGTATTGATGCCGGCACCAACGACGTAGCGCTTGGCCGAATCAAGCAGTTCGTTCGTGTTCTGCTTATGGCTCTCGTAGTCCTTGCGGAACACGATGTAGCAGAGCCGTCCTTCTTCGTCAACGATCGGGAGGGCATTCAGCTTATGCTCCCAGATGATGTCATTGGCTTCCTTCAGGCTCGTGCCTTCCGGCGCCCAGACCATCTTCTCGAAAGGCGTCATGAATTCAGAGACAGGCGTGCTCATGGCCATGCGGCTCACGCGGTAGTCGCGGCTCGTCACGATACCGAGAAGCTTGCCCTCAGCCGTACCGTCGCTCGTAACGGCGATCGTGGAGTGCCCTGTCATCTGTGTCAGTTCCACGACGTCCGCCAGCGTATCGTCGGGGCGGATGTTGGAATCGCTGCGTACGAAACCGGCCTTGAAATTTTTGGCCCTGCGAACCATCGCGGCTTCATTTTCCACGCTCTGGGAACCGAAAATGAAGGAAACACCGCCTTCCTGTGCCAGTGCAACGGCCAGACGGTCGCCGGAAACGGACTGCATGATCGCGGAGACCATGGGAATGTTCATGGTGATCGCCGGTTCCTCTTTTCCTTTTCTGAACTTGACAAGGGGGGTCCGGAGGGAAACGTTTGCCGGAATGCACTCCGCGGACGAATATCCGGGAATCAAAAGGTATTCATTGAACGTGTGGGCAGGTTCCTGAATGAAGGTTGCCATGAATTCCTCCTTAAAGTGAACTGATGATGAAATTTTTGCTATTGTATCGCGTCACGCCAAATAATGCAAGCGATATTTGCTGAAATTTTGGTTAAAAACGCATCTTCGGCGGCACGCCGTCCTAAAGCGCTTCGTTTTCAAAAAAAAGAGGCCTTTCGACCTCTTTTGGCGCACCGCGCCGTCTGCTCACAAGTGGAGCTGAGGGGAATCGAACCCCTGTCCGAAAACCCATCCATACCAGGCTCTACCATCATAGTTTGTGATTTGACATTCCCTCTGTCCGGCGTTCACAAACAAACTACGGATTTCAGTAGCTTCATCTTATCCATCCGGCCCGCAAAGCTTAAGGCCGGCAGTTCCCCGACTTCATGATGCCGGTTTGCCGGGGTGTCGAGTGGCCCCGGGCCGACAAGCCGCAATTAAGCGGCTAACGCAACGTTATTGTTGGCGTTTATGTTTAGTTCCGTTTTGATGCGCAGTCACGGTCTGCGGATGGCTCCTCGAATCTCAGGATCCCCGTCGAAACCAGTACAACCCCCGGTTTTTGCTGAATACCTGATCCAAGCCGATACATAATATACGCCGGTGCGGCGTTCTTGTCAAGAGTTCTTCCTCTCCTCCCTCTTTTCCGCCCGGTTCTCTTTCCTGATCTCTCTCTTTTCACCGCGCTTTTCGTCGCGTTTTTCAAAGTAGGATGCAAGGAAGATCTTGTTTTCCTTCCCCGCCAGCAGGCGTTTGATGTTCGCGGCATGCAGGATGACCGCCAGCAGCCAGACGACAGCAATCAGCACAGCAGCTTCCGTTAAACTCAGCGTTCCCAGGCTGATGACGCCGCAGCCGCAGAGGACGAGAAACAGTATGGAATCAACGGTCACCATCAAAAGGCTGGCCAGCGAAGCGTAGCAGGTGAACCAGAGGATACCGACAAACAGTACGAATGCCACGATGCCCGTCCGCCAGTCCAGGAGGACCATAAGGCTCCCGGTCACCGCGATTCCCTTGCCGCCGTGAAAACCCATGTGGAAAGGAAAGTCATGCCCCAGGATCACGCCGAGGCCGGTATAAAGCTTCAGCATCAGGGTCAGCTCCGGATTTGTTCTTCCGATAATCAGCCAGACGACAAGGAAGGCCAGCATCATCTTGCCGAAGTCTCCGAGGAAAGTGATTACGCCGGCTTTCGAGCCCATTACCCGGAGCGCGTTGGTGGTCCCGGCATTGCCGCTTCCGTGCTCACGGATATTGATCCCCTGTTTCTTCGCGATCAGGACGCTCGTCTCAAAATTGCCGAAAAGATAGCCGATGAAAATAGCCAGAATGCGTGTGATCATGTCTGCTCCTTTTCGTTTCTTTCCCTGATGATCAGCTTGATGCTCGTGCCCGAGAAGTCAAACGTCTCCCGGATCTGATTCTCAATGTAGCGCTGGTAGGAAAAATGCATCAGTTCCTTATCGTTGACGAACAGCACGAAGGTCGGCGGTCCGACTGCCACCTGGGTCATATAGTAGAGACGCAGGCGCCGTCCCTTGTCCGAAGGCGGCTCGTGCATGGCCACTGCCTGCGACATGATCTCGTTCAGGACACCCGTGGAAACGCGCTTTTTGCAGTTTTCCACGATGCTGTCGATTTTCGTGAAAAGACTGCCGAGGCGCTGGCCGGTCTCGGCCGAGATGAACAGGATGTCTGCATAGTCCAGGAAAGACAGGACTCTGCGGATATTCTTCGTATGTTCCTTAACGGAATCGTTCGTCTTTTGGACCAGATCCCACTTGTTGACGACGATCAGGATGCCCTTGTTCCTTTCGTGGGCGATCCCGGCGATCTTGGCATCCTGCTCGGTCACGCCTTCCTCGGCGTCGATCACGAGCAGGACCACGTCCGCCCGTTCCACGGCACTGACCGCACGGATGATGCTGTAGCGTTCGATATCCTCCTTGACCTTGCTTTTCCTGCGCAGTCCGGCGGTATCGATCAGCACGTATTCCTTCTTGTTTGCGCGGACCACGGTATCGATCGCGTCGCGGGTCGTACCGGCAACGTCTGAAACGATGACGCGCCTGGAGCCCGCCATCCGGTTCACGATCGAGCTTTTGCCGACGTTCGGCTTGCCGACGATTGCGATCTTCGGCCGTGCATCTTCAGCTTCGTCATCAGATACCGGCGGGAAACCTGCCGTCACGGCATCCAGGAGGTCGCCGAGCCCCAGCCGTTCGGACGCGCTGATCCCGATGGGGTCACCGATCCCGAGGTTATAGAACTCATAGATATCATTGCCGAACTTAGTAAAGTTATCCACCTTGTTGACGCACAGGACGACCGGCTTGTTGCTGCGGCGGAGCATGTCCGCCACCTTCCTGTCGTCGTCCGTCAGGCCGTCTTTCACGTCCGTCAGGAAAATGATGACATCGGCGGTCTCCATGGCGATCTCCGCCTGCTCGCGCATCTGCTTTAAGATGACGTTCTGGCTGTCCGGTTCAATACCGCCGGTATCGATCAGCGTGAAGCTGCGGTTCAGCCAGGTGCAGTCAGCGTAAATGCGGTCGCGGGTCACGCCGGGCGTATCATCCACGATGGAAATCCGCTCTCCGGCGAGTGTATTGAATAACGTCGACTTTCCCACGTTCGGGCGTCCGACGATGGCAACGATAGGTTTGCTCATTCTTCATTCTCCTTCGGTTCATAAGGGCGGAAAAGGCGCCGCGGTTCCTTCTTTTCCTTTTCCAGAAGGGCGCGGACCAGACTTTCACCGTCACAGTCCGTGGCATAAATGGGTACGCCGAGCGCTTCTTCGGCGTCTCCGACATGCAGATCATCCAAAAAGACGTCTTCGCCGCTCCGCAGCATCGTTTTCGGGATGAAGATCACGTCTCCGTTATCCCTCTCCTTAAGCCGTGCGATCACGTCCTGTCCGGTCAGCAGTCCTGCGACCGTCACGCCCTCGCCGAAAAACCGATTGACGACGGGGACGACGTCTACCCGGACTGACGGGAACTTTTCGCAGAGTGCCGCGCACTTGTCCCGGATAACCGGATAGGCCAGCATGCCGGTCACGACGGTGACCCGCCTTTCGCTCCGGCATGTCCGGAAGCGTTTCAGCGCCGCATCGAACTGATCCGAGAAAAGACGGATCATCCCGACACCGTTTTCCAGCTGAAGGTACCCGTCATAGCGTGCCTCTTCCGGCAGCGGACGTCCGGCCAGCAGATAAAACTCGTCACTCGCGTGGATGAAATGCAGGCCGTACCGCGGATAGAGTTGCTTCTGCCACGCTTCGATGATGTCGATGGTCTTCCCGGCTTCGTCCGGGGTAAACGGCCGCAGCGGCGTCAGTTTCTCCCGGTACTTCGTAAGTCCTACCGGGACCACGGAAACGCTCTGCATGACAGGCAGATAACGTGACAGTTTTTCGATCGTTTCGTCCAGCTTTTCGCCGTCGTTCCAGTCCGGGCAGCAGACGATCTGCCCGTTCATGGTGATGCCGGCTTCATACAGAACGTCGATCTTTTTGAGTGCCTCACCGGCAAAGCGGTTGTGAAGCATCTTGCAGCGAAGCTCGGGATCCATCGTATGGACCGAGATGTTGATTGGTTCCATGCGGTATTCGATGATGCGGTCCAGATCCTTTTTCGACAGGTTCGTCAGCGTGATGTAATTGCCCTGCAGGAAGGAAAGACGCGAGTCGTCATCCTTGAAATAGAGCGTTTCACGCATGCCTGGAGGCATCTGGTCGATGAAACAGAAAATGCATTTATTGGTGCAGGAACGGTATTCATCCATGAGGCCGTTCTCAAACACGAGCCCCAGGTCTTCGTCTTCGTCCTTGTCAATGTCGTAGAGGATCTGTTCACCGTCTTCCGTTTCCACAAGCAGGTCGACGTGATCGGTCTCGCAGAAATAATTGTAGTCGAAGATATCCTCGATCTCCCGTCCGTTCACGCTGAGCACATAGCTTCCGGGCGCGATCTCCAGTTCCTCTCCCGCCGTTCCGGGCAGTACGTTTATGATCTTATGCTTTTTCAACGTGTGACACGTCCTTTCTGCCCTTCGAGCGGATATATTTTACCATATCTGCCTTGCCATTTCCACCTGAAAGTGATAAGATTTGAGCCAGAAAAGATCAGTGAAAGGATCATCTCATGAAAAACGAGCCGAACTTCATCTTTAAGAACCGCAATCCGATCGCGCCGCTTAAGATCATTGCCATGGAAAACTGCCGTCCGCTCATTGAAAAGGTTGACCGCACCATCGTCGACATGCGCAAAGGCTACATGAACAAATTCGCCGGGATCGATCCTTCCGTACTGACCCGCGATTATGACACGCCCTCCTATCTGGTTGAAGCCAGCTGCCCGCGTTTCGGTTCGGGCGAAGCCAAGGGCGTCATCCATTCGACGGTCCGCGGCAGCGACCTCTACATCGTCAGCGACGTCACGAACAGTTCGATGAGTTTCAAGATCAGCGGCCGGACGCACTACATGTCGCCGGACGACCATTTCCAGGACCTTAAGCGCATCATTGCTGCAGCCATGACCAGCGCCTACCGCGTCAGCGTCATCATGCCTTTCCTTTACATGAGCCGCCAGCACAAGCGCGAGAACCGCGAATCGCTCGACTGCGCCGTTGCCCTGAACGAGCTGAAGGACATGGGTGTCGCCAACATCATCACCTTCGACGCGCACGATTCCCGCGTCATGAACGCGATCCCTACCCACGACCTCGATGACTACTCTCCCATCTATCAGCTTCTGAAAGCACTGGAACGCAAATTCGGCCGGCTGCACATTGACAAGGACGAAGTGGTCGTGATCGCGCCGCACGAAGGCGCCATGGGCCGCGCGATCTTCCTTGCCAACAATATCGGTGTCGGCATGGGCATGTTCTACAAACGCCGCGACTATACCGTCACGCTTCCCGACGGGCGCCATCCGATGATCGCGCTGGAATACCTGGGACCGGATGTTGAAGGTAAGAGCGTTCTCATTCTTGACGATATCATCTCCACCGGTACGAGCATGCTGGAGGCTGCTGAAGAGCTTAAGAAGAAAAATGCCGGCCGCGTGATCATGGCCGCGACTTTTCCGCTCTTTACCGAGGGCATTGAAAAATTCGACGAAGCCTACAGGAACGGCTGGTTCGACTACATGGTCTGCACGAATCTGGTTTACCGCGATCCTGAGCTCGCCAAGCGCCCGTGGTACATTGAAGCGGACCTGTCCATCTATCTTTCCAAGATCATCGACACCATGAACCACAACGTAGCCGTAACCAAGGTCATCACCCCGACCGGAAGACTGCAGGATCTTGTCGCCCGCAATCTGAAGCAAAAAGATTAACATACGATCATTCAAAACGCCTTCGGACCGCTTATCACGGCAGTCCGAAGGCGTTTTCATAATGGGTGACAAGGCCTTCTCCGTTGATCGAGACAACGTCGAAGCGGCATTCGCACCTGTCGTATAGTCCTTCACGGAGCAGGTAGTACTCAGCTACATTAATGATGGTCCGCTGCTTTCGTCTGTCTACGTGTTCTTCGCCGCGGCCGTAGGTCCCGGCGCTGCGGTATTTGACCTCGACGAACACCAGGGTATCTCCATCCTCCATGATGAGGTCGATTTCTCCGCTCCGGATGCGGAAATTGGCCTCTCGCAGACGGTATCCTTTCGCCTGCAGATAACGGCAGGCTTCCTGTTCAAAGCGTCCGCCGATCTTTCTTTTGTTCAACTCTTCCTTTCCGGGGGCAACGGTCGTAAGCAAGGCGGCAAAGCCGTCCTCTGTTTCAGATGAAGTGGTTAATGAAGCTTCTGCGGTGTATCGGGCAGGGACCGTACGTCTTCAGTGCTTCGACATGCGCGGCCGTACCGTAGCCTTTGTGGCCGGCAAAGCCGTATTCGGGATAGATCCCGTCCATTTCCCGCATGATGCGGTCACGGGTGACCTTTGCGACGATGCTTGCTGCACCGATCGACAGACTCTTCGCATCGCCCTTGATGATCGGGACCTGTCTTATTCCGTCAAGTCCGGGGATCGTCACGGCATCGACCAGCAGGAGGTCGGGCCGGAAACACAGCGTTCCGACAGCCTTCCGCATGGCTTCGTACGTCGCCTGCAGGATATTGATCTCATCGATCCTGCCGGGACCTACGATGCCTACGCCGACAGCCATCGACTTTTCGACGATCTCAGGATAGAGAGCTTCGCGTTTTTTCTCGCTCAGCTGCTTTGAATCGTTGATGCCGAGGATCTCGGCGCCGGGATACAGGATCACGGCAGCCGCAACGACAGGACCGGCCAGAGGACCGCGTCCGGCTTCATCGACGCCGGCGATCAGTCCCTCGCCTTCATACTGCCGCTCATAGCGCATGAGCACGTATTCCCTGGCTCTCTCTTGTTCGAGTGTAAGTTTAGCCATGATGCCTCAGTAATCAATGACACTGCCGAAGCCGGAGAAGGGCCAAATGCGGAACACAGCCCGCCCGGTAAACTGGCTGCGTCTGACTTTGCCGACCGCATAACGGCTGTCAATGCTGTTGTTGCGGTTATCACCGAGGACGAAATATTCATCTTCGCCCAGGGTGACCGGCTGTTCCGCGGATCCCGCCAGGAAATAGACGCCTCTGCCGTAATCTTCCTTCAGTTCCTCGCCGTTGATGTAGATGACGGAATTGACGATCTGCACGGTCTCGCCCGGCAGGCCGATCACGCGTTTGATGTAATGCGTGCCGGGATCGTTTTTCAGTTTGAAGATCACGATCTCAAAACGTTTCGGATCACGGACGAACTTATAAGTGAATATGTCCTCGACCAACTGGTCTTTATCCTTCAGCGTCGGGTACATGCTGGTACCTTCCACGCTGACGCGGCTGCCGACGAAGTTCAGGATGGCCAGAACACACCCAACCATGATCACCAGGCTGAGCAAAGTGGAAAGCAGATCCTTGATAAACGGTTTTTTCGGGCTGATCAGCTCGGGTTCCCGGTCGTTCTTTGCCATAATACTCCTTACGCGGACGGTTCTTCCAGGGTGACGCGCCCCAGACGTCCTTTTCTCAGGTCATCCAGAAAACGGGAAGCCGCCTTCTCCGTGTCGGGTTCTCCGCCTTTTTTCAGCAGTTTGCGCAGCATTGCAATCGCTTCCAACGCTTCGTGGGGATCTTCTGGCAGCGCGCCGTACTTCTCTTCCAGTGCCTTCGGATAGCGCCGGCGCATGAGGACGATCCCTTCCGCCGCTACATCTTCGGCAGGAAGGATGTCGTCGTTGATGGAACCGGTCAGCGCGAGCCGGATGCCTACCGAAGGGTCCTCAAATTTCGGCCAGAGAATACCGGGCGTATCCAGCAGTTCCAGGCCTTTTCCGAGGCGGATCCACTGATTCCCTCGCGTCACGCCGGGCTTGTCTCCTGTTTTTGCCGAGGCTTTTCCGGCCAGGGAGTTGATCAGCGTGGACTTGCCCACGTTCGGGATCCCAGCGACCATGATGCGGGCAGGCCGGTTCAGTATCCCGCGTGCCCTGTCTTTCTTGGCTTTTTCTTCGGAGACCTGATCAAGAAGCCTCCGTATGTTCTTCATTCCTGCCGTACTGCGGGAATCTGCCGCAACAGCCGCCGCATTCTGCCGGCTCAGGGCTTCCATCCAGCGTTCGGTTGCCGCTTCATCGGCAAGATCAGCCTTATTCAGCAGAATAATCCTGCGCTTGTTCTTCCCCAGTTCGGCGATGTCGGGATTCAGGCTCGAAGCCGGGATACGCGCGTCCCGGATCTCCAGGATCATATCTACGAGTTTCAGATCCTCTTCCATGGTCCTTCTGGCCTTGGTCATATGTCCCGGATACCAGTTGATCGGCGCAGAAAGGTATGCATTTTCACTTGCGGATGACTGTTTCATGTCCCCTCCTTGCCGGCAGGTTCCCGGACAAAACCGAAACTGCCGAAGGGTGAATAGCGAAGCCAGACCGTCCCATGAATCTGGTCCCGGTGAATGTTGCCGACCTCCGCAAAGCGGGAGTCCTGGCTGGCATCCGGACTGCGGCCGATCACGAAGTATTCATCGGCACCGAGAAGAACCGGTTCCTCCGCAATGCCTGCATTCGGGACAGAAAACGGCAGCCTTTCGTCTTCCAGCAGCCGGTTGTTGACGTACACGCGTCCGTCCTTGATCTGCAGCGTTTCCCCCGGCAGGCCAAGTACGAGTTTCAAGTACACGCTGTCGTCCCCATCCAGCGTATAAGCAGCGATGTCGAAACGCTGCGGCGGGATGAGGCGGCTCTTCAGACGGTCGATCATCAGCTTGTCTCCGCTTGAAAGCAGCGGATTCATGGAGTTGCCGACCATCTCCACGCGGGTACCGAAAGCCCAGGTCAGAAAGAAAGCAAGGAGGGCGGCAAGAATGATGTCGACGATCCATGAAGTGATCCTGCGGATCTGATCTTCCAGACTCATGATTTCAAATGATGACTTTTTGTTCATGCTGCCTCCTTTCCTGAAATTTAAGTATACCCGATAGCGGCTGAAATGACAAGCCGCGGATTCAGCCTGAACCGCGGCTCGTTTCGTCTTTTCCGCAAATGAAAAGAGCGCCCGTCCGAGCGCTCTTCCTCATCCCCGACTTATCTCCGGGCTTCTTTGACCTTCGCGGCCTTGCCGATCCTGTCTCTCAGATAGGTCAGGCGGGCACGGCGGACTTTACCGTTGCGGATCACGTCGACGTGATCGATCATGGGGCTGTGCAGAGGCCAGGTCTTTTCGACGCCGACGCCGTTGGAAAGCTTGCGGACCGTAAAGGTCTCGCGGGCGCCGCCGTTCTGTCTCTTGATCACGATGCCTTCGAACATCTGAATACGTTCGCGGGCACCTTCTTTGATCTTGGCATATACCCGGACGGTATCGCCAACACGGAAATTGCCGACGTTCTCCTTGAGCTGTTCGTCTTCAATTTTCTTGATGATGTCGTTCATAAATTCCTCCCTGTAAAAGGACGTTCATACCGCCTGTAGCGGAAGCGGACCGCTCCTTGAAATGACACGCGGATTAGTTTACCACCTCATCCGCAGAAAAGCAAGTGTTTTTTGCTTTTTCGAGAAAGATTTTGTCTTTTTTGTCCAGCTCTGCCGTTTCCAGCAGATCAGGCCGGACTTCAAGCGTTCTTAAGAGGGACTGATCGCGTCTCCAGCGTGCGATATTGGCGTGATGGCCGCTTTTCAGGACCTCGGGAACTTCTCTTCCCATGAAAACGTCCGGGCGCGTATACTGCGGATATTCCAGCAGTCCGTTCATGAAGGACTCCGTCTCGCCGGACTCTTCATTCGAAAGTACGCCGGGGACCATGCGGGATACCGCGTCGATCACGACCATTGCCGGCAGCTCGCCGCCGGTCAGCACGTAGTCGCCGATCGAAATGCGTTCCGCGCCGAGTTCTTCAAGAACTCTTTCGTCAACGCCTTCATAGTGGCCGCAGAGGATCACCAGATCCTCTTCTTTTGCGTACTCCTTCGCCAGAGACTGGTCAAAGACCCGTCCCTGCGGCGTCATGTAGACGAGGCGCGGCTTTTTCTCCGTCCCGGCTGTGGCGGATTCCCAAGCTTCGTAGATCGGGGGCGCCATCATGACCATGCCCGCACCGCCGCCGTAGGGATAATCGTCCACGTGGCCGTAACGGTCATGCGCGAAATCCCGGATGTTGACAGTCCGCAGCGTAATGGTTCCCTGCGCAAGCGCCCGACCGGTGATGCTCGTCCGGATGCCCTGCTCGATCATTTCGGGAAAGAGAGTCAGCACGGTGAAGTTCATAGGTCCTCCAGCCCGTCCAGCATGTGGACGGTGATGATGCCTGCCTCGATATCCACGGAAAGCACGCAGCTCTCGATGTACGGGATCAGAAGATCCTTTGCCTTACCGTCCTTTTCTCCGCGGATGATCAGCACATCGTTCGCACCGGTCTCCAGGACGTCCCTGACCTTTCCGAGCGCACGTCCGTCATCGGTCACGGCGCGGCACTGCAGGAGGTCGGCAATGTAGTAGCGTCCTTCCGGCAGTTTTACGGCGTCTTCACGCGCTACGTAAAGCGACAGTCCCTTATAGGCCAGCACGTCGTCGATCGATTCGAGCCCGCGCAGCTTCACGAGGACCATTTCCTTGTGAAAGCGGACGCTTTCCACCTCTTCTTCCTTCATTCCGTTTCGGGTCTCGAAGAAGACGCGGGAAAGCGACTTAAAGCGTGCCGGGTCGTCAACGGTCGGCCAGACGCTGATCTCTCCTTTTATCCCGTGCGTCGAGGCAAAGACGCCTACGCGAAGATACGGTACCATCAGTCGATGTCCAACGTGACGCGGACGTCATCGCGGACGGCCTGCGCCTTCAGGACGGTACGGATCGCTTTCGCGATGCGTCCCTGCTTGCCGATCACCTTGCCCATGTCGGAAGGGTCGACGCTCAGGGTCAGACAGGTCTCTCCGTCGGTGATTTTTTCCGTGACAACAACGGCTTCCGGATGAGTTACCAGAGCCTTTGCGATCACTTCGACCAATTCTTTCATTTCAGACCACCTCGTGCCTTATTCAAGGCCGGCGATCTTCAGAAGCTTAGCAACGGTATCGGTGGGCTTTGCACCCTTCGCGATCCAATCTTTTGCCTTATCCGTATCGATTTTGACAACGCTGGGCTCCTGAGTGGGATCATAGAAGCCGAGTTCATCGATGAAACGGCCGTCCCTGGGGGAACGTTCATCCGCGACGATCACGCGGTAAGTGGGTTGTTTCTTCTTACCCAGACGGGTCAGACGAATTTTGACTGCCATAGTGTTTTTCCTCCGAAAATATGATGGGCAAACGCCCTTTTATCCAAAGTCTTTGCTTGACTTAAGAATCTCTGTCAGAAAGGGAGTTTGAAAGGCAGGCGGCCTTTCTTTCCCTTTCCCATGCTGCCGCTCATCTGCTTCATCATCTGGCGGCTCTGTTCAAACTGCTTCAGCAGGCGGTTGACGTCCTGGATCGTGGTCCCGGAGCCGTTCGCGATGCGGCGTTTGCGCGGCGGGGTGATCCTGTCGGGACGGCGCCTTTCTTCGGGCGTCATGGAAAGGATCATCGCTTCCACGTGCTTGATGGATCTGTCATCCGGCAGCTGCGCACCTTTCAGTTTTCCGCCCACGCCGGGAAGCATCTTCAGGATCTCACCGATGCCGCCCATCTTGTTCATCTGGCGCATCTGCGTGAGGAAGTCCTCGAGATCGAACTCATTCTTCTTTAGCTTGCGGTAGGCTGCAAGGGAAGCTTCCTCGTCGAGATCGGCGTTCTGTGCCTTTTCAATGAGGCTGAGGACGTCGCCCATGCCCAGGATGCGGTTCGCCATGCGGACGGGATTGAAGGCTTCGAGATCCTCGAGTTTCTCTCCCATGCCGGCGTAAAAGATCGGCTTGCCGGTAACGGAGCGGACGGACAGGGCTGCGCCGCCTCTGGCATCGCCGTCGAGCTTCGTCAGGATCACACCGTCGATGCCGATGCGGTCATTGAAGCTTGTCGCGACGTTGACGGCGTCCTGGCCGGTCATGGCGTCGACGACCAGGATGGTCTGGGTGACCGGAACGGCAGCCTTAAGTTCTTCGAGTTCCTCCATCATGGAATCGTCGATGTGCAGTCGGCCTGCGGTATCGAGGATCACCAGATTGTAGTGCTTCTCTTCCGCTTCCTTCATGGCCATTCGGGCGATGTCCGGGACCGTGAAGTCCGTACCGGGTGCAAACACCGGAACGTTCAGTTTTTCGCCGTTGCGCTTCAGCTGATCGATGGCGGCAGGCCGGTAGATGTCGCAGGCAACCAGAAGGGGATTCCGGTCCTTTTTCTTCCGGAGCTGCGCCGCCAGTTTCGCGCTCGAAGTCGTTTTGCCGGAGCCCTGAAGGCCTGCCATCAGGAAGACCGTGATCTCGTTGCGGGGCTGCAGGCGGATGTCCGTGGGTTCGCCGCCCATGGAGGCGATCAGTTCCTCGTTGACGATCTTGATGACCTGCTGGCCGGGGGTCAGGGAGTTCATGACCTCGCTGCCGACGGCTCTTTCCTCGACGCGCCTGACGAAGTCCTTGACGACTTTATAGTTGACGTCGGCTTCCAGAAGAGCCAGCTTGACCTCGCGCATTGCGCTCTTGACGTCAGCCTCGGTCAGGAGGCCTTTGTCGGTCAGCTTCTTGAAGGTATTCTGCAGTTTGTCCGCTAAGCTTTCAAATGCCATTTTTACTCAAGTCTCCCGGTGTTTTGCCGTCAGCGTTCTTCGATCTGCCGCGCAAGAGCGGTGATTCCGTCAAGGAGTGCCATGTCCCCGGTGCTTCTGATCCGTTCAGCCAATTCCCGAATCTTCTGCCCGTCTTTTCTGTCCTGCAGGTACTTTTCCACGAGACCAAGCTTTGCTTCGTACGCTTCGAGCGCCTCGTCGGCGCGCCTGAGCATGTCGTGGATGCCCTGCCGGCTGATCCCGTAGGACGCAGCTGCTTCGGAAAGGCTGAGATCGCCGAAGCGTACGTTTTCATAGATCTCCTGCTGGCGTTTCGTCAGCAGCTCACCGTAGAAATCGTATAAGAGGCTTTCTCTTCCCAGCTTATCCATGCTTCTCCATCCGGCTGCAGGGGCAGCCTTGCTTACGTTAGCACAAAAGAAAAAGCCTGTCAAGTGTTTTTTCTTGACAGGCTTCATTTTTTATCGTGCTGTGGTTCAGACAGTCGCCTTCTCCTCTTCGGTCACGTCCTTGATGGACAGGTTGACACGGCCCATCTTGTCGATCTCAATGACCTTGACGACCACTTCGTCACCCAGCTTGACCGCGGATTCCACGGTCGGGACGCGCTTGTTGGACAGTTTAGAAATATGGACCAGACCGTCCTTGCCGGGGCAGAGCGATACGAAAGCGCCGAAATTCATGATGCGGACGACTTTGCCGCGGAAGATCTGGCCGACTTCGACGTCGTTCACGATCGTCTCGATGATCCTGATGGCCTTGTTGATCATGTCCATGTCGGTGCCGCAGACCGAAACGGTGCCGTCGTCTTCGATATCGATCTGGACGCCGGTCTCCTCGATGATGGAGTTGATGACCTTGCCCTGCTTGCCGATGACGTCGCCGATCTTGGCGGGATCGATGGTGATCGAAACGATCTTCGGTGCCCACTTGCTGATCTCCGGACGAGGGCCGGGGATGGCCTTCGCCATGACTTCGTCCATGATGTACAGACGGGCTTCACGGGTGCGGGCCAGCGCTTCCTTGATGATGGCGGGGGTCAGGCCGTGGATCTTGATATCCATCTGGATCGCGGTGATGCCGTCATGCGTACCGGTCACCTTGAAGTCCATGTCGCCGAAGAAGTCTTCCAGGCCCTGGATGTCGGTGAGGACGACGTAGTCATCATCGGTCTCGCCGGTCACCAGACCGACGGAGATGCCGCCGACCATGGTTTTGATCGGGACGCCGGCAGCCATCAGCGCCATGCAGGAGGCGCAGGTAGAGGCCATGGAGGTGGAGCCGTTGGATTCCATCGTCTCCGACACGCAGCGGATCGCGTAAGGGAAATCTTCCACGGACGGAAGCACCGGGATCAGGGCGCGTTCGGCAAGAGCGCCGTGGCCGATCTCGCGGCGGCCCGGTCCGCGGCTGGGCTTGGTCTCGCCGACCGACCAGCTCGGGAAGTTGTAGTGGTGCATGTAGCGCTTGCTGGTCACCTTGCGGTCCAGTCCGTCGATCTTCTGCGCTTCGCTCAGGGGAGCCAGGGTGCAGGCATCGATGATCTGGGTCTGACCGCGGGTGAACATCGCGGAACCGTGGGTCCTCGGAAGGACGTCCACTTCAGCCGCCAGCGGGCGGATCTGGTTCATTGCGCGGCCGTCGGGACGCTTGTGATCCTTCAGGATCATCTTGCGGACGGTCATCTTCTGGAATTTGTACACTGCTTCGCCGACGAAAGGAAGCCATTCCTCGTTCTCGGCATAGCGTTCGTTCAGTTTTTCGGTGATGGCCTTGATGTTCGCGTCGCGGACAGCCTTCTCATCGGTGAAAACGGCTTCTTCCATTGCTTCGGGCGTGATGAAGCTCACCATATCCTGATACATTTCTTCCGGGATCACGTGGCTCTCGTAGGCCTTCTTCGGCTTGCCGCATTCGTCAACGATCGTCTGAATGAAGGCGATGACCTTGCGGTTCATCTCGTGCGCAGCCATGATGGCGTCGTACATGACGTCCTCAGGCACTTCACTTGCACCGGCTTCGATCATGATGACCTTCTCCGCCGTGGAAGCCACGGTAAGAGCCAGATCAGAAGCAAGGCGCTGTTCCTCGGTCGGGTTGAAGCAGAGTTCGCCGTTCACGCGGCCGACCATCGTTGCGGAGATCGGTCCGTCAAAGGGGATGTCGGAAATGCTGGTCGCGATGGAGCAGCCGAGCATGGCGACGACGTCGGGATTGCAGTCCGGATCGACGCTCATGATGAGGTTGCTGAGGGTCACGTCGTTGCGGTAATCCTTCGGGAAAAGGGGACGCATCGGACGGTCGATGACGCGGCTCGCCAGGGTGGCGTGCTCGCTGGCCTTGCCTTCGCGCTTGTTGAAGCCGCCGGGGATCTTGCCCACGGAATACATTTTTTCTTCATATTCCACGGTAAGAGGGAAGAAATCAACGCCGTCGCGGGGGGCGTCGGAAGAAACCGCCGTGGAAAGGACCACGGTGTCGCCGTAATGCATGAACGCGGCGCCGTTCGCCTGGGCGGCCACGCGTCCGATATCGACGCTGAGGGTACGGCCGGCCAGTTCCATTGAAAAGGTCTTGTACATGTTTTCTCCTTTTTTTGCCGCGACAGACGTTCGAAACCACAAATAACGGTACATCACGGGCGGATGTGCAGTTGTTTGAAGTCTCGAAAAGCGCCTGCCGCCGATTCTTTTTTTGTGTAATTGGGCCTTGTTGATACGGAAAACAGGGCGGAAAACTCCGCCCTGTTTCAGGATCGTTTACTTGCGGATGCCGAGCTTCTGGATCAGCGCACGGTATTCGTTGATATCGTTCTTCTTGACGTATTCAAGCATGCCGCGGCGCTGGCCGACGATCATGAACAGACCGCGGCGGGAATGGTGATCCTTCGGATTCACCTTCAGGTGTTCGGTCAGTTCACGGATCCTTTCGGACAGTAAGGCGATCTGGACAGCGGGCGAACCGGTGTCCTGTTCATTCTTGCCGAATTCCTTAACGATTTCGGCCTTTCTTTCTTTGCTGGTCATTTTGACAGCCTCCTGAAATAATCTTACCTCATGCCGGGCCCCGGTCGGAGTGTCCAAAGGCTAAGCACAGGCGCACTGAAAGTTTATACCATACCGCACGGAAAAAGTAAAGCGTTTTTTGCCGCCGGCAAGGTGTTTTATTTTTTACAGCGTTCGGTAAAGAACGCGCGGGCTTCTGCGATGTTCCGCTCAACTTCCGCCTTCAGTTCCCGCATGTCGGAGAACTTCCGTTCCGGGCGCAGAAAATGCAGAAGTTTCGTCTCGGCCATCAGTCCGTAGAGTTCCGGTTCGCCGTCAAGAACGTGCGTTTCAAGCCCCAGATGGAAGCCGGGACCGGCCGTCGGCTTGACGCCGATATTGGTGATCGCCGGCATCTCGCCGTTATCTGTTTTCAGCAGCGACACGTAGACACCGTACGGCGGGCAGAGCTTTCCGTCCGGGACGCGCTGGTTCGCCGTCGGGATGCCGATCGCGGTACCGATGTGCTCCCCGTAGCCGATCCTTGCTCGGATGAAATACGGATAGCCCAGGCATTCCTCTGCCTCTTCCATCTCTCCCTTCGCGATGAGTTCGCGGATCCGCGTACTGCTGACGACTTCCCCGCACCGGATCTCTTTCGGGATCACGGTCAGGCGGAAGCCGAGTTTGTCGGCACGGTCCCGCAGCATTTCCACGTTTCCGCTTCGTTTATAGCCGAAGCAGCAGTCCGGACCTGCCACGATGGAGCGCATGCCGAGCTGGCCGATCAGGATCTTTTCCAGAAAATCATCGGCACTCATCGTGCGGATCGCGTCGGTGAACGGGCACTCCGTGAGGCGGTCCATACCGAGGTCCTTTGCCATCAGTTTCTTTTCCGGCGAGGTCAGCAGCATCGCACGGGGCTCGCCGGCACTCATCGGATTGTCGCTGAAGGCGAACAGAACAGTCTTCAGCCGGTCTTCAGCCGCCTGGCGCTGCATTTCCGCGAAGATCTTCCGGTGTCCGACATGCATGCCGTCGAATTTGCCGATGGAAACGACCGAAGGCGCCGGTTCCCTGACTTTTGCCGGCGCAGGATCCGGCAGGAGCATGACGGCAGGACGGTATTTCGTACCTTCTTTCCGAAAGAGACCGATTAGAAAGCCGTCAGGCGCAGTGACCCGCACCAGGCTGCCGTTTTCGTCGTCAGCCGCATTTGCGAAGTTCCCGTCGGACAGGAAATTACCGTTTTTCGCCGCAGCCTCGGCTGAAGCTTTCAGCCGCCGCAGCGGATAGTCCTTCAGAATGCTTTCCAGCGGCAGAACGGCTTCGGCAAGATGCCCGGTCAGCTTCATCGATTCGATGACGCCGAGCGGATAGGCTTCCCTCAGGGTAAAGCCCGAAGATTCCTCCCGGACCAGTTCCTCCATCAGGCCGCCGCAGCCGAGTTTCCGTCCGATATCGTGACAGAGCGTGCGGATGTAGGTGCCTTTGGAACAGCGCACCCGAAGCGTAACGCGCGGCAGATGGATGCTCAGGATCTCCAGCTCGTCAATACGGATCTCGCTTTCGCCGCGTTCGGCTTCGATGCCCTGCCTCGCCAGATCGACCAGTTTTCTTCCGCTGACTTTCCGCGCGGAATACATCGGCGTCAGCTGCCTGCTTTCTCCCGCAAAGGACATGACCGCAGCCCGGACTTCTTCCTCCGTGCTGGTGACCAGGTGATGAGCAAACACTTTTCCGCAGGCATCCTGCGTATCGGTCTCTGCACCGAGATACAGCACGGTCCGGTACACTTTCGTCCCTTCCGACAGCAGATCGGCCAGTTTCGTGGCCCGTCCGAGCAGCACTGGCAGTACGCCTTCCGCTTCCGGATCCAGGGTCCCCAGATGACCTATCTTCTTCTGTCCGAAGATCCCGCGCAGACGCGCAACGGCATCAAAGGAAGTATAGCCTTTTTCTTTAGCTACGATCAGGACTCCGTCCATGCGCCGATAAGCTCCCCTATTTCTTTGGTAATGATCTTTGCCGATTCCTGCCACGGACCTCTCATGTCAAAGCCGGCAGCATGCTCGTGGCCGCCGCCCCCGTGGGAAGCGGCAAGGCCGGAAACGCTGATGTGCTGCGAGCGCAGGCTGACCTTGTAGACGTCATCCTCCAGTGCATAGAAGAACGCTGCGGCTTCCGTCCCTCTCGTGATCCGGAGCTCGTCGATGACGCCGTCCAGATCCTGCGCACTGAGCCCGAGGGCTTCCCGCTCAGCTTTCGTCACCGCCGCAATGATGAGTTTTCCGTCCAGTTCCAGGTAAGAGGATCCGAGTGCGACGCCGATCGCCTTGTTCTGCGCAAAGCTCCGGGCATGGAAGGTCTCGTCGATGATGAACTGCGCATCGTTTTTTTCCATCTTTTCCAGAAGACGGCCGGCGACTGTCATTGTCCGCAGCGTCGTCGACGGATACTTAAAGACGCCGGTATCGTGCACGATGCCGAGATAAAGGCAGCGCGCGCAGTCGCGGTCGATCAGTTTTTCGTCCAAAAGCGTAAACAGCAGTTCGCAGGTGGAGCTCGCGCCGCCCTCGATGAGATTTTCCTCGCCGAAGCCCGGATTCGTCTCGTGATGGTCGATCACGACGCGTCGTCCGGCCCGTTCGAACATCGGCAGAAATGCATCAAGCCTGTCCTTCGCCGCTGCATCCAGTGAAATGAAAAGATCGTAGACCTCGCCGGAAGGTGCATGCAGGATCCGGTCTTCTCCGTTCAGAAAAGAAAAAGACGAGGCATAGGTCCCGAGGTATACATCCACGCGCACCTGCGGCATCGTCTTTCGCAGATAATTCCACAGCCCGAGGCAAGCTCCCACACAGTCGCCGTCAGGACGTACATGTCCGCTGAGGGCGATGCTGCGGGCGTCACGCACCAGGGCACCGATCATGCTGCTCATAACTCGTCTTCGTCCTCCGGGACGGAAGGGACTGCCTCGCCCATCGCGGCGATCTTGGCGTTCTGCGCCGCCATGACCTCGTCGATCTTCTGCGACATTTCCGAGCCGTAGGCGATCGAATTATCCATGATGAACGTGATCTCCGGCGTCAGCCTGAGGTTCAGGTTGACCGCTACTTCGTGACGGATGAAGCCGGCAGCGCTCTTTAAGGCAGCCTTCGTCTCCTCGACCGTCTCGTCATCGCCGAGCACGCTGATATAGGCCTTGCAGGTCTTCAGGTCCGGTGCCACCTGAGCATCGGTAACGCTTATCATGACCGGGATGCGCGGATCCTTCACCTCTTCGCGGAGAATGCGGGAAAGTTCCCGCTGCATCTCCGCGTTGATCCGTTCGTTTTTTACACTGTGTTTCTTCATATCAATCCTTATGGCTCGGGAGCTTGCGCGGTTTTTCCACCATGGCATAGGCCTCGATGGCATCGTCCACGTCGAAGTCGCCGAACTTTTCAAAGACAAGGCCGCATTCGTAGCCGGCAGCCACTTCCTTGACATCGTCCTTGAAACGCTTGAGCGAAGCGAGGTTGCCGTCGAAGAGCAGGTCCTTGCCGCGGGTGATGCGGCACTTGCAGCCGCGCTGCAGCTTGCCGTCCAGAACGAAGCAGCCGGCGATGTTGCCGATACCGGAGGCCTTGAAGACCTGGCGGACCACGGCGTGGCCGATGATCTGCTCTTCGTATTCCGGTTCAAGCATGCCGAGCATGGCAGCTTCCACGTCCTCGATCGCCTTGTAAATGACGTCGTAGAGACGGATGTCGACCTTCTCCTGCTCCGCGATCGAGCGGGCCTGGGCATCGGGCTTCACGTTGAAACCGATGATGATCGCGTTCGAAGCCGAAGCCAGCGTGACATCGGATTCGGAGATGTTGCCGGCAGCGCTGTGGATCACCTTGACGGCGATCTGCTCGTTCGACAGCTTCTGCAGGCTTGTCTTCACGGCTTCCACCGAGCCCTGGACGTCTGCCTTGACGATCAGGTTCAGTTCCTTCATGTTGCCGCTCTGGATCTGGCTGAACAGATCGTCGAGCGTCAGCTTGCTCTTGGTCTCTTCCAGCAGCTTCTTGCGGCCTTCGGCAATGAAGGTCTCGGCATAGGCGCGGGCATCCTTTTCCGTCTTCGTGGAAATGAAGACTTCGCCGGCGCCGGGGACGCTCGAAAGGCCGAGCAGCTCGACAGGCATGCCGGGCGTCGCTTCCTTCACGCGTTCGCGCTTGTCGTTCAGCATCGCGCGGATCTTGCCGTAGCAGCCGCCGGCCACGACGTTGTCGCCCACGTGAAGCGTACCCTTCTGCACGAGCACGGTGGCCACGGGACCGCGGGTCGGATCCAACTGCGCTTCGATGACCAGACCGCGGGCGCTTCGCTTCGGGTCGGCCTTCAGTTCCTGTACGTCGGCAACCAGAAGGACCATCTCCAGCAGGTCTTCAATACCGTCGCCGCGTTTCGCGGAAACGGGGACGAAGACGTTGGAGCCGCCCCATTCCTCACCGATCAGGCCGTATTCGGACAGTTCCTTCTTGACCTTGTCAATGTTGGCGCCGGGCTTGTCGATCTTGTTGATGGCAACGACGATCTCAACGCCGGCAGCCTTCGCATGGTTGATGGCTTCGACGGTCTGCGGCATGACACCGTCGTCGGCAGCCACGACCAGGATCGCGATATCGGTCGCCTGGGCACCGCGCATGCGCATGGCGGTGAAGGCTTCGTGACCGGGGGTATCCAGGAAGGTGATCTTCCGGCCGTTTATTTCGACCATGTACGCGCCGATGTGCTGGGTGATGCCGCCGGCCTCACCGGTCGTGACGTTTGTCTTGCGGATCGCGTCGAGCAGGGAAGTCTTACCGTGGTCGACGTGGCCCATGACGCAGACCACAGGGGGTCTCGGCACCATGTTCTCTTCCTTGTCTTCGATCTTATCTTCAAGGAGCTCGGCAATGACGTCGACGGTCTCTTCCTTCTCGGCAACAATGTCGAAATCGAGCGCGATGTCGGCTGCGGTATCGTAATCCAGATCCTGGTTGACGGTAAACACCTTGCCTTCCAGGAAGAGTTTCTTGATGATGGCGGCGGGCTGCATCTTCATGGCTTCCGCCAGTTCCTTGAGCGTCAGCTTCTCCGGAATGGTGATCGTCTTGATCTGCTGTTCCTTCTGCTCAGGCTTTGCTTCCTTGGCCAGACGGTCCAGATCCTTTATGCCCTTGCCCTTTGCAGTCTTTCCGCCGGGACGGCGCAGTTCGCCGGAATCCCCCTTGTTGTAGCGGGAGTTTGCCGTCTTGCTGCTGCCCTGCTGGGTACGGGTCTGCTTGTTGTTCTTGCCGTTCTTGGAAAGGCCGAGGCCGCCGAAATCAGCGCCGGCGGTACGGGGAGCGGAAGTTCTTCCCGCACCTGCTCCTGCAGATCTGCGCGGTTTCTGATCGTCGTCCTTATCCTTCATAAAGCCCTGGCTGCCGGTAGCGCCGGTGCGCAGGCCGTAGGTATTCCCGGTACGCTGATAAGTTCCGGTGCCGCCGGAATGATAAGCGCGGGTCTCGCCGTTCGCATTCTGCGTAAAGCCTCCGCGTCCGGGCTGGCCGGGACGGCCCTGACCGACAGCCGGCCGGCGTCCGTCGCGCGTTCCGGTACCGTTCTTCGCGGCTTCGCGGCGTTCCTTCTGCTCGCGGGCAAGACGCTCGGTACGGTCCTTCGCTTCCTGTTCTGCCTGACGGACCTTGCTCATGTCGACGAAACGGCGCACCGGTTTCGGCGGTTCTTCCGCCTTGGGCGGTTCGGCGGCAGAGGCTTTGGTCTCAGGCGCCTTAACTTCAGCCGCTTCAGGTTCCGCTTTCTTCACAGGCTTTTTGGCCGGCTTTTCGGCAGGCAGCTCTTCCTTGGCCATCTTTACGGGTTCCGCAGGCTTAGGCTCAGCCGTCTCGGCAGGCTTGGACGGCGCTTTCACCGCAGCAGTCTCCGCCGGCTTCACATTCGCCTTTTCAGGCGCTTTTGCCGCCTTTGCGGGCTCTTCCGCCGGTTTCTTCGCGGCAGCCGTTTCAGGTGCGGGCGCAGCCTTTACGGGCTTCTCCGCCGCCTTTTCGGCAGGCTTTTCGGGTGCCGGGGCAGCCGGCGCTTTCGGTGCAGAAGCAGCCGTCCCGGACTGGGCGGCAGGTCTTGCCGGCGTCTTTGCAGCAGACGAAGTCCCGGCAGGCTTCTTCGGCGCGCCCGGTGTCTGCGGACGCATCTTCAGACTGTTCTGCTGGCTGTTCTGGGCATGGAACACCACGCTCCATTTTTTCTTCTTCGGCTGTGTGCCTTCATCGGAAGGGTTCATATTGACATTCTTTTCATTATCCATGCTTTATTCTCCCCGGTTTTCCGTAATGGTTTCTGCAGTACGGCTGATCGCTGCCGCCAGTCCCTGATCCAGCACCGCAATGCAGGATCGGTCTCCCTTGCCTATCGCATGCGCAAGCGCCTGCTTGCTGCCGATGACAAGGAACGGACAGCCGCCGTGTTCACATCGGTCGCGGAATTTCTTCTTCGTATTTGCCGACGCGTCCTCCGCGACGATGGTCAGCCATGCTTTTCGGGCTTTCAGTGCCTGTTCTGCGGCAAATTCGCCGCTTGCCACTTTTCCGGCTTTTGCCGCGATGCCGAGCAATCCCAGTATCTTATTCTCCGACAAGCGCCTTCACCTCCGCCCGAAGCTTTTCCTGCGCCTCTTTCGGCACATGGGTCCTGAAGGAACGGCTGAGCGCCTCCGTTCGGAAGGCCTTCTCCAGACACTCGGCACTGCGGCAGAGATACGCGCCGCGGCCGGCAGCTTTTCCGCCGGGATCGACGAGATATTCGCCGTCAGGCGTATGCACGATCCGGATCAGCTCCTTTTTGTCTTTTTCTTCGCGGCACCCCACACAGGTGCGCTGCGGCTGCTTTCGTTCCTTCATGCTTTCAATTATGCCTCTTCCTCGGAAACGTTTGCCTCTTCTTCCGAATAGTCGTTGCTGTAGTCGTCAATGTAGCCGATCTCTTCGAACAGGCCGGACTCTCTGGCTTCGGTCTCGCTCTTGATGTCGATCTTATAGCCCGTGAGTTTGGCGGAAAGCCTGGCGTTCTGGCCGGCTCTGCCGATCGCGAGGGACAGCTGGAAGTCGGGGACGATGACCAGAGCTTCCTTTTCTTCGTCATCCGCCAGGACGCAGATGACCTTGGCCGGGCTGAGGGCGTTTTCGATCAGTTCGGCAGAGTTATCGCTCCAGTGAATGATGTCGATCTTTTCGCCGCCCAGTTCGTCAACGACTGCGTTCACGCGGACGCCGTTCAGGCCGACGCAGGCGCCGATCGGATCCACGCCTTCATCGTAGGAAACGACAGCCATCTTGGTGCGTGAACCGGCTTCGCGGGCGATCGCCTTGATCTCAACGATCCCCTGCTGGATCTCGGCCACTTCGGCCTCAAAAAGGCGCTTGACGAGGTCCGGATGGGTCCGGCTGACCAGGATGTGCGGGCCGCGGGGCGTATCCTTGACTTCAAGGATCAGGACCTTGATGCGCTCGGTCGGACGGTAGTTTTCCGTCTTGACCTGCTCGTTCTCGGGCATGATCGCATCGGCCTTGCCCAGGTTAATGCTGATATTCTTTCCGATATGGCGCTGCACGACGCCGGTGATGATGTCGTGTTCACGGGAATTGTAGCGGTCGTAGACCGACTTGCGTTCTTCTTCACGCAGTTTCTGCAGAATGACGTTCTTCGCGTTCTGCGTGGCAATGCGGCCGAAACTCGCAGAACGAATGTCTTCGCGGACAACATCGCCCACCTGGTACATCGCGTTCTTCTTGTGCGCATCCTCGAGCGAGATCTCCAGGGCGGGATCGGTCACGGTCTCCACCACGGTCTTCTCGGCATACATTTCATAGTCGCCGGTCTCTCGGTCCATGTGGACGTGGATATTGTCAGCCTTGCCGAAATGGTTCTTGCAGGCCGTAAGCAGCGAGTTTTCAATTGCTTCCATGATTACTTCGCGGCTGATATCTTTCTCTTTTTCCAGTACGTTCAGGGCTTCGATCAGTTCCTTATTCATTTTCCGGTGTCCTCCGTGTTTCTATCGTCAAAAGTCTGAAAAGTCGATGTAAGGCCGAACCAGGGAAATGTCCCGGCGGGCAAAGGTCTTTGTTTCCCCTTCGCCGAACGAAAGGGTCACGGTCTCGCTGTCGAATGCTTCCAGCATACCGACGTATTCCTTATTCTTTTCCGCATCGGGTTTGAAGAGGTGGATCTCCACGTCATTTCCGATGTTCCTCTGGAAATCCCTGTCTTTTTTGAAGGGCCGGAGCAGTCCGGGAGAACTGACTTCCAGCGTGTAGGCCTCTTCAATGAAATCGGCCTTGTCCAGTTCGGCTTCCCAGGCGCGGCTCGCCGCTTCGCAGTCGCCGATCTTTATTCCGCCTGCCTTATCCAGGTAGGCCCGAAGGTATCTCGTGGATCCTTCCTTGACGTATTCCACGTCGACGAGCTCAAGTCCCTGCGCCGTACAGATGGGCTGCAGCAGCTCTTCCGCTCTCCTTTCGCATTCTTCCCTGCGGATCATTTCATACCCCTTTACAAAACGGAAAGAGTGGCTTTCGACCACTCTTTCCAACAAAGTCAACATTCAACGATGGCATTATAAGGGGCGTTTCCGAAAAAATCAAGCCCTTTTTGTCATTTTTTTGCTTTTTTTGAAGAATTTCAGGCACGAAACAAGGATTTCCGGCTGTTTTCGTGAAAAGCGCAGTGTTTCGGGGCTCAGTTTTTCGACCATCCGCGTGTTGCCGCGACCGCCTTGCTCCAGCCGGAAAGTTCCTTCACCCGCCTTACCTCGTCCATCCGCGGCTCGAAAACGCGGTCGATCGTCCAGTTGCGGAGGACGTCGGCCTTGTCCTTCCAGAAGCCGACAGCAAGTCCGGCCAGATACGACGCCCCCATGGCCGTCGTTTCAACACACTTGGGCCTTCTGACCGGCGTGTTGATGATATCCGCCTGGAACTGCATCAGGAAGTCGTTCTTGCAGGCGCCGCCGTCCACCTTGAGGGCGGACAGATGGATGCCGGAGTCCTTTTCCATGGCACGCAGGACATCATTGGTCTGGAAGGCCAGCGATTCGAGTGTCGCGCGGATGATGTGGTTGCGGTTGACGCCTCTCGTAAGGCCGACGATGGCGCCGCGGGCAAAAGGATCCCAGTACGGCGCGCCGAGGCCGGTAAAGGCAGGAACGACGTAGCAGCCGTTCGTATCCGGAACTTTTCTCGCGAAATATTCCGAATCAGGCGCGGTATCCACCATCTTCATCTCGTCACGGAGCCACTGGATCGCGGCGCCGGCAACATAGACGGAACCTTCAAGGGCATACTTTACCTCTCCGTTGAGCCCCCAGGCAATGGTCGTCAGCAGACCGTTTTCGGAGAAGATCGGCTTGTCGCCGATGTTCATCAGCATGAAGCAGCCGGTCCCGTAAGTATTCTTGGCTTCGCCGGGTTCAAAGCAGGTCTGGCCGAACAGAGCTGCCTGCTGGTCTCCCGCTGCACCGGCGATCGGGATCGGACCGCCGAAGAATTCGGGATCGGCCGTCCCGTAAACACAGCTTGAAGGTTTTGCTTCGGGCAGCATGTTCATGGGCACGCCGAGAATGCGGCAGAGTTCCTCATCCCATTCGAGGGTATTGATGTTGAAAAGCAGGGTCCGCGAAGCATTGGAGTAGTCCGTCACGTGGACCTTTCCCTTGGTCAGTTTGTAGATCAGCCAGCTGTCCACGGTACCGAAGGCAAGCTTTCCGGCCTCGGCTTTTTCCCGTGCGCCTTCCACATGGTCGAGGATCCAGCGGATCTTGGTACCGGAGAAATACGGATCGATGACCAGACCGGTCTTCTTCCGGAACAGATCGACGATCCCGGGATCGGAATTCTTCAGTTCTTCCGTAAATTCAGAGGTGCGGCGGCACTGCCAGACGATCGCGCGGCTCACGGCTTCCCCTGACTGGCGGTCCCAGACGATCGTGGTCTCGCGCTGGTTCGTGATGCCGATGGCGGCGATGTCGGTGCAGACCGCGCCGACGTTGGCCATGGCCTGCTGCGCAACGTGAAGCATCGTATTCCAGATCTCCTCCGGTTCGTGTTCGACCCAGCCGGGTTCGGGGAAGAACTGCGTGAATTCACGCTGTGCCATGCTGCGGATGTCGCCGTTTTCGTCAAAGAGGATGCAGCGGTTGCTGGTGGTCCCTGCGTCGAGTGCCATTACGTACTTTGCCATGTGGATTACTCCTTGTTCTTATTGTTGATCACTGCTTATCAAAAGACGAAAAGCAGGGGCTTCTCGAAGGATACCCCTGCTGTCTTCTTATTCTTCGGGCTTTGCTGCGGCCGGAAGGCCGAAATGCTCCCTGACCAGGCCTTCGACCTCTTCGAGGATCTCGGGATGCGTCTTCAGGAAAAGCTTGGTATTGTCGCGGCCCTGGCCGATGCGGCTTCCCTGATAGGAATACCAGGCGCCGCTCTTTTCGATGATACCCGCTTTCTCCGCAAGATTCAGGATATCGCCCTCACGGGAAATGCCGGTGCCGAACATGATGTCGAATTCCGCTTCCTTAAAGGGCGGTGCGACCTTGTTCTTGACGACCTTCACGCGCACGTGGTTGCCGATGACTTCGCCGCCCTGCTTGAGGGATTCGATGCGGCGGACGTCCAGACGCACGGAACTGTAGAACTTCAGCGCGCGGCCGCCGGTCGTCACTTCGGGATTGCCGAACATGACGCCGACCTTCTCACGCAGCTGGTTGATGAAGATGACGACGCAGCCGCTGCGGCCGATCGCTGCGGTCAGTTTGCGGCAGGCCTGACTCATCAGGCGGGCCTGCTTGCCCATCTGCGCATCGCCCATGTCGCCGTCGATCTCATCTTTCGGAACCAGCGCGGCAACGGAGTCGATGACCACGACGTCCATGGCGCCCGATCGCACCATGGTCTCGGCGATCTCCAGCGCCTGCTCGCCGTTGTCCGGCTGCGAGACGTAGAGGTTATCCACGTCGACGCCGATGGCCTTGGCATACTTCGGATCGAGCGCGTGTTCCGCATCCACGAAGCCTGCGATGCCGCCGAGTTTCTGCGCTTCGGCGACCACGTGCAGGGCCAGCGTGGTCTTGCCGCTGGATTCCGGTCCGAAGATCTCAATGATGCGGCCCTTAGGGATGCCGCCGAGCCCGAGTGCGAGGTCCAGGGAAATGGAACCGGTCGGGATGGTTTCGATATTCATGGCGGTATTGTCGCCCAGTCTCATGATGGAGCCCTTGCCGTAATCCTTCTCGATGGACGCGACGGCAGTCTCCAGTGCTCTTCTTTTATCTTCCTGATTCATGATGCCTCCGTTCGAACTAATGTTCGATTTTCTTTATCGTATGATATTTTCCCGAACTTGTCAAGCGTTTTCCCTGTTTTTCTGCATAAAAAACGGAAAACAGCCTGCGCCATCTCCCGTTTACAAGTCTACAGGATAAGCCGCTTTCTGTCAAGCCTGCGGAGAAAACTCACTGCTGCCCTTCCGGATGCTCTGCTGTCACGTGCACGTGCGTATACAGATGGTCCAGGCAGTATTCCCGGCCGCCCGCACACTTGCTGCAGTAGCGGAATTCGAGATTCGGATCGTCAAGTTCCGTACGTCCGCAGACTGCGCAGCGGTGCCTCGCGCCGCCGTATTTTACCGTCGGCTCCGCCGCCCTGATGTTCTCCCGGAACTGCTGCCGCCGGATGAACTGCTTCACCCGGAGGATCGGCTTCCTGATGAAAATGAAGAAGACCGCGACGTTCACAAGGCTGGCGATCACCGAAAGCCTCGTTGCCCAGTTCCCCATCACGAGCTGGAGCCCCAGGATGACCATGTAGAACACTGCCAGATATTTGGCTTTGACGGGGATGATCATGTACAGGTAGAAACGCATCTCCGGCACCGTCATGGCGAAGGCCAGCAGGAAGGACATGTACAGGCTGTCGGCGGTGAGAGGCAGGATCTGATGGCCGATCAGATAGACCAGCAGCGAAATGATGACATTCGCGAACAGCCCGATGAATACGTAAAGATTGAAATAAAACGTCCCCCACAGTTTTTCCAGATTGCTGCCGAGCGACCAGAAAATGAAGCACTCAAGCAGGAACCACAGGATCGACGTGGACGGCGGATACATGATATAGGTAACGAGCCTCCACACCTGCCCTTTGAGGATCATTGCCCAGTTCAGACAGAGGTAGGTTTCGTAGAAGCCGGGCCGCAGGGTGACCAGCATGAAGCCGCCTATATACAGGATGATCAGATAGAGCATCAGATTCCTGATCGCAAAGCGGCCGAGTTTCCGTTCCAGTTTATCCAAAGACATAATGACTCCTTTTCTGCTGCTCCTATTATAAAAAATCGCCGTAGTCTTGTCAAACGGAAAGCGAGAAGCGCCGTTTTATACTTATTGAAAAGCTTTTCAATTTCCGCTTGACATTCACGGAAAAACCCGATAAAGTATTTCTGCACGTCGGAAAGACCCGTGTCTTCTTTTCGGCAGGCGCCTACCGAAGGGCGGACTGACCCGCCGCCCGGCGGAATATGATGCGGAGGATAAGAACAATTGGCTAACATCAAATCTGCGAAGAAGCGTGTTCTGGTTGCCGAGCGCAACGCTGAGCGCAATAAAGCGATCAAGTCCCGCGTGAAGACCTACGTCAAGAAAGTTGACGCTGCCGTCGAATCCGGTGACAAGGCTGCTGCGCTTGCCGCCTTAAGGGAAGCTGAGATCGAACTCAAGAAAGCTACCACCAAGGGCGTGTACCACAAGAACACCACTTCCCGTAAAGTTTCCCGTCTGACCAAGATGGTTGGCAAGATGGCCTAGGAGCAACACCCTCTGTTCCCGAAACATCATGGATATCCAAAAAGGAGGAACCTGCAAAGGTTCCTCTCTTTTTTTGCGTTCAGCCGCGGTCAGGCGGACTGTCAGGTTCTGCGGGCGGTCCGATGTGCTCCGCCGGCGACAGCAGGGCCAGTGTCTCTTCCAGAACCGCGAGCGAGCGGAACTGCCGCTCGATGAAGCTTTGCTTCATCTGCTCCACGGCCCTGCCGAAAGCCGCCTCCGCCTCAGGATCCAGCACGAAACGGAACAGCTGTTCCTGCGGCGTTTCCAGGACGTAGCGCCAAGCCTTCATTGCCGGCTCCGGAAGTTCGGTCTTCGGCACTTCAAAGTACTCTCCTTCCAGCTGCATGGCTTTCAGTTCAAACACGCGCCGGATGAGCGGGCGGGAAAGTTTTTCGTTCTTCAGGGCGCGCAGGGCAAAGAAAAGCAGTTTGATCGCTTCGCTCCCGTCGATGTTTTCGCGGCCGTAATAATCCGTCAGTTCTGCGAAATAGGAGCCGTAGCACAGCGCCTCCATGTCGTTCGCGACCCAGTCGAAATGTTCGGTTACGCGGGCGGACCTCAGGTTGTAGGCGCTCCGTCCTTCGGAAAGTTCGAACTCGCCGAAGGCAAAGAGGACCGCCGCGCCGATCAGCGGGCTGTTCGGCCGCCGTGCGCCGCGGGCAAATACGCTGATCTTGCCGCATTCCCTTGTTTCCAGAAGCAGCCGCTTGTCGTATTCGCCGATGGGCATGGTGCTCAGCACGATGCCTGTTGCCGTGATGGTATCCTTCATCTCCCCGTCCCGTTTATAAGCTTTTGCCGCAGCGTGCGCGGCACCTATTTCTTCACAGAATAGCCGAAGCCTCTCAGCTGGCTCATGTCGTTGCGCCAGTCCTTGCGGACCTTCACCCAGAGTTTCAGATTGATGCGCGCGTCCATCAGGGCTTCGATCTCCAGGCGCGCTTCGGTGCCGATCTTCTTCAGCATGGCGCCTTTCTTTCCGATTATGATCCCTTTGTGCGATTCCTTTTCGCACACGATCGACGCATCGACGTCAAACAGGCCGTCCGGCCGCTCCGCCATCCGCTCGATCTCCACGGCGATGCCGTGCGGCACCTCGTCCGAAAGGTTCCTGAGGGCTTTTTCCCGGATGAGTTCCGCCGCGATCTGCCGCATCGGCTGGTCGGTCAACGTATCTTCATCGAAGTACTGCGGTCCCTCGGGCAGCGCCTCGAAGATGGCTGCCATGAGACCGTCGACGTTTTCCCCGCTCAGGGCTGAAACGCGGATCACTTTCTTAAACGGGAACTCCTTCAGGAAAGTCTGTTCACAGGCCTTCAGGGAATCCGGTCCCACCGTATCGGTCTTGTTGATGACCAGATAAACAGGGGTCTTCACGCCTTTCAGTTTTTCCCTGACGAAGGCCTCGCCCTCGCCGAAAAACGCTGCCGGTTCGGCCAGCCAGAGGATCAGGTCGACTTCCTTCAGCGTGGCCTCGGCCGCCGTGATCATATAGTCGCCCAGCTTGTTCTTCGCGTGAGTGATGCCGGGCGTATCCAAAAAGACGATCTGTCCGCGTTCGTCGGTATAGACCGTTTCAATGCGGTTCCGAGTCGTCTGCGGCTTTTCCGAGGTGATGGCGATCTTCTGTCCGATCAGCCGGTTCATCAGCGTGGATTTTCCCACGTTCGGCCGGCCGATCAGGGTCACGAAGCCGGAATGAAATCCTTCCATTGTCATTTCCTCAGAGCATTTCCGTATGCCGGAAGAGGTCGCTGTCCGCGTCGATGCCGGTGACCGATCCGAAGACGCAGAAGTTGTTCGGGTCCAGAACGGCCTTCACGTAAGGGCTGAGGGACTGCAGGGTCTCCGGCGTGCAGGCGAGCGCTTCCTCGCGTTCCTTCTGCAGGTCGTCCTGCGTGACGCCCGAGAGCCACATCCGGAAATCGGTGCTGCCCTTCAGAGACGGCGTGAGCGGCATGTCCATGGTCCCGCCGACCGTGGAGATGATAAACCCGTCCACCGCTTCCTGCGGAACGGCGAGGCTTTCCAGCCAGGCCGGGATCGCTTCATAGACCTCTTTCGTCTTGCGCACGTTGGGATCGCGGTAAGAGACCAGGTAAGCATCTCCGCTCATCGGGAAGCGGCACATGCAGCCGTAGGCGCCGCCGAGCACGCGCACGTTCTGCCATAGATAGCCGGCAGACAGGGCGGTGCGGAGGATCTGCAGCGCACCCGTGTAAGGACCGGCCTTGAAGAAGCTGCCGGTCATCGCAACGTAGCCGACGCCGCCGCTGGTCTTGATCCCCTCATTCTTCTGCTCGGGCGCCGGCAGGCTGAAGCAGGTCTCTTCGTCTTCCGGGAATGCGGCGGCAAAGCTGCCGAGCAGTTCCTTAATGTGCGGATACGCTTCTTCCTCGGCCGTCACGTTGACGATCAGGCCGTTCTTCTTGTACGTACGGCGCGCGGCATCGGCCAGTTTCGCGGTGATCGCACCTTTTTCCTCTTCAAAATGCTGCTCCAGATCCGAAGCAAAGCGGAAGAAATCAAGGCCTTCGGTCAGCTCGCCGAACAGGGCTTTTTCATCGTAGTAGGACATCGAACGGCGCATGGCAGCCATGTGTCCCGCGCCGATCAGGCTCTGGCGGAGCCCGGTGACCGTTTCGGCCAGGATCTCGCGCAGGCGCTGTTCGTCGTCAAAGCGCGAAGTTAGCAGGATCTCCTTCAGAAGATCAAGCGCTGCCGCAAGTTTTTCGTGCAGGACCTTGACGCTGACGGAAGCCATGGGCTTCCAGCCGCCTTCACGGAAACGTACGACGGACTCCAGGCTGAAGGTCATGCCGCCGGTCAGTTCCATGCCGAGGTCGTACAGCTCGCGGTAACCGTGTTCCGCCGTCGAAACCTGATTGAAGCAGGCTTTGTACAGACCGAGCCACGGGACCGCTTCCGCGGGAACGTTCTCCAGCGGGAAGAAGAACTGCAGATAATCGATGCCGGAAGTCTTCTCTGCCCGGTGAACGATCTTCACGCCGGCGGTCTCATCCTCTTCGTTCACGATCGGACGTGCCTTGGAAGAAAGATCGGCGACCGTGATCTTCGGTACGGTGGCCAGGGCTTCTTCGCTGTCCGGCGTTTCCTGCCAGAGTTTCAGGTCGGCAGACTTTTCCGCAAGCGTCCTGCGCTCTTCTGCGGACAGAGACGCCTTGTATCCGGCCAGTTTCTGCTTCAGTTCGGCTTCGTCACGCTCCGTCTTGCCCGGTTCGGGGATCATTTCGATCAGCGAGCAGTGCGGATTGTCGATGAAGAGCGTACGGATCAGTTCCTCGAAATATCCCTTGTCGACGTTTTCCTTAAAGAAGGCGTAATCGTCGTCATAGCGCAGAGGACGGAAAGGATCGTCCAGGTCGTACAGCCAGTTCCGCAGGATCTCCAGTCCGAAGATCAGGCCCTTCGACAGTCCGCCGAAATCCGCTTCGCGGGTCTGGAATTCACTGTTGCTGATGGCCGCACGCAGGGCGTTTCTGTTCAGGCCTTCTTTCGCGAGTTTCGTCAGCGTGCCGCGGACAACGTTCTCAAATTTCTCCTTTTTGCCCACGGGAGCATCCTTCGCCATGACCGCAAAGTAAGGCTGCAGGATCTCAGCGGTATTGCTGCCCGAAACGTCTTTCCCGAGGCCGGCGTCAAGCAGCGCCTGCTTGAGCGGAGCTCCCGGCGCGTTCAAAAGGACCTGTTCCAGGATGCTGAGCGCCGCCATCGTCCGGACATCGCCGGCCGTACCGGTCACCCACTGCAGGGAATAGTACGCCCGGTCGTCCGTCCCCTCATCCGCACCGACGGGATAGGTGATGCTGAGCTCGCGTTCAGCGTCAAAAGCCGGCTGCATCTTCAGTTCGGAATCGATTTCTTCACGGTCATAGGCAGCAAGATAGGCTTCGTCGATGAAACGCAGCCTGTCGTCCATGTCGCAGTCTCCGTACAGATAGATCCACGAATTGGACGGATGGTAGAGTTTCTTATGGAAACCGCAGAATTTCTCATAAGTCAGCGTCGGGATCGCTTCCGGCGCGCCGCCCGATTCAAAGCCGTACGCCGTATCCGGGAACAGGCTCTGCTTGGCATAGCGTTCCAGGATCTCATCCGAAGAGGAAAAAGCCCCCTTCATTTCGCTGTAGACGACGCCGTTCAGATTCATTTCGCCGTCTTCGCTCTCCAGTTCGTAGCGCCAGCCTTCCTGACGGAAAATGCGCTCGTCGCGATGCAGCTGCGGATGAAAGACCGCATCCAGATACACGTCCATCAGGTTCGCGAAGTCCTTGTCATTGCAGCTGGAGACGGGATAGATCGTCTTGTCCGGATAGGTCATCGCGTTCAGGAAGGTGTTCGGGGAGGTCTTCATCAGCTCCACGAAGGGATCCTTGACCGGGAATTTGTCGCTCCCGCAGAGCACGGAATGCTCGAGGATGTGCGTCAGGCCGCTGTTGTCGATCGGCGGCGTACGGAAGGCGATCGCGAAAGTCTTGTTCGGATCGTCCGCGGGCAGGCAGATCACGCGGGCCTTGGTCTTCCTGTGACGGAGCACATAAGCATTCAGTCCGAGCTCTTTCAGCCCGGACTGAATGACGAGTTCATAGGTTTCGGGAAATTTCATCTGTTCCATTCTGTCTCCTCGGATGCGGATAATGACATAACGGCGGCCGGCCTATTCGGCCGGTTTCGCCGACATGATGCGCAGCATCTCATAAATGGTCTGCGACGTATTGAGAGTATAAGTCCCCGGCAGGATCTCGTAGCCGTAGATCCGGGCCTGGACAGTGAAAACGGCGCTGCTCGCGGTCAGGCCGCTCTGGACGAGTTCCTCACCGACCGAACGGACCGATTGGCCTTCGAGGACGGTGAATTCCACATTGCGGCCGGGAGGCGCGTCGACTGTCGGCGTCGTAAAGACGGAATAGCCGAAACGGTAAGCCCAGCGGACCCCGTAAAAGAGCGCCATGACGAACACTGCTGCGACCGCGGCCTTGAACAGGACGTGGAGTCCGTGCGTCAGGATCGCGCGCGCAGCTTCCTGCTCTTCCCTTTCCTTCCGTTCCTCGTACCGGTCTCTTGCCGGTTCGTCGGGAATGTTTTCGGAAGCCGTCACTGCTTAAACCTCCATGATGATCGGGATGATCATGGGGCTCCTTCTCATGCGTTTCCACAGGAAGTCGCTCAGATCGTCCTTCATTTCCTGCTTGATCTTCGTCCAGTCGCCGATGCCGCGGCTGCGGCAGCTGACGATGGTGCCGTACGCGACTTCCTGCGCCTCCTCCATGAGTTCTTCGGACTCACGGACGTAGACGAAGCCGCGCGTGATGATGTCCGGGCCGGCGAGCAGTTCGCCGGTTCCGTGCTGGAACACGGAAACCAGAATGATGATGCCGTGCTGTGCCAACAGCTGGCGGTCGCGCAGGACGATGTTCCCCACGTCGCCGACACCAAGGCCGTCCACGAGGATGCGGCCGTTCTGGACCTTATCCACCACGGAAGCGCCTTCCTCGTCCACTTCAAGCACGTCGCCGGCTTCCAGCAGGAAAATGTTTTCCCGCGGAATGCCCAGGGCGGCGGCGATCGAAGCCTGTGCCTGGCGGTGGCGGTATTCGCCGTGCACCGGGATCGCGAACTTGGGCTTGCACAGGGAGTAGATCAGTTTGATCTCTTCCTGGCAGGCGTGGCCGGACACGTGCACGTCCTGGAAAATGACTTTTGCGCCCTGCGCGGTCAGTTCGTTGATGATCTTTGCAACAGCCTTCTCGTTGCCGGGGATCGGTGTAGAACTCAGGATGATGACGTCCGTCGGGTCGATCGTGACCTTGCGGTGGATGCTTGCCGCCATGCGGGACAGAGACGCCATGCTTTCACCCTGGCTGCCCGTCGTGATCAGAACAGTCTTCTCACGGGGGAAGTTGCGGATGTCTTCCAGCGAGACCAGCGTCTCCTCGGGAATGCTGATGTAGCCGACTTCCGACGCCGTGCTCAGGATGCGCGTCATACTGCGTCCGTCCACGGCGACCTTCCGGTCATAGTGAACTGCTGCGTTGATGATCTGCTGTACCCGGTCGACGTTCGAAGCAAAGGTCGCCACGATGATGCGGCTGTTCTGGTTCTCGGCAAAGATGCTGTCGATCGTGCTGCCGACCGTTCTTTCCGACATGGTAAAGCCTTCGCGGATCGCGTTCGTGGAATCGCACAGCAGCGCCAGCACGCCCTGCTGTCCGAGTTCGGCGAAACGTGCCAGATTGATCGGATCGCCAAAGACCGGCGTATAGTCCACTTTGAAGTCGCCCGTATGCACCACGGTGCCTGCCGGGCAGCTGATCGCGAAGGCCGCGGCATCCACGATGCTGTGGTTCGTGCGGATGAATTCCACCTTGAACGAACCGGTCGTGACCGTCTGTCCGTAGGTGACGATCTTTCTGCGCGCGGTATTCTCCAGACCCTGTTCTTCGAGCTTGCCGTCGATCAGCGCCATGGTCAGCTTGGTGCCGTAGACCGGCACGTTGATCTTGCGCAGGATGTACGGCAGTGCGCCGATGTGATCTTCATGGCCGTGCGTGATGAAAAAGCCTCTCACGCGATCCAGGTTCTCTTCCAGATAGGAGACGTCCGGAATGACCAGATCGATGCCGAGCATGTCGTCGCTGGGAAACGCCAGTCCGCAGTCGACGACGATGATATCGTCTTCGTACTCAAATGCGGTGATGTTCATCCCGATCTGGTCGAGTCCGCCCAGCGGGATAATGCGAAGTTTGCTCATGTTTTTCTCCTGTTGTTATGTTTCAGAACTGCAGATCGATGTCGTCAAGCTGCTCGGCAAATACACTGAGCAGATAGTCCAGCGCGCCTTCGTCGGTCACCGGTTCATAGACCGCCTCCGCGCTTCCTTCCGGAGAGACGTCCTTAAAGATATAGCACTCTCCGTCGCCGGCTTCCACGTCGGAAGCGAGCAGATAATCCTCGCCTGCCAGCTTCGTCGTGTCGATCACATACAGTTCGATCTCTTCTCCAAGATCTCCTTTAAATCTGATCTTCTCCATGCTTCACCTCCTTCCGCGAAATAAAGCTTTCCAGGATCAGTACGGCAGCCAGCTGGTCAATGACCTCCTTGCGGTCCTTCCGGGCAAAGCCGGTCTCGTCAAGGATCTCATCGGCGGCCAGCGTGGTCAGCCGTTCGTCTTCATAATATACCGGAAGGCCCGTGCGCCTTTCCACGGCCTCGCCGAAACTGCGGGCTGCAGCTGCGCGCTCCCCTTCCGTATCGTCCATGTTGAGCGGCAGTCCGACGACAACGGCGCCGATCTCCATTTCCCGGCAGAGCGTTTCGATCCGTGCAAGCGTCCGGCGCAGTTTTTTTTCTTCCTTCCGGACGATCGTCTCCACCGGCTGGACGGTCAGACCCAGCGCGTCGGTCGCCGCGGCGCCCACGGTCTTCGAACCGTAATCGAGCCCCAGCAGGCGCTTCATTCTTTCTCGATCACGTTCGCGATGTAGGCCCGGAGCAGTTCCTCCAGGATCTCGTCGCGTTCCACCTGGGAGATCAGGTAGCGGGCATCGCGGTAGCTCGTTACATAAGTCGGGTCGCCCGACATGATGTAGCCGACGATCTGGCTGACGGGGTCGTAACCCTTGGTCTGCAGGGCGTGATAGACCTCCTTCATCATCTCGTTGATCGGCAGGGTGCGTTCCTGGATCGGCTGAAAGCTTTTTGTCATCTTCAGTTCATTGTCTGTCATAAATATCTCCTGTTTCAGGCCTGTCCGTCAGTTGCCCCTGAAGCGCTTCCAGTAGGAAGCAAGCACCTGATCGGCTTCCTTGCCCAGATAGTGGAATCTGTCGCAGCGGTCCAAAGTTTCCTGCGAAGGGAATACGTTCTCGTCTTCGCGGATCTCCTCGTCGATGAGTTCCATGGTCGCGGCATTCGGGATCGGATAGGTCAGATAGTTGAAGGTGGCCAGTCCCGCTTCCGCGTCAAGCATGAAATTGATGAACTTTTCCGCGCCTTCCTTGTTCTTGGCGTTCGTCGGGATCACGAAGCAGTCGAACCAGACGTTCGTGCCTTCCTCCGGAATCACGTAATCCAGGTTCTCGTTCTCGTCCAGGCAGTAGAGATACTCGCCGGAGTAGATCATGCCGAGGCCTGCGCTCTCCGTGATGATATCGTCTCTCGCGGAGTCGTTTTCGTAGGCCTGCACCAAAGGCTGCTGCTCGATCAGCAGGTCCACGACCTTCTGCAGTTCTTCGGGATCGCTGGTATTCATGTCGTAGCCGAGGATCAGTTCGGCGACCATGAAGGTGTCGCGCAGACTGTCCATCATCAGGATGCCGTGCTCCGCAAGTTCGGGATCCCACAGGTCCTTCCAGCTCGTGATGCGGCCTTCCGGGATCATTGTCTTGTTGTAGAGGATGCCGACCGTTCCCCAGGTGTAGGGGATCATGTACTGGTTGCCGGGATCCGTGCTCGCCAGGATCTCCATGTAGGCAGGTTCCAGGTTCGCCGCATTCGGAATGTTGTCGTAGTTGATCGGCTGGATCAGCTTGTTCTCGATCATCTTCTCGATCGTATAGTCGCCGGCGACGATGAGGTCGTAGCTGACCTGGCCGCCTTCGATGATCGGATACATGCTCTCGTTGGTATCGAAAGTATCCATGACGACGGAGATGCCGGTCTCCGCTTCAAAGGCAGAAATCAGGTCCGGATCGATGTAGTCGCCGTAATTGTAGAAATAGATCACTTCGCCCTTGCCGGCCATCGCACCCACGTAAGGGCTGGCCAGCACGCAGACGGCCACGACCGCGGCAGCGACGATGCCTGCGCCGATCCGCTTTGCCGTCCTGCGTTTCTTTCTCTGTTCGGGCGTCAGCTCACGGCCTTCCTTCTCCGCCTTTTCTCTGGCTTTTTCCATCTTTTCCGGAAGGAAATTCGACAGCAGGAGCACGATCAGCACCAGGACGAAGATCACGGTGGACAGGGCAAAGATCGTCGGCCGTATCCCGACTTTGACCTGGCTGTAGACCAGCGTCGAGATGGTATTGATGCCGGCGCCGCGCGTGAAGTAGGTGATGATGAAGTCGTCAAGGCTCATCGTGAAGGCCAGCAGGAAGCCGGAAAACACGCCGGGCATGATGTCCGGCAGCACGATGTGCATGAAGGCATAAAGCGGCGTCGCGCCCAGATCCTGTGCCGCCTCAAAGTGGATCGTACCGGTCTGCCGCAGCTTCGGCAGGACGTTCAGGATGACGTAGGGCAGGCAGAACGTAATGTGTGCGAAAACGACCGTTCCGAGGCTCAGTGAGATCCCGAACATGCCGAAGGCCAGAAGGAGCGCAACGGCTGTCACGATGTCCGCGTTGAGGAGCGGGATGTTCGTCGCCTGCAGAACGGCATTCTTCTGCCGTTTCGACAGCGCCATGATGCCCACGCAGGCAACGGTTCCGACGACGGTCGACACGACCGCGGCAAGCAGCGCGATGAACAGCGTGTTGCAGAACGCATTCAGGATCTGCGGGTTGCTGAACATGTCCTGATACCATTTCAGGGTGAAGCCCTTCCACACGCCCATGGTCTTCGTATCATTGAAGCTGAGCACGATCAGGGTGACGATGGGCAGGTAGAGGAACAGCAGGATGATGATGAGATAAAAACGCTTGAGGAAGTTCTTCATATGATGGAGCCCTCCCCGTTCTTATCGAATTTATTGAGAAGCGCCATGCTGATCAGGATGAAGACCATCATGACGAGCGACAGGCCGGAGCCAAGCTGCCGGTTGCCGTTCAGGGTGAATTCCTGCTCAATGATGTTGCCGATGAGATAGATCTTGCCGCCGCCCAGGATCTGCGAGATCACGAAGGTGGTGACGGCCGGCACGAAGACCATGGTGATGCCGCTGATGATGCCGGGCATGGAAAGCGGCAGGAGGACCTTCGTGAGAACGGTCTTTCCGGACGCTCCGAGGTCGTAGGCCGCTTCGATCAGGTTGTTGTCGATCTTGACCATCACGTTATAGATAGGCAGGATCATGAAGGGCAGGAAGTCGTAGACCATGCCCAGAACGACAGCAGCCGGCGTGTTGATGATCCGTATGGGATCGAGGTTCAGGGAACCGAGGATCCCGTTCAGAACGCCGTTGTTTGCAAGCAGCGCCTTCCAGGCGAAAGTGCGCAGCAGGAAGTTCATCCACATCGGCAGGATCAGGATGAAGACCACAAGGCCTTTCCGTCCGCCGGCGTGCTTTCTCAGGATAAGGCCCACCGGGTAGGCGAGCAGCAGGCAGACCACGGTGCAGATGAGTGCGAACAGCAGCGCAAGCCCGAGGGCCTTGGCATGTTCCTCATCGGCGATCGCCGTGATGTTCTCCAGCGTGAACCGGCCTTCCTGGTCCGTGAAGCCGTAGTAAAAGATGGCCAGCAGGGGGATGACCGTTCCGCAGAGAATGAAAACAAGATACGGGGCGGTAAGCCATTTCTTTTTAAACATCGACCACCACTGCCTCCTCGTCTTCCGATTCCGGTTTGTTCATGATCTGGATGTTGAACGGATCGACGCTTAAGGACACCGGCTGTCCCACCGGGAACATCGAAGTCGACTGCACGAGCCATTCGAATCCGCCCGCCTGGACTTCCATCTCATAGTGGACGCCCTTGAAGATCAGGTGGCTGACCACGCCGTCCATCTGGCCCTTGCCGGCTTCGCCGAGGATCACGTCTTCCGGACGGATGACCACGTCGACCGGCTTGTTCACGCCGAAGCCGGTATCCACGCAGGGGAAATCGGTCCCGAGGATCCGGACCAGCTTATCACGCAGCATGATGCCGCCGAGGATGTTGCTGTCGCCGATGAAGGTCGCAACGAAAGCGTTCTCCGGTTCGTTGTAGATGTTTTCGGGCGTGCCCATCTGCTGGATGTAGCCCTGGTTCATCACGACGACCGTATCGGACATCGTCAGTGCTTCCTCCTGATCGTGGGTGACGTAGATGAAGGTAATGCCGAGCTCGTTCTTCAGACGGATCAGTTCGTACTGCATGTCCTGGCGCAGCTTAAGGTCAAGGGCGCCGAGCGGTTCGTCGAGCAGAAGGACCTTCGGCTCGTTCACGATGGCGCGGGCGATCGCGATACGCTGCTGCTGGCCGCCGGAAAGCATGGTGACGTCGCGGTTCGCATAGTCATCCATGTTCACGAGCTTCAGCGCGTATTTGATCTTGTCGCGGATATATTCGTCGCTCTTGCCGCTGATCTTCAGGCCGAAAGCGATGTTTTCGCCGACGGTCATGTGCGGGAAGAGCGCATATTTCTGAAAGACGGTATTGAGCTGCCGTTTATTCGGCGGAAGATTCGTAATATCCTTACCCTCAAACAGGACACAGCCCTGATCCGGCGTGGTAAAGCCGCCGATGATCCGAAGCGTCGTCGTCTTGCCGCAGCCCGAAGGCCCCAGCAGCGTCATGAACGTGTTTTCCTTGACTTCCAGGCAGAGGTCGTCCAGGACCAGGTCATTGTCGAACTTTTTCGACACGTGCTGCAGTTCCAGAATATTGCTCATCTTGTTCTCCTCATATGGGTCTCCGGGTCCGTCTCCCGGGCAGGAAACTGTTAAAAACTGACGATATGGGAAAGGCCGGTGCGCGGCGCCGCCGTGATCGGAACGGATGCCGGGTCGATGCCGCGGATCTTCAGTTCACTGATCACGGTCTGGACCGCAAGGTCCGGATAATTGTTCTCGCGGCTTAAGTGGGCCAGAATGACTTCCTTCAGGCCGCCGTGCCACAGCCGGATGAGTAGAGCTGCGGCGTCATCGTTGGAAAGGTGCCCGCTGCTGCTTTCGATCCGCAGCTTCAGCGGATAGGGATAGGGTCCCGTTTCCAGCATGTGCATGTCGTGGTTGGCCTCGAGACAGATCACGGAAAGGCCTTCCATGTCACGGGCCAGATCTTCGGTCCAGCAGCCGAGATCCGTGATGACCGCGAAACTGCTGCCCTCCGGTCCGCCGCGCCAGGCAAGGGAGCCGGGCGTATCGTGCGACGTCGGAACGGGCAAAAGTTCAAGGCCGGCGGCGGATACGCGCTCATGCGGGCGGATCAGTTCGAACGCTTCTTTCCGGAGGCGCGGGAAGACCGGCTGGCGGCTCAGACCTTCAAACGTCCCATAGGAAGCAAATACCGGAACGTCCGGATGGTGCTTCATCCATACGGGAAGGCCGGAAATGTGGTCTGCGTGCTCATGAGTGAGCAGAACCGCCCGGATCTCTTCGGGCGAGCGGCCGAGCTCGGCGAGTTCGGTCCTAAGCGTTTTGTAGGTGATCCCGACGTCAAGCAGCAGGAGCCCGTCCCCGGAATCCACCAGAAAGGCGTTTCCGCTGCTGCCGCTGGCCAGGGAGACGAGTTTCATGAAAGCAGCCCTTTCTCTTTCAGCGCTGCCATCGCGGCCGCAAGCGAAATTCTTGCCTCCTCTTCGCTGCCGTTGTTATCCACCTCGGCATCGGCGATCCTGCGGAATTCGGCCTCACTCAGCTGCCGGCGCATGATGCTCTCGGTCTTCGCGAAGCTGTAGCCGCGCCCGAAAAACAGGCGTTCCATCCTCTCCTGCTCGGAGGCATATACGTACAGAACAGCATCGGCGATCTCGTCGAAGCAGGCTTCCTCGGGAAGCGCCGCTTCATAGACGATCAGGTTTTCCTTCGCGCCGGCGATGCGGCGCCGTACTTCGGCAAGCGTGTCCGGATGGACGATTGCATTTACCTTCAGAAGCAGCGAAGGGTCAGCGAAGACCATTTCGCTCATCCGGCTGCGGTCGATCGCGCCGTCCGCGTTCAGAACGCCCGGACCGAGCAGTTTCACAAGCCTGTCAAAGGACGGTCCGCCCGGCTGCATCATTTCTTCCGCGATGCGGTCTGCCTGCAGGATCAGGGCTCCGTAATCTTCTTTCAGGAAAGATAAAACAGTGCTCTTGCCGCAGCCGACGCCGCCGGTAAGGCCGATCACGGTCTTTCCTCTGCCGCTTTCGGATGCTTTCTCCGCATGTACGGATGCTCCTCCGGAAGCCGCCGCAGCCTGCTCTGCTTTCCAGGCGTTTTTCGCGCTTTCCGGGAAACGCTTCAGCAGGGAGTATATCTGCAGTTTTTCGAAATCCCCGTAGGCCTTTGCCGTATACAGGGTGGAAAAACGTGCCGTTTCAGGGTCGAAGTCCAAGGGAGCGTGCCGTTCGATCTTCGCGAGATCGTAGCTGAGCCTCGCCTGCGCTTCGTTTTCCGCAAGCAGCGTACGGATGCGTGCGGATTTCAGGTCGTTCAGCCGGGCATACAGTTCGTCCAGGCCGTGATACGTCCGGATGAGGTCCAGCGCCGTTTTCTCCCCGACGTGCGGAACACCCGGGATGTTGTCCGAAGAATCGCCCATCAGGGCCTTGACCGCGATGAACTCCTCCGGCGTTACGCCGTATTCCGCGGTAAATTCCTCTTCCCGGTAGTATTCCGTCACCGTGACCTTGTTCCGCGTCCGCGGGATGCAGAGCGTGCAGTTCGGGGAAACCAGCTGGAACAGGTCCCTGTCGCCGGAAAGCATCAGCACTTCCATGCCGCTTTCCTGCGCCTTCAGCGCCGCCGTTCCGATCAGATCGTCGGCTTCGTAGCCGGGCAGCGTCAGGATCGGGATTCCCGAATCCTCCAGAAGCTGCTTCAGCATCGGGACCTGGCGCTTCAGGTCGTCGGGCATCGGTTTTCTCGTGCCCTTGTACTGCTCGTAGCGCAGATGCCGGAAAGTCGGTTCGTGGACATCGAAAGCCACTGCGAGATGCGTCGGCTGCCGGTCGTCCAGAAGGCGGAGCAGGATCCCGTAGAAACCGTAGATGCCGTTGGTCGGAAAGCCTTCCTTATTGCTCAGGAAGGGAACGCCGTAGTAGGCACGGTTCAGGATGCTGTATCCGTCGACGATCAGGATCTTGTCGCTCATGTCATTTATCGCCTTTTTTACCAGTTTATCGATTCGAGAACGGCTTCATCGAATACCAGCGGATGTTCGCTGTTCAGTTTTCTGACAGCCGCTTCGTAGGCGTCGGCCATCAGGTCTTCCCTGACCATCATGTGCCAGCCTGTTTCCGAGGAAACGAAGTACATGATGTGGGAGCCGTATTCCGTATCCACGATGCCGGTATCGCCCGGTTTCCGTGCGGGGTCGAAGCACCAGTTTTCAAAAGATTCCTTCATCTCGCCGCGGGCGACTTCCTCGTAAAGCCCGCCGTTTGAAGCGCTGCCGGGGTCTTCCGAAGAAGAAACGGCGAGCGCGGCAAAGGAATCCTCCGTCTTATCGCCTTTCTGCCATTCGGCATAGGCCTCTTCAGCCTTTGCCCTTGCCGCTTCGGCCGGACCGAGTGTCTCGGTAAGGAAGAGAACGTGGCGGACGTTGACGTAGGTCGACTCGTCACGGTAAGGCGCCGCGGTCAGCAGATAGGCATGCTGCGAGCCTTCCTCGGCCTCAGGCTGAACATATACGTCACCTTTGCGGTCTTCACTGAAAGCCCAGTCCATCATCTCGCCGGATACGTACTGCTGTTTCTTTTTCGTATTCGCTTCCAGCAGTTTTTCTGCATAAAGCAGGGAGGAACCGGCTTCCTTGATCTTTTCTTCATCAACGGTCTTATCCACGAACAGTATCATTGCCTTGAGGTAGGATGCCCGGTCGGTCGCCGCAGAAAAGGCTTCCTGCAGTTCCTTCCTGTCGGCTTCCTGAAGACCTTCGCCATCGAGGAAATTGATGTCTGCATAGTCGATGAATCCGAAATCATTGAAACCGCCGACCAGATACCGGTTCAGAATATCTTCCTCGCTGATCGTCTCCTTCATCTCGGCAACAACGGCTTCATAGCCCTTGTTCGCCAGCATCATCTTCTGCGTGACGGATTCGTAGACCGACCAGCCGATGTTGGTTCCAAAGAGCTGCTCCATGTAGGTATCCGTGTCCCAGCCGTAGGAAGCTGCTTCGGTTTCGACTTCTGCCTTGTGCGCAGCGATCTCATCCAGGTCTTCCTTGCTCAGTTCCAGGCCACGGTCACGGGCGGCTTCGGCGAAAAGGAGGTAATTATTTGCATAACGCCTTGCCTCTTCCATGAACAGGTCGAACCAGGTCCTTTCTTCGTCATACTTCTGTTCCTTCATCGAAACGGCAGGGTCCACGCCGAAATAACTCAGATAGGAATAGTAATCCTTGAAGGTAAGGGCGAAAAAGTAGGTCATTTCTCCTTTCGTAAAGGAGAAATGGTCGGCATGTGCGGCGATGGCATCAAGGTCGGTCTGTTCCGCGATCAGAGGGTAGGTCTCCTGCGGTCCCGAAGGCGCTTCCGAAGAGGCGGAGGTACTCGCAGACTGGCTTTCGGTCCCGGTCTGCGAAGGGTCTGCCGTGGACGCCGGCGTGCTGCCGCAGGCAGCAAGGCCGAGGATCAGGCATATCGTTATCAGAATGGCTGTCAGTTTCTTCATTCTTTCTTCTTTCTGTCGATGGTTTTCGTTTCACCTCAGTTAAGGAAATCGCGGATCTTCCTGCTGCGCACAGGGTTGCGGAGCTTGCGCAGAGCTTTCGCCTCGATCTGGCGGATGCGCTCACGCGTGACGTCGAATTCCCGGCCGACTTCTTCCAGCGTTCTCGGGTGGCCGTCTTCCAGACCGAAGCGGCGGATGATGACCTGCTTCTCGCGGTCCTTCAGATCGTCCAGGAGTTCGTCGATCTGTTCGCGCAGCATGACGCTTTCGATATTGCTTTCCGGCGTCACGGCGTTGTTGTCCGCCACGAAATCGCCGAGGTTGGAATCGTCTTCCTCACCGATGGGAGTCTCGAGAGATGCGGGTTCACGGGCGATCTGCATGATCTCCATCACGCGTTCCTGCGACATGTCAAGGTGCTCCGCCAGTTCTGCGATGGAGGGCTCATACCCCAGTTCCAGCGTCAGCTTGCGCTGCATCTTGCTCATTTTGTTGATGGTCTCGACCATGTGCACCGGAACGCGGATAGTCCGCGCCTGGTCGGCCAGTGCGCGGGTCACGGACTGGCGGATCCACCAGGTGGCGTAGGTGCTGAGCTTGTAGCCCTTCGTATAATCGAATTTTTCAACGCCTTTGATCAGGCCGAGGTTGCCTTCCTGTACCAGATCCAGAAAGCTCATGCCGCGGCCGGTATAACGCTTCGCGATGCTGACGACCAAACGGAGGTTCGCTTCGATCAGGCGGTTCTTCGCATCTTCGTCGCCTTCCGCTTTTTTCACGGCAAGGTCCAGTTCCTCCTCAGGCGTAAGAAGCGGGATCGTGCCGATCTCCTTCAGATACATGCGGACGGGGTCTTCGGTCCCGACGCCTTCGAGCAGTTCCACGGCGTCCAGATTGATGTTCTCTTCCTCGCCGAGTCCGTCTTCCGGCTCGAAGTCCTCTTCATCCTCCAGGATGAGGGATTCGGTCTGCGAAAGCTCCTCGTTCATGGCACGAAGGACGTCTACGTTGTGCGATTCCAGGAAATTATAGACTTCTTCAAGTTCGCTGGGGGCAAGATCCGTACCGGCAAATACATCGTTGATGTCGCCGACGTCAAGGACGCTTTTCTTGGCTCTGGCTTTTTCCAGCAGCTTGTTCATGCATTGAGTCAGTTGATTTTTTTCCATAAGATCCTCCTTCAGATGCCATTTCGGACGGAACCGGCGTCCGTTTTCTTCCGGGGCCAGACATAAGTGACCATGAGATAGAACGTAATGACGAAAAGCACGGCGGCGATCACGGTGGCGATCAGGAAGGCCGTATCGTCCTCATAGACAAACTCCAGCAGTTCCGTTTCGCTGATGATGACCGACACGGTATTCGCGCCGATGTGGATAAGCATGGGGGCCAGGATGCTGTGGAAGCGTTCGTAGGCAAACGCAAGCAGCACGCCCATGATGAATGCGTAGATCCCCTGCAGCCAGTTGCCGTGCACGGCGGCAAAATACATGGCCGAAAGGATCATTGCCGGTACGGGTTTGATGTACCAGCGCATCCGGCGGTAGGCTAAGCCGCGGAAGATCAGTTCCTCCACGACCGGGATGAGGATGCCGGCCACGGCGATCTCGAGGATCAGCCTTCCCTGGAAAAGCAGGGCAGCCGTATCTTCATAGCCTTCCTGAAGCAGTTCGGTCAGGCGGCTGTAGATCATCAGGTGGTTGAGCGCGAGGCAGACAGCGGCGCCCATGATCAGCACGGAAACATAGTGGTAAACGGGAACGCGCTCCCATTCCTCATGCACCGAGGCACGGATCTCCTTCCCGGTATCGTAACGGTAAAGGTAAATCAGGATCGGCAGGGTGCAGAGCGCGCCGAGTCCGGCGATGATTCCGTAGTTGCTGAAGATCAGATCCTGCAGTGCGGTGAGCAGCTGTTCGGGATCCGGCAGCGACGTCAGTGACTCAAGGTTTCCCGCCATCAGAACGCTTCCGACGGCGACCGAGATCGCGGTCGTGATCCCCTGATAAAGCAGGAACGGGTATAAGAGGCCCCACAGCATGGTGAAGAAGCCGGGTTTTCTGTCAGGTTTCATTCAGTCTCCTTTCCGAAGACGCAGATTAGGCATACTGAGGCAGTATGCACAAATATACAACCTACAATATAAAACATCACGTTTTTCTTTTCAAGCAAAAATTGCGTCCGAAATATGAATGTTTCGTGAAAAATGAGTGCAGGAAACAGCTCCCCGCTTACGGAAAAAGGGCGGCTCAAAGCCGCCCGGAGCAACGACGCTGCCGCTGTCAGTCCCGTTCATGCAAGCCGGCAAGGTGCCTCTCGATCCGACCGATGATCATGTCGAGTGCGACACGGTTCTTTCCGCCTTCCGGTACGATGATGTCCGCGACCTTTTTCGACGGCTCCACGTACATTTCATGCATGGGCTTTACTGTCTCCTGCCACTGGCGGGTGACGTTTTCCACGGTCCTCGCACGGTCCCGCACGTCGCGGACCACGCGCCGGCACAGGCGGATGTCTGCGTCGGTATCCACGAAGATCTTGATATCCATCTGTTCGACCAGAGCAGGCTCGGCAAAGATCATGATCCCTTCGACCAGGATGACGGGACGCGGTTCGATCAGGACCGTTTCACTGCTGCGGTTGTGCACGGTGTAGTCATAGACCGGGCAGTGCACGCTCCGTCCCATCTTAAGAAGACGCAGATGCTCCGCCATCATTTCCGTTTCAAAGGAATCCGGACGGTCATAGTTCAGGCGCGAACGCTCCTCATAGGTCAGATCGTCATGCGCCCGGTAGTAATTGTCGTGATGCACGACGGCGATGGCGTCGCCGAAACGCTCGATCAGGCTCTCGGTCAGCGTCGTTTTGCCGCTGCCGGAACCCCCTGCCACACCCACGGTCAGAATATCCTGCATGCCATACCTCCCGTCTTTCCGGCCATTGCCGAAAAGTCATAATTTTTTGTTGTATTTTCCATAAACGGATGATAATATATAAACAAATGCTTATGCACCGGCAACTTTCATAATCTCTCAAAGGAGACTACCATGTTCAGCAATCCCGAATACGTCTATGAGGTCTATAAGGAACGGAGCTTCTCCAAGGCGGCGAAGAACCTGTTCATCTCCCAGCCTGCGCTCAGTGTAACGATCAAACGCATCGAGAACCGCATCGGCACCCCGATCTTCGACCGGAGCACGAACCCCGTCGGGCTGACGGAGTGCGGTCAGAAATATATTGAAGTCATCAAACAGTACATGGATCTGCAGAACGGGTTCCTGAACTATCTGAGCAACCTTGAAGAGTTGAAAGTCGGCAGCGTCAATGTCGGCGGGAGCAATCTGTTTACCTCCTGCATCCTTCCGCCCATCATTGCGCGCTTTGCCGTCCGCTATCCGAGCGTGGAGATCAACGTCGTCGAAGCCAACACGCCCCTGCTCGACCAAAAGCTGATGGACGGCAGCCTGGATCTCATCGTGGACAATTACGTCTTTGATACCGAGACCCATTCCTCCGTTCTCTTCCGCACGGAAAATCTCATTCTTGCCGTTCCTGCCGCGTTCCCGGTCAACGGACCTCTTGCCGCATACCGCATCTCTGCCGATGACATCAAGAGCAAGCGCTTTCTTGACCCATCCGTTCCGGCCGTCCCCTTCGAGGCATTCGCACAGGAGCCGTTCATCATGCTGAAAGCCGGGAATGATACCCGTGACCGCGCCATGCAGATCTTCGCCGCGCACGGCATCCGCCCGAATATTCTCCTGAACCTCGATCAGCAGATGACCAGCTACAACGTGACCTGCTCGGGCATCGGCATCAGTTTCGTGACCGATACGCTGGTCATGAACACCTACGAGAACCCGAACGTCATCTTCTACAAGCTGGATCCGGAATATTCCCGCCGCGCCCTCTGCTTCTTCCACAAGAAAGGCAAGTACGTGACGCGTGCGATGGAGGAATTTCTGAAGATCGCAGCCGAAGTCGCCCAGGAATGAGCGGCTCCGGCGCAGACGTCCTTAACTGAACATTTCCGGCAGGGCCGGTCAGTCGTAATGTTTTTCGGCGACCTCGCCCTGCTTTTTGTATACGCGGTCGGCGGGCACGAAGCCGCGGACGAAGGAAAGCGGATACAGATTAGTCTTCCGCCCGATGACGCTGCCGGGATTGCAGACCGAATTGCAGCCGAGATCGACCCAGTCGCCGAGCACGGCACCCATCTTGCGAAGACCTGTCGGGACCTTCTCGCCATCAAAGGCTATGGTCACGTTCTTCTTGTCCGCCTTGATGTTGGACAGGATGGAGCCTGCGCCCATGTGCGCGTGGAAGCCGAGCACGGAGTCACCCACGTAGTTGTAATGCGGGACTTCGCAGTTGTCGAAGATGATCGCATTCTTCACCTCGGTGGAGTTGCCGATCACGCATTTCTTCCCGATCAGTGCGCTGCCGCGGACGAAGGCGCACTGTCTGACTTCGGTGCCCTCGCCGATGACGCAGGGACCGTTCAAAGAAGCGGTCGGCGCGATCTTTACGGTCTTGTGGACCCAGACTTCGGGCGCGATCTCATCGTATTCCGCGGGATCGAGGCTCTTTCCGTACGCAGAGACGAACTCCTTGATCTTCGGCAGAACTTCCCAGGGGTAAGTGACTTCTTCAAACAGACTTGCTGCTGCGGTATGTTCCAGGTCAAGCAGGCTGCTGCATTTCAAAGCATCGGTATTCATTGCGTTTCCTCCGTTTTCTTTTCCTTCTTTTTCTTATCGGCAGAAGCCTTCCGGCTTCCTTTCGTCTTCTTTTCCGTGCCCGTCTCCTGCCATTTCGGATAGCAGGCGGCGCTTCTCGCAAAGGCGCTCCTGAGCCACGGGCGGCTGTCCGTTTCCTTGACGGCTTTTACCCGGCGCCGGATGAAATCGTCCAGTTTTTCCATGTATTCGGCTGCAGTGATCGTTCCTTCCGCCGTCCGGGAAAGACCCAGTTCCCAGCTCGCGGTCAGTTCCGCGTTGAGGAGCGGCCTGATCGAGCAGAGGACCGTATCGAAGATCATCTCGCCGAGCAGCGTCGGCTGGACGGTCTGCGTCTTCTTCACCACGGACAGGTAGCGGTTCGTTTCAAGCTTCTTCAGGATCTCGGCGCGGGTCGCGCTGGTGCCGATGCCGGAGCCCTTGATCTGCGCCCTGAGGTCTTCATCCTCAATGAACTGGCCGGCGTTTTCCATGGCCAGGATCAGCGAACCTGTGTTATAGCGGGAGGGCGGCGTCGTTTCGCCTTCCTTCACGTCAATGCCGGCAGCGGGGATCCTGTCTCCTTTCTTCAGAGAGGCGAGCAGTTCGCCGAGTCCGGCGGCATCCTGTTCCTCTTCCTCTCCGTCAGTCTTCTTTTTATTCTGCCAGACACCGCTGACGGCCATGAAGCCTTCGCTCTCGAGGGTCTTATAGGACGCAAAGAAATGTTCCGTGTCCATTTTCGCTTCCAGCTCGTATTTCTGGTACTCCGCCGGAGGATAAAATATCGCGAGGAAGCGGCGGACGATCTTTTCGTAGACGGCCCGTGCCGTCGGATCCAGGGAAGCCAGGTTCTGCAGGCCCTGTCCCGTCGGGATGATCGCGTAATGGTCCGTGATCATTTTATCGTTGGTATAGCGGCTCTTCCCGATGCCCTTGTACAGGCCGTTTTCGAGGATATGCTGCGCAAAGCCGGCTACGTCACCGATCTTCGTCAGGCCGCGGATATTTTTATCGATTTCCTTCGCAACGGCACTCGAAAGCACGCGGGCATCCGTTCTCGGATAGGTGACCAGTTTCTTTTCGTAGAGTTCCTGCGTATATTTAAGTGTTTCATCGGGGCTGATCTTGAGGCTCCTTGAGCAGGTGTTCTGCAGCTCCGCCAGGTTGAAAAGGAGCGGGGGATTGACCTTTTCCTTCTTCGAACCGAGCTTCACGATCTCCGCCTCTGCCGGCTGCGGCCGCATCAGATCCTCCGCAGTTTTTTCCGCGGCGGCTCTTTCCCTGAAACCGTTGTTCCGGTAGAGATAAGGGGCGTCCTTATGGCGCGAATCGTCCGTAACGCGCCATTCGGTATCAAGCGTACGGCCCTCCGCGCCTTCCGGCTTAAGATGCAGGATCAGCTTGTAGAACGGTGTCTTCACGAAGTCCCGGATCTCGCGCTCGCGCCGCACGACCATGCCGAGGACGCAGGTCATGACACGGCCGACCGCGATCTTCACATTCGGGTCGCCGAGCCGATCCTTGATCTCGTAGCCGTACTTGACCGAGAGCACGCGGGAGAAATTGATGCCCATGAGGTAATCTTCCTTGGCGCGCAGGTATGCGGCGTCCGAAAGATTGTCGTATTCCGACTCGTCCTTTGCCTCCTGAATGCCTCTGCGGATCTCCTCCTCGGTCTGGGAATCGATCCAGACCCTGAGCTGCTTCGTCGTTTTCGGCACGCCTGCCATCTGCGCAACAAGTCGGTAGATATATTCGCCCTCGCGCCCCGAGTCCGTACAGACGTAGATGCGGTCGACGTCCTTCCGGTGCATCAGGCCTTTCACGATGCCGAACTGTTTCTTTACGGCGGGGATAAGTTCATATTTGAATTCTTCGGGGATGAAGGGAAGGGTGTCGAGAGACCATTTTTTCAGCGCGGGATCGTAGACTTCCGGATAACTCATGGTCACGAGATGGCCCACACACCAAGTGACGACGGCTCTCTCGCTTTCGAGGTAACCGTCGTTACGGGTCATGGGTTCATGCAGCGCTTTGGCAAATTCCTGGGCGACGCTGGGTTTTTCGGCAATGAAAAGGGCTTTAGCCATGGGCGATCAGTTCGAGTTTTTCCTTCCTGGAAAGCTTCTTCAGCGCTGCTTCGCGCCTCATCGCTTCCTCCCTGGAATTATACTCTTCAAGCCGCACAAGTTCAACAGGCAATCGTGATCTCGTATATTTCGCGCCTTTGCCGGCGCCATGCGTTTTCAGGCGGCGGACCGGATCGTCTGTCCATCCGGTGTAGAGGGTGCCGTCGCTGCACCTTAAGATATAGACGTATGCGGCCATGTCATCTGTCCGCGAAATATTCGTTCAGAAGCTTCCCCATCGCCGTCCGTTCCGGCTCGGTAAGGACGTATTCCGTTCCGTCCGCCCGGAGGATGCCTTCCGCAGAACGGTAGCGGTATTCCTTCCCTTCAATCAGGAAGCGGCAGACGTCTTCACTGCCGTTCACGCCGCTTTCTTCTCCGGCTTCCTGCATCCGGGGGATCATCGTTTTGAGCAGTTCCAGGATCTCCGTAAGGACAGCAGTCTTCCGGTCCGCCCCGGACGTCTGCGCGGTCGCCTGCGGGGCAGCAGCTGTTCCGATCTGGCCCTTCTTTCCGTCATGCGAAACGCTTCGGAAATCGATGACACCGGTGAGGTTGCAGGCTTCCTCAACAAGCCTTTCGGTGTCGGCTGAGGCAAACGCGGATGTCAGCGAAGCGTATTCCGTTATCACGGACGTCTCTGTCTGGGGCATGGCAGGTTCCATTTCAGCTGCTTCATGACCGTTCGGCACCATGGCTCCGTTGCCGTTTATCAGCGTCGTGCTGATGCTGTCTGCCTGTTTGATCTGCCGGCCGGGAAAAACGCCGACGGCCAGGATGATCACGGCGGCAGCCGAAGCGATGAGGCCGAAGGTCTTCAGCGGGAAGCGGCGGGTCTTTGCGGGCTTGGGGACGGCGTTCTTATTCTTCTCGGCTTCTGCGGCACGGACGGCTTCCAGAAGCTTATCGTGCTGCTCTTCGTCCAGCCGGATCCTGTCCATATAATTCTTATAGGCTTTCATCCCTTGCCTCCCCGTATTCCTCAAGCATCCCCTTCAGCCTTCCGCGTCCGCGGGAGAGCTTCGTCCTGACCGTGCTTACGTTCAGGTTCAGGATCCGTGCGATCTCTTCGGTATTGTATCCTTCGTAGTAGTACAGGTAGATGATCTCTCGGTAATCTTCGGGAAGCTGCAGGACCTCTTCCATGACGCTCTCTTCTTCCTCCGTTTCCGCCGGATAGATGTCCAGCAGTTCGCAGGAAAGACGGTGCGCCGCCGAGCTGACCAGATTGCGGGAAAGGTTCATGACCACACGAAGAAGCCAGGCCTTTTCATGCTCGTCAGACTGGAATTCGGGCCGGCTTGTGATCCATTTGATGAAAGTCTCCTGGACCATGTCCAGCGCGTCTTCACGGTTCTGCGTGATGGTGAGCGCTGCGCGATAGAGGAGATTCTCGTATCTGTTCACGATCTCTTCCGCTGTCTTCACTGGTCTTTCCTTTCCGCCAAGAATACAAATGAGGGAGGCTCTGCGGCTCAGCTTTTTCGGAAACGGCTGAAATTTTATGTTTTTTTTATAATTTCAGTTTTCCGCCCGGCTCCGCGCAGCCTTCGCAGAAATATTTTAAACTTTTTTCAGCAGTTTTGCAACGTTTGCCGCCGCTCATTTGTATTATGGGCAGATCGGAAACGAACGGACACCGGATCAGTAATGAATACGGCCGCATAAGGAGGAACATATCATGAAGAAAAGGATCTCAGCCCTCACCGCCTGCATTCTCGCGCTTTCCCTGCTGCTCGCCGGATGCGGCGCCGGCAGAAAGGCCGCGGACATAAAGAACGGCGGCGCCGACAGCGCCTATGCGCCCGGTGAAGCCTATGAAGCCGAAGCGGCACCGCGCGGTGACGCGGCGTTTTATGCCGCATCAAACAAGACATCCAACGCCGGCAAGTCCGAGGCGGAAGCCCCCGCCGATCAGAGCGGCGCTGCCGACGGCCGCAAGCTCGTGAAAACGATGGCTTTCAATATTGAAACACAGGACTTTGACAAGTCCGTCGCAGACATCACCGCGATGGTAACGCTTCTGGGCGGCTACGTCGAGAACGCATCCGTTTCCGGCAGCAGCTACCGGAAGTACGAGACCCGCAGCGCTTCGTACGTCCTGCGTATCCCGGTCGCCTCTCTCGTGCAGTTTGAGGGAAAAATCGGCACGATCGGCAACGTCACGTCCCGCTCCGAGCAGGTAAAAGACATCACCCTGAAATATACCGATACCGAAAGCCGCCTGAAATCTCTCGAAACGCAGCGCGATTCCCTGATCGAAATGATGGCGAAAGCCGAAAAGCTGGAAGACCTCCTGACGATCCAGGACCATCTCGCGGACATCCAGTATGAACTGGAAAATTACGCTTCCACGCTTCGCCTCTACGACAATCAGGTGGAATACTCTTCCGTTTCCGTCAAGCTTACCGAAGTGAAGATCTACACCGAACCGGAAGAGGAGCCCGAAACGTTCGGAGAGCGCCTCGCTGCCGCCTTTAAGGAAGGGTTCGATGATGCCGGTGAATTTTTTAAGGATCTCGTGATCTTCCTTGCCGGAAGCCTGCCCGCCCTGCTCATTCTTGCCGCTTTTATCGTTCTGATCGTCGTCCTGATCAGAAAAAGCATCAAAAAACGGCGTGCCGCCAAGGCCGCCGCAAAATCCGGTCATGCAGTTCAGAGCGGTACCGCGAACGACGGCAATACCGAAAAGAACTGACTGCAGAGAAGGTCTTAAGCCTCTCCTTCGGAACCGTATTCCCTGAGGAAACGGTCTCCTGCGGCCACGATCCCCGTCTCTCCGAGCAGCGTGGATCCCGCTCTGCCTGAGGAGGCGTCGCCGAGCGCCGTACAGAAATTCTCAAGGCTTTCCGCCGTCAGATATAGCAGAAGCTCCGCGTTTTCCGCGTAATCCCTGCCGCCTTCGTAAACGGAGGGATCGTCCCGCACGAGCTTTTCGATCCGTGCAAGGTCAGTGTAGCTGCAGCTTACGCTGACCTTTTTTGCCGGAAGGACAAGCGCCGTCACGGCATGGTCGAGGGCATCCTGCGAGGCTGCAGTATAGGCACGGACCAGTCCGCCGGTCCCGAGGAGGGTTCCGCCGAAATATCTGGTCACGATGATGAGGGCATCCCGGACACCTCTGCCGAGAAGGACTTCCAGGATCGGCTTTCCGGCCGTTCCCGAGGGTTCCCCGTCGTCGCTGAAACGGACCGTTTCCCGATTCGGTCCAAGCACGTAGGCCCAGCAGTGATGCCGTGCGTCATAGGTCTTTTTCTTTTCGGCGGCAATCAGGGCTGCGGCCTCTTCTTCCGAGCGGACGGGATATGCCGCCGCCGGAAAACGGGACCGTTTCTCTTCGTAATAGCCGTTTCCTGTTTCTGCCAGGATCACATAAGGTTCTGCCATTTCGCGCCTCCGTGCCTTATCGATTTCAAGCATAGCATGGCACCGGGCTTTTGCCAAGCAGATAGTTTTCTCTTTCCTAATCCTTCCCTTTCTGTTATAATGACAGTCCAAGGAGGTACCTGATGAATTTCAATGCCGAAAGTGTTGAATACGAGCTGGAGCATGCGGCGCACCGTTCACGGAAGATGACGAGCCGCCTGATCCTTCATGCCCTGAAGCTCATAGTACTGCTCATCGTGCTTGCTGCAGCCATCGGCGGCAGCTTCATTTACGGTACCGTAAAAGGCATCATCGATCAGTCACCTGAGGCGGAATCCCTCACGATCTCGCCGCTCGGCATCGCCTCGACACTTTACGACAGGGACGGGCAGGCCGTCGAGACGCTGATCAAGTCCGGTTCCAACCGCGACCCGGTCGCCTACTCCTCCGTTCCGCAGGACCTCATCGACGCCTTCATCGCAATCGAGGACGAACGCTTCTGGACGCATGAAGGCGTGGACATCCGCGGGGTGCTCCGTTCCATGGCGTCCCTGCTTCTCCGCGGAAAGATCAACGGCGGTGCTTCCACCATCACGCAGCAGCTCATTAAGAACAACGTCTTTAACGGAGGCTCGGAAAAAGGCTGGGGCGCACGCTTCATCCGCAAGTTCCAGGAACAGTATCTGGCCATCAAGCTGGAGAACGAAGTCCCGAAGGAAGAGATCCTGATCAGTTACCTGAATTCGATCAACCTCGGTCAGAACAGCCTTGGCGTCCAGGTGGCGAGCCAGCGCTATTTCGGCAAGGACGTCGGCGATCTGACACTGTCAGAATGCGCCTGCATTGCCGGCATCACGCAGAATCCCTACCGCTACAACCCGATCCGTTTCCCCGAAAACAATACCGCCCGCAGAAAATCGGTGCTGGACCACATGCTGGACCAGGGCAAGATCACGCAGGAGGAATATGACGGAGCCATGGCTGACACCGCTTCCCTTTACGAGCGCATCGCCGCCAACAACCTCCGCATCCGCGAGAATTCGTCGACCTACACCTATTTTACTGACGCCGTCATCAATCAGGTCCTCTCCGACCTTCAGACCGAACTCGGCTACAGCGAAGCCGATGCCTATACGATGCTTTACAGCGGCGGACTGAACATCCATACGACGATGGACAGCCGCATTCAGGCTGTCGTGGATGAGGAAGTCAACGATCCGTCCAATTATCCGGCGGACTGCTTCAAGTGGTCCTTCACCTGCCAGATCATGGCTGAATCCGAAGACGGCACCACGAAGACCTATAACGAGAATCAGATCAAAAGGGAGTATCAGCTGAACGATCTCGTTTTCAGTTCTAAAGATGAGATCGCCTCGCTCATTCTCCAGTTCAAAAAAGACCTTGCGGCAAACGGTCAGACGGTTGCAGACGAGAAGGTCTACTATACGCTTCAGCCGCAGCTTTCCGCCGTCGTCATCGACCACCGCACCGGTCAGGTGCTGGCCATCTGCGGCGGCCGCGGGGAAAAGAGCGTCAGCCGCTCCTTCAACCGTGCGACCGACACCTACCGCTCCCCGGGATCCACTTTCAAGGTGCTCTCCACCTTCGCCCCCGGCCTGGACAACCGCGAGATCACGCTTTCCAGCTGGCAGAACGACCTTCCGTTCACCTATGAAGGCTATACCATGCGGGACTGGTGGGGAAACAATCTGTGGCTCGGCCGCTGCACTGCCCGGATGGCGATCGTCTACTCCATGAACGTCATTTCCGCCAATTTCATGGTCAACAAGGTCGGCATTGAGAAAGCTTTCGATACTCTCGAGCAGTTCGGTTTCACCTCTCTTGTCCGCAGGGAGACCATCGGCAATAAGGTCTATTCCGATCTCGGCCCGGCTCTCTGTCTCGGCAGCCTGACCAGGGGCGTCAACCTGCTGGAACTGACCGATGCCTATGCTGCGCTTGCCAACAGCGGAACCTACGTTGAGCAAACGTTCTATACGAAGATCACTGACCACTACGGCAAGACTCTTCTGGAACGGGGTCAGGAAAGCCGCCGCGTCGTTGAGCCGGCCACCGCCTGGCTGCTCACGAGCGCCATGGCCGATTCGATGGTCGACCAGAAAGCCAAAGGGACCTGGGTCTCTTCCAACTCTCCTGCCGCGGCGCTTGACAGAGGCATGCCGGCAGCCGGCAAATCCGGCACGGCGACCGACAATACCGGCAAGGGACGCGATTACTGGTTCATCGGCTATACCAACTACTACACGATGGGTGTCTGGACCGGTTTTGACGACGGCGGCATTACGCTGACCGGCAACATCACCGCAGATAACTATCAAAAGAAAGTGTGGAAAAACGTCATGGATCGCATTCACGCCGACAAGGCGGCGGTCCCGTTCATCCAGCCGGGAAATATCGTCAGTGCCCGCGTCTGCCCGCTCTGCGGCAAACTGGCGGTCACAGGCCTCTGCGACAAGGACAGTACGAACGTGCCGTACATCGAATACTTTGCCATGGGGACTGAACCGACGGAACGCTGCGACTGTCACGTGCTTGTCAGAATGTGTTCCGAAACCGGCTGTGAAGCCGGACCGTGGTGCACCAGCACTTATACCAGGCTCTACTATTCCATCCCGAAAACAGAGCCGGCAACTGTCGATTCTGCCCGCACTTACGAATACGGGGTCAGTCCCAAACTCTGTACGCTGCATAAGGAGCCGGAAAAGCCGCCGGAGGAGACTGAAGCGGAAACTGCGGAACAGCCTTCGGAGGAAAACGGCGGTGAACAGCAGGGCGGCATACTGGACTGAAAACGTCCTCGAACATCAAAAACGGACGGCAGCTGCCGTCCGTTTTTTCATGCGGTATTTCGTTTGTCAGCAGATCCTGGTTCCCTCCGGTACCTTATCGTCCACGAAGATGACCTTCACGCCGCAGGCGCTGTTGGTCGCCGCGAGCAGCATGCCTTCGCTCGTCACGCCGGTGAGCCGTGCAGGCGTCAGGTTGCAGACCACGATGATCTTCTTTCCGACCAGTTCCTCACAGGTATACTCATCCTTGATCGAGGAAACGATCACGCGTTCCTTCAGGCCGTCAAACAGCGTCAGTTTCAGGTTGCTGCGCGCCTTGCGGATCTCCTGCGCCTTGACGATGCGGCAGACCCGCAGGTCGGTCTTCAGGAAGTCTTCCTTGCTGATCGGTTCGGCATCGAACGGAGCTACCGGATCGGGATCGCCGTAGACGCGTTCCTTCTTTTCTTCGGCAGGCGTTTCCTCAAGAATCTCCGGATGCAGTTCCGCCTCGGTCTTCGGGGCCGTGAAATCCAGCAGCGGCAGGATGTCTTCCGGCTTCATCGCGTTCAGGAAGAGATACAGGCGCGGGCCTCTCTCCTTAGCCAGGAGCAGCAGGTACACCAGTTTGAAGAAGCGTCCCTGTACGGCCTTCAGATTCGGGGAATCCGCGCCGTACACTTCCTTCGGAATGTCATAGAGTTTCGTATTGAGGTCATCCAGTGAGTAACCTCCTCCGGCGATGTACTGCCGCAGGAGTTCGATCTCCTTCTTCTCCTCTTCCGTCATGGAATCGTAGAGGTCGAAATCGCGCGTCTTTCTCAGCTTGTTCGCCTGGTCCGGTGCGCACTGTTCCAGCCAGTAACGGGCAAGTTCCAGCCGGTCGGCAAAGTCCTCGCGGGTATAAGGCATGTTGATCTTCTTAAAGATCGTTTCCATGAGCGGAATATCGAAATTGACGATCGAGCCGAGCTGGACGAGCAGCGACATGGGCGGAGTCTTCAGATGCGCGCCGCGGGTCAGGCAGTCTTCCATCGCGATCGTACCGTACTCATCGGTCTTCCCCGCCACATAGTCATTGTACTGCTTATCGAATTCGAAATACTGGCGGAGGATCCCGTCGTCAAAGCAGAAATCAAAGGCCTTGGACGGGTCGCAGCGCGAATACAGCCACAGAAGGACCTCCGGCTGATAGATCTTCAGCAGGGTATCCGGTGTCAGGTTGAGGCCCGAAGAGCCGCTCATCTTGCCGGTCGCGCCCTTGATGCCGATGAATTCGTAGCCGTGGAAAAGCGGGGCGTCATAGCCGAAGATCTCTTTCGCGATCACTTTGCCGTTGTCATAGCTGCCGCCGGGGCTCGCGTGATCCTTTCCGCCGGGTTCGAAGTCCACGCCTTCGTAGAGCCAACGCATCGGCCAGTCGATCTTCCAGGCCAGCTTGCAGTTAAAATCCGTATGGAAGTCAAAGGTCCCGTGATGGCCGCAGGCACACTCGTATTCCGCCTTGTCGTCGTCCGAAAGGCTCAGGATCTTCGTGGTATCGCGGTGGCAGACCGGGCAGTAAATGCTGACCGGATAATAGGCCTCGCGTTCACCTTCCTGCGCATCCTGGGTGCGGAAGCTGTCAAGGATATCGAAGATGCGGCCGCGCTCGTGCAGGGCATGAATGACGTGGTCCTTATAGGCACCGCTCCGGTACATCTTCGCCTGATAGCGGTAATCCAGTTTTATCCCGATCTTCTCCATCGAAGCGATGAATTCGTTTTCAAAATAGGCTGCATAGGACTCCGCGCCGGTATCGAAAGGATCCGGCACGTCCACGTAAGGGAAGCCTACGTACTGTTCAAAATCGTCACGGACGGCCGACACGTTCTTCGGCACCTTGCGAAGACGGTCGAATTCATCCCAGCTGAACAGAAGCTTTGCTTTTTTTCCGGCGCGCTCAAGTGCCTTCACCACGAAATAACTCGTCGCGATGTCGCGGAAATTGCCGATATGGATCGAGCCGGAAGGGCTGATTCCGGCTGCGCAGACGTATTCTTCCTTATCCGGACGGCGGGCAATGATCTTTGCCGCCACCTCATCTGACCAGTGCATAACAACACCTCGAAAATTAAATTCTGTGTGAGTATAACATTTTCGCCCGATAAACTCAAGACGCAAGTTTGCAGCCTGTCATCCTTAGCACAGCGAAGGATCTTCCTGCTGCCTCATTCCAGTACCAGTTCCACCGGGCAGTGGTCGGAACCGTAGATCTCCGTGTGGATCGCGGCGGACGCAATGCGGTCCTTCATCGATTCGGAGACGATGAAATAGTCGATGCGCCATCCCGCGTTCCGCTCTCTGGCCTTCATGCGGTAGGACCACCAGCTGTAAGCGCCGGCAAGATCCGGGTGCAGAAAGCGGAAGGAGTCCACGAAACCGGCAGCGAGCAGTTCCGTCATCTTGCCGCGTTCCGCATCGGAAAAGCCTGCGTTTTCATGATTCGACTGAGGATTCTTCAGATCGATCTCCTCGTGCGCGACGTTCAGATCGCCGCACAGGATCACCGGCTTCTTCGCATTCAGGCTCACCATGTATTCCCTGAGTGTGTCTTCGAAACGGCAGCGGTAATCGAGGCGCTTAAGGCCGTCCTGAGAATTCGGCGTATAGCAGCAGATGAGGAAAAAGTCCTCAAATTCGCAGGTGATGACGCGCCCTTCATGGTTGTGCTCCTCATCAGGCAGGCCGTAGGTCACCGACAGCGGCGGGACCTTCGTAAAGACCGCCGTCCCGCTGTAGCCCTTCTTTTCCGCATAGTTCCAGTATTTCCCGTAGCCGGGCAGGTCCAGCTCCAGCTGGCCTTCCTGCAGCTTCGTTTCCTGCAGACAGAAAACATCGGCGTCCAGCGCCGCGAAGTCTTCGCGGAAGTTCTTGCCGAGCACGGCCCGCAGCCCGTTGACGTTCCATGAAATGAGTTTCATAATGCCTCCCTTTAGGAGTTTTCTGACGCATTGTAGCAGAACGCGGCGCAAAAGTCAAAGACAGAAAAAGCCCCTTCCGGCTTTTTCCGGAAAGGGCTTTTTCTTATTTGGCGTAATCGACTGAGCGGGATTCCCGAATCACGCTGACTTTGATCTGACCGGGGTATTCCATCTCATCCTCAATTCGCTTGGCGATGTCGTGCGCCAGAATGGTCATGGCGTCGTCGTTGATCTGTTCGGGGACCACCATCACGCGGACCTCGCGGCCGGCCTGGATGGCAAAGGACTTATCCACGCCCTTGAAGCTGTTCGTGATCTCTTCCAGCTGGCTCAGGCGGTTCGTATAAGCCTCCAGGGTCTCGCGGCGGGCACCGGGCCTTGCGGCGGAAATGGCGTCGGCCGCCTGCACGATGCAGGCGATCAGGCTGGTTGCCTCCACGTCGCCGTGGTGCGATTCGACCGAATTGATCACGACGGCGTTCTCACGGTACTTGCGGCACAGATCCGCGCCGATCTGCACGTGGGAACCTTCCATGTCGTGGTCCAGGCTCTTGCCGATGTCATGCAGCAGGCCTGCACGCTTTGCGAGCCTGACGTCCAGTCCCAGCTCTCCGGCCAGAAGCCCCGACAGATGCGCGACTTCGATGGAGTGCTTAAGGGCATTCTGCCCGTAGCTCGTGCGGAAATGCATGCGGCCCAGGAGCTTCACTAGTTCCGGATGGATGCCGTGTACGCCCACCTCGAGAACGGCGGCTTCGCCCTGTTCCTTGATGAACTCTTCGACTTCCTTGCGGGACTTCGCGACGACTTCCTCGATGCGGGCCGGATGGATCCGTCCGTCCAGGATCAGCTTCTCCAGGGCGATGCGGGCGATCTCGCGGCGCATCGGATCGAAGCCCGAAAGCACGACGGCTTCCGGCGTATCGTCGACGATCAGGTCCACGCCCGTCGCCTGTTCCAGCGCGCGGATGTTGCGGCCTTCGCGTCCGATGATGCGGCCTTTCATCTCATCGTTGGGAAGCGGGACTACGGAAATGGACACTTCGGCGACGTGGTCTGCCGCGCATTTCTGGATGGCGGTGACGATGTATTCCTTCGCCTTCCGGGTGGCGTCTTCCTTTGCCTGGGCGTCGATTTCCTTCAGCTTCTTCGCGATATCGTGCCTGGCGTCTTCCTCGACACTGCGAATGAGGTATTCCTTGGCTTCTTCCTTGGAGAATCCGGAGATCTGTTCCAGCATGCTCTGCTGCTGATCGATGATCTCCTGAACTTTCTGGTCTTTCCGTTTCAGCTGTTCGTCACGGGCCTGCACGCTCTGTTCCTTGCGTTCCAGGGATTCGATCTTCTTGTCAAGACTTTCTTCCTTGTTCTGCAGGCGGCGTTCGGTCCTCTGTAATTCGGCTCTTCTTTCCTTGGTTTCCCGCTCCAGATCGTTCCTGGCGGCGAGATTTTCTTCCTTGGCTTCCAGAAGAGCTTCCCGTTTCTTTTCTGCTGCTGTTTTAATGGCTTCATCTATGATCTCTCGCGATTTCACCTCAGCCGTTCCCACCGTTTCCTCGAAGACCTTCTTCTGGTGGCTGGCTGAGAGGATCCATGCGAGCACAGCTGCGATTACAGCACAGCCGACAGCGATCGCGATCCACATCCAGGGGAACGGTCTCGCAGGGCCTGCCGCAGCGATCATCATAAGTTGCGTCACAGGAGCACCTCCTTTATTGAATTTTCATGGTACGAATATGTGAATTGCTAATGAAAACAACATATCTATGATAGTTTAGCGAAAAAAAGAAGGTCTGTCAAGGGAAAGTTTCCCCTGACAGACCGTTTCGCCGCTCCGTTTTTGCTGTCCGCGGGCAGATCGGAGTCTTACTTCTTTACTCTGCAGAAATTCTTCTTGCCGCGGCGCAGGAGGATGCCTTCGCCGTCTAATTTTTCGGCAGGAACAACTGCCTTGACGTCCGTGACTTTCTCGCCGTCCACGGTCACGCCGCCCTGTTCAATGGCGCGTCTGCCGTCGGAACGGGTCGGGACCAGGCCGGCCTTCACGAGGAGGCTGATGAGGTCGATGCTGCCGTCATTCAGATCTGCTTCGCTCACTTTGCAGGTGGGCACATCGGCAGCGGCACCGCCGGCAAAGAGCGCGCGGGAAGCCGCCTTCGCCTTCTCGGCTTCTTCCTCGCCGTGCACGTCGCGGGTCAGCTCGTAGGCCAGGATCTCCTTGGCTTCGTTCAGGCGGCTCCCTTCCCACTTCGCCATCTCGTCGATCTTTTCGAGCGGCAGGAAGGTCAGCATGCGGATGCACTTGATGACGTCGGCATCGCCCACGTTCCGCCAGTACTGGTAGAACTCGTAAGGCGTGGTCTTCGCAGGATCGAGCCACACGGCGTTGCCGGCCGTCTTGCCCATCTTGTTGCCGTTGGAGTCGGTCAGCAGGGTGATGGTCATCGCGTGGGCGTCCTTACCGAGCTTGCGGCGGATCAGTTCGGTGCCGCCGAGCATGTTGCTCCACTGGTCGTCTCCGCCGAACTCCATGTTGCAGCCGTAGTTCTGGAAGAGATAGTAGAAGTCGTAGCTCTGCATGATCATATAGTTGAATTCCAGGAAGGAAAGGCCCTTCTCCATGCGCTGTTTGTAGCATTCCGCACGCAGCATGTTGTTCACGGAGAAATGCGGGCCGACGTCCCGGATGAAATCGATGTAATTAAGGTTCAGCAGCCAGTCCGCGTTGTTCAGCATGCGGGCTTTGCCTTCGCCGAATTCGATGAAGCGTTCCATCTGCTTCTTAAAGCAGGCGGCGTTGTAGTCGATGGTCTCGCGGGTCAGCATCTTGCGCATGTCAGTGCGGCCGGAAGGGTCACCGATCATGGTCGTGCCGCCGCCGATCAGGGCGATGGGCTTATTCCCGGCCTGCTGCAGGCGCTTCATCAGGGTAAGCGCCATGAAATGCCCTGCGGTCAGGCTGTCCGCCGTGCAGTCAAATCCGATGTAGAAGGTCGCCTTTCCTTCGTTGATCAGTTTCTTGATCTCTTCTTCGTTGGTCACCTGCGCGATCAGTCCGCGTGCGACAAGTTCGTCATATAAAGTCATCGTGAGACTCCTTATCATCCGATAGTGTTCCCTATCTTACAACAATCATGCGGCAAAGTCAATTCAAGCTCAGGTTATTTATCAAACGGCTCATTTTGTGGAGAAGTCATAAAAGATTTCCATATTTTGTGGAAATGTTGCGATCAGTTCTTGCATTTTCCGGGGACCTTTGTTAAAATGCACCTGAAAATCTTACCGGAAAGAGGTGTACTCTATGGAAAACATGGACAATGTGACGATCCTGACCCATCCGCTGATCAAACACAAGATCACGATGCTGCGCGACATCCACACCGGAACGAACGAATTCCGCAAGCTCGTGGAAGAGATCGCGACCCTCATGGGCTACGAAGCCCTGCGTGATCTCCCGCTTGAAGATATCGAAGTGACCACTCCCATCGAGACCTGCAAGTCTCCCGTCATCAGCGGCCGCAAGCTCGCCATCGTCCCGATCCTCCGCGCGGGCCTCGGCATGGTCGACGGTCTCCTGAACCTGACGCCTACCGCCAAGGTCGGCCACATCGGCCTTTACCGCGATCCCGTCACCCACGAACCTCATGAGTACTACTGCAAGCTCCCGAGCCCCATTGAAGAGCGCACGATCCTCGTCGTCGACCCTATGCTCGCGACCGGCGGCAGCGCTGTCGACGCCATCCGCATGATCAAGGAACACGGCGGCAGGAAGATCAAATTCATGTGCATCATCGCCGCACCGGAAGGCCTGGAAAGACTCCACACGGAATGCCCCGACGTGCAGATCTACGTGGGCAACCTTGACCGCTGCATGAACGAAAACAAGTATATCATGCCGGGTCTTGGCGACGCCGGCGACCGCATTTTCGGTACGAAATAAGACGATCAGCTGCGGCGGCTCCGGAAAACGGGCCGCCGCGCCGCACTTAAAAGGAGAAGTCATGGCGGAACGGACTGTCGACAACCGCATCACGCTGCACAAGGCACGGCAGCATTTTGAGACGATCACGAAGCATCGTCATCTTGTGATGCGCTACTGCTTCCGCTGCGGCCTGTACCTGCAGGGGCTCCTGCACGACCTCTCGAAGTACGCGCCTGCCGAATTTCTGAAAGGCGCGCGCTACTACCAGGGCACGCAGAGTCCGAACAATGCCGAGCGGGACGATACCGGCATTTCGCTTGCCTGGCTCCATCACAAGGGCCGCAACAAGCACCATTACGAATACTGGATGGACTACTATTTCCCCGAAGGACAGGCCCGTCCGGATTTCGGGCCCGTCAAAATGCCTAACCGCTACATTCTTGAGATGTTCTGCGACCGTGTCGCAGCCTGCCGAGTCTATCATCCGGACGATTTTACGAACGATCTGCCGCTTCTCTATCTCACCTCCCACCAGACCATGCGCCTGATGCACCCGGAGACGGCAAGGAAGCTCACGATGCTGCTGGAAATGTACCGTGACAGGGGCGACGAAGCCTTTGATGAAGTGAGGAAAGCTCTCAGGGAGAGCCGTTGAGACCGCATGACGAAAAAGAGGAAGGACCGTTGGTCCTTCCTCTTTTTCCATGTCTTTTCCCGTCAGGCTTCCGGTTTCCATTCCGCGTTGTATTTCTGCTGGCGGAGGAAATTCTCGTCGGGTTTTTCCTTCTCTTTCTTCGGCCGTTCGGCGCGTTCGTAGGTCACCGCCATGTCAAACATCTTTTCAGCCAGTTCGTCCGAAGCTTCGCCCGGCAGCAGTCTCCACTGCCAGTTGCCGGCTGCGATCCCGGGGTTGTTCATGGTGTGGCCGCGCCCGAGTCCCAGAAAGTCCTGCATCAGGCCGACAAAGAGTTTCGCGACGCTTCCCATCCCGCCGCGGATCACGCCCCAGTTAAAGGGCTCGTCATTGCGGATCGACAGGTATTTTTCTGCGAAGGCAACGTCTTCCGGCGCCGTATCCTCCTTCCACTGCATCAGCGGGCAGTTGTCGTGCGTGGCCGTGTAGCAGACGCAGTTCGGTACGTGATTGTGCGGCAGATAGTTGCTCGGCTCCTTCGGGTCAAAGGCGAATTCCAGCACTTTCATGCCCGGCCAGCCGGATTCCTTCAGCAGTTTCACGACACTGTCCATAGGTGCGCCAAGGTCTTCCGCAATGAATTCGAGCTGCGGGAACCATCCTTTAAGCGTGCCGATGAGATCCATGCCGGGCCCCTTGTTCCAGCGGCCGCCCTTGGCCGTCGGCGCACCGAAAGGAACGGACCAGTAGGTATCGAAGCCGCGGAAATGGTCGATACGGATGACGTCGTAAAGTTTCGCGGCGCCGTCGATGCGTCTGATCCACCAGCCGTAGCCGTCCGCCTTCATGGCGTCCCAGTCATAGAGCGGATTGCCCCAGAGCTGACCGTCCTCACTGAAATAATCCGGCGGCACGCCGGCCACCTCCAACGGAATGTTGTCCTTGTCCAGCTTAAAGAAATGCGTTTCCGCCCACACGTCAGCACTGTCCATCGCCACGTAGATCGGGACATCGCCGATGATTTTTATTCCCTTGCCGTGGATGTAATCACGCAGTTTGTTCCACTGTTTGAAGAACAGGTACTGGACGTAGGTGAAGAAATCGATGTCTTCCCGGTATTCTTCGCGGCAGCGTGCCAGAGCTTCCCCGCTGCGGTTCCTGATATCCTCAGGCCATTCGGTCCAGGCGTGCATGCCGTTATGCTTCTTGCAGGCCATGAACAGTGCGTAGTCCGGAAGCCATTTTTCATTCTCCCTGACGAAGGCATCGACCGCTTCACGGTCACGCGGAAGGCCCCGTTCCGCCGCCAGCCGCAGCATGTCGAAACGGTTCTCGTAGATCTTCCCGTAGTCGACGTAGCGGGGCTCGCTTCCCCATTCGCGGTCCTTCACCTCTTCGGGCTTCAGCAGACCGTCTTCGATCAGCATGTCCGGATCGATCAGGTACGGATTGCCGGCAAAGGTGGAAAAGCTCTGATAAGGCGAATCGCCGTAGCTGGTCGGGCCGAGCGGGAGGATCTGCCAGAAACGCTGTCCGGCCTTCACCAGAAAGTCCGTGAATTCGTAGGCTGAACGGCCGAGCGTCCCGATGCCGTAAGGTCCGGGGAGGGAAGTGATCGATAATAGCACGCCGCTGCTTCGTTTCATGTTTCATCTCCTGTATGATACAAGGCGCCCGCAGGCGCCTTTTTTGTACGGTGTTTTACTGCTCTTCTTCGCTTTCGGGAATGAGGATGCCCCTTGCGGGCACCGGTGTGCTGAAGACGATGCGCGTCTCCGTAGCCCCGTAGCGCTGTACCTGTCCGATGAAACGGTCCAGGTCGACCGTGGACGGGAAAGCAGCCTTGATCAGCATGGTGTAATTGCCGGAGACGATGTTGCACTCCAGCACGTTAGGGATCTCACGGATGAAATCGATGAAAGCCGGCTTCTGCTTGGGGCTCATCTCGATATTCACGAAGACCGTGATGTGATAGCCCATCTTGTCCAGATCGGCATTTGCGTGATAGCCGTTGATGACACCGTCCCGCTCAAGTTTTTCAATGCGCGCCGAAACAGCGGGCGACGACAGATAAACTCGCTCGGAAAGCTGTTTTAAAGAATATCGGGCATTTTCCTGAAGCAGTCGAATCAGCTTTTTGTCAATATGATCCATTTCGGGCACCTTCATTTCTTAGTAATGTTAATCTAACACAAAAGAAATAAAAGTGCAAGTCTTTTATTCATTTAATTCTTAATCGCAGGCGCAAAAATCGAAAGTTATTTCAAATCGGGTACTTTCGCGCACCGAAAAGCGCCGTACCGACCCGTACGAAAGTTGCTCCTTCTTCCGCAGCGACGGCGTAATCGCCGCTCATGCCCATGGAAAGTTCGTGAAGACGAACCCCGGGAAGCCCCATCGCATTGATCTCGTTAAGGAGTTCCCGCATCGCCGCAAAGTACGGCCGGTTCTCCTCCGGATCTTCAACAGGCGGTGCAATGCACATCAGGCCTTCAACGGAAAGGTGCGGCATCTCCCCCATCGCTCTCACGAGTTCGACCGCCTCTTCGCGGCCGATGCCGTGCTTGGTCGCCTCATCCGCAATATTGACCTCCGCAAGAACACTTACCGTAAGGTCCTTCTTCGCGGCGATGCGTTCGATCTCCGCTGCCAGCGGTACCGAAGAGACCGAGTGGATCATTACGGCATTGCCGACCACATATTTCACCTTGTTTTTCTGCAGGTTGCCGATAAAATGCCAGCGGACACCATCCGGGCATTCCGCCTTCTTTGCGACCATCTCCTGGGCTTTGTTTTCCCCGAAATCGATCTGCCCGCAGGCAAACGCCTCGCGGACCGCTTCGGCCGGATTGGTCTTGCTGACCGCGATCAGCGTTACGTCTTCGCGGCGCCTTCCGGCTTTTTCACAGGCTTCCCGGATCTCCCGGTCTACCTTTTCCAAACGTTCGGCAAACATCTTCACTCCTCCGTAAGCAGCAGGTTTTCCTCTTTGACCGTCACCGATACGTACTGCCCAGGCATTCCGTCTGAAGCAGTGACTCTGAGGCGCAGGTATTCGGGCGTATAGCCGGTCCATACGGGGCCGTCCTTTCCGTCCTCCGCTGTCTCCAGCAGGACCTCGCGGGGCTCTCCGATGAACTGTTTCGCATAAGCAAGCCGGTTCTTCCGGTTCAGATCCAGCAGCACGGCGCTCCGTTCCGCTTTTACCGGTTCCGGGATCTGATCCGGCATGCGGTCAGCAACCGTCCCTTTCCGCCTCGAATAGCGGAAAACATGAGTCTGAGCAAAGCGGATCTCCTTAAGGAAAGCGACCGTCGCGGCAAATACCTCTTCGGTCTCGCCGGGGAAACCGACGATCACGTCAGTCGTCAGCGCCGGCCGGTCGAAGGCTTCCCTCAGGAGGCGGACCTTTTCGGCAAACTCTGCCACCGTATATTTGCGGTTCATGCGGCGGAGCGTTTCGTCGCAGCCGCTCTGGAGCGAAAGGTGGAAATGCGGGCAGAGAGTCCGGAGCGAGGCAAGCGCCGCGGCATTTTCAGGGGTAATGAGGCGCGGCTCCAGGCTTCCGAGGCGGATGCGCCGGATCCCGGGGATCTCATCCAGACGCCGCAGCAGTGCGATGAGCGGCGCACCGTAACCGGCTGCGCGCATCCCTGCGTCTCCTTCGAAGTCCAGGCCGTAGGAACTGATATGGATACCCGTCAGTACGATCTCGGACCAGCCTTTTTCCGCAAGGCGGCGGGCCTCTTCAAGTACGTCCTCCGGATCCCGGCTGCGCACTCTGCCGCGCACGTACGGGATCAGGCAGTAAGAGCAGAACTGATTGCATCCGTCTTCGATCTTCAGGAAGGCGCGGGTATGCTCGGAGCACTCCGCCGGCATCTCTTCGAAGCGGCGGCTCTTCCCGATGTCGTCCAGCGCAGACTGCTTTTCATGGCTCTCGAACCAGGCCTCAATGAGGTCGGGCAGTTCGTGCTTCCTGTCGTTGCCGACTACGATGTCCACGGCTTCATCGGCCAGGAGGCTCTCTCCCGCCGCCTGCGCGTAGCAGCCCACTGCGACGATCGCGGCATCAGGATCCATGGCTTTCGCCCGGTGCAGCATCTGGCGGGACTTGCGGTCCGCGATGTTCGTAACGGTGCAGGTGTTGATCACGTAAACATCAGCCCCCTCTTCAAAGGGAACTTCAACGAAACCGCGCTTTTTCAGCCCGGCCAGCATCGCTTCCGTTTCGTAGCTGTTCACCTTGCAGCCCAGATTGTGAAAGGCAACTTTGATCGCCATGTTGTTTCCGCCTTGACTTTTATCGGAAAAGCCCTATACTGTAGGTAAAGGATCGTTCCGTAATCTGAAAGGAGTTTCATTCATGCATACGATTACCATCAAGCTGGATTCCATCGACAAGGTCAAGGAATTTGTCCGCCTCATCACCGCTTTCGACAATGATTTCGACCTGCGCTCAGGCCGCTATACCGTCGATGCGAAATCCATCCTGGGCATCTTCAGCCTTGATCTTTCCAAGCCGATCGAACTGGATATCTACGGCAAGGAAAACCTGGATGAGGTCATCGAAGCGCTTAAACCGTTCGAAGCCTGATCTTTGCTCATGTCCCGATAAAATAGAGGCTTCGGCCTCTTTTTTTCGTGCCTTTATCACGCGTCAGCGCACGCAGACGATGCATTCCTCGGTCTCAACGGCCTTTTTCACGAGTTCGTCGATGGCCGGGACCAGATTGCTTTCGGAGCGTCGGATGATCCCCGCGTTCGGCTTGGTTACCGGATGCTTCGCGACGAAGATCGTGCAGCAGTCCTCGTAGGGAAGGATCGAAGTCTCGAAGGTCCCGATCTTCTCCGCAATGTTGATGATGTCCTGCTTGTCGAAGGCGATGAGAGGCCGGAAGACCGGCATCGTGCAGACTTCGTTCGTGCAGACGAGGCTCTGCAGAGTCTGCGAAGCCACCTGGCCGAGCGATTCGCCGGTGATGAGCGCCGACGCGCCGTTCTGAGCGGCCAGCATTTCCGCGATCCGCATCATGTAGCGCCGCATGATGATCGTCAGTTCGTCGTGAGGGGCATTTTCGTAAATGTACAGCTGGACATCGGTGAAGTTCACGACGTGCAGGCGGATGGGTCCCGCGTAGCGCGAAACGAGCTCCGCGAGTTCGACGACCTTCTGCTTCGCACGCTCGCTCGTATAAGGCGGGGCGTGGAAATAGACCGCCTCCAGCGTGACGCCGCGCTTTGCGAGCATCCAGCCCGCGACCGGACTGTCAATGCCGCCGGAAAGGAGCAGCATGGCCTTGCCGGAAGATCCCACCGGCATGCCGCCGGGACCGGGGACCGTCTCCGAATAGAAATTGACCTTCTCCCGGATCTCAATGCGGAAGACGATGTCCGGCGTATGAACGTCCACGTGAACGTCCGGATACGCTGCGAGCACCGCCTCGCCGACCTTATAGTTGATCGTCTGGGAATCCCAGGGATAGCTCTTGTCCGCACGGGTCGCGACGACCTTGAAACTGCCTGCAAAGCCGGGATGCGCCTTGCCGAAATAGTCGACGGCAGCCGCAAGGAGTTCTTCCGGCGGCATCAGATCCTTCCGGACCACCGGACAGATCGCGCTGATCCCGAAGACTGTCTGCAGTTCGGCTTCCGCCTCAGCCCGGTCGAAGGGTTCCGAAGCGACCGCGTAGATCCGTCCGGAGTTCTTGCTGACGGCAAAGTCTCCGGGAATGCGCTTTAAGGCCGCGTTGATGCGGCTCACGAGCTTGTCTTCAAAGATGTAGCGGTTCTTGCCCTTGATGCCGATTTCCGCATATTTGATGAGAAAAGCCTGATAATCCATGTTGTCGGCTCCTGTCGTTTATTTTCTGGTAAAGCGCCGGAGCAGGGGGAGCAGTTCTCCCACGGCGGCTGCGGCAGCTTCAAGTTCTTCGCGCCGCGTATAGGATGAAAGCGAAAAACGCAGCGTTGACGAGGCGAGCTCGTCCGAAAGGCCGATCGCATGCAGCGTCGGGCTTACAGTCTTCTTGTGGCTGGAGCAGGCCGAACCGGCCGAGGCATAGACGCCCTTATCCTCCAGCGCGTGCAGCAGGACCTCGCTCCTGATGCCCGGAAACGTCGCACTGACGATGTGCGGTGCCGAAAGTTCCCTCTCCCGGGGACCGTTGATCCGCACGCCGTCCAAGATTTCCAGTGCGTGCTGAAAGTACTCTTTCAGTTCATACAGGCCGGCGATCCTCTCGTCGAACCGTTCGTACGCAAGCTGCGCTGCCCTGCCCATGCCCACGATGCCGGGCATGTTTTCCGTACCGGAACGAATGCCCTTCTGCTGCTCGCCGCCGTAGATGATCGGCTCGATATGCACGCGGTCGCGGATGTACAGGAAGCCGATGCCCTTAGGACCGTGGATCTTGTGGCCGCTGGCTGTCAGGAGGTCGATCCCGCACTGTTTCGGGACGATCCTGATCTTGCCGTAAGCCTGGACCGCATCCACGTGGAATAGAATTCGGCTGTCAAAAGCTTTGACTCTTCTTCCGATCTCTTCAAACGGTTCGCGCGCTCCGACTTCGTTGTTGACAGCCATCACAGAAACGAGGACCGTTTCCGGGGTGAGTGCCGCCTCCAGTTCATCAGGGGAAACGAGGCCGCGGGCGTCGGTCCCGATCCGCGTCACGCGAAAGCCTTCCCGTGCCAGTTCCTCCGCTGCCGCGGAGACCGAAGGGTGCTCCACTGCGGAGATGATCACATGATCTCCCTGCCGTTTTTTCGCTCTTGCGCCGCCGAGCAGGGCCAGGTTGTTCGCCTCGGTCCCACCGGAAGTGAAATAGATCTCACGGGGATCGGCTTTCAGCGGAGAAGCCACGCGCTCCTTCGCCTTCTTCAGCATCATCTCGGCATCCGAGCCCTTCCGGTGGAGGGAACTGGGATTACCGTAGTCTTCCCCGAGTGCGGCCATCATCTCCCCGCGGACCTCGGGAGCCACCATCGTGGTGGCGGAATTGTCCAGATAGATCTCCATTCAATCCTCCATCATCAGCGTGCACATCGCGAGTACTGCCATGCCGGCCGTTTCGGTCCGGAGAATGCGCGGTCCGAGGGTGATGACATGCGCGCCGGCCTTTTCCAGAAGTTCAATTTCGGCAGGGTCGAAGCCCCCCTCGGGTCCGATGAAGATCGCGCAGTCGCTGTTCTTCGGGACCTCCGCAAGGAGGCGCCTTGTCGCGGCGATGTCCCCGGCGTTCTCGTAGGGAACGAGGACCGTTTCCATCCGCGAAGCCTTTTCCGCCGCCTTCGCGAAAGAAAGCGGCAGCTCCACGGCAGGAATGATGCGCCTTCCGGACTGTTTTGCCGCGCTCTCGGCGATACGCTGCCAGCGCTCCGTCCGGGAGACTTTCTTCTTTTCGTCAAGGCGCATGACGCAGCGTTTCATCTCGACAGGCACCACGGATGCAGCGCCGAGTTCCACGGCCTTCTGGATGATCAGTTCCATCTTGTCGCCCTTCGGCAGGCCCTGGAAAAGGTGCAGCCTGACCGGACACTCCGTTTCCGCAAGTTCCTGCGGAAGCACTTTGCAGCGTACGAAACCGGGGCCGGCCTCTTCGATCTCGCAGAGGCTGTCCCTGTCCTGTCCGTCGGCAACGACGATCCTATCTCCTGTTTTCAGCCGAAGCACATTCGTGATATGATTCACGTCCGGTCCGGTGATCGTGATCCGGCCGCTTTCGGCATTTTCCGAAGGGGCAAAGAAATGCTGCATTACTTGAACAGTCCCTTCTTCTTTTTCTCCGAACCGGAAAGCGTACCGCCGCAGGCACTGTCAAAGGCCTGCAGGGCTTCCTTCTGCTCCTTGTTCAGGCGGTCCGGGACCTGTACCATGAAAGTCACGTACTGGTCGCCCCGTTCGTTCCGGCGCGGTACGGGAACGCCTTTTCCGCGCAGGCGGATGCGGGTATTCGGCTGAGTCCCGGCGCGGAGTTCATACTCCACCGGGCCGTCGATCGTCTCTAGACGGATCGTATCGCCGAGCGCCGCCTGGGCAAACGAGATCGGGACGGAAGTATAGATGTCATATTCTTCGCGGCCGAAGCTCGGATGACTTGCCACGCGCACCTGCACGAGCAGATCTCCGCGTTCGCCGCCGTTCGTTCCGGGTTCGCCGTAGCCGGGCACGCGGATCCCCTCACCGTCATCAATACCGGCGGGGATGTCCGCCGTAACGGTCTTCTTGCGCGTAACGTACCCCGTGCCGAAACACTTCGGGCACTTATCCTTGATGATCTTGCCGGCGCCGCCGCAGGACGGACAGCTCCGCTGGGTCTGGGCCATGCCGAAGATCGTGCGCTGCGTGAGCGTAACGACGCCCTTGCCGCCGCACTCCTTGCAGGTCACGGGACTCGTCCCGGGCTTGCAGCCGCTGCCGCCGCAGTTCGCGCAGGCATCCTTGTAATTGATCTCGACATCCTTTTTGACGCCCTTCATCGCTTCCATGAAAGTGATGCGGACGGTCGTCTTGACGTTCGCACCTCTCCTGGGGGCGTTGGGATTTGCACTCCGGCTGCTGCCGAAACCGCCGAATCCGCCGAAGGCACCGCCGAATGCGCCGCCGAAAAGGTCGCCGAACAGATCGCCGAACATGTCGGCATAATCTGCGCTGCTGTATTCAAATCCACCGGCACCGCCGCTGCCGTCAAAGGCAGACATGCCGTACTGGTCGTATTTCGCTCTCTTATCCGGATCGCTCAGGACGGCATAAGCCTCCGAAGCTTCCTTGAACTTCGCCTCAGCGTCCTTATCTCCGGGATTCATGTCCGGATGGTACTTCTTTGCGAGGACACGGTAGGCCTTCTTCAGTTCTTCCTCCGTGGCCGTCTTCGAAACCCCTAAGACCTCGTAAAAGTCACGCTTTTCCGCCATAGAGATCCCTCCTTGTTCTTTTCCGTTTTACACACCTTTGGGGAACGGCCCGAAAGCCGTTCCCCGCGGTGCGAAGATCAGTGTTATTTATTCGTTATCGTTTCAGACTTCCTTGAAGTCCGCGTCCTGGACGTCGTCGTCACCGTGCGGCGCGCCGTTCATGTCAGGTCCTGCCTGATAGCCCTGCGGGCCGGGGCCTGCCTGTGCGCCGCCCTGCGCCTGCTCGTAGACCTTGGCGAAGAGCTGCTGAGCGCTGTTCATCAGACGTTCGCGGCCATTCTTCAGGGCATCGATCTGGCTGTCGGTCAGCTGGTCGCTGTCCTTGGTCTCCTCGACCGTCTGCTTCAGGGACGCAATGTCGGCCTCGACGGCGCTCTTGGCGGAAGGATCCAGCTTATCGCCGACGTCCTTCATGGCCTGCTCGGTCTGGAAGATGATCGAATCGGCGTCGTTTCTCGCATCGATGCCTTCCTTGCGGCGCTTGTCCTGCGCCTCGAAGGCAGCCGCTTCACGCACGGCCTTGTCGATGTCGGCTTCGCTCATGTTGGAGCCGCCGGTGATCGTGATGTGCTGTTCCTTGCCGGTGCCCAGATCCTTTGCGGACACGTTCACGATGCCGTTCGCATCAATGTCGAAGGTGACTTCGATCTGCGGAACGCCGCGGCGTGCGGGCGGGATGCCGTCCAGACGGAACTGGCCAAGGCTCTTGTTGTCGCGGGCAAACTGACGCTCGCCCTGCAGGACATTGATGTCCACGGCGGTCTGGTTGTCGGCAGCCGTCGAAAATACCTGGCTCTTCTTGGTCGGGATGGTGGTATTCCGTTCGATCAGCCTGGTGGCAATGCCGCCCAGGGTCTCGATGCTAAGGGACAGAGGCGTCACGTCCAGCAGCAGGATGTCGCCCGCACCGGCATCGCCGGCGAGCTTGCCGCCCTGGATGGAGGCGCCGATCGCGACGCATTCATCGGGGTTCAGGGACTTGTTCGGTTCCTTGCCGGTCAGCTGTTTGACCTTTTCCTGCACGGCAGGGATACGGGTCGAGCCGCCCACCAGAAGGACCTTCGTGATATCGGCAGCCGTGAGGCCTGCGTCACGCAGTGCGTTCTGCACCGGGACCGCGGTCCTGTCGACCAGTTCGCGGGTCAGTTCGTCGAATTTGGCCCGGCTCAGGTTCATGTCCAGATGCTTGGGGCCGTCGGCGGTCGCCGTGATGAACGGCAGGTTGATGTTGGTGGTCGTTGCGGAAGACAGTTCCTTCTTTGCCTTCTCGGCCGCTTCTTTCAGTCTCTGCATGGCCATCTTGTCGCCGGACAGGTCCACGCCTTCCTGGCGCTTGAACTCCTGGATCATCCAGTTAATGACCTTGTTGTCGAAGTCATCGCCGCCGAGCATGGTGTCGCCGTTCGTGGAAAGCACTTCGATGACGCCGTCGCCGATGTCGATGATGGACACGTCGAAGGTGCCGCCGCCGAGGTCGTAGACCATGATCTTCTGCTCTTTTTCGTTATCCAGACCGTAGGCAAGAGCTGCCGCGGTAGGTTCGTTGATGATACGCTTGACGTCAAGACCAGCGATCTTGCCGGCGTCCTTGGTCGCCTGACGCTGTGCGTCGTTGAAGTACGCAGGAACCGTGATGACGGCTTCGTTCACGCTCTCGCCCAGATAGCTTTCCGCATCCGCTTTCAGCTTCTGCAGGATCATGGCCGAGATCTCCTGAGGGGTGTAGCTCTTGCCGTCGATCGTCGTGCGGTAATTGGAGCCCATCTTACGCTTGATCGAAGCGATCGTGCGGTCGGAGTTCGTCACGGCCTGACGCTTTGCGGGTTCACCGACGAGACGCTCGCCGGTCTTGGAAAATGCCACGACGCTGGGGGTGGTGCGGACGCCTTCGTTATTGGCGATGACGACGGGTTTGCCGCCTTCCATCACGGCGACGCAGCTGTTAGTCGTACCTAAATCGATACCGATGATCTTGCTCATGTTTTTATCCTCCTGATAATCAAGTAATGGTTGTATTTGTTATATGTTCAATCGCTAGTTCGCGACTTTTACCATGCTGTAGCGGATGACCGCGCCCTTCATCGTATAGCCCTTCTGGAGCTCTGCGGTCACGACGTTTTCCTCCTCGCCTTCGACTTCTTCGTGCATCACGGCGTAATGCAGGTTCGCATCAAAGGGCTTTCCGAGCGCTTCGATCGGCTTCACGTCCAGATCGTCCAGCTGCTTCATCAGCTGCTTGTAGACCTTGTCCATGCCTGCGGCAAAAGGCTCTGCCTTCTGCTCTTCGGTAAGGCCTGCGAGGCCTCTTTCGAAGCTGTCCACGATCGGCAGGATCTTCAGAACCACGTCACGTGCGCCCATGTCGAACTGTGCTGCCTTTTCCTTATCCGTGCGTTTCCGGTAGTTGTCGAATTCGGCCATCTGGCGCTGGAGCCGGTCCGTCAGGAACGTGACCTGTTCCTCCTTCGCCTTCAGTTCCTTTTCGGCTTTTTCGGCACGGGTGTTTCGGAAGAATCTTCCTTTTTCCTTTTCTTCCTTTTCCGGTTTTTCATCCGCCTGCGTTTCCTCGGCGGTCACTGCCGGATCCTCTGCGGGAGCCGCATCCGCGGCCGCGCCGGAAGCCTCCGGGCTCATTTCCTCTTCGCGGATCTCTTCGTCTTCGGAAACTTTCTTTTCATTATCTTCTGACAAAGCTTATTCCTCCGGTTTCTTAAATATTCCGTCCAGCTGGTTCATGGTCGCCTTCAGGGTCTCCACGACCTTCTGGTAGTCCATGCGTCTCGGTCCGATGATGCCGATCTTGCCCTGCACGCCGTCGCCCATCTGGTAGGTGGCGGTCACGACGCTGCAGTCTTTCATGGATTCCACCGGCACCTCGTCGCCGATGTAGACCTGAATGTCCTGCTTGCTGCCGTTCGGCGAAACGACGCCGAGCGCGGTACCGAGTTCCTTCTTTTCCTCCAGGACGTTGATCAGGTTGCTGATCTTCTCGTTGTCCGCAAGCTCCGGATATTTGAAGATGTTCGTCGCGCCGCTGGTGTAGACCGGCATGCTGTCTTCCTTATCGAAAGCAGCGGCTACGGCATCCAGTACGGCGGCAGCAGCATCGGCATTCTCGCCGGCCTCGTCCTTGATCTTGGTGATCAGCGGAAGGTTGATCTCTTCGATCGACAGGCCGTTCAGGTTGTTGTTCAGGCAGAAGTTCAGGCGGCTGAGCGCTTCCTGACCGATATCACTGCCGATATCCAGAATGTTGTTCTTCACGATATTTCCGTTCAGAACGATGACAGCGAGCAGCTTTCCGCCGCCCATCGCAGACAGCTGGATGAATTTCAGTTTGTTCTGCTTGTAATGCGGTCCGGTCACCATGGTGGTGTACTGCGTGTTCGCGGCAAGCACCTGTGCCATGCGCATCAGCATCTCTTCCACGCGGTCCATGCGCTTGCTGAGAAGCTGTTCCATGTGCGTCCCCGGGAGCTGTCCGCCCTCAGACGCCGTCAGGCCTGTTTCTTCATTCGTCAGCAGATGATCCACGTAGAGGCGGTATCCCTTATCGGTGGGCACGCGTCCGGCTGAAGTATGGGGCTGAACGATGAGACCCATTTCTTCCAGATCGGCCATTTCATTGCGGATCGTCGCCGGGGAGTAATTCAGATCATTCATTTTGGAGATCGTCCGGGAACCCACGGGTTCGCCGGTATCCTGATAGTTCTGAATGATAGCCAGCAGTATTTTCCGTTTTCTGTCGTCCAGTTCCATGACCCTTCTCCTTACCGTGTTAGCACTCAAACGCATAGAGTGCTAACATCTGTGTATAACATAACACCCTCTTCGGTCTTTGTCAACGGATTTATGCTTTTTTTATGGAATATTTTTTCGCTGTTTCGCATCAGTCCGGCTTGACTTGCCGGCGGGGGATTTTATAATGATTGAATAGATGAAAACACGAACGGAGGTTTCTGATGCTGAAACTCGTACTGCTTGACTGCGAAAGCATTGGCCTTGACATCTCCATGGACGCATTCCGCGCCTACGGTGAACTTGTCATTTATCCGAGCACCGCTCCCGACGAGATCGCCGGGCGTGTCCGGGATGCCGATGTCGTCCTGACCAACAAATGCCGCCTGAACGCGTCCAATCTGGCTGAAGCCGAAAAGCTGAAGCTGATCTGCATTGCAGCGACCGGTTTTGACAATATCGACGTAGCCTGGTGCCGCGAAAAAGGCGTTGCCGTCTGCAACGTCAAAGGCTACTCCACCGACTGCGTCGCCCAGCTGACCGTGGCCATGGCACTGTCCCTCGCCATGCATCTGCCCGAATACGGCCGCTATGTTTCGGACGGCAGTTATACTGCGTCCGGCCGCTTCAACCAGCTCTCCCCCGCCTTTCACGAACTGCGCGGCAAGACCTGGGGCATCGTCGGTGCCGGCAACATCGGCATGCAGGTCGCACGTGTCGCGGAAGCGCTCGGCTGCCGCGTGATCGTATACCAGCGCCACCCGAACAGCTTCTATCCGACCGTCTCGCTCGAAGAACTGTGCCTCTCCGCAGACATCATTTCCCTGCACGTTCCGCTCAACGATTCGACGCGGGGACTGATCGGCGCGCGCCAGATCGAACTCATGAAGGACGGCGTCATGCTGATCAATGTCGCCCGCGGCGCGGTCACCGATGAAAAGGCTGTCGCCATGGCGGTCGAATCCGGGCGGATCGGTGCTTTCGCCTGCGACGTTTACAGCACGGAGCCTTTCCCGGAAACGCATCCCTTCTACGCTATCAAGGATAAGCCCGGCGTACTGCTTACCCCGCACATGGCCTGGGGCGGCGTAGAAACGCGCATCCGCCTGATCCGCGAGATGGCGGACAATATCAAAGCCTTCCTCGAAGGCGAACGGAGGAACCGCGTCGACTGACACCCTCTTCATGCAGGGCAGATCCCGGCATAAACAAAAAAACTGCGGCAGCATGCCGCAGTTTTTTGATATCGGTCTTTCCTAACGGTTCTTCGGAGCTCTCGTACTGAGGAACTCATCCACGCCGTCCGCCATGCCGAGCGCAAGCAGCATCTGGTAGGCGCTGTCCTGCAGTTTGGCATCCTCCTCCTGATTCGTCATGAATCCCATTTCGATCAGCCCTGCAGGGACCTTGCACCAGTTGATGCCCGAGTAGGCATCGCTTTCAACAAGGCCGGCGTTCCGGCCGCCCGTCCTTGCTACCATATGATCCAGCAGGCACTTGTTCAGGGCTTTCGCTTCATCATGCAGGGCGCCGTTGTACGGATTGCCGGGTGTCTGATAATAGATGCTGATGCCTTGAACGGAAGCGTTGTCGTTGCCGTTGCAGTGGATCCGAAGGAAGGCGTCGGCATTCACGCCATTGGCGATCTCCGCGCGCTCGATATTGCTGATGTCAACGTTGTGGCCGGTCCTCGTCATGATCACCGTGTAGCCGCGTTTGATAAGTTCTTCCCTGAGTTTCAGCGCCACCTCGAGATTGACCTGGTATTCCGCCCTGCCGCCGAAACGGCTGGCCGTGCCGCTGCTCACCTTGGCCTTGGTTTCCGACGCACCGGGTCCGACCGGTTCCTGCGCATTATTGCCCTTTGCCTGATGACCCGGATCGATCACGATCACATAGCCGTTCGTGCCTTCCGTCCGGAAATTGGTCACGTCGGCAGGGACATCCGGCACTGAAGGCTGAGGCCCGGTCGGCTGCGCAGTCGAAGGTTCGGTCGGTTCTGCCGCAGTCGAGATCGTCGGAGCTGACGTTTCTTCCGTGGAAGGGACCGGAGCTTCGGTCGCCTTCGTCGTATCCGGCACTGTCGGATCCGCTGACGGGGAAGGCGCAGCAGTACCCGTAGGGAGGCTTGAATCCGGACCGATGACCGGAAGGGTCGCCGGCTCAGCCGTGGAGACTTTCGGATCGCCGGAACAGCCCGCCGCCCCCAGCATTACTGCTGCGGCGCAGAGGCTGCTCAGGACAAGTCTTATCACACGTTTCATGTTTCGCTCCTTAATTTCGCGATGACCTTCTGCATGTCTTCCGGCATCGCGGCGGTAAATTCAAGATAATCGCCGGTCTTCGGATGGACGAAACCGATGACCGCGGCGTGAAGGCACTGGCCTTCCGTGCCCCACTTTACTGGCGCCGCGCCGTAAAGTACGTCGCCGAGCAGCGGATGGCCCAGGCTCGCCATGTGTACCCGGATCTGATGCGTCCTTCCGGTCTCGAGCCGGCATTCGATCAGCGTATGGCGGGCAAAACGTTCCAGCACCTTATAATGCGTGACCGCGTGTTTTCCGTTCTCTTCGTCGGGCGCCATCCGCAGGCGGTTCCTCTTATCGCGTCCGATCGGACGGTCGACGGTCCCTTCGTCTTCCTGAAGCCGCCCCTGCACCACGGCGAGGTAACGTCTCGTCACGCTGTGCTCCTTCAGCTGCGCTGCGAGGCTCTGATGCGCCGCGTCATTCTTGGCGATCATGATGAGGCCTGTCGTATCGCGGTCGATCCGGTGGACGATCCCTGGCCGCAGCACGCCGTTGATCCCGGAGAGCTGCCCGCCGCAGTGGAAAAGCACCGCGTTCACCAGGGTTCCCGATGAATGTCCCGCAGCAGGATGCACCACCATGCCGCGCGGCTTGTTGACCACCAGGACGTCTCCGTCCTCGTAGACGATGTCAAGAGGGATGTCCTCCGCAGGGACCTCGAGCGGCTTCAGATCCGGCAGATCCACGCTGATCTCCTCTTCACCGCTCAGCTTATAACTTCTCTTAACGCTTTTCCCGCCGACCGCAACGCGCCCTTCGTCGATGAGTTTTGCCGCATAACTGCGAGAAAACCCCTCCGAATACTCGGAGAGGTAAACATCCAGGCGTTTGCCGGTATCGGCAAGTTCTGTCATCAGCGTCAGCGTCGCCATAAACGGATCTCTTTCAGTTCATCCTCTTTGTAATGAAATACCAGCAGGAACGCAAGGAACACGGCCGTCCAGGTGATGTAGCAGTCAGCAAGGTTAAAGACCGGAAACGACATGAACCTAAGTTCCAGAAAGTCGACCACGAAACCCTGCCGTGCCCGGTCGATGAAATTTCCGACAGCTCCGGCGAAAATGAACAGCACGCAGACGGACAGCGGCCTGAAGCGCTTCGTATCCGGGATCCTGACATAAGTCCAGACCAGGAAAAGGCAGATCAGGACCGTGATCACGATGAAGAGCACGCGCTGTCCCTGCAGCAGGCCGAAGGACATGCCGCGGTTTTCCACATATGAAAGCCCCAGCACGCCCGGGATGAGTTCCTTAGGGCTTGCCCCCTTCAGATCCCGGACAGCCAGCACCTTCGAAAACTGATCTGCTGCAATCAGAAAGAGCGGGAGAATGATCCCCCGCAGTAAATGTTTCAGTGAAATGTTTTTCATGCCGGATCAGCGGACAGCATTGCCGCCCGTCATGCTCTGAAATTCACCGGTCAACTCAATATTGCTCGGCGTGATGATGAAGATATAGGACGAGATCTTCTGCAGGTTGCCGTCAATGGAATAGCAGGAGCCGGAAGAAAAGTCGATGATCCTCTGGGCAAGATCGACCTGTACGCCTTCCAGATTGATGACGACGGCACGGCCGGACAGCAGCATGTCGCAGATGTCACGGGCATCGTCCATCGACGTCGGACGGATCATGTTGACTTCCATGCCGGCGCGGGCAGGCGCGGTGCGCATCGGTGCGGTGCGGGCATAGTTCCTGGCGGGACGGGGACGTTCAACGACCGCCGGTTCCTCCGCTTCCTCTTCCTCTTCGCGTTCTTCTTCTCTCGGCTGTCTGCGCGAGAAAAAGCTCTTTCTCGGTTTTGCAGGCTCCGGTTCGGGTTCTTCCTCGTACTCTTCTTCCTCTGCAGGAGCCTCTTCGGTCAGTTCTTCCTCTTCGTCTTCGGCGTCATCGTACAACTTCATGGAATCCAGAAATTTATCGAAAATGTTGGCCATAGTTCCTCCCCCAAACACAGGTATTTCATTTCATTTATTATCCCCGATTTATTACCGCTTGTCAAGGACGTTGCCCGGAAAAAAGGCAGTTTTTTACGCCGCGTCAGCATGCTTTACTGCAGGATCTGCCCGGACTTGTATCCGGCGGCATTCAGCAGGATCGTGTCGTATGCCGAGACCCCGTTCCGGACGTTCTGCGCCGAAAGCACGTAGTCATCGCTCTCGGCAACGATCACGACCGGACAGAACTCGGTAAAGCCCTTGCTGATCTTGAAGACACCGTCCAGCTCGGCGGTCAGACGCACCGTATAGCGTTCAGCCGAGTCGGGTCTCGCCAGGATCGTTCCTCCCGCAAAGGCCGTCTGCGAAACGTAGTAATACTTCTCGTCCTCAAAAACGACGTCTGCCTTTACGGTCTGCACGTTTTCACGGCCGTCATCGTAATTAACCTGAATGAAACCGGCGTCCGTCAGGTATTCCCTCGGGATCATGCAGAACGACTCTTTGGTCAGCGCCGTCTTCGGCAGCTTATAGCCGTTCTCTTCGGTCCTGCGGATCCGGATCATCGTATAGCGGTCCGAAATGAAGCGGATAAGGTACCGGCCGAGATCGAGTTTCAGATAATAAGCGCCGTCCGCACCCGTAACGACCGATGCAGCGGCTGTCGTGTTCAGACCGTTCTTCAGGAACGTCACGCCGAGAGCCGTCACCTTGCCGTATTCTGCTGCTTCTTCCGCCGTGAGCGGTACGCCCAGCGACCAGGCTTCCGAAGTGACTGTCTTATAGAGAAAATCTCCGGCAGCCACGAGGTCCTGCGTCGTTTCGCGGGAATACTTCGCGGTATCGAAATCTGCCGCCGTCAGATCTTTCACGGTCTTGGTTTCGTATCCGTCCCTGTAGTAAGTGACCATTCCGGTCGCCGTGCATTCGCTCACGTGGAAAAAGTCCGCGGCCGGCGTGCCGGCAAGGATCTCGCCGTACAGTTCGGATACGCTGTTTTCCAGTACGGCTGAGCGAAGCATGCTTTTCCGTTCATACACGGAAGAGAAATTCATTCCCCGGTAGGAGTCCGACAGTTCCTTCAGCGCCGTTTTCAGGCGCAGCTGTTCCTCCTTCGTCAGTTCCCTCTCCGTCATGGCTTCACGGATCTGTGCACTGTACGTACCGATCTCATCCACGCTTGCGATATCTACACCGACCGAAACACGTCCGCCTTCCTGCACGTAAAGGTCCACATAGCCGGCGTGTTCCGCCTCGGTCACGTCCTCCTGCCGCAGAATGATCGCCTGATAGGACAGGTCCTCCGAAAGTGGGCCGGGCATGGCCACCTGGAAGGTCGTATAGTTATCTCTTGCGGCAAAGTGGATCAGGGAATAGATCAGATAAAGAAAAATAAAGATGAAGATGACGAGGCCGATGTTGATGTTTATTCCATGCCGAAAAGGAAGGATCCTTGCCCCTTCCTTTTCAACGGTCCCGCTCCCGCGGGCATTCATCATTTTCTTTGACCGGCTTCGGTTCAACGTCTCTCCTTAAAGCGAAATCGTCACGAAACCGCGTGCGGATTCCGGCAGTTCGTCCTTATCCAGGGAAACGGACAGAATGAACTTGATGCCGTATTTTTCGCTGAGCGTATCGACTTCCTTAATGGCTTTTTCGAGTTCTTCCCCATGTTCTTCCAGGGCAGCGATCGTCAGGAAACTGTCAAGATAAATCTCTTCAAGGTCGTGGTCCTGAGAAATGATGCCGCACAAAAAGCCAAGGAACGCATCCAGAGACTCGATCGGGAAATCAAACACGTTGATCAGGCGGATCTTGCGATCCAGCTCAAACATGTGCTTGACGTTTTTATCGAGAAAGACGATAGTGCCTTTTGCCCCGGCCATCGAGGCGTTGGCCATCTCCAGAAGGTATTTTGTTTTGCCTTTGCCTTTTCTGCCGGCGATGATCTGAACCATGGTATGGATCCCCCTATGCTGTTTTTCATTTTGATTATAACGGACAGCGCGCAAAAAAACAAGCCGTCCCGAAAATGTTTCCTGCTTTTCCGTCAGTGCCGCGGCGGCTCTTCATCCCGCTGCAGCCCGACGTTCAGAACAAGTCCCAGCGCCGTGTAGCTGCACACCAGCGAACTCAGGCCGGCGCTGAAAAACGGCAGCACGACACCCGTGTTCGGCAGCAGTCCGCTGCAGACGCCGATGTTGATGAAGACCTGAAGGCCAAGCAGCGTTCCGACGCCCGCACAGATGATGCGTCCCTCCAGGTCCGCCGCCTTGCTTGCTGCGCGGAAGCACAGGAATACGAGCAGCGCGAAGAGGAAAATCACGGCGCAGGTCCCGATGAATCCCAGTTCCTCTCCTACGACCGCAAAAATGAAATCGCAGTTTTCCTGGGACAGGAAATTGCCGTTCTTGACCGATTCGAAGTCGGCATTGAAAAGTCCTTTGCCGTTGATCTTTCCCGACGCGATCGCCATGACGGCTTTGGCCTGCTGGTTGTTCAGCGAGGCGTAATCGGGATTGTCCGGGTTCAGATATCCGAGGATGCGGTTCAGCATGTACTGCTTCAGGATCATCGGGTTCTCACGGGTCGAATCCCAGTAAAGGAACCCGGCAGCCGGAAGAATTGCAAGAAACATGCTGCCGATCCATTTCCAGCTGATCCCGCCGACGAAGAACAGGACAAGAAAGATCAGGGTGAAGGTCGCCGTGGTCGAAAGATCCGGTTCCAGGAAGATCATGACGGCCGGGATGGCAAACAGCAGCAAGGCCAGAAAGACGGTTGCCGGCTTATTGATCTTCTCCCGGAAATGTCCGAAGAACCAGGCAAAGAACAGGATCAGGCAGACCTTCGCGAATTCCGAAGGCTGGAAGCTGCCGAGGCCGGGGATGCGGAGCCATCTGGTGGCGCCGTAGAAGGTCTGGCCGAGCGGCGTAAACAGGAGCCCGAGGATCCCGATCATGAAGAGCCAGATCAGGCCGTGCAGTTTCATCCAGAGATGGTAGTCGATCAGGGTAAGAGCCAGCACGAAGACGAAGCTCAGCAGGAAGCAGAGCATCTGCTCACGGATGGTCGCCGGTCCGTCGGCATCATGTGCCACGGCGCTCTGCAGGACGGTAAAGCCCAGAATGCTGAGCGCGATCATGACCAGCAGCACCGGCAGGTTGAAGTTGCGTAAGCGATAGCGGTCAAAAGCAAACATTATCTGCGGCGGAACCATCCTTTCTTCTTAATTTTGAGCGGCGGGATCGGCACTTCCTCGCCGAGCAGACGCCTGACGATGCGGTCATAAGCCTGTCCGGCCGGCGTTTTCGTTCCGCTGACCGGCCGTCCTTCGTTGGCACAGCTGATCACGGCGTCATCGTCGGGAATGACGCCCAGCAGTTCTGCGCCCAGTACGTCCGTGATATCGGCCGGCTGCATCATGGCGCCGGTCCTGACCAGTTCGGTACGAACGCCGTTCACGATGACGCTGCGTTTCCTGACGCCGGCCTCCTCCAGCAGGTGCAGGACCTTGTCCGCGTCGCGCACGGCGGAAACGACCGGTGCCGTTACCACGATGCCTTCGTCCGCCAGAGGAAGGATCAGCTGAAAGCATTCTCCGATCCCCGCCGGACTGTCGATCAGGACGTGCTCCGCCATGCCCGAAAGCTCGGTGAGCACGCGCTGCAGCGCCTCTTTCGTCAGGGTCTCCTGCCTTACGGTCTGCGCCGCGGCAAGCAGCATCAGATTCGGATAGCGGTCCGATCTGACCAGGGCGTCTTCCGCGGAGACCGTGCCTTTCAGTACGTCGCCGATATGCCAGAAGACCTGCGTTTCCAGGCCGAGAGAAACGTCAAGGTTGCGGAGGCCGAGATCCAGATCGACGATCGCCGTGCGCTTTCCCGCAGCGGCCAGTCCGGCACCGATGGCTGCGGCAGCCGTCGTCTTGCCGACGCCGCCCTTGCCCGAAGTGATAAGCGTGATCCGGGACATTGCACTCTCCTCCTTTACTCCGTGATCTCGTTGCCGCCGGCGTCCTTGGCTTCGCTGCCGAAAACGTCTTCATCGGTAAGATAACCGTAATAGTAGTCGTAGATGTATCCGCCCAGTTCTGCAGCATTGCCCGAAGTATAGCCGTGAGGGATCGTCACGCCGAGTGCGATCTCCGGTGCGGAATACGGCGCAAAGCTGATGAACGTCGCGTGGTTCGGGCGGTTGGTGTTTTCTCTTGCCGTACCGGTCTTGCAGGCGAAATCCACCTTTCCGGAGAACAGAGGTTCATAACCGCCTTCCGTAGCGGCCAGGTGCAGGCCGTAATGGATCGTATCCCATGTATCGGCGGCAAATTCCGTCTTGCTGAGAATGTCGCCGCGGTAGCTCTGAATGAGCCTTCCTGTCGTATCGTTGCGGTGGTCCAGCAGAGTAAAGTCGTAGATCGTTCCGCGTGTCGCAAGGGTCGCCGCGTATTTGGCCAGGTGCACATTCGCGAACAGATGCGTGCCGTGCCCGATCGCCGAGGTGATCGAAGACGTATCGGAAATGAACGGTGCGTACTCCGCCACCTCCACGCCGGACTTGCTGCCGAGGCCGAGAAGCGCCGCATATTCGCGCAGCGCGTCCACCCCGACCGCGTCAACGTAAACGTCGTCTTCCAGCGCGAGCCGGTATCCGAGCTGCGCAAAAAAGTCGTTGCAGGAGAACTTCAGCGCCAGCGGAATATTGACATATCCGTGCGACTTCGGATAGCACCAGCAGTGGACCTCAATGCCTGCGGCGGAGAAGACGCCGTGGGTCTGCAGGTAGGTCCTTTCGGTCACGAGCCCCTTCTCAAGGCATGCAGCGGAAGTCACCGGCTTGAAGATCGAGCCGGGTGTCGTCCGTGCCTGAGTCGCCGTATTCAGGAGCGGCGTCGATTCGTCGTTCAGCAGGGAAGCATAGTAGGCGGAATCGTCCAGGCGGTTGTTGTCATAGCCGGGATACGAGACCATGGCCAGTACCCTGCCGGTCGCGGTATCGACAACGGTCGCTGCTGCCGAATAAGGGTCGATGGCCAACTGAGCCGGCGTGATCTGTATCTTGTTGATCTTATCCCTGATGAAGGTGAAGGCGTCCCGTTCCCGCTGCAGATCGTGCTTTTCAATTTCCTCTTCGTCTTCGCTTTCGGAAGGCAGCAGACGTCCGATCCACTCCGGATCCTCCTCCAGCACGCCCTGTTCGAAGAGTGCCAGCGCGATGTCGCTCCGTTTGATGACACCGTCCCAGATCAGTTTGTCATACGCGGCTTTCGCAAAGACCGTACTCTCCTGCAGCCTTTCCATGATCCGCCGGACCAGCTGCCGGTAGACCTCTTCCGAGCTGATGTACTTATCGTCCAGTTTAAGGCCGGTAATGTCCACCCAGCCGCGTTCCAGACCTTCCCGCAGGTATTCCTGCAGACTGATCGTGCCCTCCGTCCGGTAGGCCTTGTAGACCTCTGAGGCCGTATCGATGTTTTCCCGGATCAGGATCTTCTCGTCCTGCAGTACGGAGTAGACCGCCGTGAAGCAGTCCTGCATGTCCTCCGTCAGTTCGGCATAGGCTGTCGGCGTGTCGGAGAGGAGTTCCTCTTCCGTCGCGGCAAGGATCTCTTCCGTGTACTCCGCAAAGGCCTCATACAGCCGTTTCTGCGCCGGACCGGCATCCTCAAGGCCGAAGAGGCCGAGTTTCAGCACGTTGTTGCCAATCAGCTGGCTGTATACTTTCTTGACCGGAATGAAATGGTCGGATGCCGTGGGATCGACGTCCGCATTCCGCAGATTCGCGACCAGGATGCCGGCAAGTTTCTGTTCGATCAGGTGATACGTCGCCTTCTGAAGACCGGCGTCGATCGACAGATAGATATCGTCTCCCGCAGCAGGCTCCTTCTCTTCGATTACCTTCTGTACCTGGCCGAGATTGTTGACGTATACGGTAACGGAGCCGGAAGTGCCGCGCAGCTGTTCCTCCATCGAGCTTTCAATGCCGGTCTTGCCGATCATGTCGCCGGAAACGTATCCGCCGCCCTGCTCGTTCATCCGCTCGATCTCTTCGACGCTCGCCAGCCCCATGTAACCGATGATGTGGCAGAAATAAACGGGATCGTTGTAAACACGTTCATATGCCTGCTCGATGTCGACCCCGAGGAGTCTCGACTGGTTCTCGCGGATCGCGGCGACCGTGGTTTCGCTGACGTTTTTCGCCACGACGCTTGCCCGGTAGCGCACGTAATAATTCTGCGCCATGCTCCAGCGGATGTAGATGATCTTCAGAGCAGTCTGCGGGTCGATCTCATATGTCGTCTTGTCGCGGTTCCTGCCGATGCCGTAGCGGTCGGTATAATATGACACGATCTCTTCTGCACCTGCCGCCCGCTCCTCTTCTGTCAGTTCGTCGACCGACCTGTGTCCGTACATGTCACGCAGGAAACGGAGCCTTGCCGCATCGGAGGCAAAGCCGTCCTTCAATACGCCGTTTTCATCGTAATAGACCGGAATGGTCTGTTCGATCTTTTCGCCGTGTTCGTCGAGAATGCGGATGAGGCGGATCAGCATCAGGTTGCGGACGTAACCGTTCGCGTAGGAACCGTCATCAGCGACCGTCACGTTCTGCGTCAGTTTATTGTATGCCAGCAGCACGCCATTACGGTCGTAGATCCGGCCGCGCGTCGCCGGCGTTGAAATGCTGCGGATCGTGGTGTTCTGCACGCTTTTTTCCGCTTCCTCCCCGCCGACGATCTGCAGCCTGTACATCCGGCCAAACAGGAGCCCGAACAGCACAATAAAGACCATCACGACGGGGAAAAGCCGCGACGTGACGATCTGTTTGAGTTTTTCGAAAAGATATTCGAGCAGTTCCTTAAACAAACGACCTGGTCCTCCTGGTCTCCCATCTCGTGATCAGCGTTTCCGTTTTCCGGAAAAGCGGATACAGCACGAGCGTCATGAGCGCCGTATAGAGCAGTTCAGGGATGATGACGCCCGTAAAATAGGCGCCGAAGTCAAGCTGGCCGTTCAGGGCAAAAGCAAAAACGAATATGCCGATGTGGTAGAACAGGTCGCTGAACAGGCAGAGCAGCAGCGGCATGTCCACGAATTCGGTAAAGTAGAGCCGTCCGAGAAGTCCGATCCCGTAGCCTAGCAGCGTATAGATCAGGGCGGAAAAGCCGAGCGTCTCACTGAAGAAAATGTCCAGCAGCAGGCCGCAGACAAAGCCAATGCACATGCCGTCCACGCTGCCCCTGATGAAGCCGAAGGAGAACACGAGGATCAGCATGATGTTCGGCACGGTCAGGATCAGCGGAGAGGCGGCAAAGACGTTGTTCTGCAGGAAAAACGCCGCCAGGATCAGCAAAAGATATACGAAAGCCCGTTTCATTGCCCGTTCTCCGATATCTTCAGCGTGGTAACGATCAGTACGCTGTCAAGCGTATCAAAATTCACGGCCGGGCGGATCGTTCCCGATTTCTGCAGATGGTTCGGGTCGGTTTCGATGCTGTCCACGAAGCCGATCAGCAGCCCGGGCACGTACAGGGCACTGATGTTTGACGTCACGACCATGTCGCCGACGGCGATGTCCTCTTCCATGCCGATATTCTGAAGTTCCAGCAGTCCGTCCGCGTACAGGGACAGGTTGCCGGCCACGATGCAGCTGCTCTCGCTGCGGGCGCTCATTGCGCTCACGTACTGGGAGTCGTTGATGATGGTGCTTACCGTCGCGTAGCTTTCGCTGACCGCCGTCACGATGCCGACGAGCCCGCCGTCCGCGAGGACGTTCATGTTGACGCGGATGCCGTCGCCGCTTCCTTTGTCGATCAGGAAGGAACGGTACCAGTTGCTCGAGTTCTTGCCGATGATATGTGCCCCGACGGTATCGTACTGCGGATACTGTTCGGCAAGGTCAAGGAGGCGCCGCATCTCATCCAGTTCGTTTTCCCGGAGGCGCAGGCGTGCGTTCTCCTCCCGCAGGACCGCCAGTTCGTTCGACAGAAGTTCGTTGACTTCCCGTACCTGCGAAAGTTCACTGTATTCCTCGATGCGCCCGAAGAGATAGCGTCCGGCCGTGTTCATCCCCTTCTGCATGGGCATGAGAACGGCATCGACACCGCTGCGGAGCGCATTGCTGAAGCCCGAGCTGAAGGAGCTGAGGAGCATCAGAAACAGACAGACGCCGACCAGGATCAGCAGTCCGGTATGCGGCCGCATGGATGGATTGTTGCGCTTATCTGCCATATTTCCGTTTTCTCTCCTCGATGGGTTCGCTTCAGTCCGTGCCGGGTGCCTTCAGCAGGCCTCTCTCCCGAAAGCTCAGATAACAGTGATCGCCGATGATGATATGGTCCATTACCGGGATGTGCAGCAGGGCGCCGGCCTCGGCCAGCCGGTTCGTCAGGGCGATATCCGCAGCGGACGGTTCGGGATCGCCGCTCGGATGGTTGTGCAGCAGGACCACGAAGACGGCACGGTGCCGCAGCGCGTTCAGAAAGATCTCCCGCGGAGAGGCCAGGGACGAATTCACCGTTCCCATGGAGACCGTCTCGGTATGCAGCAGCCGGTTCTTCGTATCAAACATGGCTACCCACATCTCTTCGTGATCCAGGTAGCACAGGTCCTCCATGAAGTAGGACGCGATGGCGTTCGGCCGGCCGAGGGTGAGGTGTTCCCGCCTTGCTGCCCCGGCAATGCGCCGGCTGAGTTCGCCGACCGCCAGAAGTTCCGCGGCCTTGACGGGGCCGATCCCTTCAACGCTCATTAGTTCTTCCCGGGTCGTCTGCCGCAGGAATCCGAGTCCGCGCCGCTCGCCGAATACGGTCAGGAGCCTGCGCGAAAGTTCCAGTGCCGTCAGGCGGTTCGTTCCCGACCGAAGGATCACGGCAAGGAGTTCGGCGTCGCTCAGGGCGCCGGGCCCGTAAGCGGCACATTTTTCATAGGGGCGTTCCGAAGCCGGCATCGACTTCATGGTCTGTTTTTCAAGATTCAATTTTTCCTCCTTTTGTCTCTCCAAAACTCCAAAAGGAAGAAATTAATTATATCACAGGGCAAGTCCTGCGTCCACCAGTTTCTGCAGGGACATCAGGATGCCGTACTTGGCGTGGTACCAGGTGAGGCCTCCCTGGAAGTAGATGCGGTACGGGCTTCTGAGCGGGCCGTCCGCGGAAAGTTCGATGGAGGAGCCCTGCACGAAGGCGCCGGCGGCCATGATGACCTGATCCGCGTACCCCGGCATGTCCGACGGGACCGGTCGCACGAAGCTGTCCACGGGAGCCGCTGCCTGGATGCCGGCGCAGAATGCCTTCATGTATTCCGGGCTGCCCAGGTCGATCGCCTGAATGATATCATAACGGGTCTTATCGCTTGACGGCCAGGTCGGAAAGCCGAGTCCTTCGTACAGCTTCGCTGCGAACAGGGCGCCCTTCACCGCCGCGGCCGTCACGACCGGGGCGAGGAAAAAGCCCTGGTAGAAGGAGCGGTTGACGCCGAGGGACGCACCGACTTCCTTGCCGAGGCCGGGAGCGGTCAGGCGCTTTGCACAGCGCTCGACGAGGTCTGCACGGCCGGCAATGTAGCCGCCGCAGGGCGCAAGGCCGCCGCCCGGGTTTTTGATGAGCGACCCGACGGTCAGGTCCGCACCGTGGTCGGAAGGTTCCGTTTCCCGGGTAAATTCTCCGTAGCAGTTGTCCACCATGACAGTGACATCCGGCTTGATCCCTCGGATAAAGCGGATCAGTTCGCCGATCTGTTCCGGCGAGAAGGTCTCCCGGCTGGAATAACCCTTGGAACGCTGGATCTCGATGAGACGGGTTCTCTCATTTATCGCGTTCCGGATCCCTTCGTAATCGAAGCCGCCGTCCGGAAGCAGGCCGACTTCCGCATAGGTGATTCCGTATTCGGCAAGCGAGCCGACGGAAGGCCGGATCCCGATGACTTCTTCGAGGGTGTCGTACGGCCGGCCGACCGGAGACAGGATCTCGTCACCAGGGTGAAGCGAAGCCGCAAGCGCAATGCTGAGCGCGTGTGTTCCGCAGGTGATCTGCGGCCGTACCAGCGCATCTTCGGTATGGAAGGTATCGGCATACACTTTTTCCAGCGTATCCCGGCCGGCGTCATTGTAGCCGTATCCGGTCGTTCCGTTCAGCAGATCAGCGGCAACACGGTTTTTCTGCATGGCCTGCAGCACCTTCAGCTGATTCGTTTCGGCTATCCTGTCTATCTCTTCAAAGCGTCCGGCAAGCGCGGAGAGCGCCTCCTCGCCGCGGCTGAATACTTCGTGTGAAATGCCGCATGCACGGTATGTTTCTTCTCTCATTCTGTCCTTTCCTGCCCAAAGTGGGGCCGTAAATGCAAATTGATAATATTTTTCCTTGAGATTATAGCACATCTCCCGAAAAAACGCTTGCTTTTTTCAATTTTTCCCATTATATTAGAATAGTAAAATTTTCCGCATTGAAGAAGGCTGAAAAATATGAAAAATTTTACCGGATTCATCATTCGCCAGCAGCGGCTGGCCAAAGGCATGTCTCAGGAAGCCCTTTGCCGCGGCATCTGCGCCGTCTCCTATCTCAGCAAGATCGAGCAGGGGATCGGGAATCCCAGTCCCGCCATCCTGCAGCAGCTGCTTGACGTTCTGGAGATCAACTACAACCAGAACGAGGCCATGCTGGAAAAAGCGCAGATGATGCTGAACAGCTACTTCGACAAGTATTTCCACAGCGAAACGGCGGAGGAAGAAACCTCCTATCTTAAGCTGCACCAGCAGGAAATGGAGAACAGCGAGCTGCACCTGTCGTGGCACCTGTTCAATCTGTTCATGCTGATCCAGAAATACGGCAAGAGCGCGCCTGTCTGCCATCAGGAGGCTGCCTACATCGCCCGTTTCAAGGAATATCTTGAGGAAGACCAGCTTTTCGCCTACTACGTCGGCGCCGGCCTGATCGAAGGTGACGACCAGATCGAAAACCTGCGTCTGGCCGAGACCATCCGTCCCATCGCGTTTGTCAAGCAGAGCATTGCGGAATGCTATTACGCGCGCCGCGAATACATGAACGCGATCGACGCTGCCGGCCGCGCCTATTCTGCCGCTGCGGACGAAGGCAGCATGCCCACTCTTCTGTGGAGCAGCTACCTGCTCGGCGCCTGTTATTCGAATTTCAACGACATGAGTTTCATGCTCAAGTACTATAAGCGCGCGCTGGAGCTCTCCCGCGGCTACGATGCCACGATCTCCAGCCTCATCCAGTACAATATCGGCTCCGCCTATCTGGAACACAAAAACTTCCAGGATGCCGTGCCTTATCTGCTCACCTCCATGCAGCCGACCGACAGTTCACTGGAAGACCAGAAGGTGCTGGCCGGCCAGAAGCTTGCGACCTGCTATTTCGAGCAGGGATTCACCTCTCTCGGCCACCAGTTCCTGCAGCAGGCAGCCAACCGCCGCACGGACCGCATGCCGGCCGTTTACGAGGAACTGCTGTACTTCACCAGACTGCGCTACGTCGATAATGACCGCAGCTCCGACGAGTACGAGAACGTGCTGAAAGATCTCTACGCGAACGGCGGTGAGGCACTCGGCGATTCCTACCGCCGCATCTTCGCCGATTATCTGGTCGAACTCTACATGGCGCAGCGCAAATATAAAGACGCCCTGGCCATCAAGAGCGAGTATGGCTACGTCTGAGCCTTTCGACAGGCTGAAAGCTCCTGCGGACGCAGGAGCTTTTTTGCGTGCGAAAAAGCGCTCTGAGACGCCTGTTCACGGCTCTTCTGCTGCAGGCGGGGCAGAAGGCTGCCGTCTCTGCCCGCGCGGCTGCGGCGCCCTACGGACCGAAACGCACGCTGCCGGCTTCTGTGCCTCTCCTTCCGTGATGCGCATCGCCCGTGCTGCCGTCCATTTCGGCGAAGAGCCCTGCCTCTGCGGTACGCGGGGCAGCGGCGCCGTATTCTTCACCGGCTGCAATCTGCGCTGCGTTTTCTGCCAGAACCATCTGATCAGCCGGGGCGCCGGCGGCCGCGAAGTCAGCGTACCGGAACTGCGCGATATCCTGCTGCGGTTAGAAGACGAAGGTGTCCACAACATCGATCTCGTCACACCGACGCATTTCAGCCCGATCATCGCCGAGGCACTTGCCGGCGTGCATCTCAGCATTCCCGTCGTCTGGAACTCCTCCGGCTATGAATCGCCTGAGCAGCTCCGCGAATTGGAAGGCCTCGTACAGATCTACATGCCCGACCTCAAATATGCCGATGCCGCGCTGGCTGCAGAATTATCCTTCGCACCTGACCTGCCCGCCGTCTCCCTTTCCGCGATCCGGGAAATGTTCCGCCAGACCGGTCCTTTCATCATGAATGAAGACGGCCTGCTCGAACGCGGTGTCCTGGTGCGCCATCTGATCCTGCCGGGGCACCCCGAGAACACGCTCCGCGTGATCGACATGATGGAGGACGAGCTGCCTCACCGGCAGATGCTCTTCTCCCTTCTGGCGCAGTACACTCCCATCTCAGCCCTTGCAGACACGCCTCCGATGCGCCGCCATCCGGAGCTGCTTCGGACCGTCAGTGAGGCGGAGTACCGCCGGATCCTTGATTATCTGGACTTTTCCTCCGTGGAGGAAGGCTACGTACAGGAGCTTTCCGCGGCAGGTGAATCCGCCATTCCTGCCTTCGACCTGACGGGTGTTCCGGAGTCCTCTGCCAACGCCTGAAAACCGCATAAAAACGGGCTTTTTTCGCAAAAGCCCTTGCATTTTAACGGTACTGTGCTATGATGTAGAAAATGCTTTTTTTGGAGGCTTTAACCATGAACAAAAAAGAACTTATTGCTGCTGTTGCTGAAAAAGCCGATGTCACCAAGAAGGACGCGGAAGCCGTCGTCAAGGCTACCCTTGAGACCATCACCGCTGCCATCGCTGACGGCGAAAAGGTACAGCTGATCGGTTTTGGCACTTTCGACGTTCGCACCCGTGCTGCCCGCACCGGCAAGAACCCCCGTACCGGCGAAGCCGTTAAGATCAAAGCCAGCAAGGTCCCTTCCTTCAAGGCCGGCGCCGCCCTTAAGACTGCAGTCAATACCAAGAAGAAAGCCAAGAAGAAATGATCCGGCACTGACCCGGACATGAAAAGATCCCGGAGGACTTCCTCCGGGATCTTTTTGTTTGCTGCCGCAGCCGGGCGGCAAAGTGCTTCTCAGTGCAGGACGAACTCCGCATGCAGTGAGCTGTCTTCTTCGTCAAGGATGCGGACGACGTGGGCATCATTCTCCCGTCCGTAGGTCACGATGACCTGTCCGGCACCCGGCCTGATCTCCTTTCTGTAGCAGGACTCCAGATACAGCAGGTCTTCGGGATCGACGTCCTCCGGCAGCACCTCCCGCACCATGTCCAGGTAACAGGTGTTGTGGACGTGACCGTTTTCGTCGATCATCGCCTTCAGGATGGGATAATCGATCTTACGGAGGACTTCCGGACCTTCCTTCGGCGGTCTGCGGAAGTTTTCCCCCGGGAAATTTTCGTGATCCGGCTCCTGTTCGTAGGGATCCATGTATTCCGGCGAAAGGCGCAGAATCGTCATCGTCCTGTCGTCCAGCAGAACCCAGTTCGAAGTCGCGCGGACCAGTTCGTTTCCGTCTCCGTCCAGGATCAGATAGTCGCGGGAGGCCTGCGCTCTCGTATAATCCCTCGCCCAGGTGACGGCGGTAATGATCTCGCCGGCACGCGGCCGCCTCGTGATCTTCATTTTCCAGTTCAGTGTCATCCAGACCAGATGGTGGATGTGACGCGTGTTGATGCCCTGGCCGATCCGCATGCCGTGCAGCATGGCCATGTCACCCAGGATCTCCAGAAGCGCCTTGTCCGTCATCCTCAGGCCGCTTCTCACGTCTTCCATCCAGACCGTAAAATCATGTCTTAACTGCATGCCGTCCTCCTTCTCAGTCCTCTGTGAACCCTGCCGGTTCCGTCACGAAGTCCAGCAGGCTCATCTGGTTGCTCATCGGCAGATCGCCCAGGATCCCCAGCTCGGCCATCGTCTCCGCCATGGTCTGCGAGATCTTCGCTCGCTGAACAAGGTCTTCGCGCGACAGGAACTTCCCTTCCGCTGCAGCCTCCTCGAGGCTCTTCGCCGCCTTCTCGCCCATGCCGGCAATGCTCTGGAAGCTCGGCATGATCTTCCCGTCAACGATCCGGAAGCGGTCGGCTTTCGCGGAATACAGGTCGATCGGGACGAAATCGAAGCCGCGGGCGAACATCTCTTCTACGATGCGCATGTCGCGCAGGGTCAGTTTTTCGACGTCGGAAAGCAGATCGGCACGGCGTCTCAGGTCGGCGATGACCTGTTTGAAATGGTCATGCCCCGTGCACATCTTCTCGTAGTCGAAGCCGTCGGCACGGATGCTGAAGTATGCCGTATAGTACTCAAGCGGATGGTGGATCTTGCACCAGGCTACGCGCCAGGCCATCATGACGTAAGCCGCGGCGTGCGCCTTCGGGAACATGTACATGATCTTTTCGCAGGAACCGATGTACCAGTCCGGAACGCCGTGTTCCTCCATGTTTTCCTTCCACGCAGGCCAGTTGCCTTCGCCGCCCTTCGCGACCTTGCCCTTGCGGACGGATTCCATGATTTTGAAGGACAGGCTCGCGTCCATCCCCTTGGAGATCAGATAGAGCATGATGTCGTCGCGCGTGCAGATGGCCTCCCCTAACGTCGCCGTGCCGGACAGGATCAGGTCCTGCACGTTGCCCAGCCAGACGTTCGTCCCGTGGGCGATGCCGGCAATGCGGACGAGGTCGGCAAAGCAGGTGGGTTTCGCGTCCAGCACGATCTGCATGGCAAAGTCGGTGCCGAATTCGGGAACGCCGAGCGTACCGAGGGGACAGCCGCCGATGTCATCCGGCTTGATCCCGAGCGCTTCAGGGCTCTTGAAAAGGGAAATGACCTTCGGGTCGTCCAGAGGAATGTCTGTTGCCCGGATCCCGATCAGATCCTCCAGCCTGCGGATCATCGTGGGGTCATCATGGCCGAGGATGTCCAGTTTCAGCAGGTTGTGGTCGATCGAGTGGTAGTCGAAATGCGTGGTCACGATCTTGCTGTTCACGTCGTTCGCCGGATGCTGGATCGGCGTGAAGGAATAGATATTCTCACCTCTCGGCATGACCACAATGCCGCCCGGATGCTGGCCGGTCGTGCGCCGCGTGCCGACGCAGCCCGCCGCCAGCCTTTCGATCTCACAGCGGCGCTTCGTCATGCCGCGTTCCTCAAAATACTGCAGGGCGAAGCCGTAAGCCGTCTTCTCCGCAATGCCGGAAATGGTCCCGGCCTTGAAGGTGCAGCCCTTGCCGAACAGGACCTCCGTATATTCGTGGGCCTTGCTCTGGTATTCGCCGGAGAAGTTCAGGTCAATGTCCGGTTCCTTATCGCCCTTGAAGCCGAGGAAGGTCTCGAAGGGGATATCGTAGCCGTCCTTGATCATCTTCGCGCCGCATTTCGGACAGTTCATGTCCGCCATGTCCACGCCGGCGCCGCCCGCGTGGGCGCGCGTCTCGGCATTGTCCCAGATGCTGTGCCGGCAGACCGGGCAGCGGTAGTGCGGACTCAACGGATTCACTTCTGTGATCCCGCTCATGGTCGCAACGAAGGACGACCCGACCGATCCGCGGGAGCCGACCATGTAGCCGTCGTCGTTCGATTTCTTGACCAGGCGCTGTGCGATGATGTACATGACGGCATAGCCGTTGCCGATGATGGAGCGAAGTTCCTTTGACAGACGCTCTTCCACGATCTTCGGCAGTTTGTCGCCGTACCATTCGTGCGCCTTGCCGTAGCACATCTTCTCGAGCTCCTCCTCGGAACCTTCGATGACGGGCGGGCACTTATCCGGCCGGACCGGTGAAATGTTCTCGCACATTTCGGCGATCATGCGCGGATTCGTGACGACGATCTCCTGTGCCTTCGCCGGACCGAGAAATTCGAATTCCCGCAGCATCTCCTCGGTCGTGCGGAAATACAGAGGCGGCTGCTGGTCGGCGTCGGCATAGTGCTGGCCGGCCTGGATGATCCGCCGGTAGACTTCGTCCTCAGGATCCAGGAAATGCACGTCGCAGGTCGCACAGACGGGTTTCCCGTACTGCTCGCCGAGCGCGACGATCCGGCGCACGAAATTCCGAAGATCCTCCTCCGTATAGCACTTTCCGTTCCGCGCGCCGCGCAGCATGAAGGCATTGTTCATGATCGGCTGTACTTCCAGGTAGTCGTAGAAGTTCACGAGCCGGGCGATCTCTTCATCAGAGGCTTCGTTCACCAGCGCGCGGTACAGTTCTCCCGCCTCGCAGGCGGATCCGATGATCAGTCCCTCGCGGCACTCCTGCAGCAGGCTCTTCGGGATACGCGGCCGCTTATGGAAGAATTTCAGATGCGATTCGGAAACCAGGCGGTAGAGATTGATGCGTCCGGTATCGTTCTTCGCCAGCAGGATCACGTGATTTGCAAAGCTCTGCTTCAGCTCATCGACCGTTCTGCCTGTCGTGTCGTCCACGAGATAGCCCTCGCAGCCGTAGATGATCTTGATGGGCTTTCCCTTCTTCGCACAGGCTTCCGCGGCATGCATGGCGTCCGGGAAGGACTGGACCACGCCGTGGTCCGTGATCGCGACGGCTTCGTGACCCCAGGCCGCAGCACGCTTCACGAGTTCGTCGGTATGGGTGACTGCGTCCATCTCACTCATCTGGGTATGCGCATGGAGTTCCACGCGCTTTTCCGGCGCGCGGTCACTGCGTTCGTGCACCGTTCCTTCCTCTTTCATGATCCCGCTGACGGCCGAGATCGCGATCTCGCGGTCGAAACGGTCCATGGCTGCGACACCCTTCAGGCGGACGAACTTATCCTTCGCAACGTAGCGGTCGATCTCCTCCTTCTCCTCGGGCTTCAGGAAAAGCTTGACCTTGATGGAGTCGGTCTTGTCCGTGATCACGAAGATGTACAGCAGGTTCCCGGTCTTCAGTTCACGGGGCTCCAGGCTGACGATCTGCCCCTGGATCACGACGTCGCCCATCTCTTCGGTGATCTCCGACAGTGCGATCGGTTCTTCATCAAAGCGGAAGCCGAAACCTTCGCCGGGCTCGAAATGCCGCTTGACGGTATATTTCTTCGTGTTCTTCTTATCCTTCTGCGCGGTCTCCGCCTTCTGCCGCTCTTCGGTTTCCTCCTGTGCGTCGCGGTAGCGCTGCGCAATGGCACTGATCTCCGCAGCCATCTCCGCTTCGCTGTCCGAATGCTGCAGTCTGGTCCGGGTGTTCTTTACCCGAACCGAAAGCGAAAATCCCAGACGCTCCTGAAAAAGGCCTTCCAGGTACTTTGCCAGTTCCGCCGTCTTGGCGCCCAGGACCATGCTGTCCGGGACGGTCAGCATCGCGATCCCTTCTTCGGGAAAACTCAGTTCGGCATGGCGGAACAGATTGTACTCCATCAGACTGAACGTTTTCAGTTCGAGCAGGATGCTGTCGCGGTAGGCCTGATATGCCTCCTCCGCACTCATCCCTCCCAGCCGGAAGGTCTCGCTGACCCGCACCAGAACGTCGTTTTTCGGGAAATAAGCCTGCTTGATCGCTGCCTCCAGGGCATAGATGTCCCGTTTGCGGATCAGAAAAGGCGCCTCAATATACACTTTAAGGCGGCTCCTGTCCCGCGGCATGGTCATCCGGTCCACAAGGATCTCATCCATGCGGTCCATGATCTCACTGCAGGTGCTTATATTCGGTACGGCTTCCCGTAAAGTCTTCATTCCTTGCTCCGTTTACCGTTCGTTTTTCCAGTTTCTGACTTCTTCTTCCAGAGCTGCCAGGAGTTCGCTCTCCGGCAGTTTTCTGACGATCTCGCCCCGCCGGAACAGCAGGCCTTCACCGTTTCCGCCCGCGATGCCGGCGTCGGCTTCCCGGGCTTCGCCGGGTCCGTTGACCGCGCAGCCCATGACCGCAAGCTTCATGTTCTTCTCCGGATAGCGCTCAGCCATTCGTTCGACCCGGTCTGCGAGACCGATCAAATCGATCGAGGTACGGCCGCAGGTCGGGCAGGATACGATCTCGATGCCGCCTTTCCGGAGTCCCATGCCGCGGAGGAGTTCCTTCGCGACGCGCACTTCTTCCGCGGGATCGCCGGTCAGGCTCACGCGGATCGTATCACCGATGCCGCGGGCAAGCAGCGCGCCGATCCCTGCGCAGGACCGCACCGTTCCCCGGAAGACCGTCCCGGCCTCCGTGATCCCCACGTGCAGCGGGAAGTCCGTCTGCGCCGAGGCGAGTTCATAGGCTTCGATGCACAGCGGCACGTTCGAGGATTTGATGCTGATGACGAGGTTTTCATAGCCGAGATCCGTGATCTTGGCCACTTCGCGCAGCGCACTCTCGCAGAGTCCTTCGGCAGTGATCCCGCCGTACTTTTCCAGCAGGTCTCTGTCCAGCGAACCGCCGTTCACGCCGACGCGGATCGGGATGTTCCGCTCCTTCGCGCAGGAAACGACCGCGCGCAGTTTCTCATCGCCGCCCAGATTGCCCGGATTGATGCGGATCTTGTCCGCGCCGTGCTCCATCGCGGCGATCGCCATTCGGTAATCGAAATGAATGTCCGCGACCAGCGGGATATGGATCTTCTGCCTGATCTTTCCAATTGCTTCTGCCGCTTCGAAAGTCGGCACCGTCGAGCGGATGATCTCGCAGCCTGCTTCTTCGAGCCGGAGGATCTGGCGGACCGTCGCTTCGGCATCTTCCGTTCTGGTATTGGTCATGGACTGGATCGCAACAGGATTTCCGCCGCCGACGGCGACGTTCCCGATCCGGACAGTCCTTGTTTTTCTTCTTTCGATCATACGCCCTCCGCGGAAAGAAATTTAAATAAATATGCAGAGCAGAACATTATTTTCCGAACAGCCGCAGCACGTCGTTGAAAAGCACGAAGACCATCAGGATCATCAGCAGCACGAAGCCGATGAGATGCACCAGGCCTTCGAATTTCTGCGGCACGCGCTTCCGGGTGACCATTTCGATCAGGATGAACAGCAGCCGTCCGCCGTCGAGTGCCGGGATCGGCAGCAGGTTCATGAGGCCGAGGTTCGCGTTCAGAAGGATCATCAGCATGAGGACGTTCAGGGCGGCAGCGCCTGCACCGCCGTTCTCCACGCCGGTCTCCACGGCCTGGCCGATCGTATCCACGATGCCGACGGGACCGGACAGATCTTTCATGCCCACCTGGCCGCTGATCAGCATCCTGAGGCTCATCAGCGTATAGCGGATCCAGTAGACGACTTCCTTTGCACTGTAGCGGACAAGGCCGAAGAAGCCGAGATGCGCTGCGTCGTCATAGTAGTATTCGGCGGAGAAGCCGAGGTCTTCCGTTTCATAGTGCGAAGGCAGGAAGCGGAAGGAAAGCTCCTCGCCGCCCCGCTTCACGACCAGTTCGATCAGGCTTCCGTCCAGCGGATGCGCCGTAAAGTATTCGCTCAGCTGCTTGCCGGTCGAGATCTTCGTCCCGTCAATGCTGACCAGGATGTCGCCCGCCTTAAGCCCGGCGCTTTCCGCTGCGGACTGCGCCGAGATCTGGCTCAGCGTACAGCCCGACTCATCGGCCATGTAGGAAATGCCCATGCGCCAGCCTTCGCGGTGCGTATTTACGGTCTTCGTCAGAAGCTCGCCGCCGCGTTCCACCACGATCTCTGCGCTGCCGTCCAGCGGATGGCTGAACAGGTACAGCGGGATCTCTCGGCCGAGCGTGATCTTCTTTCCGTTGATCGAACGGACGATGTCGCCTCGCTGAATGCCGGCAGAGGCAGCTTCCCCGACGGAATAGACGACCGGCTTGTTCACGCCGCCGAAGCCGATGAAGAACAGGGAGCAGATGAAGGCCAGCAGGAAGTTGAACACGGGGCCTGCGACGATCACGAGGAAGCGCTGCCAGGCCTTCTTGTTGCCGAAAGCATTGGGCGCCGGATCGTCTTCGTCTTCGCCGACCATCGAGCAGGAGCCGCCGAAAGGCAGCGCCTTGATCGCGTATTTCGTCTCTCCCTTCCCCCAGGATACGAGGATCGGGCCCATGCCGAGCGCAAACTCGGTCACGCCGACACCGCAGGCCTTGGCCAGCAGAAAATGACCCAGTTCATGGAACAGGATCAGGACACTGAATATCAGGATCGCAATGATGATCTTCAAGTTGAATTCCTCCGGATCCCGCTCTTATTTCATGAGCAGCAGGATCAGATAGTAAACGGCCGGTGCCGTAACGATCACGCTGTCGAAACGGTCCAGGATGCCGCCGTGGCCCGGGATGAGGTTCCCGTAATCCTTCACGCCCCTGTCCCGCTTGATCGCAGAGGCGATGAGGTCGCCGATCTGCGCAAGGATGCTGCCGAAGGCGAACAGGATCATCACGGCGATGACCGGGTGGGCAAAGAGCCCCAGGGCGTTCCGGAACACGAAGCCGTACAGGGCTCCGATGCCCGCGGAGAACAGGACGGCACCGACGGCACCTTCGACCGTCTTCTTCGGGCTCAGTTCGGGCGTCAGCTTATGCTTTCCGAAGAGCATGCCCATGCAGTAGGCACCGACGTCGGAGCACCAGGCTGCAAGAAGGGTCAGCGCCGTATAGACGATGCTTTCCGTCAGCAGGTCCGTCCGGTAGACATAAGACAGGAGGACCGGGACGTAAAGCACGGCAAAAGCGGTCTCAGCCGCCTGGGAAGCCGTATATTTCGGCCAGGTAAAGACGTAAGTGCCGAGGATCAGCATGAGCGACAGGAAAAGGGCAAGCATCAGCCCCTTGTCCCAGCCGAGCCAGACGGCTTCCAGAAAGAGCGCAGCGCCCATGAAGCCGGCTGCCTCAAGCGCCGTTTTTCTGAGTCCGAGCGCCCTGAACAGTTCGAACAGGCCGATCATCGAGACCGCCGCGACCGCCAGGAACAGAACGAGCCCTCCGCAGAAAAGTGCACCGCCCGCCAGGACCGTTACGATCACGCTGCTCCGCAGCCGGATCAGAAAGCCTTTTTTCTTCTCATTATCCATTGTCGGCCTCATTTCTGCCGCCGTAGCGGCGGTCGCGGCCGTTGTATACCTCGATGGCCTTCACCAGGTCGGCCTTTTTGAAATCCGGCCAGAGAAGTTCCGGGAAATACATCTCGGCGTAGGCATTCTGCCACAGCATGAAATTGGAAAGGCGCTGCTCTCCGCTCGTGCGGATGAGCAGGTCCGGATCGGGATATTCCAGGACCGCCGTATCCAGATTCCGGGAGATCATCTCTTCGGTGATCTCTTCCGGTTCGAGTTCGCCGGCCTTCACCTTTTCCGCCAGTTTCACGGCGGCGCGCCTGATCTCGTCGCGGCTCCCGTAGTTTAAGCCGAGCACGAAAGTCATGCGGGTAAAATGCTTCGTATCCCGTTTCAGTTCGTCGATGCCGCGGATCAGGTCCTCGTCGAAGAGGCTCATGTCGCCGATCGTTTCGACTTTGATGTCGCCCTCGAAGCAGCGTTTCCTGAGGCGCGGGATGTAGTAGCGGAACAGCTGCATCAGGGCGCTCACTTCGTCCTGCGTACGTTTCCAGTTTTCCGTGGAAAATGCATAGATGCTCAGGACCTTGATGCCCAGGCGGGCGGCGTCCTCGACGATCTGTTCCAGCGCCTCGCACCCGGCCTTGTGGCCGAGTTTCCGCGGCAGTCCGCGCCGCTTTGCCCAGCGGCCGTTCCCGTCCAGGATGATGGCAACGTGCTTCGGTATCTTCATTTCGCTCATGGCTGATCTTTCTCTTAACTTTCCGTGAGATTTTCGTGAAGTTCCTGCCTAACTGAACAGAAGGCAAGCCATCGCCTGCCTTCTGCGTCCGGTGCCGTAAGCAGCTTACACCGTCATGATCTCTTTGGTTTTGGCTTCGACGGCCTTGTCCACCTTGCCGATGTACTTATCGGTCAGCTTCTGGGCTTCGTCTTCGTCCTTCTTCTGGTCATCCTCGGTGATCTCGCCGGCCTTCTGCGCCTTCTTGATGGTATCCACGCAGTCGCGGCGGATGTTGCGGATCGCGACCTTGGCAGCTTCGCCCTTTTTCTTCACATCCTTGGACAGATCCTTGCGGCGTTCCTCGGTCAGTTCCGGGAAGACCAGGCGGATGACGGTACCGTCATTGTTCGGATTGATGCCGACGTCGGAGGCCTGGATGGCCTTCTCGATCGCCTTGATCAGGCTCCTGTCCCAGGGCTGGATGACCAGCATGCGGGCTTCGGGAACGGAGATGTTGGCGACTTGCTGCAGCGGGGTCGGGCTTCCGTAATAGTCAACGGTGATCTTGTTTAATACATTGGGATTGGCGCGGCCGGCGCGGATCGTGGAATAATCCTCCGCCAGGCTGCTCAGCGTCTTTTCCATTTTTTCTTCTGCGATCTCCAAAGGTTCGTACATTTCATTCCCTCCTTGTTATCCGTGTCAGACCGTGATGCGGGTGCCGTTCGACAGGCCCTGCATCGCGCGGTAAATGCTGTCTTCTTCCCCGAGGTCGAAGATCTGCATGGGAACGGGGTAGTCGCGGCACATGGCCGCAGCCGTCCCGTCAATGACCTTCAGTCCCTTTTCCACGATCTCATCGATCGAAATAACGTCATACTTCTTCGCCTGCGGATTGGTTGCCGGGTCGCTGTCATAGACACCGTCTATCGATTTCGCCAGCAGGATCTCACTGCACTCCAGTTCAAGCGCGCGCAGCACGCAGATCGTATCCGTGGAGAAATACGGATGACCGAGCCCGCCCGCAAAGAACAGGACCTTGCCGGCCTTCAGGTCGGCATCGGCTTCGTCCTTGCTGTACAGCTTCGTCATGGAGCCGCACACGAAGGGGGTGTAAATCTCGGTCTGCATCCCGCAGTCGCGGAAGATCTCCGAGACGTAGAGGCAGTTCATGACCGTGGCAAGCATACCGATGGCATCGGCCTTGGTCCGGTCGATCGCCTTGCTCGAACGGCCGCGCCAGAAATTGCCGCCGCCGATGACGATGCCGAGTTCGACGCCCTCGTCGGCCGCGCGTTTCACCTGCGCAGCGACCGTTCTTACGGTTTCTTCGTCAAAACCGGTCTTCTTTTCTCCTGCGAGCGCTTCTCCGCTCAGTTTCAGTAATACGCGGCGATGGTCAGTCATTGTCAGCTCCTTTGCTGTCCGGATGAATTCCGCGGGATATTATACCACAGAACGTTTCCCTTGTACAAGCGTTTCTTGCCGCTTAATGCGTCAGCAGGATCTCGATCCCGATCCCGACAAGAATGATCCCGCCGAGAACGGAAGCGCTGCCGGCCAGTTTCGTCCCCAGTTTCCTGCCCAGCACGACGCCGGCAAGGCAGATCGCGAAGGTCACGGCGCCGATGATGAGTGAGGAGGCTGCCGCCCTTGCCGGAGAAAGATCTGCGATCGTAAAACCGACGGACAGTGCGTCGATCGAGGTCGCGATACCCTGGAGCATCAGCCCGCCGAAGCCGACCGCGCTCTTTTCCGTTTCTCCTTCGCCGCGGATCCCTTCAAGGATCATTTTCCCGCCGATGAGAAGCAGCAGGCCGAAGGCGACCCAGGGGATATACGGGTCAACTACCCGGAAGACGTGCATCAGCATGCTGACCAGAAACCATCCGATAAGCGGCATGACAGTCTGGAAGGCAGCAAAAGTCCCGGCTATGGCGCACATCCTGCCCCGCTTCATGCCGGATTCATGCAGCCCGTTGGCCAGCGACACCGAAAAAGCGTCCATCGCAAGCCCTGCACCGAGCAGCATGCTGTTCAGTATCCACAGTGATCCATCCATTGCCATCGTCCTTACATAAAAACACAGGCCGGCGGAGCCGCCCTGCATCAGCCTTATCACGCTCCCTGGAGCAAAATCAAGTCTGACACACTTTTCCTCTCTTGTCAAGTTTGTTTTCAGCCGTTACAATAAAGGCATCAAAGACAGAGGTCATCGCTTATGTCATTTCTTCTTTCCAATGCACTGATCCTCCGGGGCCGGGAATTTTCACCGGTCCGCGGCTTCCTCGGCGTACGGGGAAGCGTGATCGACCATATCGGAACGGAACGCCCCACAGCCCCCTATGACAGCGAAAAAGACATGCACGGGGCCATTCTCATCCCCGGACTCGTGAACGCGCACGGCCACGCTGCCATGACCCTCCTTCGCGGCGTCGGCAGCGGTCTGCCGCTCGGGAAGTGGCTCGAAGACGCCGTCTTCCCTGTTGAGGACAGGCTCACGCCGGATATCGTCCGGGCCGGCAACGCGCTTGCCCTCCTGGAAATGATCGCCTGCGGAACGACCTCCTTTACCGACATGTACAACGATCCCGATGTGATGGTCGAACAGTGCCTGGACTGCGGGATGAAGGTCAATATCGGGCGGCCTTTCCTCTGCTTCGACCCGGAGGAGAAACTTGCGGACAGCTTCCGCGCGCAGGAAGCCTTCGCCCTCTTTGAGAAATACCATATGGCCGGGGACGGCCGCATCCGCATCGAGTTCCCGATCCACGCCGAATACACGAATAAGTCGGAGCCGGTCCGTGCCTTCAGCGCCGAAGTGAAAAAGCGCGGCGGACGCATCCACCTGCACCTGTCCGAAACGAAGGCCGAAGTGGAATCATGCAGGGCCAAGTACGGCCAGACGCCGCCGCTGTTCTTTGCTTCCCGCGGGACCTTTGCGAATCCGACCTATGCCGCGCACTGCGTGCACCTTTCCGATTCCGATCTGCAGCTCATGAAGCAGTATCGCGTGACCCCCGTGCACTGCCCTTCGAGCAACATGAAGCTAGCAAGCGGCATCGCGCCGGTCAGCCGTTTTATCGCAGAAGGCCTTGCCCCTGCACTCGGGACCGACGGCTGCGCCAGCAACAACAACCTCAACATGTTTGAGGAAATGCATCTGGCGGCCCTGCTCGCCAAGGCCGGGACAGGCGATGCGACGGTCCTTTCCGCCCGCGAAGTCCTCGCCATGGCGACCGTAAACGGCGCCCGCGCCCAGGGCAGGGAAGATACCGGCATTCTCGAGGAAGGCATGAAAGCCGACATTGCCGCGGTCTCCGTCTCCGCGCCGCACATGTACCCGGCTTTTGATCCCGCCGACCTGATCGTCTACTCCGCCCAGGCTTCCGATGTCTGCCTGACGGTCTGCGACGGCCGCATCCTGTATGAAAACGGCAGCTGGCTGACACTGGACCGGGAGGCCGTTCTCGCCGAGGCAAAAGAGGCCGTTTCGCGCCTGTACTCCTGACAGCGGACAGCAAAAAGCCGGAAGAGTTCATTCTCTTCCGGCTTTTTTTCATACGGTTCTGCCGCTGTTCTTACCGCGCTTCCGTGAGTTGTCTTGCCATCCGATATGTTCGCGAGGCATTGACCTCAAGCTGACGGCGGGTCAGACGCCGTTCCGTGAGTCCTTTCATCATTGCCTTAAAGTCCCCCTTGCTGCCCGGCATGACAAGGTCTCCGCCGGCCGCCGCGATCTTCGCCGCATTCGGCGCCGGATACTTCTTTCTGCCCATGTTCATGGCGCCGATGATCCAGTCGGTCATCACGATGCCCTGAAAGCCGAATTCGGCGCGCAGGATATCCCCTATGAGGTCGCGGCGTTCGGAAGTATGGATGCCGTTCAGAAGATTGTAGGAGGTCATCAGCGCGTGCGGCTGACTCTCCTTTACGACGATCTCAAAGCCCTTCAGGTAGATCTCACGCATCGCGCGCTCACTGACCTGACTGTTATTGCCGTAGCGGTTCGTTTCCTGATTGTTGGCGGCAAAATGCTTGAGCGTCGTTCCGCAGCCGGGATGCTTCTGCACGCCGCGGGTAAGCGCGGCGGCAAAACGGCCAGAGATCAGCGGATCTTCGGAGAAATATTCAAAATTGCGGCCGCAGCGGATGTCCCGGTGGATGTTCAGCGCCGGTGCGAGCCACAGATGCACGCCGAAGCGTTCCATCTCATCGCCGACGATGTCGCCGCAGCGTTCGGCAAAGTCCGTATTCCAGCTCTGCGCAAGCGCGGTGCCGATGGGGATGGCGGTGCAGTACTGCTCGCGGATCTCTCCCTCCGGCTTTTTTCCGCCGCCGAAATGCCGCAAGAAGAAAGCAGCCGGTGCCGGCATCAGTTCCATGATGCTTTCGGGCATGGCTTCGCCCACCGCATGCGCGCCTTTTTCATCGACGGTATACTGCCGCGAAAGGCGGAGCCCCGCAGGGCCGTCTGCCATGACCAGGCTCGGAACACCTTTTTCCGTGAGACATCGTGCGGTCTGTCCTGCCGCACCGGCAACGGATGATGAAGCTTCGCCGATCACGCTCAGCGAGCCTTTCTCGAAAGCGCCGATGTTCATGAGGCACAGGTCTTCGTCGCTCAGCCTCTCCGTCAGGGGATCCGTTTCAGGGGAAAGAACATAGTCTACTGTCTCCGTGCTGACCGTTCGTGCATCAAGCGTGAGAACCGGAAGCCCCTCCGTATTTTCCGTCCGGGCGCTTTCCGGCTTCCAGTCAGCGTGTCCGGGCTGTCCGAGGCAGTTTTTCACCTGCCTGACGTCCGCCTCGTCACTAAGACGCACTGCGGCTGCCGCCTGCGCAGCGCGGCTGGAATTTCCGATCCGAACAACATAATCGCCCGGTTCCAGGATCCATGCAGCACGTTCGGCGTCAAAGGACGCGGTGTCCTTCATGTCGAACGACAAGGTAAGTGCCTGTTCTTCGCCCGGCCTCAGTTCCTCCGTTTTCGCGAAGGCCGCCAGCATCTGATAAGGCTGGTCCAGCCTGCCCTGCGGCCGCGAAACGTAGAGCTGCACGACTTCCTTTCCCGGACGGCTGCCGGTATTCTTCACCGTTACGGCAGTGCTGACGGCCGTGCCTTCCAGGGAGGTCTCCCCGATGCCGAGTTCAAACGAAGTGTAACTCAGGCCATAGCCGAAGGGATACATGGGCTCCCTTCCCACGCTGTCGAAAAAACGGTATCCGACGTAGATGCCTTCCGTGTAGCGCGTATCGTAACGCCCGCCGAAGTCCCCTTCGGACGGGTAGCTGCCCCAGGCGCTCCAGGTCGTCGTCAGCTTGCCGGATGGCGTCTGCTTCCCCAGGATGATGTCCGCAAGGATGTTTCCGGTCTCTCCGCCGAGCTGGCTCAGGAGCAGGATGTTCCGCACGCCGGCGACCGGGGAAAGATCGACCGGTCCGCCTACGTTCAGTACCAGCAGGAACTTTTCGTATTTTTCCTCCAGTGCCAGAATATCGCGGATCTCCGTTTCCGTGAGAAGGATGTCGCCCGGAACGGCTCTCCGATCCGAACCCTCGCCGGAGATGCGGGAAAGCACGTAGACGGCGGCGTCGCCTTCTCCTTCAAGCGGCAGATCGTATTCCGGTTCCGGCATCACGGCGCCCATGCTGTCGATGACCGCCAGGGTCCCGCGCTTCAGGGCGGAGCGCTTCAGGGCGCGGATGAAATTCTTTTTCGCCGCAGCGCGGACTTCGTCATAACGGTCCATCCACGCTTTGGTGCTGATGCGGAAGCCGGCATTTTCCAGTCCTTCTTCAACCGTAACAAAACTGCGGGAGTTGACTTCTCCCGAGCCCGTTCCGCCCTTCACGGTGCGGCGGGCGCCGCTGCCGAAGAGCGCCAGCGTGCAGGGCTCCGCGAGCGGGAATTCGCCGCCGCAGGCGAGCAGGACCGTGCATTCCGCACCGGACCGCCGGATCAGTTCTCCGTGTTCTTTCTCATATTCGTTCATGCCGTTCCTCCGTCACCAGCGGTTTTCTACGTATTCGCAAAAGGCGTACATATCTTTGATTTCAAGGATCCTGCCGCCGTCAAGTGTGACCGTCCCGTTCCACTTTCCGTGCACCTGGTGCGAATGCATGCGCATGACGCCCACGTTCAGATCCGAATGGTGATCGTAAAACGGTTCCATCGTCATGGCGAAGCGGCCGTCCCGGGAAATGAACTTCCAGGGCTTTTCATAGCCGTCCGGTTTCGGGAAGTTCTCGACGTCCACGGGGCCGATCTTGTGCGCTTTGCCGTCGTAGAACAGGCAGGTCTCCGTGGCATTTGATTCGTCGCCGATGCCCCAGGTGATCTCGAAGCCGAACAGGTGCTTCGAGCCGTCTTCCTCTGTCAGCCACGCGGAACCGTTCCCCCAGTACCAGACCAGCTTATAGGGCGTGCAGACGCGCCCCCAGTCGAGCACGCAGAAGCAGCTGTCCTTACTGAACTTCCGCTCGATCCCGGGCGCTCTGAACACGCCTTCGCAGGGCAGGCAGTTCTGCTTGGTCGTCATGAAATAGCGGTCGGGAAAGCCTTTGAACGGCAGGACCGTAGTAATGTTCTCCTGCCCCGGGAGGATGTCCATGGTAAATTCGGCTTCAACCTTCTTATTTCGGAAGGAAAGGCGCCGCTTCGTCTCTCCGGTCTCCGCATAAAAGTCCGCACCGCCGACGGCAAAATGCACGGTATTCGGCTCGTCGCCGCGCGCCGGAAGCACGTATTTGTTCGCACCGCCGACGAAAGGGCTCATCTCGTTCGCCAGGATCTTACGGTTTTTCAGGTCGACCAGCATCGCGGAGGCGTAGCCGCCCAGTGAGATGTTCGCGAAGTTGATCTGCACCATGAATTCGCCGTCGGAAATCTGGTAGAAGTCCCACTCCTTGCGGCGCATCTTGTGCTTCACGAGGCTCCGATCGTACTGAAAGAGACCGTGCCTTGCCCAGCCTGCCGCGATCACCGTTCCGTCGTCCGCAAGAAGAGGCGCGGGTTCCGTATATTCTTTCTGTTCACCGGGCTCGGTCCACTCCTGCCAGCCCTTGTATGTCTTCTCCATGGCTGTCTCCTTTCTTCGCTGACGCAGCCTCAGCCGTCTGATCCTTCCGTTTTCTGCTGTTCGAACATCGCCCGTACCGACGGGGCGTTTTTCGTCAGTTTCTTGATGCTGACATCTTCAAGTTTATTATTGGCCGTATTCAGGTGGTTCTCGGATTTCACCAGATTTTCTCTGATCTTTGTCAGTGAAGCGATCGTGCTGTCGATTCCTTTGATCGCATCGTCAAAACGGTCGCTTGCCTTCCTGAAACTGTCGGCAAAGCTGTTTTTGAACTGCGCCAGGTTTTCTTCGAAATGATACAGATCCAGCTGCTGGTTCTGCACCTGGGCCAGTTTCGTCCTGTACTCAAGCGAATTCAACGCCGCATTCCGAAGCAGCGAAATGATCGGAAGGAAGAACTGCGGCCGGACCACGAACATCTTCGGGTAGCGGTAGGAAACGTCCACGATCCCGCTGTTGTACAGTTCGCTTTCACTTTCAAGCAGCGAAACGAGGACGGCATACTCGCACTTTTTCTCGTTCCGGTCCTTATCCAACTCCTTAAAAAAGTCCTCGTTCTTATGCTTCGCTGCCGTATTTTCCATCTCGTTCTTCATCTCGAACATGATGGAGATGAACTCAATTCCGTCAGCGGATTCCCTGAAAATGAAATCCCCCTTGCTGCCGGTCTTCGCGTCATTGTCTTTTTCAAAATAAGCGTTCGGAAACGCCGTCATGCGGATCCTGTTGAACTCGTTCAGGCAGTGCTGCTCCAGGCTCTCGCCGACCATCTTGGTCGACTGTCTGGCCTTAAAATCTTTGAGCCGCTCGATCTCCTCCTCACGGAGTTTCAGTTCGTCTCTGTGTTTCTCCAGAAGGTTGGTCTCTCTTAAGGCGCTTTCCTTCTGCCGGAGGGCAAGGTCATTCTGCAGTTTCGCGATCTCGGCGCCTTTGTCGGAAAGTTCCCTGTCCTTTTCCTGAACTGCCTCTGCGACAGCCAGTTTCTTCTCGGTCTCCGCCTTGCCGATCTGCGCCTTCAGCTGTTCGATCTCAAGTATCTTTCCGGCCAGAAGGTTTCTGATCTTCGCCAGTTCCGCCTCGAAATTCTGCGTCTGCTGCATCCGCGCGAGCGCAAGGTCGTTGTCCTTCTGCTGCCTGATCTCCTGCTCGCGTCGTCCCAGTTCCCGCTCAAATTCCTTATCTCTTACCTGCCGGACGATCTGTGCGTAGCCGGATTCGTCGACCTGAAAGACCTGTCCGCAGTTCGGGCATTTTATTTCCTGCATAAGCATACCTCTCCGTCAAATGTTTTTTCCGTCAGTGTTCGGAAATACTATAGCACGGGACCCGTGCAAATTCAATGACAGGGCATTTCCCGGACATAAGAAAAGAAACCGGAAGTTTCCTCTCCGGCCTCTTTTCGGATCCGCCCGCCGGGGCAGGCAGACGTTTTTCCGGTTCCGCCGTCAGGCAAACGGGTTTTCCGTCTGATACGGCAGATTCTTCGGCTGATTGTAACCGATGTCCTTCACGCCCAGGAAGCGGAAGACCTCATTTCAGGGTCTCTTCAATGTCGATGTTCACGCCGCGCAGACCGACATGCGCGCCTTTTTTCGCTTCCTTGGATTCCGGATGCGCAAGCAGCCATTTGTTGCGGGCGGTCATCCAGCGGTCTTCTTCGTTCGCCGGTTCGTAAGCCGGCTTTTCCGTATTGGTGCCCTTCGGCAGGACCACCGCTACGCGGAAGCCGCAGACCGGGCAGGTATGGCAGGGCGCGTAGTGCAGCGTCGTGGCATAGACTTCCACGGGAACGCCCTTCGGAACACGGAAGGCTTTCACCTTCTCCGTGTCCAGCACGCCGTCCTCGATCTCTTCCCGTTTCGCCAGAAGCAGGATGAAATCGCTGCTTCCGATATTGACTTCGCTGTCGCGGTGATATTCCAGGCAGTTCAGCTTCGTATTGTGTCCCCAGCACATGCCGAGTTCGATCGGCATTCCGCCGTATGCGCGGTCGCGGAAGTCCGCATAGACCGCACAGCTTTCCAGGCTTTCGATGCCGGGCCGGTAGGCCGTACCCTCTTCCGGAAGCGGGATCGCTTCCATGGCGGTCAGCAGTTCCGCAGTGTCGTAGCCTTCAAGCACCTGGCCGTAATTCTTGAACTCCGAATCATTTACGGAATAGATCTTCATTTTCTTTCTCCTTTAGCGGATCTTCGGGAATATGTTTTTCAGCGCCGGATAGATCAGGCGGAATTTGCGGTACTGTTCTTCATAGCGGGCTGTCAGCGCGGGATCCGGTTCGGTCGTTCCCTGCCCGTCGACCAGCAGCAGTTTGACTGCTGAGGTCCCCAGATCGATACCGACATACAGTTTCACGAGATTCCTCCTTCTTTTTCTTTTGAAGGTGTTTTTTCGGATCCATCAGTTTTTTTGTAATTTCCCTGCGGTACCGTTTCCGAGTATACCATCCGAAAACGGCTCCCGCAAGCACGAAAATCACGCCGCAGGTCCAGGCCTTTTACGGCCTGCGTCGCAGCGAAGTGCTCGGCATTAAGTGGGACGCAATTGACTTCGAGCGGAATACGATCACCATCCGACATACGGTCACAGAAGCGAAAAAAGACGGTAAGAGGATCCTGGCTGCCAAAGACAGCGCCAAGACCAAATCGTCTCTCCGCTCTCTCCCGCTGGTAGCCGGGTTCAAGGAGAAACTGCTTCAGCTCAGAGAACAGCAGAAGGAAAACATGAAGGTCTGCGGAACCAGCTATAACCAGGAATACATTTCTGAGCGACGAATCGCCGTTTGAGAGTTTCTTGGAGGGGTAGGATTATGTTTATGGTCCGATACGATTTACAAATCGCACCGGACCTTTGTTTGATGCAGAAAGGAAACTGCCATTTGCCGGTATCGGCAAAAATAAATCAAAACGCACATGACTGATATTTATATTTTGCCGATAATGTGATATACTATGGTTACAGCGAACTGAAAGGGGGCTTATTCATGGATTATATTTCTGTAGCGGAAGCAGCAAAACGCTGGGGTATTTCAGAGCGTAGTGTAAGAAACTACTGCGCTCTTGGAAGAATAGATGGAGCGTTCCTGACGGGGAAGACTTGGAACATCCCCGAAATTGCAACAAAGCCTGACAGAATCAATAAGCGTGACCAAGTGCCTGCGGATCTTCTTTCTCGGTTGAGGGCTGAGAAAAAAGCTAAGCTGCACGGCGGGATCTATCATCGAATTCAAATTGACTTGACCTATCACTCCAACCATATGGAGGGCAGCAAATTAACGCATGATCAGACCCGTTATATTTTTGAGACGAACACCGTTGGATTGACGGAAGCCGTTAAAGTTGATGATGTGGTAGAAACGGCAAATCATTTCAAATGCATAGACATGATTATTGATAGTGCTACCTATGCGCCCAGTGAAAAGTTCATAAAGCAACTTCATGCTGTTTTGAAAAATGGTACAACAGATTCCCGTCAAGACTGGTTTGCTGTTGGTGATTATAAAAGAATTCCCAACGAAGTTGGAGGCAAGGACACAACGGCTCCGGAAGACGTTGCTGGTCAAATGAAGAAGCTTCTTGCAGAGTATAATGCGGCAAGAGATAAATCTTTCGATGATCTGCTGGACTTTCATTATCGATTTGAATCAATCCATCCATTTCAAGATGGCAATGGACGTATTGGAAGACTTCTGTTGTTCAAAGAGTGCTTACGGCATGGTATTGTCCCCTTTATTATCACGGACGACATGAAAATGTTTTATTATCGTGGTTTGCAGAATTGGCCCACTGAACGTGGATACCTTAGGGACACTTGTCTTACCGCACAGGATAGATTCAAGAAAGTATTGGACTATTTCAACGTGCCCTATACATGCTGATAATCGTTTTTAAGGAGATGGCAATGGCGCCATCTCCGGAAGCACCGTCCGATCCTCTATACCAATCTGAAGACCAGCGGCCAGCTCCGCTCTCACCTCGCAGACGTTGAAGAACAAGCCAACGCTCTTTTTCTTCGGCTTGTCAAAGACTATGCTGCCTCCGAAGGCGTCACCGAGCAGCTCAAGGCGAAGGATCCTATGGAGTGGGTACGGAGGATGAATGGGATCAGAGAGCGGGTAAAAGAAATCGTATTTCAAGAATTGGCTTTTTAGGGACAGAAACAATCCTTTCTGTTCTCTTTTGCGATTCAAAAATATGCAGGCATGTCAACATTTCATGCCTGCATATTTACGTACATAAAACTATAGATTCTCTATTCCAGCAAGAATAGCGGCGTCCCTTTTATAATCTTTCAGAGACAAGTTCTCCAATACTTTTTTCTCTGTTTCCGGAGTCCAATAGATCTTAAGCTTTTCTTTTGCTCGAGTGATTGCAGTATAAAAAATATTGTGTGTGATGAGTTCTTCAACTTCATTCGTAATCACAATTTTGACAGATTGATACTCCAAACCTTGAGCCTTATGAATTGAAATAGCATAAGCGACTTGAAACGGTACAATCGTATCATAAGAGTCATCATCGTCATCTGTATTTCTGAATTTATTAACCGAGAACGAGATAATGGAATTGCCAGTTTCAGAATCTCCGACCAATGTGAAATCATAGTCCTCGGCTTCCCATTCGGTGATGGCAATATCAAGTTCAACTTTAAACTGAATTTTATCCTCTAGTGTTTCAATGCCCAAGATACGGCCTTTCATATTGTTATAGATCAACGGAGCAAATCGCTCTGATTCATTAAACAGTATGGGGTCACCAATCTTGTATACATTTATCCCCCAGGGAACAGCAGGGCTTGGATTATTGCTTTGAAGAAATCTATTAATATTATTGATGCCGTAAAGGCCATCATAATTCAGGCACAGAATAATTTCGTCGCTTTCAGTATGTTCAAAGATAGATTCGTCAAGATTGACCGTGTATTTCCCTTTTACGAGGGGTTCCAAAATCGCATCGTCTAGTTTTCGAACTCTATTCCAAATAGTGAGCAATCGCTCATTTGAACTGCGATAAGGATTTGTGAGTTCAGATACTGAGGTTTCGGGAATAAATGACCTTGGTGATCTCAAGCTTCAAGGCTTGAACGTTTTCAATCTGCCCGTCGATCAACAAGTCATAAAGCTGGGCTTCCAGCGACCGGAATGCCTCGCTGTATGCCGCTTCGAATTCGATAACATCGCTATTCTGCTTGATGGTCTCCAAAACAGAAGCGCAAATCACCTCTGAACTGTTGCTTGTTCATATCAATACCTCTACTCCTCTAGTTGCATTCAGCATTGCTTTTCACACAACCGTGCCGAAAACCAAATAAAAATCTCCCTTTCCAAACTCATACGTTTGAAAAGGGAGATTCAGCGTTTTTCGTGCCGCCCTGCAAGATGGATGCAGCACACGCCTCCTAAGCCAACGTTATGAGTTCGATTTCAATCTGACTGATCGGCTTTTTCCCTTGGAAAGCCGTAATTTATCTTCCTCCGGCACGAATTCCATGATGTCGTCAATCATGCAGCTCGGCGCCTCACAGATCTTGCCTAAGACCTCGGTAAAGGTGTTTTTTGGTAAGCGCTTAATGCGTAATGAATGATGTGGGCTTCATGAACAAGCCTCTCATTTTTCCCACGCCAAAAAGCCATCATTTCTGATGGCTGATAATAGCTAGTACGAATCCCTTCTGTTTAGTCATCGCCCAGGCATCTCCCCAGATTATTATAACATGTTTAAAAGCGAAAAGGAAGTAGTGAAGAATAAGCAACTCATTAATTCCGTCAGACTCAACACTCCCGATAGGGTATAAATACAACGTATATCCAAAAAATATCCCCTTTCGGGATTATTATTATAACTTCCGCTTGCAATTATACCCTTAAGGGTGTATGCTGCTATTATCTCTTTCCAAAGGAGTAGTTTTATGAATATAATTGCCGAATTCATCAAAACAAACCGCCGGGCAGCCGGACTTACGCAGCAGGAGTTTGCCATGCGTTCCGGTCTGGGGCTCCGTTTTGTTCGTGAACTGGAGCAGGGCAAGGAAACTGTTCGAATGGACAAGGTCAATATCGCTCTTGCTATGTTCGGTATGGAAGCCGTCCCCGGCAGATGCACAGGAAAGGATAACAATCAATGAGCACATTTCGTAAAGCGTTCGTATATATACGGGACCGCTATGCCGGTCTGCTTGAGGAAACTGATGACGGATACCGTTTTCAGTATGATACGGAGTATCTGCAGCGGGATCCGGTACCCGTTTCGCTTACGCTGCCGCTGACAGACGAACCGTATACTTCGAAGACGCTCTTTTCCTTTTTTGATGGTTTAATTCCCGAAGGCTGGCTTCTTAATGTTGTAACACATAACTGGAAGATAGACAGAAGGGATCGTTTTGGTCTTCTTCTCATTGCCTGTAAAGACGCGATCGGAATTGTAACGATTCAGGAGGAACGTTTATGAACTGTCTCTGCTGTGGGAAACCGCTGAACCACCCCTCTGAATCGGGATGGCACAAGAACTGTATCAAACGATTTTTCGGGACGACGGTTCTGCCTGAGATCGATATCACGGCATCAAATCTGGAAATAATCGCCGGTGAAACCGTGAGGAAAGGCCTGACTGTTCCTGGTGTCCAGAAAAAGATCTCTCTTCATCTTTTTTCGGAAGGAAAGCAACCCCGGCTTACACTGGTAAACTATCCGACCGGATATATTCTGAAGCCACAGGTCGATGATTATCGCTTCATGCCGGAATCTGAACATCTCGTAATGAGCATGGCCGATGCCTGTAGAATCATCACTGTCCCCCATGCCCTTATTCAGAACGGTGACACGGTAGCCTATATCACAAAGAGAGTAGACCGTATCATTCAAGGAGATCACATAACCCGACTTGCCATGGAAGACTTCTGTCAGCTCGATCTTCGTCTGGTACAGGACAAGTATCACGGATCCTATGAACGCTGCTCCATAGTCATAAGCCGGTATTCCTCTCGTCCGCAGATGGATCAGACCGAGTTATTTCTGCGCCTGGTTTTCTGCTTCATGACTGGGAATTCAGATATGCATCTCAAAAACTTTTCATTGATTGAAACTGTGGAAGGTTCCGGAGAATATATCCTCTCTCCCGCATATGATTTGCTGCCTGTAAATCTGATCATGCCGCAGGACACAGAGGAATTTGCCCTTCCCATGAACGGCAAGAAGACCAACCTTCGGAAAAAAGACTTTCTGATTTTTGCCAAGTCCTGTGGCATTCCCGGGGAAGCGGCTCAGAAAATGATCACATTCCTTTTGAGCAAAAAAGCCATCCTGCTTTCTTTGTGCGCCGAATCATTGCTGCCTGAGGATATGAAAGCGAACTTTGCAGACTTGATTGAAAGCAGATGCAAACGACTGGCCGATTGAGTATCTGTACGTAAAAACAAGGCACCCCAGCCGGAAATAGCTAGGGTGCCTGCTTTTCTCGCGCAGCGGGAGGGATTCGAAGGTTGATCCCTCCTCAAAAACATTGATGGGACAAGGAGGATTCGATGGTGCTCATTCCTCTGTGCACACTTTGTGCACACCTTCGGCCATTGATACGGATAACTACTCCTGACGCTTACTAAGGGCTAAATACTAATACTATTCCATACCACTCCACTTTTCCTTTTGAGCAAGAAACGAAGTCTGCTTTCTCTCTGTGCGGAATCATTGCTGCCGGACGATATGAAGGAAATCTTTGCAGCGCTGATTGAGAGCAGATGTGCGGTGTTAGAGAGCTGAATACAGATTCCGGGGCGATAAGGCCACTGTGACAAAAACAATAAGCAGTCACCATTCTAAAATATGATCTCATACCGCACAGGGATTCCGGCGAAAAGACCCGCCGCTAAGAAAGATGAATTACTCCAGCTCGGTCCTCAGCAATTCAGCTATTATCTCTGCCGGGGAAACCGGATCCCGCTGTCCAAGAATACTTTAGCGATACTGTGCTATCAGATCGATATCCCAGCCTGCCGGCTTTGAGATCAGGCGGATGGAACTGAGATAATCGGCGGTGATCTGAGACTGGTAGGTTTCTACCACGATTTCAATGAGGTCCAGCTTTTCAGGGTCTTTCGTATCCTCCGTGTGAGCAAGGATCACCGGAATGGCCGGTTCATAAGTCAGGGGATCTTCAAACAGTTCTTTCAGGATCCTTTCCCGATATTGATCAGCGTGACGCTTATTCAGAACGGCAGCATCAATGCCGTCATTCAATGTGACGGCGAATTGATCGAAGAAGTAAAGATCATAGGTTTCAAAAGTCAGGTTTTTCGGGTTTTCTGCGATCCTCTCCGCGATATAAGCCTGCAGCTTTTCCTGATTCTGTAAGTCCGTGGTTTCCAAAACAGTTCCGGTATCCTTCACGGTAATCAGACCGGCTGATTCCAGAATACTCAGCGCCCGTGCCAGCTGTCTGTTCGGCAGTGCGATCACCGCATGATCCGGCAGATCCGCAAGCGACTGATGATCCCAGGCATACAGATTCATGGGCTCCAGATACGTGTAGCCGACAGGGCAGATCTTGTCTGCATACTCAGGCGTCAGCATACCCTCGGATAAGCTTTCCATGGAGTAACCGATGCACAGATCAATATGCAGCGACTCATCGGAAAATGTGGAAAGGATCGGCGTTCCGACCGGCATATGAAAGATTTCCAGTTCAATATTCCGCGCTGCCAGCGGCTCTTTCAGGCGTTCCCAGAGGCCGTCATTCACAGGTGTTTCAAAAAACCCGACCCGAATGACTGCCGGCTCCCTTAAGATAGGTGAAGAAGACTCCGCCTCGGAAACCGTTTCTTCGGCGGCAGAGACTTCCGCAGAAGAGCTGTCTTCACGGGACTGATCCCCCGGCAAAGCATCCTGAGAAGCCTCCGTTGTTTTCGCCGCAGGATTCTCTGCAGAACCCGCATCCGTTTGTGTCTCAGAAACTTTTCCACAGGACGAAAGTACCAGCGTTACAGCAAAAAGCAATACGGATATCAGCCATTTAATCGTCTTCATGATCTCTCCTTCCGGTTTCCCGCTTCTTTACTGAACGGAATTATATCATCTCTCCGATGTTTTTTTGAAAACTTTCCAGAACCCGAATGCAAAAAACATGAGCAAAGCAATTCCAATCACCAACAGGATCCAGCTCATGCTGCGAATGCCTTCGTATATCAGGAAACCAACCAATCCGCCGTATACGGCTATCAGGATGAGCCCCGCAATTATCCGGATCCACAGCGGAACCTTTTTATCGCGTGAGGCTTCCAGAGAGCCTTCCACGATTATTTCAAAAAGGATTTCAAAAAGCACTTCCATTCCACCTCCGCAAATACCGAATTAATAGCATCCCGACAAACGCCGAATTTGTGCATCTGCATGGCTCAACACTGCAAACTGTGAAGTTATTTGTAATCGTAGTATCCTTCTTTCCCAAAAAGAATACTCTCCATTTCACCATCAGGAGCATATATTCCTATGGATTTCTCAATAGACAGCGGTCCGTCCTCATCCTCTGCAAGAAAAGGGAAAACTTCATACGCTTCATCCAAAGAAATGGGAAATATCTGCTTCCGGTCGATGTTTACATTCGTTTCGGAAAAGATTTCGACTGCTTCACATTCATCATTTCCGTCATAGTAAACGTGGCAAAATCCAAAATCATCAGTCATCGTTTCTGATTGAGGTGTTTTCCGGAATTCCACAGCATCTCCCCAAACCAATCTGACTTCGCTTCTTTTCATTCCAAATCTTATTCTGTCCACACCAACCAATGGAATAGCATTAAGTGTCATTTGAATCTTCTCACCCAACTCCAATTTGTCGAGGCCTTTCGGTTCCCGGCAAATCGTATCATACCATAAGTCTGTTTCTTTCGGAAGATGCTGCTGCAAGACGGAGGAACTGGAACAGTTATTCGAAGCAACAAAAGGTCATCCTCTCTCACTGCTGATCCAGATGACCGCCTTTTACGGCCTGCGACGCAGCGAAGTGCTCGGCATTAAGTGGGACGCAATTGACTTCGAGCGGAATACGATCACCATCCGACATACGGTCACAGAAGCGAAAAAAGACGGCAAGAGGATCCTGGTTGCCAAAGACAGCGCCAAGACCAAATCGTCTCTCCGCTCTCTCCCGCTGGTAGCTGGGTTCAGGGAGAAACTGCTTCAGCTAAAAAAGCAGCAGAAGTGGCGGAGTTTACCGGTTATAACCGCCATACCGTCGGCAGGTGGATCTTCACCGGAAAGCTGCAGGCGCTGAAAACCATGTACAAGTATATGGTTCCCAAATCCTGGCTTGTGAACTTCCTGATATCGGAAAACTACAATAAGATCGTCCGAAAAACAAAGCAGCACAGGAAGATGCTGTGGGAACTGATGAGGAAAAAAGACTGACATAAGTGTTATTTTTAACCATGTTATCTATTGATTATTTTGCCGTGATAATAACATTTTGTCTTGACAGCACTATCGGATGTTATTATAATGGCAGTGATAAACTGTATTCTCGCCCCAAAAATAACATAGGAAAACACGAAAATGACTACAAATCACTATAGACAAACAATCATTAACTACCTGGATACTCTGCCGGAGGAGACTCCGGTTACTCCGGCTATGGTTACCGAATACATCACAGACAAGACAGGCGAACCTGAAGAAAAAGTGCGGAAAACTGTGAATGTTAATCTGGCCCGCCTTGAGAAAGAAGGAGTTCTGAGCCGAATTGCTCATGGTGTGTACGCGAAGAGGATCCAGACTCCCTTCGGAGATTATGTCCCCGGGAAAGATAAAATCTTCGGCAGATGGCTGGTTCTGGACGGTAATCATGTCATCGGATACGAAACGGGTCTGTCTCTAATGAACCAGCTCGGTCTCGTCTCTCAGATGCCGAACAAGAGATATATCGCAACCAACAATTACAGGTTCACGCTTCCTAAAGACGTGGATATAGAGGTTCAAAAACCTCGGATACCGGTCACAAAAGACAACTTCAAGTATCTGCAGATTCTGGATGCGATCAATGGCCTGGATCAGGCTCCTGTTGATGCTGCCGAACCGGAAGCTATTATTCGTGAAAAAGCGCAAAGCGCTGCACTTCAGTCCGATCGGCTCATTCTCTATGCCAGGGCGCTTTATCCAACAGAGACATTGAAAAAGACCATTGATATCATGCTGGGAGGAATAGCACTATGATGCTGCATGAAGATAAATATGCGTTTCTTGCGCTTATAAATCAGATTCATGAAGTCTCCGGAATCAGACTGGATATCCTGGAAAAAGATTATTACGTTTCATTGCTTCTACGGGAATTAGCCGAAAAACAGAAGGATCTTCCGGCTTACTTCAAAGGCGGAACCGCTCTCTATAAAGCGTTGAAAAGCATCCGCAGATTTTCGGAAGACATCGATTTGACCGTCAGCATCGAAAACTGCAGCAACAGCCAGGCAAAAAGGAGGCTTGAACAGGCAGCCAAGAATTACTCTTCTCTTCCCCGTACGGCTGACAAAGCAATGGAGGAAGACCGCAGAGGCAGTATCACCACTGTGTACGATTATGAGCCTGCTGTTCCTGTCGACGAGATTGATCCTCTCCAGAGATTCCGGCACGTTAAGATCGAAGCGACATCATTCACTATCAGCGAACCATTTACCGCAATGGAAGTCGAACCGATTCTCTATACTTTTGCTTCGCAGGAACAGCGCCAGATTTTGCAGGACCGGTACGGATTAATGCCCTTTGATCTTCTGACCATCAGACTCGAGAGGATCTTTGCAGACAAGATTCTGGCGGCGGAATTCTACTACGATCGAGAGATGTACTTCGATGTTGCAAAGCATGTGTATGATGTAAGTATCGACATCATCATGCTGCATACATTCCGCCGTCGTGTGACAGCTTCGGCAGCCTTTGCAAAAAGCAAATGTATAGTCATCGATGCAGACGGCTTTGACATCGTATCTGCCGGCCAGCTGTTCTGCAATGATCCTGACGATCGCATCCGTTGCGCCTGTCCTGACAGGACTGCAGTTTATGATAAGTGCTCTCATCTGCCGCCTCTTTTCACCAAACAACGAGTTGCCGGGACTTTTATCTCCCAACAACTCGTATCATACCATAAGCCCGCCTATACTACAATAAACCGAGCATTCAACCATCCCAACAGATCAGCACAACCTAGAAAGAACGTTTTCGGATCAGCGTCTAGTTTTGTAAGACACTTAATGCTATATCTCTTCTACGGGCAAATTCTGCCACGTGAGGACATTGCTCATATAAAGTTTTCCATATCTCATAAGCCCTTGTAAGGTATTCCTTTTTTGCCTCCGGGACTGCATGAGAAAGAATATAATACGTAACCGCAAGATCATCATAAGACTTCACCGTTTTCGTCTCTTCCGCCAACTGCTCACGGATCCCAAGAACTTTTTCATACCATTCCCGGGCCTTGTCCAATTGTCTCCTCTGCTTTTCAATATCCCCCAACCTTTCACAACTTATCGAAAAATTCCGCCTTGATTCAATCGTCTTCAGCTTCTTCGCCAACTGCTCACTTATAGCATGGTATTTTTCGTACCATTCCCAAGCTTTTTCCAATTGTCCCTGCTTTTCCTCGATATCTCCCATATTATAATAACTTACCGAAAGATCCTGCCTTGATTCCACCGTCATCACTTCTTCCGCCAGTTGCTCCCTGATAGTAAGGCTTTTTTCATACCATTCCCGGGCTTTATCCCAATGCTCTTGCTGACTTTCAAGATTCCCCAATTTTTCACAACTCACTGAAAAGTTCCGCCTTGAATCCACTGTCTTCGTTTCTTCCGCCAGCTGCGCCCTGATGGCAAAGCTTTTTTCATACCATTCCCGGGCTTTGTCCAATTGTCCTTGCTGACTTTCGATATCCCCCAACCTTTCACAACTTATCGAAAAATTCCGTCTTGATTCAATCGTCTCCAACTCTTTCGCCAATTGTTCACTGATGGTAAAGCTTTTTTCATACCATTCTCGAGCTTTTTCTAATTGTCCCAGCTGAGTTTCGATATCTCCCAACCTGCTAAAACTTAGCGAAAGATCCCGCTTTGATTCCATTGTATCTGTCTCTTCTGCCAGTTTCTCCTTGATGGCAAGGCTTTCTTCATACCATTCCCTCGCTTTTTCCAATTGTCTCTGCTTTTCTTTGAAATCCCCTAGCTTTTCATAACTTATCGATAAATCCCGCCTCGATTCCACTGTCTTCGTCTCTTCCGCCAGCCGCCTCCTGACAGCAAGGCTTTTTTCATACCATTCCCGGGCTTCGTCCGAGTGTCCACGTTGCCATTCGATATCCCCCAACTTTTCATAGCTTACCGAAAGGCTCCGCATTGCATCCGGCGTCTTCGTCTCCTCCGCCAGCGACTCTTTGATGTCAAGCCCCAGTTTGTAATAATATTGGGCTTGCGCTAAATAGCCGCGCTGCCTGTCGGTATCTGCCAGACTATCATAAACTTTCGAAAGGTCCTGCATTGCCTCTGCCGTTTTGGTCTCATCTGCCAACTGTTTGCTGATGGCATGGCTTCTTAAATACCATTTTCGGGCTTTTTCGAAATACCCCGATTGGTTATCAATATTTCCGAGCTTTAGACAAGTCAACGAAAGGCCCTGACGCGATGCCACTGTTTCTGTCTCTTCTGCCAGCTGTTCCCTGATAGCCAGACTTTTTTCTTGCCATTCGCGGGCTTTTTCCAAATCGCCCCGCACATCTTCGATATTTCCGAGTACTTCATAGCTTATCGAAAGATCATGTCTTGACTGCACCGTCATTGTTTCATCCACAAGCTGCTCAGAGATGGCCAAGCATTTTTCATACCATTCCCGGGCTTTTCCCAAGTGTCTCTGATGCTCTTCGACCTGTCCAAGATGCAAATAGTTCAACCATAGGTCTCGCCTTGATCCTGGTGTTTTTGTCTCCTCCGCCAGCTGCTCCGTGATGACAAGGCTCTTTTCGTACTGTTCCCAGGCTTTATCCAAGTGTCTTTGCTTTACATCGATATCTCCCAGCTTGCTATAATCTACCGAAAGGTCTCGTCTTGACTCCACCGTATTTGTCTCTTCCGCCAGCTGGTCACTTATTACAATGCTTTTTTCATACCATTCTTGGGCTTTCTCCAAATGCTCCTGCTGTATTTCAATTTCTCCCAGCTTTGCATAACTTAGCGAAAGATCCCTCCTTGATTCCATCGTATTTGTCTCTTCCGCTAGCTGCTCACTTATTACAAGGCTTTTTTCATACCATTCTTGGGCTTTATGCAAATATCCCTGCTGACTCTTGATATCTCCCAGCCGGTAATGACTTAGCAATAGGCCCTCCCTTGATTCTATTGTCTTTGTTTCTTCCGCCAACTGAGCCTTAATTGCAAAACTTTTTTCATACCACTCTTGGGCTTTTTCCAAATGTCCCTGCTGACTGTCATTATCTCCCAGTTTGTCATAAATTATCGACAGATTCCACCTTGACTCTACCGTTTTTATCTCTTTCGCCAGTTGCTCGCTTATCACAAGGCATTTTTCATACCATTCCCGGGCTTTTTTCAAGTGTCCCCGCTGACTTTCGATATCTCCAAGCCTATCATAGCTTGCCGATAAGTCCCGTCTTGATTTCACCGTATTTGTCTCTTCCGCCAGCTGCTCAGTAATAGCAAGGAATTTTACATACCATTCCCGAGCTGTTTCCAGATGCCCCTGCTGCCTCTCGATATTTCCCAGCCTTTCACAACTGACTGAAAGAGTCCGCCTTGCTTCCACCGTATCCGACTCTTTCGCCAGTCCGCCCATCTCCTCATATGCTTTCCTAGCCTCTTCCAGATCCCGCAAATCATACAAAGCATCTCCCAGGTTCCAAAGCGCACTGACCAAATTGTTCTGTTGTCTCTGATCTCCCGTCTGTTTCCAGGCCTCACGGTACAGTTCCACGAGTTTCTGCTGCCATTCCACGGACTTGTGGTAATCCCTGGCAACACCCTTGCCGTCATGATACATGGAAACGAGCTTTTCGATCGCTTCTGCGATCCCTGCTTCCGCAGCTCCGGTGATCAGGCTCACTGCCTTTTCATTGTCGACTTCTACATCGATGCCATCCAGATACGCCAGGCCGATCAGGAAATTATGGACCTGGTCCTCCTTCGTTTCGGTAAATGCAATATGATGCAGGCATTCCTCCAAAGCCTCTTCCCATGCCTCTTGATTTTCGCTGTCCACGGGTTCCGGGATTCCTTCAAACAGAGCGGCTAAAGCCTCTCTGTCTGTTTTCGCCATTTCCGCTGCCAGGATCGTCTTTTCTGCTTTCTTGGCTTCAGGGTATTCGTACCGCATCACATAATTACCCTGTTCCAGAAGGCTGGGGGTCACCACCAATGTAAACAGCCGCCCTTTTTCCAGGGCAGCCCGGATCGCGTCGCTGAAGTTTTCTCCGGGAACCAGGTATTCGTCATACCAAATGGCAATATCGCGAAACCGCTCGTTCTGATGCAGCAGGCGCATCAGTTTCTGGGCAAATGCTCGATCTTTTTTTCGGTAACTGAGGAAAATATATGCCGCGAAAGCATCCCTGACCCGTTCCGCCAGCTGATCCCCTACCAGTACGCCCTGCAGATATTTTTCTATTTTCTGAGCAAAAGGAATCTCCGTCCGATCCCGGCTGTATGGGTCCAGGTACTGAACATCTCCGAATTTTATTTTGAACAGTTCGGTCAGTCCCGATTCCATCATCAACGGCAGCACGGGGATGTGCTTTTCCACAGCAAAAGGAATGACGCTTTCCATAGCCCTGTTGGACTTCGTCAGAAGTTTCGTCGTTACGGGCACCACCACCAGCTGCATTTCCGAAAGATATGTTTCCAGGCTCTCCCACGGCATCTCCTGCCCGGGAGTTTCATAATAGATGGCACAATTCTGATAGGTATGAAGGATCTCTGCGATTTTTTCAAACCAGACAGCATGATCCTCTGGATGACATGTAAAAAATACCCGCGGTTTTCCATGAGGATCGGCACCGCCCCTCGTCCGATAGCTAAGAGAGAATTGGTTTTCTTCGTGGTTTTCGGGATTGTGGGTCATATTGTTTTCCATCTGCGGGCTCCTTTAGACAGCGATATCAATACCAACGACCGTTTATCTTAGCAATGTTATATCACAAACACTAACAAAACGAAATCCAATTCCGCCTCATAGACTTCGTTATTTGACCCCCCTATGCAGTTGTGTTATTTAAAGCAGAAAATGCCGTAGTTCTTGCATTGAGTATTATGGCTGAATCTGTAATAATCAGGCTATAGTTTGGAGCAGGGAGAAGACACATGTCTCCTCCCTGCTCTTGTCACACTACCGTCATCACATTCTCCACAAATACCGATTCAACAGTATCCCAGCAAATTCCGATTCACAAACCCATTATACCGAATACCCCAAATTGATATCAAAAGGTGCAATCAGCAGTTTCTGCAACTCTTTATTGTATTTGTCGAAAAAGATTTTTATGGCCTTGCCATAGTTTTCTTTGGTGTCAAATTCCCAATATGAGTAGTACTTAACGCACTTTACGATCTTGGTTAACTCTCTTGGCGGCTCCCCAAGTTCGATTCCATCTATGGTGTAAAACCGTTTGAAATACTTAAGCGATTTGCAGCCTTCACATTTAAGCTGATTTGCGGACATTTCCTCAATCTTTGCTTCAAATTGCTCGAGTTTATCAGGCTTTTCACTATACGAATTGAGACGTTTTCGAGTTCGTACTTCAAACGGTTCCTCCTCTTCTGTTAACGGGACAACTATGTTTTTGTTTATCCAATAGGAAATCTGTATTCGCCGCAGACAGTCACCGAAAACTTCTCGTCCATCCTAAAGCGGAACGGGCTTCGGCACATCCGTTTCCACGACCTCAGACACAGCTGAGCTTCCCTGCTGCTGGCAAACGGCGTTTCCATGAAGGAGATCCAGGCGTGGCTCGGTCACAGCGACATCAGTACCACGGCAAACATCTACAGTCATCTTGACTATACGTCCAAGATCACCTCGGCCAACGTGATGAACAGCGCTCTGACTTTACCGGAGACAACCGGGATTCAGGAATGGGTAATCAAAAATGACTGAGGGATTCGAGCTCACCAGTGGCAAGCACAGACAGCGTCTTTTCTTGCATTTTTTGTAAAAGTGCTGAAAACGGCTTAACCATGCGGTTTTTGAAAGGGTACTTTTCTTGCATTTTTTTCAGTGTGTGAGATTGAACAACGAAGAGACCTGAAAGCGCAAGTCAAAAACGCAAAAAAAAGAGGCAAAACCGCCGTTTTACCTACTTTTTCAGCGCAGCGGGAGGGATTCGAACCCCCGTGCGGTTGCCCGCAAACTGATTTCGAGTCAGCCCCGTTATGACCACTTCGATACCGCTGCTGAAAACTAAAAAAGAACAACTTCCGTCGTTCTTCCTTAGCGTAGTCCGTAGGGGAATCGAACCCCTGTTTCCGCCGTGAGAGGGCGGCGTCTTAACCGCTTGACCAACGGACCTAATGTGCCAGTCGAGGCGACAGGATTTGAACCTGCGACCTCTGCGTCCCGAACGCAGCGCTCTACCAAGCTGAGCCACGCCTCGATGCCTAAACGACTATACACGTTTGAAAACGATTTGTCAACTGGTTTTTTCAGGAATTAGTCAGGGTTTTTGTCTGCGGGAGGGTAATTTTTCCGCCAGCGGGAGCGAGCGCTTCTGCCTTGTCATCTCCACGAGGCCGAGCTTCGTCATGCCTTCCACCGAGTTATGGACGGGATCAGCCGAAACCGCCTCGGCAAGTGCCGCAAGAAGCTCCTTTTTGTGCGTTTCCTCCTGCATGTTGATGAAATCGATGACGATGATGCCGCAGACGTTCCGGAGGCGCAGCTGGACGGCGATCTCCTCTGCCGCTTCGAGGTTGGTCCGGAAGACCGTTTCCTCAAGATCCTTACGGCTTTCGGTCTTCCCCGTGTTGACGTCGATGACGGTCATGGCTTCGGTCGCCTCAATGACCAGAAAGCCGCCGCTCTTCAGCCAGACCTTCTTCTGCAGCGCCTTCTCCAGTGCGGCCGGCAGGGCATACAGCGCCTGCAGCGGCAGCTGCGGATCGTCATACAGACGGATCTTTCCGGCGTCGCCGGGCTGATAAGCGGCGAGCCACTCTCCGATCTCCCGGAAAAGTTTCGGATCGTCCGTCACTATTTCCTGCGCTTCGCCTTCCCTGAGGTCGCGCAGCAGGGCGAGGTAAGGTTCCTCTCCGCGAGCAAGCAGCGCCGGCGCGGGACTGTGTTCCGCCCGGACGAGCAGCTTTTCGGCATGGCTTTTCAGGCGCGCAGCTTCCTCCCGGATCGCCTCCGACTGCGCCGCAGCAGCATTGGTCCGCAGAATGAAGCCGCAGCCCGCCAGGTAAGGTTTGAGGCTTTCTCTTACCGTCTCCGGAATGTCTTCCGTTTCCAGCTTATGCGAGTAATGGATGTCTCTTCCTTCCGGCAGCAGCACCAGATATTTTCCGGGAAAACTCAGCCGCCTTGTCAGTACCGCGAGTTTTGTCCCGCGGGCTTCCTTTTCGACCTGAACGGTGATCTCATCGCCGGGCTTTATGCTTTCGCCCTCCCGGAGCGCGATGTAGCCGTTCACGCCACCGAGGTCGGCAAAAGCCGCCTGAATGTTCCGGCTGACGCTGACGATCTTCGCGCGGAAAACATCACCGCAGCGGATCCCCTCTTCCGGCGCGTTCCAGTCGAGAAGGCGCACTCTCCCGCCGTCATGCAGAGCGCTGAGGATGCCTCCTTCATAAGGCGTTACGATGAGTTTTCCCATCATGCCTCCTCCCCGCATGCACCGAGCGGGCGCAGTTCATGGTCCAGCAGGTCCATGCGGCGGATCTGCCAGCTGAGGCTTTCCGGTTCCGTTCCGAGTTCCTTCGCGATGAGGTCCAGCACCATGTCCGGCGAAAGGTTCGCACGGCTTCCGGCCGCAAGCGTCATCACAACGGCGCCGTCTCCGATCCCGGCGGAGTGGATCATCGGACGGATATCCAGTTCTATTTCGCGGGTTTTTGTTTTTTTCGGGAGAATGATCGCTTCGCGTGCCAAAATGGCTTTAAGGGCCGATTTTGCGCCTTCCGGAGGCATGTTTGCCGGCAGGGTCGCCTTCCACACGGCGCCGCCCACGGCTGCCATGGCATTTTCCGCCTTCTCCGGAAGTACGCGCAGGGCATAGACCGGCAGTTCCTTCGCAGTCGCTGCCTGCAGCGCGGCCAGCATCGCCTTCGGGTCGGTCCCGTCCTCGACGGCTGCGTCCAGGTATTCGCCCTCGCTGGAAAGACCGAGGCCGAGCGGGAGTGCGAAACTCATGACGGGATGCGGGCTGTAGCCTTTCGAGTAGACCATCGGCACGCCCGCGCGCCGGAAGATCTTCTGGAAGGTCCGGAGCACGTCGAGATGGCCGATGAAGCGCATCATGCCTTCCTTGCCGAAACGGATGCGGACGTTCATGCTTGCGCCTCCTCTCCGTCAGCCGGCCGCTTTTCCGGGGCTTCCACCGGTGCTTTTCCGCGTGGCAGACGGCAGATCCCGCAGCCGTAGGACGCGGCGCCGCAGCCGCTGCAGGCTTCCCGGCAGTTCGGGGTCACCTCGGCTGCCATCGCGCGCTCCCATTCGCGGCGCAGGAAACGCTTCGTTACGCCGATGTCGATATGGTCCCAGGGGAAGACTTCGTCCGCACTTCTTTCGCGGAGCGTATAGAAATCTGGATCGACGCCGCTCTCGGCGAAGGCCTGCATCCACAGGTCATAGCGGCAGCGCTCGCTCCATGCGTCAAACATGCAGCCAAGCTCATAGGCGCGCAGGATCGCCTTCGCGACCTTTCTGTCGCCGCGCGCAAGAATACCCTCGAGCAGGGTCACTTCCGCGTCGTGGTACTCATAATGAAGCGACTTGTTGTTCTTCTGCGCACGCATGGTGTCCTTGACCAGGTACGCCCGCCGGAGGTACTCTTCGCGCGGCAGCATGGACGCCCACTGGAAGGGCGTGAAAGGCTTCGGCACAAAGAAGGAAGAACTTGCCGTGATCTGTACGCGGCCGTTCCGCTCCTCCTTGGGGATCTCCGCAAAATACAGTTCGGAAAGACGTTCGCACAGATCCGGAATACCCTTCGCGTCCTCATCGGTCTCGGTCGGCAAGCCCAGCATGAAATACAGCTTGACCTTGTTCCAGCCGCCGTGGAAGGCCTCCGAGGCGCCGCGGAAGATATCCTCCTCCGTCAGGCCCTTGTTGATGACGTTGCGCATGCGCTGCGTGCCGGCTTCCGGCGCGAAGGTCACGCTGCTTTTTCTCACGTCCTGCACCTTGCTCATGACGTCCAGCGAGAAGGCGTCGATCCTGAGGCTCGGCAGGGAGATGTTGATGTGCTGCCTTCCGCATTCGTCGATCAGGTGATCGGTCAGTTCCGGCAGGCCCGAATAGTCGCTGGTGCTGAGCGAGCTTAAGGTAATCTCGTCGTAGCCGCTTGCCCGCAGCATCTTCTCCGCCTGCGCTTTCAGCCAGTCCGCACTCCGCTCACGCAGCGGCCGGTAGACCATGCCCGCCTGGCAGAAGCGGCAGCCGCGGATGCAGCCGCGCATGACCTCGAGCGTTACGCGGTCCTGGAAGGAGCGCACGTAAGGCACAATGAGCTTGTCGGGATAAACGGTATCGTCCAGGTCAGTCACGATCACCCGCCTGATCTTCCCGGGTGCTTCGGGAATGAGCGGCCTGGTCGCCGCAAGCGTTCCGTCTTCGTTGTAGACGGCTTCGTACAGGGCAGGGACATAGATGCCGGGCACGCGGGCTGCGGTTTTCAAGAAGTCCATCCGACTCCCGCCGGCCGCCTTATTCGCCTTGTAGGCATCCAGCAGCGCGTCGTAGCTGACTTCCCCCTCTCCCATATAGAAAAGGTCGAAGAAATCCGCGAGGGGTTCGGGGTTGTAGGAGCAGGGCCCGCCGCCGATGACGAGCGGGTCGTTCTCCGCGCGGTCCTTCGCAAGGAGGGGGATCCCCGCGAGATCCAGGACCTGCAGGATGTTGGTGTAGCCCATCTCATACTGAAGGGTAAATCCGAGGAAATCGAAATCCTTCAGCGGGTCCTGGGACTCCAGCGCAAACAGCGGGATCTTCTTTTCCCGCATGATCGCGTCAAGATCCGGCCACGGCGAATAGACCCGTTCGCACCAGGTGTCCTCCCGGCGGTTGAACAGGTCGTAAAGGATCTGGATGCCGAGATAGGACATCCCGATCTCGTAGACATCCGGGAAGCATATGGCAAAGCGGATATCGATCCTGTCTTTATCTTTGATGACGGCGTTCAGTTCGCCGCCCACGTAGCGGGCGGGCTTTTCCACGCGCATCAGTATCTCATCTGTGAGTGCCAGCTTACGCATGCACGGCTCCTTGTCTTTTCATTCTCCGCGTTCGTCCAGATCCTTCTGCAGCAGATCCAGGAAGGGGACGGGTTCGCCGGCGCCGGGGAAGATCCGCCAGGCCTGATCCAGCTCATCATAGGTAAAACTCTTCCGTCCGCCCGCTTCTGCTCTGTCCCAGAAACGCTTCATCGTGCGGTAGGGGATGTAGAACAGCTCGTCCCGGTGCGTGAGCAGCAGGATGAAGAAGGCGATACCGTCCTGTTTCTCAAAGTCGTCCATGAAAGCCATCTGGTGCTCATGGACGTTTGCGAGCGGGACCGTGTCGATCTTGCTTTCCTTGGCGTCAAAGCAGACCGGAATACCCTGTACCGCACCGATATAGTCGACCGTACTCTTCTGGTCGAAATAAGCCAGCGTGATGTGGCGGCTCTCCTGGTCGATCTCGACCGGCGTTATGGGTGTCGGGATCTTCTGGATGAGGGCAAGGCCGTCCTCGCGGTAGCGGTCGATCGTCATGTTGACGAGGGCTTCCAGCGTGGAGCCTCTTAAACCGTGATTACTCGCCATAAGCTTCACCTCCGAGGATCCTGAGGCAGGTCAGAAAGCTCGCGGGAAGAGGTGCAGTTACCGTCTTTCCGGCAAGCGCCTGCCACTCCGCAGCAGCTGTCTCCGAAAGGCCGAGCCGTTCCGCCGCGCCTTCTTCCGGCGCCGGGAAATGCATCTCCCGCGCGTGAAGGAGCTGATGGCGGAGCGGGTAGGCATGGGCTGCCGAGAAGGCCTGATTGATCCTGATGTCGCCGTATTTGCCGTCACCGAGGACGGGATGACCGGCTGCGGCCAGCTGTGCGCGGATCTGGTGCGTACGTCCTGTGATGAGGTGCACCCGCAGCAGGGTGAACCCTTCTTTCAGCGGGGCAGCGGGAACCGCTTCCAGTTCCGCCGTCAGCGCGCCGGGGAAAGGCTTATCCGACAGACTCGCCGTATTGGAGGCCTCATCCTTTGCGTAGTACTGCTTCAGGTGCAGGGGCGCGGAAAGACTGCCGCTTACAATGCACCAGTAGTGTTTTCCGATCAGCCGCTCACGCAGCAGCGCAGTCAGCAGCTGCTGGCCGGCGAGCGTTTTCCCCGCGGCAACGAGGCCGCTGGTGTTTCGGTCCAGGCGGTTTGCCGTGCCGGCGGAAAAGGTCAGCGCCCCCGTATCCTTCCCGGCAAGATAGGCTGTGATGAGGTCATTCAGCGAAACGTCGTCCGCCTTCGCCTTCTGTGTCAGAAGGCCGGCAGGCTTATCCGCAAAGAGAACGTGCTCATCCTCGAAGACCACACGGAGTTTCGGAAGTTCCGAAGCAGGTACGGTTCCCGGCTTCGATGCCGGAGCAGCCGCGGTTTTTTCATTCACCGCGCCGGCCGGACCTGACGGACCGGCCACGGTCGGTACCCCGCGGAATTTCTCGAATGTCTCCCGGGAAAAGAAAAAGGTCAGTTCATCTCCGGGCGCCAGCTTCTCGCTGCCGTCCGCCTTCCCGCCGTTCAGGGTGATGTTTTTCTTGCGCAGCATCTTATAAAGGAACCCTTTTTCGGCCTCCTTCAGATACTTCTGCAAAAATTTGTCCAGGCGCTGGCCGGCGTCCGGCGCGCCCACGATGATCTTCTGCATGGTTCCGTCCCGCTCAGTTCCTTACAGGCAGAGGTTCAGGAACTGCTCTTCAGCCTTCTCTACCTTTTTCGCCTCATCTTCCGGCACTGCATCTTCGATCTCCGCGATGCGTGCGGCAAACTCATCCCAGTCGGTGTAGATCTTCAGGCGCAGCGTCGTACCTTTTTTCTTCAGTCTCGTGATGCAGTCGGACTCGACGTCGGTCTTTCGCTCCGCTTTCAGTTTCGAGCAGTAGGCCACGATGCCGCCCTGATAAAAGACGACGCAGTCCAGGAACTGACGCTTGCCCTTCTCGTCACAATACATGAGATGGTAATACAGCATGCCGGCATCTTCAAAACGCTGCACGGCGGCGCGTTTCTCCTCCGGCAGATAGGATGCTCCGGCAGACATTGCGATCAGGGCTGACACGAAGTTCGCGAAGGGGATCACGGAAAAGAGCGCCGGCAGGATGAAAATATTCTTCCTGCTGTGCGTCAGGAGCCAGCCGAGCAGGAAAAAGCCCGCGACCAGCAGGGCACAGATCACCGCCCAGACCAGGTACTGGCGCTTCCGGGCGGCAAGATACTCATAGGAGCCTTTATAATTCGGATTCTTGAATACTGACATCGTTCTCACTCTCCGGCAGCAGTCCTGCCGTTTCCTTCATCCATTCTTTCCAGGACGCGGCGTAAGCATCCGCCATCGCCCTTTTCCGTGCGTCGACCGCAGCTGCCGCCGGGTCGTAGACCGCGACCGTCTTCATGCCGGCACGCTTTCCGGCGAGCAGCCCTGCCGGCAGATCCTCAAAGACGATGCAGTCCCCGGGAGAAAGCCCCATGGCCTGCGCAGCCTTGAGGAAAATCTCCGGATTGGGCTTGCCTTTTTCGATCTCGGCTGAGGTCACGACCGCGTCAAAGAGGTCCAGGATCCCGAGCCGCCGGAGGCAGGCTTCGGTAAGGTCCCGGTAATTGGTCGTCGCGATCCCGAGGAGGATGCCGCCCTCATGCAAGCGGCGGAGATATTCCTCTGCCCCGGGCTTTAACTGCAGGACGTACAGATACTCTTCCCGCGCCATCTCGTTCCAGGCGGCAATAATCTCCTCCGTGCTGTCCGGCAGCCCGAAGGCCTCCTTGAAATAGCAGGCCGTCTCCGGAACGCTGAAGCCTTCGATCCTGCGCTGCAGGTCTGCCGGCGCTTCCTTTCCGAAGCGGGCAAGGTAGCGTCTGTCGATGTCCTGCCACATGCCCATGGAATCGAGGATTGTCCCGTCCATGTCAAAGACCGCGCCGCGTATGTCATGAAAACCGGTCATATGGAAGTCCCCTGAAAAAAGATCCTGCAAATCAGAAGGGGGAACGGTGTTCCGTTCCCCCTCGCTTCTTCATTTCTCTTCATTGCTTTCCGGGGAATCTTCATCGGACCCGGAGACTTTGCTGTGCAGTTCCTCCCGGTTAGCCGCAACGACCTGATAGCTGGCATTCATCTGATTGTAGAAGGCGCTGAAGCGCGTCTGCATGCTGTCCATGGAATGCGCCAGGAAATCCTGAAGGCCTTCCAGCAGGGAATCAGTGTAGTTCATCGCATTCTGGCGGATCTCGTCGGCTTCCACGGTCGCATCGTTGACCAGCTTCTGGGCCTTCGCCTCGGTATCGAGCATCAGCTGCTGTGCCTGGGCGTAAGCTTCACGCATGATCTCGCTCTGGCTGACCATTTCTTCCTTCTGCTTGCTCGCCTCGTAGATCGTGTTTTCCGCAGTCTTCTTCGCTTCGCTCAGGATCTCATCCTTGTTGGCAATGATCTTCTGGTACTTCTTGATCTCCTCGGGAGTCCGCATGCGCAGTTCCACAAGCATGTCGTCAATGACGTCCTTCTCGACGACGATGCGCTTGCTGTTGGAAAAAGCCTGCGCCTTGCAGCCGTCCAGATATTCTTCCATTTCGTTGATGATTTGTTCGATTCGGCTCATAGTAGTTATTTCTCCTGAATTTCACGGTACTTTTTCCGGTATTATTCCTTAAATCGGTTTCTGACCTCTTCGATCAGTTCCCCCGGCAAAAAGGCTTCCAGATCGCCGCCGTACTCCGCCAGCTGTCTCGCTGAGCTTGAACTCACGTAGGACACGGCGGGATCGGCGAACAGGAAGACCGTATCGATCCTGCCGTCCAGTGCCCGGTAGCCCTGTGCAAGCTGCATCTCGTAATCGAAATCCGTCACGCCGCGGATGCCGCGGACAAGGGTGAAGGCTTCGTACTTCCTGCAGCAATCCACAAGCAGGCCGGAAAACGAGATCACCTCCACGTTGGGGAGGTCTCTCGTCACACGTTCTAACATTTTAACACGTTCTTCTGCAGAAAACAACGTTTTTTTCCCGAAATTGACCAAAACACCGATGTAAAGCTTCTCAAAAAGGGGGGCAGCACGGGAAATGATGTCCAGATGGCCCAGGGTGACGGGGTCAAAGCTCCCCGGATAAAAACCGATCCGTTTCGTTTTCTCCATTTCAGGCCTCCTCTTTCCGTTTCAGGAAAATGTGCTTGTTGTTTTTGTATTCCTTCTCCCTGGTGATCGCGAAGCCGGTCTCTTCCAGTCCCTGAAGGATCTTGCCGATCCTGGCTTCCACGATGATGAGTCCGTTAACGGCAAGGATGCCGGCCACGTCTATTGCCCGAAGCACGGGCATCTCCAGACCGGCGTCGTACGGCGGATCCAGGAAAATGATGTCGAAGCGTGCCCCCTGCAGCGAAAGCCGCCGGATCGCGGCAAACGCATCGGTGTCCATGACCGTCGCTTCCGTTTCCATGTGCGTATGGGCAAGGTTCTCACGGATGCAGGCGACGGCCTTCCTTGAATTGTCAACGAAGACAGCCCGCTGCGCGCCGCGGGAAAGCGCTTCGATCCCGATCGCTCCAGTACCCGCGAACAGGTCCAGAAAGCGGCAGCCGGGGACGTCCCGCTGCAATATATTGAACAGTGTCTCCTTTATCCGGTCCTGCGTGGGCCGGGTATCCGTACCGGGGATCGTTTTCAGGAGCAGTCTTCTTGCTTTTCCGGCAATGACCTGCACGTCTGCACCTCCTCTCGTCTTACGCCTAACATACCCTTTGAACGGGGTTTTGTCAATCTTTCCGGCTGTTTCACTCCGCATGTGTTCCGCCGGCCATGAAAAAGAGGCAAAACAATGCATTTTCGTCTATTGTATTAGAAAAAATCGCTCATAAGCGGCATTTTCTGTGCAATTATAACTTGCTTTTTTTCTAAAAGGATGCTATATTATTCGCATAATTGTTTCAAGAAAGGAGCGTGCCATGTATTCCGTAAACGAAATGGTCCTGTATGGGGCAGATGGCGTCTGCACCATTACGAACATTGTCGAGAAGAACATGCTGGGCACCGCCCGCCTGTTCTACGAACTGCATCCCGTAAGCCGCAGGGACGCCGTGCTGTTTCTCCCCACCGATAACGAAAAGACCATGGCGAAGCTCCGCCGGGTACTGACCCGGGAAGAGATCATCTCCGCCATCCGCAGCATGCCCGATGAGGAAAACATCTGGATTGACAAAGAGTCCGAACGCCGCGAAGCCTATTCCCGCATCATCAGGAGCGGTGATCACAAGAAGGTGATCCGCCTGATCAAGACTCTTTACGAACACCGCGAAAGCCTCATGGACAGCGGACACCGGATGCATGCCGCCGACGCAAACTTCCTGAAGGAAGCGGAAGGTGTTCTCTATGAAGAATTTGCCTATGTACTGAACATCGGCAGGGAAGAAGTGATCCCGTTCATTCAGAACGAGATCGAAAAGGCACAGGGAGCTTAAAGCGTCTTCTGAGATCCCAACAAAAAAGACGGCAGCTGCCGTCTTTTTTGCTGTGCGGATCTCTTCGGTCACGCCTCATCCGGCAGGGCAAACCGCCGGATGATCTTCTCCGCCTGCTTCATTCCGTCAACGGCGGCGCTCGTGATGCCTCCTGCATAGCCGGCGCCCTCTCCTGCCGGATACAGACCGCGGATATTGCTCTCGCCGCCTTCGTCCCGCGGAATGCGCACAGGCGAGGACGTGCGGCCCTCGAAGCCGTCGATCAGTGCCTCGGGGGAGGCATAGCCGGGCATGCGGCGGTCGAACTGCGGCATGGCTTCCAGGATCGCCTTCCGGACGAAGACGGGAAGCGCAGAGGCAACGTCAGCGCGCGCCCAGGCGCCGCAGGTATCCGGAAGGACGGTCAGCGGCGCTTCGTCTTCAGGTTCTGCCTTACTTTCAGTTTCTCCGGCGCCTTCCGCTTTCCGAACCGCTTCGGCAAAGTCTGCGAAGCGCTGCACCGGGATCCTGCCCTTCGCAAGCCGGTAAGCCGCCTCCTCACAGGCGCGCTGAAAGCGCAGTCCTGCAAAAACGTCGCCTCCCGCAAAGTCTTCCGGTCCCACCTGGACAACCAGGGCAGCGTTCGCGTTTCTCCCGTCGCGCGCATGCCGGCTCATGCCGTTCACGCAGAGGCGTCCCTCCTCGGAGGATGCGTTGACCACCTGGCCGCCGGGACACATGCAGAAGGAGTAGACGCCGCGGCCGTCCGCAGCTTTCGCGGTCAGCTTGTAATCCGCCGGCGGCAGGTTCTCCGGTTTTGCGGCGCCGTACTGGATGCGGTCGATCAGTTCCTGCGGGTGCTCGATGCGGACGCCCACGGCAAAAGGCTTGGGCTCCATGGCTACGCCCTGCTCATGCAGGCGAAGGAAAGTCTCCCGCGCGCTGTGGCCGAGGGCAAGGATCAGCACGGAAGCCGGGATCTCCTTTTCCTCTCCCGTTACGGTATCCTTCACGCGGACCGCCGTCAGCACGTTTTCTTTGCAGATGATATCCGTCATCCTGGCATGGAAACGGAAGCTTCCGCCCATGGCGGTGATCCTTTCCCGCATGTTCCGGACGACCTTTTTCAGGACGTCTGTACCGATATGCGGCTTTGCATCGTAGCAGACCGAGGGATCCGCGCCGCAGTCCGCAAAGACCCGCAGGACCTCGCCGATGCGGCCTTCGGGATCCCGGATCCCGGTATTCAGCTTGCCGTCCGAGAATGTTCCCGCGCCGCCCTCACCGAACTGGACGTTGGACCAGGGCTTAAGAGGGCCGCCCTTCCAGAAGGCTTCGACGTCGCGGTCTCTTTCCTCCACCGGCGCGCCCTGCTCGAGGATGAGGGGCCGGAAGCCTGCCTTTGCCAGCACCCATGCGGCAAAAAGCCCCGCAGGCCCGGCACCGACGATGAGCGGTCCGTGCTTGAGCGATTCCGCACCGCTTTCCGGGAGTTCATATCGTACAGTCTCCGTCCGCTCCACTTTAAAGCCTTTCGCGCGACGGAGCAGCCGGCTCTCCGCTTTTTCGTCCAGCCCTTCCAGTGCAAGCGTATAGACGTAATGAATATCGTCCTTCTTCCGCGCGTCGACCGAACGCCGGAATATTCTCCACGCGGGCAGAGCCCCGCCGGCAAAGCGGCGAAGCTTCTTTTCCAGTATGGCCCGCCTTTCCGCTTCGGGCAGCGGCGGGACGGCAATGTCGTGGATCAGGATCATGTCAGCCTCTATTTGTGGTAGGGTTCTCCGCGCATGATGCGGAAACTGCGGTACAGCTGTTCAAGCAGGATCACCCGCATCAGCTGGTGCGGGAAGGTCATCCGGGAAAAACTGAGGCGTTCGTCCGCACGGGCAAGGACCTTCGGGGAAAGGCCGAGCGAACCGCCGATGATGAAGCACAGATGGCTCTTTCCGGCGACGCCGAGCGCTTCGATCTTCCGGGAGAGTTCGACGGAATCCGGCGCCTTCCCTTCGATCGCAAGGGCGATCACGTACGCGTCCTCCGGCAGGCGGGCAAGGAGCCTTGCTCCTTCCTTTTCGCGGATCGCCTCGTTTTCGGCCGCTGACGCCCTGTCCGGCGTCTTTTCGTCTTCCACTTCGGCGATCTCAAGCTTTACGTAGCGCGAAAGACGCTTCGCGTATTCGCGGACGGCTTCGGTGAAATACGCTTCCTTGATCTTTCCGACGCACAGGACCGTGATCTTCATGGCTTATCCTGCTCTCCATCTTTTTCCGGATCAGCATGCTGTCCTCCGGCCATTTTACCGCAAGTTCCGCCCGCCGTAAAGTCAAAAAACACCGCCGCACGTTTCCGTGCGGCGGCTTTTCGTCATCCGGTCTTACTTGCCGTAGACTTCCTGCAGTTTCAGCAGGTGTTCGTATTTTTCCTTCGCGAGGCCGGCTGCCTTGTCGAACAGCATCGTGGCTCGTTCCGGATTCTTCAGGTTGAGCGAGGTATAGCGGCTCTCGCCCATCAGGAAGCTCTTGTAATCTCCGGTAGGGGCCTTGCTGTCGAGCTGGAACGGGGTCTCCTTGCGGGGGTCGAAGCGGAACAGGTGCCAATAACCGGCCTGAACGGCGTTCTTCTCTTCGGTCTGAGCCTTGCTCATGCCGGCCTTGATGCCGTGAGTGATGCAGGGCGCGTACGCGATGATGATGGACGGACCGTGATAGCTTTCCGCCTCGGTCAGGGCTTTGACGGTCTGGTTGTAGTCGGCGCCCATGGCGATCTGCGCGACGTAAACGTAGCCGTAGGTCATGGCGATGGCTGCCAGGTCTTTCTGCTTGACTTCCTTGCCGCCCGCGGCGAACTGCGCCACCGCGCCGACGTTGGTTGCCTTGGAGGACTGGCCGCCGGTATTCGAATACACTTCGGTATCGAAGACCATGATGTTGATGTCGCGGCCGGAAGCGATTGCGTGGTCGAGGCCGCCGAAGCCGATGTCGTAGGCCCAGCCGTCGCCGCCGAAGATCCACTGGGACTTCTTGCCCAGGAATTCCTTGTTCTGCAGCAGGAACTTCACGTCGTCGCAGCAGCCGTTCTGCGCTTCCAGAGCGGCAACGAGTTTCTTCGTCGCAGGCGCGTTGGCCGCGCTGTCATCGAAGGTCTCGAAGAATTCGCCGATAGCGGCCTTCAGGTCTTCGCTTTCGGTGCGTTCGCTGATCGCCTGCAGTCTCTTCGCAAGGCCGGCACGCAGCGTGGACTGTCCCAGTTCCATGCCGAGACCGAATTCCGCGTTGTCCTCGAACAGGGAGTTGTTCCAGGCCGGGCCCTTGCCTTCCTTGTTGACCGTGTAAGGCGTGGACGGCGAGGAGTTGCCCCAGATGGAGGTGCAGCCGGTGGCGTTCGCAATATACATGCGGTCGCCGAACAGCTGAGTGATCAGCTTCGCGTAAGGCGCTTCGCCGCAGCCCGCGCAGGCGCCGGAGAATTCCAGCAGCGGCTGCTTGAACTGGCTGCCCTTGACGGTGCTGACTTTGTATTTCTCGATGACTTCGGGCTTCTCAGGCAGGCTGACGCCGAAATCGAAGTACTTCTGGCAATCCTTGTTCTCTTCCATCGGCTGCATCGTGATGGCCTTGTCGGGGGCAGGGCATACGTTGACGCAGGAGCCGCAGTCCATGCAGTCCAGAGCGGAAACGGTGATGGAGAACTTGTAGCCGGGCATCTGCATGAGATCCTTCATCGGCATGCCTTCGGGCGCGTTCTTCACATCTTCTTCGTTCAGGGCGACGGGGCGAATGACCGCGTGCGGGCAGACGTAGGAGCAGAAGTTGCACTGAATACACTTCGCGGGATCCCATACGGGGATGTTCACCGCAACACCGCGCTTTTCGTAGGCGGCGGCGCCGGACGGCGTGGAGCCGTTCGCGTAAGGCAGGAAGGTCGAAACCGGCAGGTTGTGGCCGTCATGCGCGTTGATGGGCTTCTGGATGCTGTTGACGAAGCTGATGACGTCTTCGCGGCTGCCTTCGGCGAGTTCGAAGAGCGGTTCATCCTTCGCATCCTTCCAGGAGGCGGGCACTTCGACCTTCACGAAGGCCTTGGCGCCGGCATCGATGCCGTCGTGGTTCATCTTCACCACGTCCTCGCCCTTCTTCAGGTAGGACTTGGTCGCCGCATCCTTCATGTAGCGGATGGCGTCTTCCTGCGGAATGACGCCGCTGATCACGAAGAAGGCTGCCTGCAGAATGGTGTTCACGCGGCCGCCCAGACCGATCTCCTGGCCGAGCTTGATGGCGTCGATGGTGTAGAGGTTGACGTTATGTTCCGCGATGTAGCGCTTCATCTGGCCGGGCAGGTGCTTCTCAAGGCCTTCCAGATCCCAAGGGCAGTTCAGCAGGAAGCTGCCGCCGTCCACCACTTCCTGGACCATGTTGTACTTGCGTACGTAGGAAGGGTTGTGGCAGGCAACGAAGTTGGCCTTGTTGATGTAGTAGGTGGACTTGATCGGGGCATGGCCGAAACGCAGGTGGGAAATGGTCAGGCCGCCGGACTTCTTGGAGTCATATTCAAAGTACGCCTGCACGAACATGTCGGTGTGGTCGCCGATGATCTTGATGGAGTTCTTGTTCGCGCCGACGGTGCCGTCCGCGCCCAGACCCCAGAACTTGCAGGAAATGGTAGAAGCCGGCTGAGTGTTCGGATCTTCCACGACGGGCAGGGACAGGCCGGTCACGTCGTCTTCGATGCCGATCGTGAACTCTTCCTTCGTCTCATTGCGGTAAACGGCAACGATCTGGCCGGGCGTGGTGTCCTTGGAGCCGAGGCCGTAGCGGCCGTGCTGCACCTTCACGTCATGGAACTTCGTGCCGCGCAGAGCGGTGACGACGTCCATGTAAAGCGGTTCGCCGAGGGCGCCGGGTTCCTTGGTGCGGTCAAGCACGCTGATAGTCTTCACCGTTTCCGGCAGTGCCGCAAGCAGGTGCTTCTGGCTGAACGGACGGTACAGGCGGACCTTCACGAGGCCGACCTTCTCGCCGCGGGCAGCAAGGTAATCGATGGTCTCGTCGATCGTATCGCAGACGGAACCCATCGCGATGATCACGTGTTCCGCATCGGGTGCGCCGTGGTAGTTGAAGAGCTTATAATCGGTGCCGAGCTTGGCATTGACCTTGTTCATGTATTCTTCCACGACGGCCGGGAACGCCTCGTAGGCCTTGTTCGCGGCTTCGCGGACCTGGAAGAAGATGTCGGGGTTCTGCGCAGAGCCCATCTGGCAGGGATGTTCGGGGTTCAGGGCACCGTTGCGGAACGCCTGGACCGCATCCATGTCGAGCATGTCGGCCAGATCTTCATAATCCCAGACTTCGATCTTCTGCAGCTCGTGAGAGGTGCGGAAACCGTCGAAGAAGTTCAGGACCGGGACGCGACCCTTGATGGCGGCAAGGTGTGCCACCGCAGTCAGGTCCATGACTTCCTGCACGTTGGATTCGCAGAGCATGGCAAAGCCGGTCTGACGGCAGGCATAGATATCGGAGTGGTCGCCGAAAATGCAGAGGGCGTGAGTCGCAAGCGTACGGGCTGCGACGTCGATGACGCAGGGCAGCATCTCACCGGCGATCTTGTACATGTTGGGGATCATCAGCAGCAGACCCTGGGACGCCGTATAGGTCGTCGTCAGCGCACCGGATACCAGCGAGCCGTGCACGGCGCCTGCAGCACCGGCTTCAGACTGCATTTCCATGATCTTCACGGGCTGGCCGAAGATGTTCTTTCTTCCGTCAGTCGCCCACGCATCGGCCACTTCGGCCATGGGGGACGAGGGTGTGATGGGGTAGATAGCCGCTACGTCAGAGAACGCATAGGAAACATGCGAAGCAGCGGTGTTGCCGTCCATCGTTTTTCTTTGTCTTGCCATTTAGTTTTCCTCCTGCTTATAGTGAAACCATTATTTCCTGTTTGCAAAACATACGCAATCAATTATAATGCATCCAGGAGGAAAGTCAAGAAAGCGTTCCCTGCTTTCCGATGTTTTTTCCCCGTATTCACCATGATTACGAAAGCCGAAGGAGGTCCTCATGGCACTTGACGGCATCACCGTAGCCGCACTCGCGGCCGAGATCAGGGAAAAATGCCTGGGCGGACGCATCACCCGCATCGCCGAACCTGAATCAAACGAGATCCTGCTGACGGTAAGAAGCACGGAACAGTACCGGCTTCTGCTCTCGGCCGACCCGTCCCTGCCCCTCATTTATCTCACGAAACAGAACAAACCCAGCCCGATGACCGCGCCGGGCTTTCTCATGCTGCTCCGGAAGCACCTGCAGGGCGGACGCATTACCGCCGTGACCCAGCCCGGGCTCGAGCGCGCCGTCCGGATCGAAGTTGAGCACTTAAATGAACTCGGCGACCTCTGCCGCAAGGCGCTCATCCTCGAACTCATGGGCAAATACAGCAACCTGATCTTCACGGATGACGAAGACCGCATCCTTGACGCGGTCCGACGCGTCCCCTCTTCGGTCAGTTCCGTCCGCGAAGTCCTTCCGGGGCGGCCGTATTTCCTGCCGAACACGCAGAACAAGACCGATCCGCTCGAAATCGGCGCCGAACCGTTTTCACGGCTCTTCGACGGCAGCCATGCGCCGCTCGAGAAAGCGCTCGGCGAACATCTGACAGGCCTCAGCCCGCTTGCCGCGCGGGAGATCTCCTGCCTTTCCGGGCTTGACGGTTCGGAATGCGCCGGCGAACTCCCGGAAGAAGCCAGGCTCCGGGTATATGAAGCGCTGCAGTCTTTCCTTGCTCCGGTCAGGACCGGAGACTTCTCTCCGCGCATCTATTTCCACCGCGGGAAGATGCTGGAATTCTCCGCCGTACCGCTCTCGGTCTACGGCAGCGAGGAATTCCGCATCCATGACAGCATGAGTGAAGCAATGGAGGCGTTTTTTGCCGAAAAAAGCGCCGCAGGCCGCATCAGACAGCGCTCGGCGGACCTCAGACACATCCTCCAGCTGGCGCTCGAACGCACGTCCCGCAAGCTGGATCTGCAGCAAAAACAGCTGAAGGACACGGAGAAGCGCGACAAGCTGAAACGTTACGGGGAACTGCTCAAGGCGTACGGCTGGCAGGCGGAACCGGGCGCGAAGGAACTTATCTGCGCCGATTGGAACGACGGGGACAGGGAAGTCCGCGTACCCCTTGACGAGACCCTTTCCGCAAGCGAGAACGCGCAGAAATACTTTGAGCGCTACCAGAAACTGAAGCGCACTTTCGAAGCGACCACGCAGCAGATCGCAGAGACTGAAGCCGACCTGGACTATCTCCGCTCGGTATCTGCACACCTTGCTTCGGCAGAGTCCGAAGCGGATCTTTCCGGCATCAAGGCCGAGCTCGCCGAGACAGGCTGGATCCGTAAGAACAAAGGAGCAGGCAGGAAGGAAAAAGCACCGAAGGCCGGACAGCCTCTGCGCTTCGTCACTTCCGACGGCTTTACGGTCTTCGTCGGCAAGAACAATCTTCAAAACGAGGAAGTCACCTTCAAGCTGGCCTCCGGGAACGACTGGTGGTTCCACGTCAAGGGCCAGCCCGGCTCCCACGTCGTCGTCCGCACCGAAGGAAGAGAGCTTCCCGACCGCAGCTTCGAGGAAGCCGCGGCACTCGCTGCCTGGTACTCTTCCGCCCCGCGCGGGGAAAAGACCGAAGTGGACTACACCCGCCGCAGGGAAATCAAAAAGCCGGGTCTTTACAAACCCGGCATGGTAGTCTATCACACGAATTATTCGATGATGGTCATTCCTGCGCTTTTGGAACGTCAGCCATGAGGAAGGCAGACAGTTCGTCCAGCAGCTGCTGAAGCTTCGCGGTCTTCATGTCCGCGCCGCCGGCAAGCAGCTTTGCGGTAAAGAGATCCATGGCACCGCGGTATCCTTCAGTGACCGCGGTCCTTCGAAGCACATGCGGCATCTGCTCCACGAGGGCGGATGCCGTTTTGTCATCCGACGTGATCCCGTTTAAGAGCGAAGGACGCACGGGCACGGTTCCGTTTGCTTCATATCTGGCGCGCTGCGCATCGGAGGAGGTCAGTTCCTGCGCAAGCAGATGGCAGTACTGCAGCTTGCTCTCATCCGCGTCCGGCGTCACGCCGATCATCAGATAAGTGCCTTCCGACAGGAAAGGATACGCGTTTTCGCCGTAGGTTACGGGCGGGAGCGCAGCAACGCCGTAGTCGTTTCCGAGGATGCCCCGGAGTTCAGACGTATGCGAACTGTCCGCGATCACCGCGCCGGCACGTTCCTGCTGATCGGAGGAAAAGGCAAGCACGGGGCTTCCTTCCGCCGTGCGGAAAGCGCTCATTCCCATCAGGGACTGCAGGGCTCTCGCAGCATCCAGGCCTTTTTCGGTGTAATAATCGCAGACGGCACGGCTCACTCTGCCGTCGGGCAGGACCGTCGACGCGTAGGAAAGGCCGAAACTCGAAAAGACTGCCGCGGGGAACAGTGTCGTCTCGGTACCGGCATAGAAGCAGCGTTCCGCTTCTCCGCACTGCGCGATGACGGAGGCAAGGTCTCCCGTTTCACTGACGACGGTCTTATCGTAATACAGCAGCATCGTACTGACGAAGCCTGCAGGGTATGCCCAGAGCACGCCCTCACTGCTGCAGGCAGCGACGACGGTTTCGTCGACCTTTCGTCTGACTTCTGCGTCCCGTTTCTCCGGGAGACGGTCCAGAAGGCCGCCCGCCTTCAGTACGTCAAGATCGTCCGAACTGAAGAAGAAAATGTCGGGGAGTTCTTCACCGGCCGGATCTGCCCCCTCGGCTGAGCCCGCAGCGGCTTCCCGCAGACGGCTCACCGCCTCCTCGGCCGTAACGGTCCTGACCGTTACGGTCCAGCCGCCCTCAGGCGCCGGAACGGCCTGCTGAGGCTTCGCAATGTATCGCTCGCAGACGGTCCTGGTCCGCTCCTCTTCCCCGGCAAAGGCCCAGATAACGATCCCGCCGTCCTGCGCGGCCTGTTCCGTCTGCGGCGCCTCCGTGCTTTCCCCGGCCGAAGGCGTCTCCGTTCCGGACGTCTCTGCCGACGTTTGTCCGCTGCTCTTCGGCTCTTCGCGGGAAGACGACGGCTGACCTGCCGTGCAGGCGGAAAGAAGCATCACTGCCGCAAGCACGATCGCGCATATTTTCTTCATGAGGCTGACCCTCCGTTTCTTTCATAGATCTCCAGGCGGTTTTCCTCCAGGTCGCGCATGGAGAGAACGACGCCGGGATATTTGTCGGAAAAGTATTCCTTGAGCGCTCCGGCAAAGGCCAGGGAGCGGTGCTGTCCGCCGGTACAGCCGAGGCCTATCACCAGACGGCTTTTACCTTCCTTCATGTAAAGCGGGATCGTGTATTCCAGAAGATCCCGGATCTTTTCAAAGAGTGTTTTCCCCTCTTCGTTTCCCAGAACGTAATTCCTGACCGCTTCGTCCGCGCCGGTCAGTCGCCGCAATTCATCCACGTAATACGGGTTGGGCAGGCAGCGGACGTCAAAAACGATATCCGCGTCGGCCAGGATCCCGTACTTGTAGCCGAATGCCACGAATTCGATGCTCATGGCGGCGCCGCTCTCCTGTCCGAAGATCCCGATCAGTTTCTGTCGAAGTTCCCCCGAGGACAGGCGGCTGGTATCCAGTACGATGTCGGACATGCTGCGCAGTCCTGACATGATGCTCCGCTCCGCCTTCAGCGCAGAGGCAAGATCTTTGGCGCTGCCGTTCCGGACCAGCGGATGCAGCCGGCGGCTTTCCTTGTAGCGGTTCTTCAGCACGGTGTCCGACGCGTCAAGATAAAGGATCCGCGTACGGATGCCCTTCTGCGCCAGACCTTCGGTCAGGCGGTCGATCCCGGCCAGCAGTTTCTCCGAACGGATGTCCACGGTGACTGCTGTCTTCTCATGAGGTTCTGTCGAAGCCAGTTCGGCATTCAGCATGTACAGGATCAGGGGCGGCTGCAGATTATCCACGCAATAATAGCCCATGTCCTCCAGGCACTGGAGTGCACGGGTCTTGCCTGCTCCGCTCATTCCGGTCACGATGAGAAGGTCCATTTTCTCTCCGTTCCTCCGGCGGCCCTTCCGCCGGTATTTTCAGGAAAACAAACAGGGCACGGTGATCACATACCGGGCCCTGTTTTCATCATAACAGATGCATGAAGCTTATTTTTTCAGGAAGCCGGGGACATTGATCTCGCGGCGGGTAACCGTAGGATCCGGAGCCTTGATCTGCGTCCGGTTGTAGCTCTGCGCGGCATTCACCTGAGGAGCGGCTTCGGAAGTGCCGAGCGGTGAAGTGCTGGGCTTGAAACCGGAGGGACGGGTCCCCATCAGGCCGCTGCTGTTCGAGAACGTCTTGGAGATGCTCGAACCGCTGCTGGACGCATCCGGTTCGTCCAGGCCGGTGGCGATCACGGTAATCGTCACTTCGTCCTGAATGGTGTCGTCGTACATGGCACCGAAGATGATGTTGGCGTCTTCGCCGACCAGTTCGGTGATATAGTTCGCGGCGTCATAGACTTCCATCAGGCCGATATCGCCGGAAACGTTGATGATGACGTGGGAGGCACCCAGGATAGTGGTCTCCAGCAGAGGGCTGGAAGCTGCCTGCTTGACCGCTTCGATCGCCTTGTCGTCGCCCTTCGCGCGGCCGATGCCGATATGGGCAATGCCCTTATCCTGCATGACGGTCTGCACGTCGGCAAAGTCAAGGTTGATCAGAGCAGGGACGCTGATCAGGTCGGTGATGCCCTGAACGGCCTGCTGCAGCACCTCGTCCGCCATCTTGAGGGCGTCCGGCATGGTGGTGCGGCGGTCGACGATCTCAAGCAGCTTGTCATTCGGGATGACGATCAGGGTGTCCACGTTTTCGCGCAGGCGTTCGATGCCGTTCAGCGCGTTCTGCATGCGGACCTTGCCCTCAAAACGGAAAGGCTTGGTCACGACGCCGACGGTCAGGATGCCCATGCCCTTGGCAATGCGCGCAATGACGGGAGCTGCGCCGGTGCCGGTGCCGCCGCCCATGCCGCAGGTCACGAAGACCATGTCAGAACCCTGAAGGGCGTTCGCGATCTCATCTTCGCTTTCTTCCGCGGCTTTTTCGCCGATCTCGGGCTTGGCGCCTGCGCCGAGGCCCTTGGTCAGTTTCTCACCGATCTGGATCGCCGTCGGCGCCTTGCACATCTGCAGGGCCTGGCGATCGGTGTTGATGGCAATGAATTCCACCCCACCGGTATTGGTATCGATCATCCGGTTAACGGCATTGTTGCCGGCGCCGCCGACGCCAACCACGATGATCTTTGCTGCGCTTACGGATTCGTCTACTTTGATTTCTAACACTGTAAAAAACCTCCCACAACCGATCTGATTATCAATAGCAGAGCAAACTCAGCAGCCGCTCTGCAGCAATTCAAACAGTTAAAATGAGTATATTTGATTTCAGACAAATAATCAAGCCCGAAATCACATTTTGCCGAAGAATTATTTGAAGATATAGGACGGATGAAGCTCTCCCGGCTTGTAGCTGTCGAGATACAGCGTTCCTTTTCTTCCGTACAGTTCCGGCAGGGTATCGCACATCACGGAGAGCTTGGCTTCCAGGTCCGTCCGCGGTCCCAGAAGCACCGTAATGTCCCCGAAGACCACTGAAACACCCGCCTGCGAAAAATGGATCCGTTCCGCAAGATCGGACAGCAGAACGCCTCTTTCGCCGATCCGGATAAGGTTGCTTCGCAGGAACTGCGTGACCGTCAGGATCGTATTGAAAGCGTCCTTTTCCGCGGTCTTCAGCTTCTCTCCGATCACTGCATGATCGTTGGAAAGACCGCTGATCTCGAGGACGTTCGGCAGCCGCATCGGACTGCTTTCCACCAGCGTCCCGTCCCAGTCGAAGTACAGATAGTACTGCTGAAAACGGATGCAGCCGATAAGTGCCTTTTCGTAGACGTGCGCGGTCACGTGGCGGAATCCCCGGAAACTGAGCGTGTACTTCTCAATGAAGGGGATCGTGTTGTGCTTCATGAACTTGTCCTGCACGAAGAAGATCAGCGCGCGGCTGCTTCTGCCTTCCGTTATCTTCTCCCGCAGTTCGTTTTCCGAGTAATAGTTGTTCGCGCCTTCGATCGTGAAGTCGCTGACTGGCAGGAAGAACGTTACGATGCCCAGTATGACGATCACGCCGGCAAAAACCAGAAGGAAGCGTTTCATGACAGCCTCTCCTTCTCTTCCGGCAGGACCATTTCCGGATTGTCTCTTCCCACGCTCAGCACGATGCCGATCTCACCCATGTAGAACAGGGAGGCGGTGCCGCCGTAACTGACGAAAGGAAGCGTCACACCGGTATTCGGCAGGATGCCGCTGACGACCCCGATGTGCAGGATGACCTGCAAAGCGATATGCGCCATGACACCGACCACAAGCAGGCTCCCGAACACGTCGCGGCTGCGGTTCGCGATCGTCATCATGCGGTACAGCAGAAACAGGTAAAGGACGATCAGAGAGATCGCACCGAATAAGCCGAGTTCCTCGCAGAGGATCGCGAAGATCATGTCGTTGGCGGATTCTGGTACGAAACCGAGCTTCTGCATGGAAGCACCGAGCCCTTTGCCGAACACGCCGCCGGAGCCGATCGCATACAGTCCCTGCACCACCTGGTATCCGTCGCCGCGGGCATCGTACATCGGCGTATTCCAGATGTACAGGCGCCGCAGCTGATAAGCCTTGAGGATCCCTGCGTCTTCGATCCGTTCGCCGATCCCGATGAGGGTATCGAGCGGCATCGCCTTGACCGTGATCATCAGGGCAAGACCTGCCGCAACGAAGCACCAGAACGCGATCCTCCTCTTCTTCTTTTCACTGACCAGCATGATCATTGCGATCGGGATCGCCAGAATGATCACGCCTGAACTCAGGTTGTTCTTAAGGACGAGCACGCCCGGCACGGCGCACAGCCCCAGGATGATCAGCGGCCATTTGGCGCCGTTCATCCCCTTCGTGTGACGGTGGATCATAAACGCCGTGAGCAGAATGATCGCCACCTTGACAAGTTCGGCCGGCTGGAAGGAAATGGTGCTCGTGACCCTCATCCAGCGCGTCTGGCCGTTAGTATTGATCCCGAGTTTTGTAAAGTCTGTCAGGATCATGCAGATCACTGCCGCTGCATAGCCCGGCCAGACCAGCCAGGCGAAATACCTGTGCGGGATCAGGGAGGCAATGACGGCGCCTGCAAGTCCGATGCCGTAAAGCATCAGCTGATGGCGGAAATAGTACATGCCGTTGTGCAGCTTCGTTTCCGCCGTGTAATAGCTCGCACTGTAGATCATGATCAGTCCGAAAACGCACAGAAACAAGACGACGAACAGCAGGCTGAAGTCGTAGCCGGAAAGCCATCTTATTCCTTTTTCGGACTGACGTTTTTTCATGACTCCTCGCGGACCAGGTCCTTGAAATGTTCTCCCCGGACTTCAAAGTTCGGGTACATGTCCCAGCTGGCGCAGGCCGGTGAAAGAAGCACCGTATCACCCGGCACAGCCATCTCTTCCGCTTTCCGCACCGCCTCTCTCATGTCACTCACGAAGCAGTACGGAACAGGGCAGACCCTGTCGGTGCATTCCGCGATGGCTTTCGCGGTCTGTCCCATCAGGATCAGATATTTGACCTTGTTCTTAAACAGCTGCACCATTTCGGTGTAGTCGGCGCCCTTGTCGAAGCCGCCGGCGATCAGGACCGTCGGACGGACGGTGATCTCAAGGGCCTTGACGGTGGAATCCGGGTTCGTGCCCTTGGAATCGTTGTAATAGTCGACGCCGTCCTTGGTGCAGACGTATTCCATGCGGTGCGGAACGGCCGTAAAGCTCAGGACCCGCTCGCGGATCACGCTGTTCGGGACCCCCATCGCCTTCGTGATCAGGATGGCGCCCATGACATTCTCGTAATTGAACCGGCCGATCAGATGCAGGTCGGCAGCCGCACAGATGTTTTCCTCCGGCTCATCCTTCCAGCGAAGGATGATGTCGCCGTCGCGGAGGAAGCATCCTTCCCGAAGCTCGCGGGCGCTGCTGAAATACACGATCTGTGCGCGGGTGCGCGGGACGACCGTCTCCATCCAGCCGGATTCGCGGTTCAGGATCAGGTACTCATCCGGTGTCTGAGTGAGGGTGACCTTCATCTTAATGTCGATATAATTCTGCATGGAGCCGTGGCGGTCCAGATGGTCCGGCGTGATGTTCGTGATGATCGAGACCTCGGGATCGACCTCCGGCAGGGATTCCATCTGGAAGCTGGACATTTCGACCGCGGTGATCGAATCGTCCGTGGTCTCCAGGACCTCCTCCGACCAGGCATGGCCGATGTTGCCGAGCACGAAGACCTTATCGGAAATGCCGCGCAGGATATGTCCGACGAGCGCCGTAGTAGTCGTCTTGCCGTTGGTCCCGGTGACCGCAATGAGGCGGCCCTTATGGAAATGGTACGCCAGGGCGATCTCGCTGATGATGGGCGTTCCGGCTGCCTGCAGGACCTTGACGAAAGGCCTGGTCAGCGGGATGCCGGGGCTGGAGGCGCACAGCTGCATGCGCGCGGCGTCTTCCGGCTTCAGTTCGCCCAGAATGATCTCACATTCGTGACCGTCCAGCTTATCGATCAGGGCTTTTTTGTCCAGTTTCTGATTCTCGTCATAGAGGACGGGCGTGTACCCTGCCTTCTGCAGCAGGCGTACGGCGTTCAGGCCGCTCCGGCCTGCGCCCGCCACCATGATCGGGATATCCTTGCTCCACTCTTTGCTCATGTCACGCTCCCAGATAGCCAACTGCGCAGAAGAACGCCGTGATGACCGTAAAGACGATCACGATGCGGGCTTCCGACCAGTTGTAGAATTCAAAAGTATGATGGATCGGCGTCATCTTGAAGACGCGTTTTCCGTGGCTGAGTTTGAAATAGCTCACCTGGATCATCACCGACAGGGTCTCGCAGACATAGATGATGCCGCAGATGAGAAGCATGAAAGGCTGACGCAGGATCAGCGCCGTCGAGGCAACGAAGCCGCCGAGAGCCAGCGATCCGGTATCGCCCATGAAGATGCGCGCCGGGTTCGTATTGAAAAGCAGGTAGCCGAGAAGTGCGCCGCAGACCGCAGCGGTCACCGGCTCGATGCCGCTTCCGTAGAGGAAGGACAGTGCCGTAAAGAACAGAGCCACGACCGCCGTAACGCTGCTGCACAGGCCGTCGATGCCGTCCGTCAGGTTCACGCCGTTATCCGCGCCGAGGACCACCAGAAACAGGAGCGGCACGTACCACCAGCCGATATCCGCCTGGCCCTTCATGAAGGGGATGCGGATCACCGTGGGATCCGGCATCTGCGTCATGCGGTACCAGCAGAAAGCTGCCGTCAGGATCATCTGCAGGGCAAATTTCTGCCATGCCTTCAGCCCCAGATTCACGCCGTGCTTTTTCTTCAGGCCATCGTCCAGCATGCCGATCAGGCCATAGCCCACCGTCATGACGAGGATGGAGACCACCTCGGGATGTTTCCCGATGAACGGCAGTACGGCAAGAATGATCGCCGGCACGAAAGCCATGCCGCCCATGGTAGGCGTGCCGGCTTTTTTCTGATGCTTGGGCCCGACTTCGCGGATGTTCTGTCCGATATGCTTCCTTTTCAGGAACGGGATCAGGAGTGCGGTGAAAACGGTGCTGAGGATCAGCGCGGTACCGAAGGAAAGGATGGCTTGTTTCATGGATTCTGCCTCTGTTAATGGTTTTCGGCGTCTTCGGGGATGCCGAGGTAAGGAATGATCCGCTTCATGATGTCGCGTTCAAATTCAACGACGGGGAGCGATGAGACGTCCGTCCCTTCATGTTCCAGTTCGTCGACGACCACGTAGACCAGGAGTTTCGGGCTGGCTGCCGGCGTGAATCCCATGAAGGAGACCACGTAATTCTGTTCTTCGATCGGGTATTTCTGTGCCGTACCGGTCTTGCCGCCGACGGTATGGCCGGGGATCCGTGCGCCGTAACCGCCGCCGCGTTCCACCGTTTCGAATGCCGCCTGTTTCAGGAACTCACAGGTCGATTCGCTGATCGTCGTGCGGACCAGTTCCGGTTCCACGTTTTTGACCACGTTGCCGTTTTCATCCAGCAGCTGGCGGACGATATGCGGCGTAAAGTAGTAACCGCCGTTCAGGATGGAGCAGTAAGCCGACGCCATCTGAATCATCGTTGAGGAATAGCCCTGGCCGAAGGAACAGGTCGCAAGGTCGATCGCGCTCATGTTGTCCTCCGTAAACAGGATCCCCGTTGCCTCACCGGGAAGATCGACGCCGGTCCGGCTTCCGAGGCCGAACTGGCGCTGCCATTTCAGCATCGTCGGGACGTTCAGGCGGGTGCCGATATTCATCAGAGCGTCGTTGCAGGACTGCATCAAGGCGCCTGTCACGTCCATCATGCCGTGGCCGTCACGCTTGTGGCAGTGGATCGTCGTTCCCTGGACCGTTTCGCCGCCGTCGCAGAAAAGTTTCGTATCGGTTTCGATCGCATCCTCTTCCAGCGCCATGGCCACAGTCAGCTCCTTTGACACGGAACCGGGCGAATAAGCATCGCTCACCGTGAAATTGCGCCAGACCGAATTCTGCAGGGCAGCACGTTCTTCTTCCGTCATCGCTTCAAATTCCTCATCGCTGACGACGGCGGAGAAATCCATTGGCGTGTTCGGATCAAAGACCTTATCCGTTGCCATGCCGAGGATCTCACCGCTCGTCGGGTCCATCACGACGACGCCGATGTTCTTGTATTCGTGGAGCGGTTTGAATTTGGCGATCTCCTCTTCCACCATCTTCTGCACGTTGTAGTCGATCGTGCTGACGACGGTGCGGCCGCCGACCGCGGCCTCCGTAACGCTTTCATAATCACCTTCGGGGCTGATATAGCTGTAAATCTTGCCGTTCACCCCGCTCAGGGACGAATTGTAGTATTCTTCAATGCCCCAGTGGCCTTCCGCGCTTTCCGCGCCGGAAAAGCCGAGGACGGTGCAGCCGAGCGTGCCGTAGGGATACATGCGCTTGTATTCCGTTTCAAACCAGACGCCGGTCACCCTGTCCTGATGGAGTTTCTTTTTGTTCTTGTCCTTTGCCGTATTGTATTCCGTCTGATACTGCAGGAAGCGTTCCTTCTCCTCCGCACTCAGCTGCATCGCAAAGCGGACGTAGGCCGCATCCGGCTTTTCATCCAGGACCGTTTCGATCTCATCCCGCGGATAGCCGAAAACGCTGACGAGCGCATCGACCGTTGCTTCACGGTTCGGCTGCGGCTTCTTGGGATTGGCAGTGTAAAGAATGACCGAAGGGTCCAGGATCAGATTGTAGACTTCCTCACTGTAGGCAAACACCGTCCCGTTGCGGTCGGTGATATTGCCGCGCCTAAACGCCAGGGCCTGCATGTCATAGCCCTGCTGCGACAGGATCCGCTGCTGATACTCTTCTCCGCTGTTCCGCATCAGGATCAGCAAATAGACGACATATGCAAACAAAACTGCCGCCACCAGAATGAAGGTGAACGCCAGTTTTCTTCGCATGCGGATCGTCAGTCTTCGTCCGTTCGCTTCAGCTGTTAGGGATGTCTTCATACTGCCGCACGTACTCCCTCATCTGCTCCGAATAGGTAACCACTTCGTTGTCCTGCGGATAGGTCATTCCCAGTTCCTCGACGGCGATCCGGTAGACTTCCTCAAGATCCATCTGGGCGCTGAGGCGGTTTTCGCGCACGGCGTTCTCCGAACGGACCTTGGTGATCTGTTCTTCCAGATTCGCGATCCGGTTCATGGAGGCATTGATCGAAGCCTGCACCTTCAGATAGCTGAAGCACAGGTAGCCGAACAGTACGGTAACGGCAAGAAGCATCAGGACGTAAGGCACGTTGACCCGGACCCGCGCAGGAACGGCCTCAGGCCGTACATAGACGCGGATCTCCTGTTCGGGAGAATATTCCGGACGGGTCTGCACCCGCACGGTGTTGCCTTCCACTATATATCTCTTGCTTTCTGCCATGTCATGCCTCCCCGCCTGCCCCGTTCCTTTCGAATACGCGGAGCTTGGCGCTGGCCGACCTCGGATTCTGCTTCATCTCCTCCTCCGAAGGAAGGATGGGTTTCCGGGTAACGACCTTTCCCCTGCTGACCCGTCCGCAGACGCAGACCGGGAAATCCTTCGGGCAGATGCAGGGGTCCTCTGCCGTTCTGAACGCATTCTTCACGATGCGGTCTTCCAGGGAATGGAAGGTAATGACCGCCAGTCTCCCGCCGGGAGCAAGGGCGCCGATGATGCCGGGAAGGCATTCCTCGAGCGTCGTCAATTCGTGATTCAGCGCAATGCGGACAGCCTGGAAAGTTCTTTTTGCCGGGTGTCCGCCGGTATTTCTGTACTTGGCCGGAATCGACTGTTCGATGATCCGTACAAGTTCTCCTGTCGTTTTCAGCGGCTCTCTCTGCCGCGCAAGCACGATGCGTTTCGCAATCAGTCCGGCAAAGCGTTCCTCGCCGTAATCCCTGAGGATCCGGGCCAATTCGGCTTCGCTGCTCTCATTCAGCAGGTCGGCGGCGGTCCGGCTTTCGTCCCGGTCCATCCGCATGTCGAGCGGCGCATCCTTCATGTAGGAAAAGCCCCGTTCGGCACTGTCCAGCTGGTAGCTGGAAACGCCGAGGTCCAGCAGAATGCCGTCTGCCCGTGCGATCCCCAGCTCCGAAAGAACTGCGGGAAGGTCGCCGTAATTGCTCTTGACGAGGCGGAATTCCGGCCGCTCTCCTTCCGGCATCGCTTCGCGGGTCCCGCTCAGGCGGGCGTTTGCCGCTTCCAGTGCGTCGCTGTCGCGGTCGATCCCGATCAGCAGGCCTTTCGGGGAAAGTTTCTGCAGAATGTGCGAGGAGTGGCCTGCGCCGCCCACCGTTCCGTCGGCATAGATGCCGTCCGGCCGGATCGCCAGCGCTTCCAGGCACTCGTCAAGGAGTACGGGAACATGAGAAAACTCCATCCGTCATCTCCTTCAGATGCCAAGCTCGGCCATTCTTTCCGCGAGCTCGTTCACGTCGTCATACGAGGACGCCTTGGTCCAGGTCTCCTTGTCCCAGAGCTCGACCCGGCTGCCGACGCCGCACAGGACCACATCCTTTTCGAGGCCGGCGGCGTCGCGCAGATTCTGGGGGATCAAAGCGCGTCCCTGCTTGTCCAGTTCGACCTCGGCCGCACCGGCCAGGAAATAACGGACAAACTTACGGGCGTCTTTGCTGGTCAAAGGAAGCGTCTGGAGCTTTGCCTCGAAACGCTGCCACTCGCGTGTGGGAAAAAGAAACAGGCAGTCGTCCAGTCCGCGGCTGATGACAAAGACGTCGCCGAGCTCTTCCCGCAGTTTCGCAGGAATGATGACGCGTCCCTTGGGATCGACCGAATGATTATAGGTCCCCATCAGCATGTTCATGGCGGCTGCTCCTTTCTTTCTCAGTCTTGAGGATAAAAAGCCGTGAAATGCGCCACTTTGTGACACTTTCACCCACTTTCCTCCCCTGTGCCTATGATTGTAAAGGGAAAAGCCGAAAAATGCAAGCACTTTTTCGGGAAAAATCAGCATTTTTGCAAGTTTTTTCGTACGAAAACAGGCGAAAAGCGCACACAAAAAAAGCGGCGGACCGAAGTCCGCCGCCGGAGGTGTTTTTCAGTTATCCGAGGCTTATCTCATGCCCTTGTCGTAAGGGATCCCTTCCGCCTTAGGCGCCTGAGAACTCTTGGAAGTGAAGGCCAGCACGATCAGGGAGATGATATACGGCAGCATGTTGTAGACCGGGCTGGGGATATCCATCTTTGCCAGGAAATCAAACGAGCTGTAGACGTTGCTGAGTGCCCGGAAAAGGCCGAACAGCAGGCCCGCGAGGGCTATGCGCTGCGGTTTCCACTGGCCGAAGATCATGACGGCAAGGGACAGGAACCCGAAACCGGCAACGCCGTACTCGAAGCGCCATTCGGAAGCGCCCGCCATGATGAAGACGATGCCGCCGAGACCGCCGTAAGCGCCGGAGATCAGGACGCCTGCCCAGCGCATCTTAAAAACATTGATGCCGACGGAGGCAGCTGCCTGGGGATGCTCGCCGCAGGCCATCATCCGGAGACCGAACCTGGTCTTGTACAGAATGACGTAGGCAGCGACCAGAAGGATCAGGGTCACAAGCATGAACCAGCTGAATTCGAAGTCGCCGAGTTTTACCAGGAACTTCTCACGGGCCGCGCCGTAATTGATGACGGAGGAAACGTCATCCGGATTTGCCGCGGTATTGATGGCCTTGACCACGACCGTAACGCCGGCGATGCCGAGCATGTTCAGCGCGGTACCGACAATGGTCTGATCGGCCTTGAGGTTGATGCTCGCCACGGCCAGCAGGGAGCAGTACAGCGCACCGGCCGCCATGGAGATCAGAATGACCAGCAGGATCAGGGCGAAGGTCGGAAGCTTGTCGGTCAGGTAGCGCATGGTCAGCGCACCGCCCATGGCCCCCACCAGCATCGTGCCTTCAAGGCCGAGGTTGATGACGCCGGAGTGTTCCGCAAAGCAGCCGCCCAGAGCGACCAGGATAAGGACAGAAGCAAAGATCAGGGTGTATTGGACAAGGAGTGTCATTGTTCCTTACCTCCTTCCGCAGCTTTTTTCGCCAGGGCTTTCTGGGCTCTCTCCTCCTGTTTTGCGATCCGCTTGTTCATCATCAGCTTCATGAAGAACACGAAGCCGCAGAGGTAAATGATGATCGAAGAGATCAGGTCGGAGATCTGCGCACAGTAGATCTTCTTGTCAACGTAGGCGCCGCCTGCCGTGATGTGCTGGATGAAGAAGGAGGACAGGATCGCGCCGATCGGGTTCAGGCCGCCGAGGAAGGCTGCCGCGATCCCGTTGAAGCCCATGCCCGGTACCGAAGAGGTGGAGCAGTTCCACTGTTCGTAGCTCGTCAGGTACAGCATGGCTGCGCCGAGGCCGGCCAGGGCGCCGCTGATCGCCAGCGTCACGATGATATTGCGTTTTTCCGCCATGCCGGCGTATTTTGCCGCATTCTTGTTGCCGCCGGTCGCCCGCAGCTCGTAGCCGAAGCGCGTCTTTTCCAGGACGACCCAGACGATGACCGCGATCACGACGGCCGCGATGACCGAGACGCCGACGTATTTATTGTTGTTGAAGAACTTGCCAAGGCCCAGGGTCGGCAGCAGGGAGGCCGCGCTGGTACGTGCCACCTCCTTGGTGTAAGGGCTCGTTGCTTCCTTGACGTTCGTCAGCAGCATGTTCGTGCCGTAGAGGATGATCCAGTTCAGCATGATGCCCGAGATGACTTCGTTCACGTTGCAGTAAGCCTTCAGCAGGCCGCTGATGCTGCCGGCAAGCGCACCGCCGAGAACGGCAACCAGCGTGCAGACCCACCACGGGAGCTTCAGAGCCAGTGCGCAGTACAGCGAGCAGGCGATACCGATGCAGTACTGTCCTGCCGCACCGATATTGAACAGGCCGACCTTGTACGAAAACAGGATCGACAGGGAACACATGACGAGCGGCGCCGCTTTGACCAGGGTATTGCCGAGGTATTTCAGCTGCGATTCCTTCTTGTTGTACGTCAGGAAGTTCTTGATGACGGCTTTGATCGCTTCTCCGGCCCCGGAAGGCTCGATGAACAGCAGGACGACGTAGCCGATCAGCAGACCGAGAAGGATGCAGATCAGGGAAGCAAGCAGCGATTGCACCCCGTCGTTTTTCAGGATCTTCTTCATGCTTTCACCTCATCTCTCTTCGCGCCGGCCATATACAGGCCGAGTTCCTCCTGGGTCGTCTTCTTCGGATCCAGCTCACCGACGATCTCCCCTTCGTACATCACCAGGATGCGGTCGGGCACGTCCATGACCTCGTCCAGTTCCAGGGAGACCAGCAGCACCGCCTTGCCGGCGTCGCGTTGGGAGATCAGGCTCTTGTGCACGCCTTCGATCGCGCCGACGTCCAGGCCTCTTGTCGGCTGGACCGCCACCAGCAGCTCGGGACCCTTGTCGATCTCGCGGGCGATGATCGCCTTCTGCTGATTGCCGCCGGACATGGCCCTTGCCTTAGTGACCGGGCCCTGGCCGGAGCGGATGTCATATTCGGCGATCAGTTTTTCCGCGTACTTCCGGATATTGTCGCGGCGCAGGAACCCCGCCTTATTGGTGAATTCCGGCTCGAAATAGCGCTGCAGCACCAGGTTGTCTTCCAGGCTGTAGTCAAGGACCAGGCCGTGCTTGTGCCTGTCCTCCGGAATGTGCGACATGCCCTTCAGGCTCCGTTCACGGATCTTCGCCTTCGTGATGTCCTCGCCAAGCATTTTGACGCTGCCCGAAACGAGCGGCTCCAGGCCGGTGAGGCCGTAAACGAATTCGGTCTGGCCGTTGCCGTCGATCCCGGCAATGCACACGATCTCGCCGGCATGCACGGTCAGCGAAACGTTCTTCACCGCGTTGTTCTTATGCACCTTGGAAGCCACGGACATGTTCCGGACTTCCAGGACAGGCTTCCCGACTTTCGCTTCGCCCTTTTCGACGTGGAAATTGACGTTCCGTCCGACCATCATGGCCGACAGTTCTTCCATCGTCGTGTTCTTCGTCTCGACCGTGCCGATGTATTTGCCCTTGCGGAGAACACTGCAGCGGTCCGCGACAGCCATGATCTCCGCCAGTTTGTGGGAGATGAACAAAATGCTCTTCCCTTCCGCTGCCAGATTCTTCATGATCTGCATCAGTTCTTCGATCTCCTGCGGCGTCAGGACAGCCGTCGGTTCGTCAAAGATCAGGATCTCGTTGTCGCGGTACAGCATCTTCAGGATCTCGGTACGCTGCTGCATGCCGACGGTGATGTCCTGGATCTTTGCGTCAGGGTCAACGCGAAGCCCGTACTTTTCCGAAAGCGCCATGACTTTCTTCCTGGCTTCGTCCTTTTGCAGAAAGCCGCCCTTCGTCGTTTCCACGCCCAGGATGATGTTGTCCAGGACCGTAAAGCATTCCACCAGCTTGAAGTGCTGGTGGACCATTCCGATGCCGAGTTCGTTGGCTACGTTAGGGTCGTTGATCTCGACCTTTTTGCCCTTGACGTAGATCTCGCCTTCCTCGGGCTGATAAAGCCCGAACAGCACCGACATCAGGGTCGATTTGCCGGCGCCGTTTTCACCAAGCAAAGCGTGGATCTCCCCCTGTTTCAGCTGGAGAGTCACGTCATCGTTGGCAATTATCCCGGGAAATCTCTTTGTGATATGCAGCATTTCTATTGCATACGGAGATGGTGTGGACATATGCCGATTCCTCCTCTTCATGCTTTCGCACAAATAATCAGGTTTATTTTACTTTCTTTCTGCCCGTTTGTAAAGATTTCATAAAGAGTTTTATTTCGGCGGCAAGAAAAAAGGCCGCCCGCAGGCGGCCCGGAAATGACTGTCGTCACTCTTCTTTTTCTCTGTTTTTGTCCTTGCTCCAGAAAGAGCGCACCCGGACTGCGGCATGTTTTACGGCTTCGACCGGCTTTGACTGGCTGACCTTCTCCTTCGCAGCCTCTGCTGCGTTCTTCACGGCTTCCGCAGTCTTCGACTGACTGACCTTTTCTTTTGCCGCTTCTGCCGCGTTCTTCACGGCTTCGACCGGCCTCGAGTGAGTGACCTTTTCTTTCGCCGCTTCCGCCGCGTTCTTCACGGCTTCGACCGACCTTGACTGGCTGACCCTCTCTTTCGCCGCTTCCGCTGCATTCCTGATGGCGGCAGCTGCGGAAGCTTCTCCCGTTCTCACGTGATCGAGTTCCGTTCTGACGTCGGGCCCGCCCAAGAAGAACAGGGCAAGAGCGCCGGGGCCGACGTAGGACGTCGTGACCGGCTCATAGTCCACGTGAAGGATCTCCTTCGGCGGGCGGTTCCTGCAGATCAGCTCCTCGAGCCGTTTCGCATCCTCCTCGCAGGCTGCCTGCACGATGCCGACCGTCTGCTCTTCCGGATGATCGACCAATGCCTCATAGCGTCCCGCCAGGGCTTCGACCGCCTTCTTTCTGCCGCGGATCTTCGCGAAAGCGACGATCTTCCCGTCCACGTCGCCCTTGAGGAGCGGCTTGATATTCAGGATCGTGCCGATCCAGGCAGCCGCATTCGACAGTCTTCCGCCGCGTTTCAGGTACAGCAGATCATCCACCGTAAAGACGTTGCACATCCGCTTGCTGTAATCTTCGAGCTTCTCCGCTGCTTCTTCTATCGAAATGCCCCGGTCCCTGAGGCGGGCAGCTTCAAGCGCGACGAAGCCTTCGCCGAGGGCAGCGCCCTTCGTATCGATCACGAAGGCCTTCACGTCCGGATAATCTTCTGCGAGCATGCGCAGAGCCACACGCGCGGAATCGCAGGAACCGCTGATGCCGCCCGACATACTGACGTAAATGAAGTCGCGGCCGGCCTTTGCCTCCTCCTCGAAATATTCCAGATAGCGCTGCGGCGTGATCTGCGTGGTGGTCACCCGCGGCCCGTCTTTCAGGCGGCGGTAGTAGGATTCGCTGTCAAAATCCTCTATTGCTTCACAGCACAGGTCCTTCCCGTCGACATGATAATAGAACGGGATCACCTTGAGCCCGTATTCATCCGCCATGAATTTCGGCAGATTCCCCGAGGTATCGGTTATCACTGTAAATGCCATGATATCAACCTCCTGATTTGTTCATATCATACCAATTTTCGGGCAAAGGTACAAGTAAAAAAACTGATAAACTCCGTCCCGCATAGACGAAAGGAAGGAAAAAAGCGCTGAAAACACGCAAAAACCGGGACATGCTGCCCGAAAACAGCATGTCCCGGCCTTTCCGCGGTTTGTCACCGGACGAATGGCTTTAATTATTTGATCTGTCCCTGATCATCGACCGTGATGCTCACAGCGGGCATGGCGGAGATGTCGTTGGAGACAGTGACCTTGCCGGCGAACATGTCGGCAACGAGAGCCTTGTAGTCATCCTTGGTGAACTTGTCGGACCACTGCGTGCCGTCGCCCATGGGGATCTGCACGTAGTTGGCTTCGGGATCGGTACCGGAGACGAGACCCAGGGTCGCGATCTTGCCGGCATAGTCAGACCACTTGCCGTTCTTGATGATGTCTTCAAGTGCGTTGTAGGTGGTCGGATACAGACCCTTCATGGCGGAGGTGACGGTCATGCCGTCAACACCGGCATAGTTCTTGATGACGCCGGCCTGGTCAACGTCAACACCGATGACCTTGCCGTTCGCGCTCTTCGCAGCGTCAACAGCGGAGGTGTAGATGCCGCCGCCGCAGGCGAAGACGACTTCGGTGCCGCCGGCATACCAGGTATCCATCTTGGCCTTGATGTCGGCATCGCCGAAGAACTGACCGCCGTAAACATAGTTCACGGAGACATCAGCGCCGGTTTCCTTGGCAGCGGCGTCAGCGCCCTGCACGAAACCGAAGCCGTAGCGGACAACAGCGGGAACCGCCATGCCGCCCAGGAAGCCGAGCTTGGTGTAGCCGAGCTTAACGGCAGCGTAACCTGCCATGTAGCCGCAGAGTTCTTCCTGGTAGACAGCGCAGTAGACGTTATCCATGTAGACGTACTTGTTCAGATCCCAGTTGGCGGGATTGTAGTCATACTGTTCGCCCGCAGCGGCAACGCCGGCTTCCAGCAGATCGCCGGCAGCAACGTCCAGAGCGACGAACTTGACATCCTTGTACTCAGGGGCCGCTTCGACGATGGTGCCGCCGAAAGCGTAACCGGGCATGACGATGACGTTGAAGCCGTCGTCAACAGCCTTTTCCACCATGCCTACACGGTCGGCCGTGGAGTCGGCAGCGGGCTTGTAGTAGGTGAATTCAATGCCGTTCGCCTCGCAGAAAGCCTTGCAGGCTTCATAGGTGGTCTGGTTGAAGGACTGGTCGGTGATATCGCCGTAGTCCGTGATCATGGCTACCTTATAGTCGGAAGCGGGAGCGGGGGCAGCAGTGCTCTCAGAAGGAGCAGCGGTGCTCTGAGGGGCGGGGGCTTCAGTGGTCTTAGTGGCTTCCGTGCTCGTCTTGGGAGCTTCGGTGGTCTTTGCAGGCTCGCTGCCGCAGGCGCAAAGGGAAAGCACCATCACAAGCGCGAGAGCCAGAGCAAAAGGTTTTTTCATCATTACTTTTTCCTCCTTAGATAACCCTGACGGGGAATCTGCTTGACAGCGTCTGTATCATAACACAGGAAAGGCGGCTTTTCAACCGCAAAATGCCGTCGGAAGCCGCCGCAAAAGTCTTATTTTTCTTTCTTCTTGCTGATCAGTACACCGGCAAGCAGGCCGATGATGAGAGCCATGGCGATGATCAGAATGATCACCACGGTGTTGCCGGATCCGCCGCCCTGCGGCGTTTCTTCCGTCGTGGAAACAGGTGCCTCCGTCGAAGTTGCAGAGGCCTCTGTCGTCGGTGCCGGGGCAGACTCTGTCGGCGTTTCCGCTGTTTCCGGCGCTGTCTCAGTCGTTTCCGGATCCGGCCCGCCCGTCTCCGGCACAGCCTCAGTTGTCTCCGGCTGCGTCGGTTCTTCCGCAGTGGAACCTGCAGCCGTCGGTTCTTCGGTCGGAGCTTCGGCAGTTGTCGGTTCGGCGGTCGTCGGCTCAGCAGTCGTAGGCTCAGCGGTCGTCGGCTCAGCAGTCGTCGGGACCGGCGGTGCCGGCTCGGTTTCCCAGTCGCCGGCCTTCGGTTCGACCCAGACCGTAAAACCGTTCGTCTGACCCTTGTAGCCGACGGTCACCCAGACCGGTCCGGCATAGAGGAAACTGGTGACATCCGTCTCCAGTGAAGTGACCGGAACGAACCCCTGCGACTTGCCGTCCGCGATGTATTCGGCCTGCAGGCCGGTGAGGTCTAACTTATCGCCGAGATCGTAGCCTTTTCGGTCCGGCGTCTTCCTGATGATCAGCTGATCATGGCTGTAATCGACGTCTCCCGTCCTGCGGACGACGCTGATCGGGCTGGAATAGCACCAGTAATCTCCGCCGCCTTTCAGCACGAACTGAACGCCGACGACAAGGTCTTCCCACTCACCGGGATCGGTCGCCGAAATATAGATCATGCCGTCTTCACCCGGGATCGCCTTGATCCCCGTCATGTAGGTCCCGCCGCTGTACTCGTACCACTGATAGTTCACTTCGCTGACATAATTGCTGTCCACGTCAATGACGTCCACCGCGATCTTGCCGACGTCGTCCGGATTCAGGCTGACGACCGGCCGCACATAGATCATCGGCGGATAACCGGCGTCCATGAGTCCGTAGCCGCTGCAGCTGACGTGTGCATAATTTGTATCCGCGCCTGTATTGCCGTCAAACGCATGGCAGTAGACCCGGGTGGGCTTGCTGTCTTTCATGCCGATGTTCAGCGAGATGTTTTTGAAAGTGATGGACGTACGGTTGGCCGAGGACTTGATCACGATGTCGCTGCATCCGTACTGCATGCCGGCGTTCATCAGTTTGTCCTTATCCGCCGGCATCTCGTAATCCTTGCCGCCGTATTCCACATACCAGGTGAATGTCAGGTTCTCGCCGGAAACGGTCGCAGCGTATTCCGCGTCAGTACCTACGGGATATGACAGTGACTGCGGATCCCAGGTCACATAAGGCTCCGTCGACAGGGCGTGCGCCGCCCGGCCGCCGGCAAAAAGCAGCAGCACCGCGAGTGCAGACAGGAAAATGAAACGCTTTTTCATGGTTTTCACCTCCTCCGGTCAGGGAAAACTTCAGGTCATCTTCGGAATGGCAGCAAGGATCTGGGCAGCTACCCCCGTCGCAAAAAGCACGGCAACCAGGATCAGTGCGAGAGCCAGCACGCAGAAATACGAGCGGGCATAGTTCCGGCGGTTAATCCGGCTGTCATCAAACGAATAAATGATCAGGAAAATGAAGCCGATGATCGGGAGGGAAAACAGGAGCGCGTAGCCGAAATAACCCCAGGCACTGATGGGGCGGTACTGCTCCGGTCCGGTGTAGATATATTTAGCCATAAGATTCTCCTTTATCCTTTATCTCTGCGCGGCGGCACGTTCGGCCGCTTCACGTTTGATTCGTTTTTTCCAGCACCGGCGGCACATGGCGACGTAGCAGTCGTTGCCGCCGAGGACCACCTGTTCCCCGCCGGTGACGACGTGCCCTTCACCGTCGATGCGTGCGTTCACCGTGGCTTTCGCACCGCAGGTGCAGACCGTTTTGATCTCGGTGATGGACTGCGCCAGTTCGAACAGACGGTGACTGCCCGGGAAGGTATGCGTCTGGAAGTCCGTTGCCAGGCCGAAGCAAAGTACGGGGACATCATCCTCGTCCACGAGGTCGGCCAGCTGGTCGATGTGCTCCGGCGTGAAAAACTGGGCTTCATCTGCGATGATGACGTCCCTTTTTTCGGGCAGGGCACGGAACAGCGCGGCAATGTCGTCGTGCGGGCCGACCACCCGGTCCGCTTCGGCTTCCAGCCCGATGCGCGAGCGGATGAGCGCCGCGCCGTCACGGGTGTCGACGGCCGGTTTGATCAGCCACACCTTCATCCCGCGTTCTTCGTAATTGAACTTGGTGATCAGCGCCTGCGCGGACTTGCTGGAGCCCATCGCGCCGAATTTGAAATACAGCTTAGCGCCCATCGTTCTTCTCTCCTGCTGCGGCTGCTGCTTCCTGCAGCTTGGCGATCGCAGCGTCGGCAGCCTCCTGCAGCCTCCGGGCGGCGTCGTCCGCTGTTTCCTGGACCTTCGCCACCGCTTCCTCAGCAGCATCCTTCAAGGCCTCGGCGTGCTCTTCCGCGGCGTCTTTCAGGGCCTCCGCATGTTCTTCGGCCGCTTCCTTCAGCACCTCACCGGCAGCTTGTGCCTGTTCCGCCGCCTGCGCAGCCTTCTCGGCAGCCTCCTGCGCCGCTTTCTCCGCAGCAGCCTGCGCCTCGACGTGGGCACTGTCCGCTTCGGCCTCGAGGATCTCGCCGGATGTCTCCTCCATGTCGTTCCTCGCCTGCTCGGCAGCGTCTGCCGCATCTTCCATCGTCTCCTGCGCGTGCGCTTCCGCCTCTGCAAGGGCTTCCGAAGCCTTGCGGTCGGCTTCGATCATTTCCAGGACATCGCCTCGGATCTCTTCGGCGGCTTCCTTTTCCGCCTGCGCAACGATCTCTTCGGCGGCTTTCGCCTTCTTCATGCCGAGGATGTACAGGACTAACGCCGCAGCACACAGGACCACGCTCACCACCTGCGAGATTGCGATGCCGGTGTGGCCGATCTTCAGCTGGTCGGTGCGCAGGCCTTCGATCCAGAAGCGTCCCACGCCGTAGCCCATCAGGTACAGCAGGAAGATCTGGCCGTGGAAGCGTTTTTTCCTGGTCATGAGCAGCAGGATGACAAAAAGCGCAAGGTTCCAAAGGCTTTCGTACAGGAAAGTCGGATGGACCTGGATATAGGTGACGCCGTCTGCGGTGACGGCCTTCTCCAGCAGATCCTGCGTGATCATGCTGCCGTTGACCTTGGCAATATTCAGGCGCATGGCCAGCAGGTTATCGGTATAGCCGCCGAAGCACTCCATGTTCACGAAATTGCTCCAGCGTCCCGTCGACTGCGCCAGCACCACACCCAGGAAGGCCGTGTCCAGGATCTGAGGGAAATTCAGTTTCTTGACCTTGCAGAAGATCCAGCCCGTGACGGCACCGGCGATCACGCCGCCGTAGATGGCAAGCCCGCCGGCCCGCAGGTTGAGGATCTCCTTCAGGTTGTCCTTGTAGGCATCCCAATCAAAGGCGACGTAGTAGAGGCGCGCGCCGATGATGCCGAAGATGACGCCCCAGATCATCAGTTCCGCATAGTTCTCGTCGTTCTGGCCGGTCTTTTTCGCCACGATGCAGGCAACCGTGAGGGCAAGCAGCACCGAGGCCGCAATGATGCAGCCGTAGATGAATATTTCGAAATTTCCGATCTTGAAGCTCTTGATCCAATCCGAAAATTTCAGTCCCAGATTGACGAACCAGATATCAACAGATAAAGTAAGCATGGCAATAATCTCCTTGCGATTCATTATGCCATTGCCGTTCGGGAAAGTCAATCGGAAGAACCTGCCGAATCGGATTCTCCGTTCCGGCGGCGGAATATCTTTTTTTCATTTTTCCCGGATTTAGTGCTTGACAATTGCGAAAGCCCGCGCTATTATTACTGATGCGCTCGGGAGACCGACCGCAATGCGTGCGTTTAGCTCAGCTGGATAGAGCGTTTGGCTACGGACCAAAAGGCCGGGGGTTCGAATCCTCTAACGCACAGAAAAGGAGCACCGGCGGTGCTCCTTTTTCATACCTGCGGATATGGCGAAACTGGCAGACGCGCGGGATTTAGGTTCCCGTGGGGCGACCCGTGCAGGTTCGAGTCCTGTTATCCGCATCCGCGGACTTGTCCGCATGCCGATCATCAGAAGGAGGTCCGCATGTCTTCCGATTACCGCAAAGACGTTACCATGAATCCGTCCGGCTTCGTGCTGCTTTCGGACTTCATTCCGCAGATCGTACAGGAGATCCGCTACTACTCCACCTTCAACTTCATCGGCGACCGCATCGACGGTTATGAGGAGCCCTGCGCCATCCTCACGAAGGAAGCAGCCCGCGCGCTGAAGCAGGTCAGCAATGAAATGATCGTGCAGGGATACCGCCTGAAGATCTTCGACGCCTACCGCCCCGCCTGCGCGGTCAGGCAGTTCGTGCTCTGGGGCATTGAGGACCAGGACGTCCGCATGAAGCCGTACTTCTATCCCGAGCTGGAAAAGCAGGTCCTGTTCCGGGACGGCTATATCGCTTCGAGATCGAGCCACAGCCGCGGCAGCGCCGTAGACCTCACGCTCCTTGACATGCAGAGCGGGAAGGAACTCGACATGGGCAGCCCCTTTGACCTGTTCAGCGAGGTCTCGCACCCGTCCTTCCGCGGCGTGACCGACGAGCAGTACGAGAACCGCATGCTGCTGCAGCAGGCGATGGTGCGGGCAGGCTTCGTGCCGCTTGACTGCGAGTGGTGGCACTTCATGCTGAAGGACGAACCGTATCCGGACACCTACTTTGAATTTCCGGTCTCTTCGGCCTATCTGAAAAAATAAGAAGATCCTTCGGCGGAGCGCAGCTCCTCCTCAGGATGACAGCTGCCGGTGCGACAAATTGTGTCATCCTTCGGCGCCTCTGAGGCGCCGAAGGATCTTTTTTTTTTATTTTCCGGCCAGCAGTTTCAGGATCTGCACGGCGTTCGCCGCCGCGCCTTTGCGGATCTGGTCGCCGCAGCACCACAGGGTCAGTCCGTTCGGATCGGTCAGATCCTTCCGGATGCGCCCGACGAACACGGTATCCTGATCGGAGGAGTCAAGCGGCGTCGGGTAGCCGAGCCCTTCTCCTTCCTCAAAAAGCCTGCAGCCCGGGAAGTTTCGGACGGCCTCCTTCGCTTCTTCCACGCTCACGGGCCTTTCGGTGCGGAGCGTGACCGAAATGGAGTGCGAGCGCATGACCGGCACGCGCACGCAGGTACAGGTGACCGCAAGTTCCGGCCGGTGCAGGATGCGGCGGCCTTCGTTCTGCATCTTCATCTCTTCTGTCGTGTAATCGTCGGTCGAGGCGCTGCCGATCCAGGGGATGACGTTCAGCGCGATCTGCGTCGGGAAGACCTTATGCCTTATTTCATTGCCCTCGGCGAGATCCTTCATCTGCTCTTCCAGTTCGACTAAGCCGCCCTGCCCCGCGCCGGAGACTGCCTGATAGGTGCAGGCGACCATGTTCCGGATGGGGGAGAGCTTCGCGATGCCCGCGACTGCCATCAGAGTAATGATGGTCGAGCAGTTCGGGTTGGAGACGATGCCGTTGTTCCTGAGCGCGTCTTCGCCGTTGATCTCCGGGACCACGAGCGGGACGTCCGGCTGCATGCGGAAGGCAGAGCTGTTGTCAATGTAGACCGCGCCGCTTTTCACGATGGCGGGGGCAAACCGTTTCGATAGCGGATTCTGTACGGCGCCGAGCACGTAATCGCAGCCCGCAAAGCTGTCTTCCCGGGCTTCCCGGACCGTGATCGCCTGCCCCTTAAAAAGAATGGTCCCGCCGGCGCTCCTGCTGCTTGCAAGAAGCCTCAGTTCGCTGACCGGGATGTCGTATTCTTCGAGTACTCTGACCATTTCACGGCCGACTGCGCCGGTCGCGCCGAGCACGGCTATTTTCAGTTCTTTCATGTCTTCCCCTCCTTATCCCAAAAATCTTTTCAGCCGGCGAATCCTTCGTACATGACGCGGATTGCGGTCTCGTAATCTTCTTCCTCCACGCCGATCACGATCGCGAGCTCATCCGCGCCCTGGGCGATCGTGCGGATGTTGACGCCGGCTTCGCCGATGGCCTTGAACAGACGTCCTGAGACGCCCGGCCGGAAGGTCATCTTACGGCCGACAGAAGCAACGAGTGCGAGGCCGTCCTTCAGGTCCACGCCGTCCGGGCTGCAGGTCTTCTTGATATCGGCGATCAGGTCAAAAACTGCGTCGCCGAGCGCCGCCTGCGAGATCACGAAGGCAAAACTGTCCAGCCCCAGCGTGATGTGCTCCGCCTTCACGCCGTACTGGCTGAGGATCGCAAGCGCCTGGCAGAGTTCCGTTCCCTGCTCCATGCCGCGCTTCGTCACGGTGAGGACCATGAAACCCTTGCGGCCGGCGATCCCGGTGATGAAGCGTTCCTCTTCCTCTCCGGCTTCGATGTGTTCCCGGATCACGGTGCCCGGGTCATCCGGCGCACCGGAGTTCCGGATATTGAGTGCGATGCCCTTTTCCCGCACCGGGAGAATGGAATCCTCCTGCAGCACCGAAGCACCCATGAAGGCCAGTTCCCGGAGTTCACCGTAGGTCATCTCGGCGATCGGTTTCGGATCCTTCACGATGCGCGGATCGGCCATCAGAATGCCGGAGACGTCGGTCCAGTTCTCGTAAACGTCCGCGTTCACGGCGGCTGCAGCCAGCGCGCCGGTAATGTCACCGCCGCCCCGCGGCATGAGTTTCGGGCGTCCCGTGGGGATACGCCCGTAAAAACCGGGCAGCACGAAGGGGCCTTTCCCGCGGAACGCAGCTTCGATCGCCGCGTAAGTCTTCTCTTTGTCCAGCTGGCCGTCCATCCCGAAAAATACGCAGTCCGCTGCGTCGACGAAAGGCCTGCCGAGGTATTCGGCCAGCAGCTGTGCCGTGAAATATTCGCCGCGCGAGACCAGTTCGTCAACGCTCATGCCCCGGTCCAGTTTCTGCCGGAGCGCGCCAAACGCTGCTTCAACGTCATAGGAAAGCCCCAGATCGTTCCGGATCTCCAGAAAACGGTTCTCGATCTGCGAAAGGATGTCCTCGCAGGAGACGCCGTAGGTCCGGTGCGCATTGCAGAGGTACAGAAGGTCCGTGATCTTGTGGTCTTCCCTGTTCCGTTTTCCGGCCGCGCTGACCACGATGATCTGCCTGTCCGGATCGGCTTCGACGATCGATTTTACGTTTTTGAACTGCGCGGCGCCTGCCACCGACGAGCCGCCGAATTTTGCCACTTTCAGCATATTCATTCCTCCGCTGCCGCAAACGCGATGCGGCCGCCTTTTTCTCTGATTTCGTTTGCAAGCGCATGCATCCGGCTCACGGGAAGCGGTCCGGTCATGAGCCGCAGGCTCCCGTCCGCCGCCGGTTCTCCAGAAGGTTCCGTGTCCGGGAACAGGTCCCGGAACTTTTTCGAAACACGCAGGAGATACCGGTGGGTTTCGCTGCCGTTGTCCGCCGCCTCACGGACCGTTTTCTCCGGCAGCATGCGCCGTGCACCGCTCAGGATGCTTTCGAGATCACGGATCACGGCAGACGCTGTCGGATACCTCCCCGCGCCCTGTCCGGAAAGCCCGATCCGGCCGCAGAAACGGCCTTCGTAAACAGCCAGATTGTTATTGAGAGAGACGGCAGCCTCCGGTGCATTCCTTCCGAACAGAACGGGCTCGACGTAAGCACTTACGCCCTCTTCCGTCCTTGCGGCCTTCGCGATCAGCCTGAGGACCAGGCCTTTCGACTGATAAAAGCGGATGTCCTCCGCCGAAACGTTTTCAATTCCTTCATGAAGACAGCCGTCCGGAAGGATCCCGAAGGCGACGGCGGCCGCAAGACGGATCTTCCTGAGCGCGTCCAGACCGGAAACGTCCGCGGAAGGGTCTGCCTCCGCGTAGCCGAGCGCCTGTGCCTGCTTCAGGGCTTCGCCGTAATCCATGCCCCGGTTCTGCATCCGGTCGAGCATGTAGTTCGTCGTCCCGTTCAGGATGCCGCTTACGCGCAGGATCTCATCTCCCTTCCGCGCAAGCGCGAGGTTATGCAGGAGCGGTACGCCGCCTCCGCAGGCCGCCGAAAAGAGAAAGGCGGCACCGCTCCCATCTGCGATCTTCTGCAGTTCGGGGCCGTATTCCGCCACCAGCATCTTGTTCGCCGTGACGAAATGCCGTCCGCTCTCAAGAACGCGCTTCGCGAGGCCGAACGCGGGATCGGTGCCGCCGATCGCCTCCGCAACGGCTCCGACGGAATCATCAGCAAGGATCCTGTCAAAATCATCCGTCTTCCATGCTTCGTCCGCCTTGCCGCGCCTTACCCATACGGGGCCGGATTCCAGGCCTTCCGCCTTCTGCAGGATTTCATGTATGCCGGCTCCGACCGTGCCGAAGCCCAGAACCGCCGTCTTCATTCTGTCCTCCCGAAAATGTTTGTGTCCGTCGTAAAAAGACACTTGTTTTTTGGATGCGAACAGTGTATCATAGGCACAGAGGAAAAACAAGCATTTTTCCGAACAATTTCAAGAAATCTTCAGGAGACGATCATGCTGGAAAACTATCTCATTGTCCATAAGAGCATCCTGCCCGACAAGTACGAAAAGGTCCTGGAGGCGCGCCGCCTGCTCGAGACGGGTCAGGAGAAGGAAGTCTCACAGGCTGCGAGGCGCGTCGGGATCTCCCGCAGCACCTATTACAAATACCGTGACTACATCTTCGAGCCGTCGGACCGCGAAGGCAGCCGGAATGCCGTGCTGGAAATGATGCTTGACCACAGAGCCGGCCTTCTGAGTTCGGTCCTTGCCGTCCTCTCCGATGCCGGCGCGAATGTCCTCACCATCACCCAGAGCCTGCCGATCCGCGGCAAGGCCAGCGTCACTCTCTCGGTGGACATCAGCGGGATGCACGAAAGTCTTGCCGCGCTCATGGACGGCATCGCCGCCGTACCGGGTGTCAGCGGAAGCCGGCTCATCGATCTGGAATAGGAGGAAGCCATGCTGTATCAAAGTACCCGCGGCGGTGCGCCGGCCGACGGTGCCGAAGCCGTTCTTCGCGGCATTGCCCCGGACGGGGGCCTCTATGTTGACGCCTCCCTGCCGAAGCGTCCCTTCCCCTGGGACGAAATCCTCTGCCTTCCGCCGCTTTCCATGGCAGCCCGCATCATGAGCCATCTTCTGCCGGACTTCGGCGGGATGGAGGAACTCCTGCGAAGCGCCTGGCCGGAGCGCTTTGACTCTCCCGTCATTACGCCTCTCGCAAGCGCCGGCGGCTTCCGCATTCTCGAACTGTTTCACGGTCCGACCTGCGCCTTCAAGGACGTTGCCCTTTCCGTCCTGCCGCTTTTAATGACAAAAGCCCGCGCAGGACGCGGAGAAGCCGGGCAGACCCTGATCCTCACCGCGACCAGCGGCGACACCGGCAAGGCCGCACTCGAAGGCTTCCGGAACGTGGACGGGACCGGGATCGTCGTCTTCTTCCCGGACGGCGGCGTCTCTCCCGTGCAGCGCATGCAGATGGTGACGCAGACCGGGGAAAACGTTCGTGTCTGCGCCGTTTCCGGCAACTTCGACGACTGCCAGAGCGGCGTGAAGAAGGCCTTTGCCGCGCTGAATGAAAGCGGCGAACCGGCGCGCCGCGGCATCGTCTTAAGCTCCGCCAACTCGATCAACATCGGCCGGCTCGCGCCGCAGACCGTTTACTATTTCCTCGCCTACCGCCAGCTGATGGACCGTGACGAGATCGCTCCGGGCGATCCGGTGGATTTCGTGGTCCCGACCGGCAATTTCGGCGACATCCTCGCCGGGTACCAGGCGAAGCTGATGGGGCTTCCCGTCGGGCATCTTGTCTGTGCGTCCAACGCGAACCGCGTGCTGACGGATTTCTTCGCGACCGGCATCTACGACAGGCGCCGCGAATTCCTGCGCACGGCCTCCCCTTCCATGGACATCCTCATCTCCTCGAACCTGGAGCGCCTGCTTTACCTTGCCTCGGACGGCGCGGAAGCCTTCGTCTCCGCCTGCATGAACGTGCTTGCCCGGGAAGGTGCCTACACCGTTCCCGAAGAGATCATGGCACGCATCCGCGAGGATTTTGCCGCCGGCTGCTGCAGCGAGGAAGAATGTGCCCGGACGATCGGCCGCACATGGCGCGAATGCGGCTATCTTGCCGACCCGCATACCGCCGTCGCGCTCAAAGTCACGGATGAATGGAAGGCTTCCGGCAGGGCAGCGAAGGCCGTGGTCACGCTTTCGACCGCTTCGCCGTTCAAGTTCCCGGCAGCCGTTCTTTCCGCCGTCGGCGGACAGGCGGAAGGTGACGAATTCGATCAGATGGAAGCCCTTTCCTCCCTGAGCGGTCTTCCCGTTCCGCCTTCTCTTTCCGGCCTTCGCGATAAGGCGGTCCGCTTCACGGACGTGATCGCCCCCGGGAAGATCGGGGACTATGTATATGAGATCATCCGGAAGGGAGGCGTCTGACATGCTCGTGACCGTACCCGGCAGTTCTTCGAATTTCGGGCCGGGCTTCGACTGCCTGGGCCTTGCCTGGAAACTGTACGACCGGATCTCCTTCGAAGCGGCTGACAGACTTATCATTACCGGCTGTGAGGAGCGCTTCCGCGGACCGGAAAATCTGGCATACCGAAGCTTTGCCGCCGCCTTTTCGGAAAAAGGCCTCCCCGTTCCCGGCGTCCGCATCGATTTCGGGGAGTGCAGCATTCCGGTCTCCCGCGGGCTCGGTTCCTCCGCCGCCCTCATTGCCGCCGGTGCCGTTGCCGCGAATGTCCTGGGAAGCCTCGGCATGCCGCGTGAGGAACTGCTTGCCCTCTGCACCCGCATGGAAGGCCATCCGGACAATCTCGCACCGGCACTTTTCGGCGGCTTTACCGCTTCCACCTGCGAGAACGGAAAAGTCGTCACGGTCCGTTTTCCCCTGCATCCTTCGCTCTGCTTCCTTGCCGTGATCCCGGACTTCGAACTTTCGACCGCACTCGCGCGGCAGGCCCTCCCTGAGACGGTCAGCCGCGGGGACGCTGTTTTCCAGCTTTCCCGCACCGCTCTCCTGCTTCGCGCTTTTGAGGAAGGTGACATGGAGCTCCTGCGCTTTGCGATGCAGGACAGGCTCCACCAGCCTTTCCGCTTGCCGCTCATCCCCGGAGCCGGAGAAGTCTTTGCCGAAGCCGGGAAAGCCGGAGCCGCCGCCTGCATTTCCGGAGCCGGTTCGACCATGCTGATCGTTTCGGACGGCAGGGAACGGCTTGACACCGTCCGCCGCGCTCTCACAGCCCGCTTTCCGAGATGGAAGATTCTTTCTCCCGAAGCCGATACGGAAGGCTTACGGATCACATGACGGCCATGCCCTCATTCCGCTTCCTTTCCGTTTCCGCCCTGTCTTCATTGACAGGGTCTCTTTTTTTGTGTATATATTAAGTGGAAAAATATGCCTTAGTGCCGGGGCCGTAAGACCGGCAAAGCGAAAGGAGACCATATGCAATCTGATTCGTACATCCTTGTCATCGGCGGGACCAACATGGACATTGGTGCCAGACCTTTCGGTCCGCTGCTGCCCCACGATTCCCTTCCCGGCACGGTAAGGCGGACGCCCGGCGGCGTCGGCCGGAACATTGCCGTGACTTTGGCGCAGCTCGGCCATAAGGTAAAAATGCTGACCGCCGTCGGCAACGACGCGGAAGGCCGCGAACTGCTGGCGCTCGGCCGCGACCTCGGCATTGATCTTTCCCATGCCATGTGTCTTGACGGCATCCCCACCTCCTCCTATATCTTCGTGGAAGACAACAAAGGGGACATTCAGTGGGCCGTCTGCGACGCTACCGCATCCGATCAGATCGACAGCGAATACATCTCGCTAAACGCGGATCTGATCCGCGGCGCAGCTGCCGTTCTGCTGGATACCAATCCGCCTGCGGACGCCATTGCCTGTGCCGCAAAGATTGCTTACGAAGCCGGTGTTCCGCTCTTCGTCGATCCGATCTCGGCAGCCAAGGCGGCCAAGATCACCAAGATCCTGCCGTACGTCACGGTCCTCAAGCCGAACAAGCAGGAAGCGGAAACGCTCTCCGGCCGCCCCATCTTAACGACGGCGAATGCGGAAGACGCCGCGCTGACGCTGCTCGGCCTCGGCGTGAAGGAAGTTTACCTGACGCTCGGCAAGAAGGGCGTCATTGCCGGCGCGAGCGGACAGGACCTTCTGCGCATGCCCGGCTTTGCTCTTCACCCGGTCAACACGTCCGGCTGCGGAGACGCCTTCGTCTCAGCCGTCATTCACACCTATCTGCAGGGCGGCAGCTTAAGAGACAAGACCAGGGCCGGCATTGCCGCCGCCTCGATCTCCATGGAGACCAAGAGCGCCGTCAACCCCATCCTGACTGCGGAAGCACTGCAGGAACGCATGAAACTCGTTGAATAATCTTTTTGGAGCATAAAATGAACCCTTATCTGGATATCCTTCCTGAGGTCGCCGAAGCCTTAGCTGACGGCCGTCCTGTCGTTGCGCTTGAAAGTACCATCATCTCCCACGGCATGCCCTATCCGCAGAACGTGGAGACTGCCCTTAAGGTCGAACAGATCATCCGTGAAAACGGCGCCGTCCCGGCGACGATCGCCGTCATCGGCGGCCGTCTCAAAGCCGGCCTCTCGCCCGAAGAGATCGAATATTTCGGCAAAAAGGGCCGTGCGATCGCAAAAGCTTCCCGCCGTGACCTTGCCATGCTCTGCGCCCGCAGCGAAGACGGAGCGACGACCGTGACCACGACCATGATCATCGCTCACATGGCCGGCATTAAGATCTTTGCCACCGGCGGCATCGGCGGCGTGCACCGCGGTGCCCAGACCACCATGGACATCTCCGCCGACCTGGAAGAACTTGCCCACACCCCGGTCATGGTCATCTGCGCCGGCGCGAAGAGCATCCTCGATCTCGGCCTTACCCTTGAATATCTCGAGACCCACGGCGTTCCCGTGCTGGGTTACGGCACGAAGGAGCTGCCGGCTTTCTATACCCGTCATTCCGGCTTCGGCGTCGACTACGAAGTAGACAGCCCCGAGGAGCTGGCCCGTGCATTCAAGGCACAGGGCGATCTCGGCTTTACCGGCGGCATGCTGGTCACCAACCCGATCCCCGAGGAATACTCGATGCCGAAGGACGTGATCGACGCAGCCATCGACCGCGCCATCAGGGAATGCGAAGAACAGGGCATCCGCGGCAAGGACACGACCCCCTTCCTTCTTGCCCGCGTAGCCGAGCTCACCGGCGGCGACTCCCTCGCCTCCAACATCCAGCTTGTCTTCAACAACGCCCGCCTCGCCGCCCGCACCGCTTCTGCCTACTGCCGCTTATGATCATAGATATTCTGAAAGAAGCACTTCTGGACACGCTTAAGACCGTCCCCTTCCTGTTTCTGGCCTACCTCCTCATGGAGTGGCTCGAACACCGGGCAGAGGAGAAAAGCACCCAGACCGTCAGCCGCGCCGGCGGCTGGGCGCCCGTTGCCGGGGGCCTTATCGGCATGGTCCCGCAGTGCGGTTTCTCCGCCGCCGTGTCCAACCTTTACGCGAGCGGCATCGTGACGCGCGGCACGCTCCTTGCGGTCTTCCTCTCCACTTCCGACGAAATGCTGCCCATCCTGATCTCGCGTAAGGCTGAGATCGGCCTGATCCTGAAGATCCTCGGCTACAAGTGCGCGGTCGGCATCATCGTAGGCCTCTGCATCGACTTCATCGGCAGGCACCTCGCGAAAGACAGCAAAAAAACCATCGAAGCCATCTGTGAACAGGAAGGCTGCAAATGCGAGGACGGCGTCCTCAAGAGCGCGGTCTTCCATACGCTGAAGATCACTCTTTTCCTGTTCGTTACCTCCATCATCGTCGGTTTCGCCGTGGAAGCCGTCGGCACCGAAAACCTCGAGCATTTCATCCTGAACAAGCCCTTCATCGGCGAAGTGCTGTCCGGCCTTGTCGGGCTCATCCCGAACTGCGCCGCCAGCGTGGTGCTTACCGACCTCTTCCTCAAAGGCGGCATCTCCTTCGGCGGCATGATGAGCGGCCTTCTGACCGCCTCGGGCGTCGGCCTCCTGGTCCTCTTCCGCATGAACCGCAACCTGAAGGAAAATCTCTTCACCCTGCTGCTTCTTTACCTCGGCGGCCTCATCTTCGGCTGTCTCGCCGGACTCATTTTCTGAAGCCGGACCGTATTCCCGAAACCAAAGGCAAAATGAAAACCTCCTTCCGTCATTTTCACGGAAGGAGGTTTTCTGTTTGCAGGATCAGACCGCGGCGTCCTCAGACCTCTTCGGTCCGCTTGTCCTTCGGCCAGGCCACGGTCCAGGCCAGTTTGACGTTCTTCGTCTCTCCGGGTGCAAGATCGAAGGTCCAGCGCAGGAAGCCTTTCTCTTCTTCCCGCTCCGCACCCGAAAGTTCCAGCGGCTCGATCACGATCGTCTTCTCATCGGAGATCGGAAGCTGGTCGCATACGGTCACCGAGATCGTCTTATCCTTGCGGGAGCTGACCGTGATCTCGTACTCATATTCCGTCTTCTTCTGACCTTTCAGCAGCACGTTTGACGTGTATTTCTTCTTTTGTTCACGCTTGACCTTGACTGTCTCATCCACCCCCAGCGAAAGGTCGTAGTTGTCTTTCGTCATGTCGGGTTCCAGCACGACGTTGCCCGCAAACGCACCTTTCAGGTACACGGCCGCAGGCGTATCCTGCATGTCTTCCAGAAGGGATGTCGCCACTTCTGCCGCAAGATAGGCTTCGTCGGACAGTTTCGGTACGGCCACCGCATGGTAGCGGCAGGGCAGCGCATCCGTCCTGATGTCGCAGATGATCTCCCGGCCGTCCCGGATGTCCCAGCTGCCGGACAGGGCATATTCCGTCATGGTCTCACCCTTTGAGGCAGTCCCGCTGCCGGCGTAGACCGCATTCATTGCCATCATCGGCGCTGCCGCATCCTCCATGGCCTCGCACTCTTCCACGACCATCTCATCCGCACGCGCCGTCTTCATCATGGCGCCGAAACGCGCGCCGCCGGCGGCTCTGTTCTTATATACCGGCGGTTCGTAGATGCGCAGGTGCACGGGATCCATCTCAGGAATGGTGCCGGAGACCGACGGATTGCCGGTGAAGAGCGTCAGTTTCACGCCGCTCCAGTCTTCGCCGCTTCTCTGGAAGATCTTCGCCCTGAGGCGCAGGTCCAGGGAATCCGTTTCACTGTCGGCATGGATCTCGTAGACCGGGTTCCAGAAGGCCTGCTGCTCGCGGCAGCTGATCTCGATCGGATACTCGCCCGCCTCCTGCGCGCTCAGTTCAGCCGTCACATAAGGCAGAGCGGCCTTTTTCTTCGCGTCGGCGTATTCCTTATCCAGCACGGTCTTTTCTTCCTTGAGCGCCGCGATCTCGCTGCTCAGGGCTTCCAGCCTTTCCGGCAGCTTTTCCAGATACGCAGCCATCTCTCCGACAGAAAGCGATTCCTTCTGCGAGAAATCGGCATTTGCCTCCCACAGAGCGGCAATCTTTTCACGGCTTTCGATCCTGCCCTGCAGGGCGGCGACCTTAGCCGTCAGTTCCTTCAGGGCTTCCCGCTGTTCGTCACGGGTCGGATGTTCGACCTGCACGTTGGAGCCGGAAACGCCCGCCGGCACGAAAAGACGCAGCGTGCTTTCGTCAATGCCGGCCGTGAGCCCTCCTATGCGGACGGTCTGGGTCCCTTTCTGAAGAGATACCTTTCCGCTGCGTCTGACAATGCATCCACTGCGGTATACGGCAGCTGCCGTTAATTTCGTTTCAACCATGGTCATACCTCCTGTTTTCACGTGTTTGCCGGTCCACGGGAAAGTCCCGCCTCTTTCTTTGCCATAGTATAACAGACTTTTTTCAAAAAGAAAAGGGAAGGCAAGACCCTTCCCTTTTTATTCGTCAGCTTTCGGCTTTTCGTCTTCCTTATGTCCCGCAGGCTCTTCCACTCCGGCAGCGATCTTGGCCAGTCTGTCCGCCCGGTCGTTGCCGGCATTGCCGGAATGCCCCTTTACCTTCACGAACTGAATGTTCAGGCGGTCCTTCACGCTTTCGTAAAACGCCTTATAGCGGATGGTCCCCTCCTTGTTCGTCTTCCACTCGCCGGTGCACCATTTGGCGATGCCTTCATAATCGTGGTAGATCACGACCGTCCGGATCCCCCGCGCGATCGCCCATCGGATGGTCTCCTCCGACGCGGTGATCTCGCCCGCGACGTTCCGCATGGAAGCCATCTCCGGCTCCCAGTCGGAACCCGAAAGTTCAAATGTCTCACCGCCGCAGCAGATGTACGCGCCCCAGCCGAAGACGGCGGTCGCCGGGTTGAAGCTTCCGTCGACCCAGGCTTCGGCAAGAGAATCGTCCTCCGGCAGCAGCGTTGGATCCTCGTCGCCGCGTACGAAAGCGGCGGCTTCGGTGCGTGTGCGGAAGCTCTTGTACTCAGCACCGGAAAAACCGTTCACCTCTGCGCTGCAGGCATCCCAGCTCGTGTAAACGCCGGGATGCCTGCCTTTGCGCACGGCATAATATTTATCAGCCATGTTCATTCATCCTTATAAGGGGATATCGATCTCTTTCTTTTCTTCCGGAGCAGCTGCGGTCTCCGCAATTTCAGGGCTTTCGGCAGGCGCGGCTTCGGAAGTTTCCGAAGGGTCCGGAGCGGGCTCAGGGTCCGCAGGTTCTGAAACCGGCGCGGCTTCCGCAGGTTCAGGGGCAGGCGTTGTTTCCGCGGCAGGCGCGGTCCCGGGCTTTGCCGTCTTCTGCAGGGAACTGCCGGAAAGGCTCAGGAATTCCTTTTCCTCTTCGGGAGACAGCGGACCCTGTTCCTGTACGGCGAATACGGTCGCCTTGCGCGCGCGCTGCCGCCCGATCACAAGCAAAAGGATCGTCAGCAGGCAGACGGCAAGGAGTGCGGCGGCAACGGTCGTTACCCAGCCGGGGACCTTGGTATCGCCGCCGAAGAAATTCACGCGGTAGGGTTCTGTTGTCGGAGCCTGTGTCTCTTCCGGCGTCACGGCCTCCGTCGTTTCTTCTTCGGTCGTTGTCTCCTCTTCCGTCGTCGGTTCTTCCGAGGTAGGTTCTTCGGTGGTCGGTTCCTCCGTCGTTTCCGGGATCATGAGGCTGAAGAGCCGCAGGATCTTTTCGTCTTCAAAGTAAGCATACAGATCAGGTTCTTCGCCGTCCTTCGCACCGTAGACAAGGAAGCGGCCGGCAGTGCCGTCGGCCGGTACCAGGCCGTTGAAGACCGTCCCGTCCTCATCCATCATCCGTTCCGCCTCGTACCCTTCGGGAACCTCAAAATCTTCCGGGAAGGGCATGATCTCAAGGGTCTGAGCGGGGATCCGGATCACCGGGACCGCTTCGGTGGTCTCCTCGGGAGTCGTTTCCTCCGGCGTCGTTTCAGGAGGTGCGGTCGGCTGTGTCGGCGGAACGGTCGGCGGCTGCGTGGGCGGCTCAGTCGGCTTCGGCGGGCGGGTGATCAGGAAATGATACATCACCGCCGTTTTGCCGTCCTGCGCCGTGCACTTGATGTAGAAATTGATCGTCGTGTCTGTCAGTGCGATCTTGCCGGGTTTCGTATAAGGCCAGTAACCCACCTGAGCATGACTCTCCATCGTCTTAAACTGGAAGGTCAGCTCCGAGGTGTATTCACTCAAGTTGATGGCGTATTCTGTCACGTTCGGGTCGAAGTTCCTGTTCCAGCTGCCCGGTACGATCGTCAGGGAGGCAAGATGCGCTTCAGAGGAGGCGGTCGGCTTCTGGTTGATGGTGACCGCAGCCTGGTTTGCCACTGATGACGGCTGCGGATCGCCTGCCGCGTCAGTGATCTCAACGACTTCCGAGACCTTGACCCAGCCAGATCCGGCCTTCAGCGTCTTAAAGGTAAAGGTATAGGTTGCCGCTTTCGCACCGCTCGACGCATAGTCGTTGATGCTGATGCTGTTTGCATTATAGGAAATGCTCGCATTCCCGAGACCGCCGGAGTATCCCGTCATCTGCAGGAAATCCGAGGAGTAAGCCAGTTTTATCTCAATGCTGGCCGCTTCCGGACTGACCGTCATGCTGACAGTAACGCTGTCGCCGACGTAGCCGGATGCATTGCCGAACGAAACATTGTAATTTGCCGCTCTCGCCGTCCGGTCTCCGATCAGAAGCGCCAGAAGGACCACCGTGCTCAGCAGCACGGCGGCTTTCATCTTTCTGAAATACCGAAGAGTCTTCATAAAGCCTCCTTATTGCCCTGTCTGGACGATCGTACCCGTGCCGAGTATCTCGTTGCGGATCTTGATCATGTCAGACATGCGGATGTTGCCGTCATGATTGCAGTCGGCTGCCGCGAGGTTGATTCCTTCAAGAGTACCCGTGCCCAGAATATGGTTTCTCACCTTTATCATGTCGGACATTCTGAGATTTCCGTCGCCGTTGACGTCGCCGAAAAGGAGCACGGTCCCCTGAAAGATCATTTTTCCTTCTGCGTCAGAGATTTTTACCGTGTCGCCGTTCTTCATGACGTCGCCGTTCACTTTTGCACTGCCGTCCGCACCGGACAGCGCGGCCTTCATGCCGGTGCCAAGTCCCATGTTCGTGATGAAGGCGTCCGTCTTCGTCCCGAAGGAGAGGCCGGTGACGCGGTTCCCAGAGATGATCGTATATTTCGGGTTCAGTCCGGTCGCTCCGCCGGCACAGTAGATGCTGACCGTATACACGCGCTTGTCGCCGTTCTCCGCGGTCACCGTGATCGGATAATCCGTGCTTCCGTTCTTCAGGGTGATCGTTCCTGTGCCTTCGATCTTAGCTGACGAATGATATGCCTCTGCGGAAAGCGTCACCGAGACCGGCACCTCGCCGGTAATGATGATATTGTAGTCAAGCGTGTCCTTGTCGAACTCCGGGAAGAGTTCGTACTCGCCCACCGTGATCGATTTCAGGCGGTTGTTGATGCAGCCGTCGCCAGTCGGGCAGGGGCAGGGCTCCGCGGGAAGCCCGCTGTAGACGGGGATGTCAAAGGTGAGCGGCAGCTGGCGCAGCTCCGCATTGTAGCCGTTCGCCAGATGACGGCCTTCCGAATAAGCCCCCATCACGTTGGTCATGAACTGATGGCGGAAGTGGCCGTACGCTGCGTCACAGGAAACGTTGAATTTCTTGAAATACAACGTATGCTGGCCGACGTCCACGTAATTTTTATACAGATACAGTGCGCCGCCCTGCAGCGCCTTCAGCCGGGTATTCCAGGGGCGGCCATAGCTTGTCTGACCGCTGCCGGAACCGCTTGCGTACCACAGCCCGTGGTCGTTCGCGCTCTCACTTGCGGTCGTAAAAGCATAGATATTGTAGTAATTATAGAAGCCGGGGTACTTTGCGCTTTTCCCGTTGATGCTCGGGTTGTCCGCGTAGCCGATCTCCTGTTTGATCACGGCGGCCAGATACAGCGGAGAAATGCCGATCTCCCGGCCGATCCGGGCCAGCTCTGCCGAATAGTTGAAGACCGTTCCGTCAGCGTCAGTCACGGACGAAACCCCGAGGAAGGTGTTTTTCACGATCCGCTGCACGGCGTCCACCGTCTGATAGGGATCGTAGCTCTGGTCCAGGAACTGGAAAATATCCGTGCCGTTCAGGAAATTGCGCGGATCCAGGAAGTAGGCGACCAGTTCGTCGGAAGCCGCGTTCCAGCTGCCGTCGTACTTCTCGTACTCGGACGTTTCGTAATCGTAAAAGTCCTTCGATTTCCAGGACGATTTTTGTTCCGGGTGGATCAGGCTGATGCCCGGGTAATCGTCCTTGCGGTTGGCTTCCTTCAGGGACGCCGTCGCCCAGCTCTCGCCGGTCTGGTTCGCCACGAACACCCAGTTCGGGTACTGCTTATGCAGGGCGATCAGCTGAGACTGATAGCTCGCCGGGAATCCCAGGAAAGTCAGATAGTCCTTATAGGCATTGGCGCCGTTGCTGATCGTCTGCGTACGGACGTAGTTCCCGCTCACGTAACCGACGATCTCCTGGCCGTTAACGATATACCCGGTCGAAACGAGGTACCAGCCATTCTCTTCTCCCTTCACCTCCAGCACGACGCCGCGTCTCACCCAGGCCAGCTGGGCATAGGTCTTAGCGGGACCCGTACGCAGCTCGAGCGGCGCCTTGATGGTGGTCAGCGCCAGCTTCACCGGCGCGGTCACCGTATCCACGGGAAAACTGCGGTAGGGAACGGTATAAGGCGCGTCCGGGAAGGGATCCGGCGGCGCGGTCGTCTCCTCGGGTGTCGTCTCTTCGGGAGTGGTCTCCTCAGGCACCGTAGTCGTTTCCTCAGGCACCGTAGTTGTTTCCTCAGGCACCGTGGTCGTCTCCTCAGGCACCGTAGTCGTTTCCTCAGGCACCGTGGTCGTCTCATCGGACGCCGCGGTCGTTTCATCGGACGCTGCGGTCGTCTCCTCCGTGCCGTCCGATGAGGATTCCGTGGAGACCGCTCCTTCCAGTGAGGTCGCCGGCGGTTCGTCCGCCAGTGCCGGACGGGAAATCAGTGACAGCAAAAGCAGGAGGGCCAGTAAGGCACTCCCTGCTCTTCTCATCAGTTTTGCTGACTCCCGTCTGTTCACGGCGTTTCTCCTGATAACACAAATAAAGGTCCCGAAGGCCCTTTATCTGTCACGGATGGTTTCTGAAGGATGCACCTCAGTCTTCCGAAGGCTTCTCGATCTGAACGATGGCCTGTTTCTGCATCGGGATGCGGCAGTTCTTGTTGTTGCCGAATTCCACGATCACGGTGTCGTCCGTCATGTCGATGATGATACCGTAAAAGCCGGCAGTGGTCAGCACGCTGTCGCCGATCGCCATGCTGGACATCAGTTCCTGCTGCTGTTTTTTCTGTTTCTTCTGCGGCTTGATGATCATGAAGTACATCATGGCGCCGATCAGTGCGACGTAGACCAGAAGCACCCAGGTACCGCCGCCGGCGGCGGGAGCAGCATCAGCCGTCAGGAAAAAGTTCTGCATATGGTTTCCTCCGTCAGCCGCGCGCGAATTTTTCCTGCGCGGCAGTCTCTGACTCGCCCTCTTCCATGCGGCGGAGCTTCTCCCTCTTGTATTCGGGGAAGCGCTCCTCGTCGAGGCTTTGGCGAATCTCGCTCATCATTGTATTATAAAAATACAAATTATGCAAGACGCAGAATCGCATTCCGAGCATTTCACCCGCTTTGAGCAGATGGCGGACGTACGCGCGGCTGTAATGCCGGCAGACCGGGCAGCCGCAGCCTTCCTCGATGGGACGGTCGTCCCGCTCGTACTTTGCGTTCAGCAGATTCATCTTGCCGTGGTTCGTATAGACGTGGCCGTGGCGGCCGTTACGGCTCGGATAGACGCAGTCGAAGAAATCGATGCCGCGCTCTACGCCTTCCAGGATGTTTGCCGGCGTGCCGACGCCCATGAGGTAAGTCGGCTTTGCCTGCGGCAGGTGGGGCACCACCGCGTCAAGGATGCGGTACATCTCTTCCGTCGGTTCGCCGACGGCGAGGCCCCCCACCGCGTAACCGGGAAGGTCGAAGGCTGAGATCTCCTCTGCATGGCGGATCCGGAGGTCCTCGAAGGTCGCGCCCTGGTTGATTCCGAAGAGGAGCTGATCGCGGTTGATCGTGGTCTCCAGTTCGTTCAGGCGCTTCTGCTCGTCGATGCAGCGCTTAAGCCACCTGGTCGTCCGGTCGATGCTCTGCGCCGCGTAATGATACTCCGCCGGGTTCTTCACGCACTCGTCGAAAGCCATGGCGATCGTGGAACCGAGGTTCGACTGGATCTGCATGCTCTCCTCCGGGCCCATGAAGATCAGCCTTCCGTCCACATGCGAATGGAAGCGGACGCCCTCTTCTTTGATCTTGCGCAGTTCCGCCAGGGAAAACACCTGAAAGCCGCCGGAATCGGTCAGGATGGGGCGATCCCAGTGCATGAAGCGGTGCAGCCCGCCGAGGTCGTGAATGACCTGATCGCCGGGCCTTACGTGCAGATGGTAGGTATTCGACAGTTCCACCTGGCAGCTGATCTCCTTCAGGTCTTCGGTGGAAACGGCGCCCTTGATGGCGGCCACGGTGCCCACGTTCATGAAGACCGGCGTTTCGATGGTGCCGTGAACGGTCTCAAAGCGGCCGCGCTTGGCGCGGCCGGAGGTTTTCAAAAGGGTGTATTTTGCCATGAATGCTCCTTTCGCAGGGTCACCCGGCATCGGGGAAGGAAATTCGTTTTTCACAGTAAATGGCGTAGGCGCCTTCAAAGAGGGTCAGGAGGAGCCAGCCGACGGCCACGGAGTAACAGATGCCGTGGATCCCCTGTTTCGGGATCAGGATAGCCGAAAGGATGACCCTGAGGATCACCTGTCCGGCTGACGCGATCATCGTCACCTTCAGCTTGCCGATACCGCGGAAGAATCCCTGCAGCATCTCGCCGAACATGCTGAAGATATAGAAGAATGCCATGGTGCCCGTATAGGCGGCGCCTGCCGTGATGACGGCTTCATCCGTGGAGAAGATGCCGATGAGCTGCCGCGGGATCAAAAAACAGACGATGCAGAGGATCGCCCCGTACAGGACGTCGCAGACCATGCCCTTCCGGTAAAAGCCGCGGACCCGGTCCGCGTTCCGGTGGCCGAAGTTCTGCGCCATGCAGACGACGGTCCCGGCGGATATTCCCTGCGAGACGCCCTGGAAAAGGACCTCGAGACGCATGCCCATATTGTAGCCGGTGACCGTATCCTGTCCGAGCGGCGTCAGCATGCCCTGGATGAGCAGGCGGCCGGCATAGACGACCGTGCTCTGCATGGCTGTCGCCCAGGCATAGCTGAAGATGATGCCGCCCATGCCCTTGTGGAGTTTAAGGTCACTCCGCGCAAGGGAAAGCTGCGGGCATTTCCGGTGGGTATAGAGCATCAGTGCAAAGGCCGATAGGACCTGGCAGGATACCGTGGAAGCCGCGACGCCGGCAACGCCGAACTGCAGTCCCTTGATCAGCACGACGTCCAGCAGCGCATGCAGGACCGAACTGGATGCCAGGACGATGAACGGGAATCGCGAATTGCCGTAGGAGCGCAGGATCGCGGCATAATAGACGTAGAGGAAGTTGAAAATGAGGCCGCCGGCTACGACGGACAGATAGACCATGGCCTCAGCGACGGTCTCGGCCTTCGTTTTTTCGGAGACCAGGATGGGCTTTGACGTCAGAAGCACTACCGCAGTGAGGATCAGAGAGCAAGCGATTCCGCCGGTGAGCGCCGTCGCGTGGACCTTTTTCAGTTTGTCCCACTCTCCCGCTCCGCAGAGCTGGCTGACCAGCACGCCCACGCCGGTGCAGGCACCGACGATGAGGCCGTAGACCAGGTCCATGATGGGGCTTGCGGCACTGATGCCGGAAAGGGGCAGCGTTCCGAGATAGCGGCCCACAACGATCGCGTCAACGATGTTGTAGAGCGACTGGAACAGGTTGCCGCAGATGATGGGTACGGCGAAGGTCAGCAGGGTCGGCAGCTGTCTGCCGTAGAGGATCGCTTCCTGCTTGTTCGCCGATGCCGTTTTTCCGGAATTTGTCAGTGCCATGCCGCCTCCCTGCCGCGCGAAAGATCTGCGGCATTCCCATTATAAACGATTGCGGGACATTTTCAACCGAAAATGTCCCGCAGTTCTCCGTGCATCTGTCATCCTGAGCGTAGTGAGAGGTTCTTCGCTGCACGGCGTGCATCTCAGGATGGCACGTGGGTTTTGATCAGCCGTTCAGCAGCAGCAGGCCGAAGACGAGGGTGAACAGTGCGACCGTCTCAATGATACCGATGACGATGAAATAGTTCGCCGTGCCCTTGCCGGTAGCCCCGAGCGCGTCGGATGCCGCCGCGGCAGCCTTGCCCTGGAACAGGGCGGAAAGGCCGATTGCAAGGCCGCAGAACAGGCCGACACCGAGCGCCATGCCCGGATCCACATTGGCCGAGCGGATGAAGTTCATCAGCAGGAAGCCGTAGATGGTCTGCGTCAGCGGCGCGCCGGAGAACGCGATCATGATGAAGGGAGCGGGTTTACCGCTTGCGTAACATTTTTTCCATGCCCCGATGGCGGACATTCCCGCGAAGCCTGCGCCGAACGCCGAACCGGCAGCCGATAATCCGAGAGCAGCAGCCATGCCAACAAATGCGAGATTCATAGTAAGACTCCTTTTTTCTTTATGATTTCGTCACTAATTTTGCAACTTTTCGTTTTCCTTGAAGGGTTCGTAGGGGATGCCCGTCCATTCCAGTCCGACCTGTCCGGAGAATTCCAGCACGTTCAGGCGGACGCCGTGAACGACGACGGACAGGAAGCCCATCACGAGGTTCAGGGCATGTCCGATGATCACCACGGCCACCCCGACAATGACTAACGGTCCCTTGAAGCCCGAAGCGATGTCATTGAAGCTCTGGGCAATGGCGAGGCCCGCCATGCCGACAGCAAACAGACGGATGTAGCTCATCACGTTGCCGAAGCAGCTGATCGTGTTCAGGAAGGCGGTAAATGCGCCGCCGAGGCCTGCCTTCAGGCCCTGGCCGAAGGTCTTCCCCGGCTCCATGCCGCTGAAGAGAACGACTAACAGGAAGGCAAGGCCGATCGCGCCGAACACGGGGATCATCGGGATGCTTTCCCCGATGACCAGCACTAACGCCAGCAGGTACATGGCCACGATCGCGATCACCCAGCCGAGATCGGCGATCCAGCTGAGATTCTTCTCCGCGATCTTCTTCCGGATCGCGAGGAGCGAGCCGAGGGCCATCTGCACCGCACCGATCGTGAAGGAGAACTTCATGATGTTGTTCTGCTGCGCAGTCGAGCTCACGTCGAAATACTGCGGGTAGTTCGCAAATCCCGGTATGACCAGCGATTTCAGGAAAGGCACTTCCATGGCCTTTTCGATCCCGAACCAGGTCCCGGTGAGCGCGCCCCAGACGATCGTCGCACCCGAAAGCACGTACAGAAGGAACAGCACGTCGTTCAGCTTCTTCGTCTTCAGATGGAACGCCGCAGTCCCGAGCAGGATCAGGAAGCCGTAGCCCGCGTCGCCGATGATCATGGCAAAGAACAGGATGAAGAACAGGAAGAACCAGAGGGAAATGTCCTGTTCCCGGTACCCCGGCTGGATGCTCAGGATATCGAATACCGGCTTGATGAGACGGGACACCTTGCTGTAGCGGACCTTGGTCGGCGTCTGATCGTCGTCCGCGGCCACGTCGTCAATAAGGTAAGCCCAGCCGTTTTTCGACGCCTCCGCCTTAAACGAAGCTTCATCGGGTTCCGGAATGTAGCCGGAAAGCCAGACCAGTTCGCTGTCGCTTTCCGCGGTCGCGCTTGCCGAGGACCAGATCTCTTCGTTCTGCGTTTTCAGGAGCTGCGCCCTGAAACTTGCGGCATGGACCGCTGTTTTCTTCAGTTCTTCGGCACAGTCCGCAATGCCTTTGTCGCAGGCGGCTATCTGCGCCTTCAGTTCGCTGAGGCTCTTCTCCGGCAGGATGAACTCCGTCGCACTGATCTCCGGCGGGAGCTTGCCCAGCACGGCGGCCGTTTCCATCTTGTCGACCGGAGCGAGGCGAATCAGCCGGATCCCTTCATCCTCAGCCGCTGCGAGGTAATCCTTCTTCGTCATGCGGTAGAAATGAAGGTCGAAGCCTTCGCCGGCCAGGGCTTTGCATTCTGCCGGGGAGAATTCGCCCCAGGCCCGCACCCTGTCGGCCTCGGTCGCCGCAGCGCCTCTTTCCTGTACGAGCGCCGTTCTCCGGTCCAGACAGGCGAGGGTATTGCGGAAGACCTGCTCGAATTCTTCGTCGGAAAGGAGCGTTTCGCTCTCCTTCTCCGGCTTGAATTCCGAGAGCGCCATCAGCGCCCGGGAAAGGTCGGAAAAGCGTTCCGTGCTTTCACGGCTCGCCGCCTTCTTATCAGCCAGATGCAGGATCCCCAGATCCCGCAGCGCGGCCAGCATTTCTTCCTTGCGGGAAGCGGAGGCGACTACGCAGACTTTTTTCATTTTTTCGATCATGTCTCCGCCCCCGTTAATTTCTTCTTGGAGATCTTGCCGCGGACGACGGCTGCCGTCTGCTGATCCCCCAGATAGACCCCGATGACCCGGATGTTCTCCTTGGCTTCGGGTATTTTGACTTTTTCAAACAGATTCACGCGCTGCGAAGTCGAGCGAAGTTCCTTTTCCAGGCACTCCACGCGCTTCCTCTGCGTGGATTCCAGTGCGTCAAGACGTGCGATTTCGCGCAGTTTCACCAGAGCGGTATCCACCCACAGCGGGTAGTCGTCGACGTCGTAGTTTATTCCCTTGAAGGTCAGTTCCCTGAACAGCGGGACGTTGACGCCGGCGATGTTTTCCGTCGTGCAGATGACCGTATCGGGCCGGACCAGGCGGTCCAGCTTCATGGCATCGCCGAAAAGGCTGTTTTCGGCGAATACCGCGATCCAGTCATCCAGATCGCCGATCATGGCGGTGCGTTCGATCTCAAGCTGCTCGAGCTCGGCGTTCTCCTTCATGATCACGGACTGCAGCTGCTGTTTCTTGAGCTGCAGCGTCGGAAGGTAGCGCTCAAACTGCTTCAGGTTGTCTTTCTGCACCTTCTGCTCATTTTTCGTGAGTTTGATCGCCATTGCCTGCTCCTTTTAGCCGAGCGCCTCTTTTTTCGGCCATCTTTCCCTGATCAGGCTCGTCTTCAGGCCGGTCTCGTTCGGCTCAAAGCATTCCGCGAGGATCTCCCAGCCGAGGTCAAGCGCCTGCTCCAGCGGGATGTTCACGGACAGATCCATCAGCTTAGACTCGAACAGCTCGCCGTACTTCAGGAGCTTGTCGTCCCATTCCGTCATCAGAAAGCCCATGGATTTCTTTTCCAGGCTTTCCTTGTATTGGGCGTAGAGCTTGATCATGCCGTCCATCAGTGCCCGGTGGTCGTCGCGGGTCTTTCCGTTGACGTTCTGTTTCAGACGGGACAGAGAGCCGAAGGGTTCGATGTGGCCGCCCTTCAGGTAGTACTGGCCTTCGGTAATGTAGCCGGTGTTGTCGGGCACCGGGTGCGTCACGTCATCGCCGGGCATCGTCGTAACGCCCAGGATGGTGATCGAGCCCGCGCCGTCGATGTCCACGGCCTTCTCGTAGCGGGACGCGAGGCAGCTGTAAAGGTCGCCCGGGTAGCCGCGGTTGGACGGCACCTGCTCCATCGTGATGGCCATTTCTTTCTGCGCGTCGGCGAAGTTCGTCATGTCGGTCAGAAGGACCAGCACCCGCTTGCCTTCCAGGGCGAACTGTTCCGCCACCGCAAGGGACAGGTCCGGGACCAGCGTGCATTCCACGATCGGGTCGGAAGCCGTGTGGATGAACATGACCGTATGGCTCATGGCGCCGCCTTTTTCCAGCGTGTCGCGGAAGGTCAGGTAGTCGTCGTATTTCAGACCCATGCCGCCGAGAACGATCACGTCGACTTCCGCCTGCATCGCGATGCGTGCGAGCAGGGCGTTGTAGGGCTCACCCGAGATCGAGAAGATCGGAAGCTTCTGGCTTTCCACGAGTGTGTTGAACACGTCGATCATCGGGATGCCCGTACGGATCATCTTATTCGGCAGGATACGCTTTGAGGGGTTGAAGGAAGGTCCGCCGATGGGGATCATATTCTCCTTCAGCGCGGGGCCGCGGTCGCGCGGAACGCCGGTCCCGTCGAAGATGCGGCCGAGCAGGTTTTCCGAGAAGGACACCATCATGGGCCTTCCGAGGAAGCGGACGGGATCCGTCGTGCTGACGCCCTGCGCGCCCGCGAATACCTGGAGGGATACGATATCCTTATCCAGCTTGATCACGCTGGCATAGCTGTCGCCGACGAGAGCCAGGTCGCCGATGCGGATCCCTTCGGCTCTCACGGTGATCACGTTGCCGATGATCGATCTGATTTCCGTATATACCTTTTGCATATCGTCCTCCTATTTCACAGCCTTCGTCATGTAGAAATCGGTGATCTTCTTCTCCTGTGCTTTGAACTCCGGTGTCTCGAAGTAGGTAGCGTGCCAGTCAAGGAATTCCTGCCTGAGCTGGTTGAAGAAGCCGCGGATCTCTTTCTTATCGTTCAGATCGTATGTCGTCATCAGGGCGTCATACAGTCTGTCAAACTCGATCTGCTGTCTCTCCGGCGGACAGACGGCGTCGATCGGGTCGAAGGAGTTCTGCTGCAGGTAGACCGCATCCAGAAGTTCGCCTTTCTGGTAAATGATGTAGTCCTCGGAAGAAGTGCCTTCCTCACCGACGACCTTCATCATCTGGCCGACTTCATTGCTGCGGTGAAGGATCGCGCGGGCTTCCTCCACGCGCGCCTTGTCAACGACGCCCTCATACTTGGACCAGGAATCCATCGGGTGGATCGCGGGATACTTACGGGCGTCGGAACGTTCACGGGAAAGGCCGTGGAAGGCGCCGACGACCTTCAGCGTCGCCTGCGTCACCGGCTCTTCGAAGTTGCCGCCGGCCGGCGATACGGTGCCGCCGATCGTGATGGAGGCGTTCCGGCCGTCTTTCAGGCGGACCTTGCCGGCGCGTTCGTAGAAGGCGGCGATGGTGGATTCGAGGTAGGCCGGGAAGGCTTCTTCGCCGGGGATCTCCTCCAGTCTGCCGGACATCTCACGCATGGCCTGCGCCCAGCGGCTCGTGGAGTCCGCAAGCAGCAGCACGTCGAGGCCCATCTGCCGGTAATATTCCGCCAGCGTCACGGCCGTGTAGCAGGACGCTTCACGAGCAGCGACCGGCATCGAGGACGTATTGCAGATGATGATCGTCCGTTCCATCAGGGAGCGGCCGGTCTTCGGGTCTTCCAGTTCGGGGAATTCCGTCAGCACTTCCACGACCTCGCCGGCACGCTCGCCGCAGGCTGCCACGATCACGATGTCCGCTTCGGAGTTCTTTGCCTCCAGATGCTGCAGCACCGTCTTGCCGGCGCCGAAGGGGCCGGGCACGCAGAAGGTCCCGCCCTTCGCAACGGGAAGGAAGGCGTCGATGCAGCGGATCTTCGTGACCAGCGGTTCATCCGGGCGGAGCCGTTCGTCATAGCATTTCACGGCCTGCTTGATCGGGTGCGAAAAGACCATGGACAGCGCCTTCTCCTCGCCTTTGTCATTGCCGATCACGCAGACGGTATCGCGCACGTTGTAATTGCCTTTTTCCTTTATGGACTTCACGATCCATTCGCCCTTCGTGATGAAGGGGACCATGATCTGGTGCGTGAACACGCCCTCGGGGACCGTCCCGATGGTGTCGCCGGCCGTGACCCTGTCACCGACCTTGACGGCGGGCGTGAAATCCCAGTTCCGGTCCGGGATGGGGTTCAGATATACGCCTCTCTCCAGGAAGAAGCCGCACTGCTTCGCCAGATTGGGCAGAGGGTTCTGGAGTCCGTCGTAGACCTGCGTCAGCAGGCCGGGGCCGAGCTCCACGCTCATCAGTTCCCCGGTGAATTCCACCGGATCGCCGACCTTGATCCCGTCTGACATTTCGTAGATCTGCATGCTGGCTTCGCCGTTCGCAATGCGGATGACCTCGCCTTTCAGGCGCTTGTCATCGACGATGACGTAGCCGACTTCATTTTTTCGAACGGACCCCTGGAAGCTGACCTTTGTCAGGTTGCCGTTAACTCCGGTTACTCGTCCTGTTAATGTTCCCATTGAAAATCTCCCATCATAAGCTGTAAACGCGTTCCTGGATCGAGCGGAAGAGCCGGCCGAATTCCGCCTTGCCCTTCTCCTTCTCGAAGCAGTTTTTGCGCTCCAGCAGTTTCAGTTTCAGCGCATAGCCGAACAGCACCTGTTCGTCAAACATGTGCAGGCCCACCAGCGTATCCAGCAGCTCGAATTCGTGGTCGAGCAGGATCTGCTCAGCCTCCAGCGGGTTCTTCGCGGCGAGGACCGCAGCGATCACCTTGCTGTTCATGCCGTCCTTATCGAAGTCGCGGCCGTAGGTCTTCCCGAGCGCCAGGCTTCTCTGCTGGTTCAGTTCTCCCATCAGCGATCCGTAGGCAGCCGCCCAGTCTTTCAGCAGCGGCCCTTCCGTCGAGGCAGGCGTCAGCGATTCCAGAAGCCGGTAGGTCTCTTCGCTGACGTTTCCCTGGCAGCACTTCAGGAACTCCCCGTAGGTCATCGGCATCTCTCCGTCGGAACTGAGCGTCGGCAGGCTTGATACCAGATAGTAATAAGACGCCATGTGCACCTCCTCATCAGAAATCAAGATTTCTGAAATACGGCATCAGCATCTCCGTGATCTCTTCGTCGGAACAGTCAAAATAGCCGGAGCCGTCGTTGGCGGCCAGCCGGAATCCTGCCTGTACGTTCTTGGTCGGCCGGATGGTGAGTCCTGCCTTGATCTCCTCCGCCAGTTCGGCCTTCAGCGAGTCGCTGACCTCCGCCACTTCTGCCGTATATGCCGACAGGTCTTCGCCTTCCGCGGCGGCGCGGATCAGCTTGCCGAGCGATTCGCCGCTGAAGGAAGAACGGATCTTGGCCGAAAGCAGCCGTTCGTATGCTGCCTGCACTTCGGCCTTGAACGCCAGCACGGCGTCACGCTTGGCCTGTTCGGCACTCACGATGGCGCTTTCCCTGAGCGTATTGATTTCCTTTTCCGAGGCTTCTTTGGTGCGGGCCGCTTCCGTTTTAGCCTCTGCTACGATTGCTTCCGCCTTTTTCTTCGCTTCAGCAAGAATGGCGTCCGCCTCCAAGTTGGCCTGATCGATTCCTTCCTTACGGATCGATGAAACCAGATCCTGAATCTGTAATTCCATAGATAAGCTTTGCCTCCTCGTCTGTATTTACTTTTCCTGCTGCGGCCCCGTTCCTTCCGTGAGGATCCCGGAACGTCTTCTGCGTGGTCGGACCGCACCGAATAATTTTTCTAACATAGCATAGCATATTTAGCCTGTTTCGGCAAGTTTTTGTGCTTTTTTACTTATAAAAATTAAGCGCCATCCCCGCAGTCACAGCCGTCTTTTTCACGTTCTTGCGCTTTTCTGCGAAAAATGATACAGTTGCCTTATCTTATTTATACGGCGAGGCAGCCTAATGGACGAAAAGAAACGCATCAAAAAGAATCTGATCATGTTCCCTCTCGGGACCGTCGGACGGGACATGGTCTATGCCCTGGTCACCAACTTCCTGATGACCTTCGTGCTCTTTACCCGTGACCTGACCGACGCGCAGTTCTCCGCGATCGCCGCCATCATGGTGGCAGCCCGCGTGTTCGACGCGCTGAACGACCCCATCATGGGCAACATCATCGAACGCACCCGCACGAAGATCGGCAAGTTCAAGCCCTGGATCATCGCCGGCATGGTCTCCACCTCGCTGGTGATCTATGCGACTTTCAACGTAAAGCTGCAAGGCTGGAGCTTTGTCTGGTTCTTCGGCGCCATGTACTTTGCCTACAGCATCACCTATACGATGGGCGACATCTCCTACTGGGGCATGATCCCGTCCCTCAGCTCCGACGGTGATACGCGCAACGCCTTTACGGCCCGCACGACCCTGTTCGCCGGCATCGGCGGCACCGGCGCGGGCATCCTCATCCCCATGCTGACCACGGGCGCAGGCGCCATCGGCGGCAGCACCACGGTCGCCTACGGACGCATCGCCCTGGCCATCGCCATCCTCTGCCCCGCTTTCCTCTGCTTTACGCTCTTCGGCGTGAAAGAGGACCGGAGCTACGAGGCCGAGCCCGTGCCGCCCGTGAGTTTCAAAAAGATCTGGAAGACGATCTCGGGCAACAGCCAGCTGATCTGGATCTCCATCATCTTCCTGATCCACGAGGTCGGCAACACCATCGTCGTTTCCGGCGTCGGCTCCACCTACATCTATGCCGAATTCGGCTATCGCGGCGGGCTGTATTCGCTGTTCACGACGATCGGCATGTCGGTCACTGCGCTGCTCATGATCTTCTACCCCATGATCTCGCGCAAGGTACCGAGAAAGCGCTTCATGCGGACGCTCCTCATCGTTTCCGTCATCGGCTACGCGATCATGTTCATCCCCGGCGTTCTCATGCGGTCCGGTACCGTGATGCTCGGCGGGATGGACCTCAAGTTCCTTCTCGTCACCCTCGGCTTCATGCTGGCGAACTTCGGTCAGTACGGCTTCTACCTGATCCTGATGATCTCCGTCATCAACACGGTGGAGTACAACGAATACCTGCACGGGACACGGGATGAAGGCATCATCACTTCCATGCGGCCGTTCCTGACGAAGCTTGCTTCCGCGCTCACCGTCGTGATCGCTTCCGCGACCTTCCTGCTGACCGGCGTGCGCGAATACACCAACCAGATCTCCAAGCTGGAAAATGCCGCCGCGGCAGGCCGCATCACCGAAGCCGAGAAGCTCGCGCAGATCGACGGCGTCCTCGCAAACGTGACCCACGGCCAGTCCACGGGCATCCTGCTCGTCATGATCGTCATTCCGCTCCTGCTGATGTCCGTGAGCTACGCGATGTACCTGAAGCATTACAAACTGGATGAACCGGAATACGACCGCATCTGCGCCGAACTGAAGGCGCGCAGGGAAGGAGGCGCAAATGAGTCTCACTAAGACCGTTCTCCGCTTTGCCGCACCTCTTCCGCAGGTGGAATCGTTCGAACGGTACCTCTTCATCGGGCCGCACCCGGATGACATCGAGATCGGCGCCGGTGCGACGGCGGCGAAGCTTGCCACTGCCGGGAAGAAGCTTACCTTCCTGATCTGCACGGACGGCCGCTTCGGTACGGAAAACACGCCGGGCACCGCGTCGGAGGAGCTGATCCGCCTGAGAAAGGCGGAATCCCTGGCCTCCGCACGCGCCATCGGCGTTGACGACGTCCGTTTCCTGGAACTTTCCGACGGCGCCTTCTACGACCCGGCCGACCTCTTCCGCGGCATCGTCCGCGTGATCGGCGAGGCGAAGCCGGAGCTCATTTTTGCGCCTGACCCGGACGTTTCCAGCGAATGCCACGCCGACCACCGGAACACCGGTGAAGCCGCAAGACGCGCTGCCTTCTTCGCTCCCTTCCCGGAGATCATGAATCAGCACGGCGCCGCGCCTGCAGACGTTCAGGCGCTCGCCTTCTACATGACGGCAAAGCCGAACCGCTTCGTGAAGGTAAAAGGCCTCATCGGCCGCCAGCTGGGCGCGCTTCTTCTCCACAAAACGCAGTTTCCGCGGGAATCCGAATCCTTCCGGACGATCTCCCTGTACCTGAAGCTCCGCGCCGCAGACTTCGGTCTGAGGAGCCTTAACGGGCAGGCGGAAGGCTTCCGCGTCCTCGGCAGAACGCAGATGCACTGCCTGCCGGAAGCAGGGAAATAAGCATCTCCTGCACGAAAAAAGAGGGGTGATAACGACGGTTATCCCCCCTCTTTGTCTTTGTCCGTCATTCCGCGAGGAACTTGAGCGCGGACTTCACCATGACTTCCATGCCGTAAGGCAGGGCTCTCTCATCAGCGAAGAAACCGCCGCTGTGGATCGGATAGAACGGCAGCTCCGGATCGTGGCAGCCGAGCCACCAGAAGGCGCAGGGCACCTTCTCGGTGTAGAAGGAGAAATCCTCGCCGCCGAGCGCGGAGTTCTCGGGGATGACCAGCAGGTCGTCGCCGCCGACTTCCCTGATCACGTCGCGGACCAGTTCGAACTTCTTCGGGTCGTTCACGGTCGGACTGTAGCAGCGCAGGTACCGGAAATCGTAGGTGCCGCCCATGCCTTCGGTAACGCCCTTGATGATGTTTTCGATGCGTTCGGGCATCTTGTTGCGGACTTCGGGATTGAGGTTCCGGCAGGTGCCTTCCATCGTCACGGTATCCGCAATGATGTTGTAGCGGGTGCCGCCGTTCATCAGACCGATGGTCACGACCGCGCTGTCAAGCGGGCCGACATTGCGGGAAACGATGCTTTGCAGGGCGCTGATGACCTGTGCCGCGATCACGATCGCGTCAATGCCGGCGTCCGGCTGCGAACCGTGGGCGTTCTTGCCGTGGATGGTGATGAAGAAGCGGTCGGAAGAGGCCATCATGGCACCGTTGCGAATGCCGATCTTGCCGGTATCGAGGGTCGGCCAGACATGCTGTCCGAAGACCGCATCCACGTGCGGATGCTCCAGCACGCCGTCTTCGATCATGGCCTTGGAGCCGCAGGCCGCGGCATCTTCTTCCGCCGGCTGGAAGATCAGCTTCACCGAACCGTCGAATTCATCCTTCAGTTCATTCAGCACGTAGGCCGCGCCGAGCAGCATCGCCGCGTGCGCATCATGGCCGCAGGCGTGCATCACGCCGGGGTTCTCCGAGGCGTAGGGGAGGCCGGTGCATTCGGTGACGGGCAGGGCGTCAAAGTCCGCGCGCAGGCCGACGCATTTGCCGTGGCCGCGGCCGTTGATGAGGGCCGTCACGCCGTAGCCGCCGACGTTCTCCTTCGGTTCCAGGCCGATCTCGCGCAGCGTCTTCGCGATGTAAGCCGCCGTTCCTCTTTCTTCGTGGCTCAGTTCGGGATGGCGGTGGAACCATTCGCGGTGCTCCTTCACCTTGTCCCAGTATTTGTTGATGACTTCGCGAACATCACTCATGACATTCATCCTCCTTTATCCGTCAGTAATGCGAAACTTCCAGCGCCAGTGAGGCAAACACCCGGGCGCCGATGCCGATGACCCGTTCGTCTACGTCGAACAGGCCGTTGTGATGCGGGGCGGTGAGCGGCATGCCGATGATCATCTCGGTCACCTGGCCGCCGTGCGCCTGCACGTCCTGCATCATGGTCGTTACGTCTTCACCGCCGCCGAAATCGGCGCTGCGGATGATCTCGTCCACACCGTCCACGCCCGCGAGGATCTTCACGGTCTTGTCCACCAGTTCCTCGTCGCAGACGACGCTCCCGGCCGATCCCATGAATTTCGTCTCGACCGTGCAGCCGTACATGGCCGCCGCGCCGTTCAGCACTCTGAGCGCCGACTTTTCCATGTACTCGTTGATCTCGTTCGTCACGCCTCTCGTCTCAATGGCCAGCGTGGCCGTATCCGGAATGACGTTCCGGCCGGTCCCCCCGTGGAAGGTACCGATGTTGATGCGGCTAGAGCCGCCGTGATGGCGGGCGATCGCCAGCATGTTGACAACAGCTGCCGAGGCGGCGCCGATCGCGTTGCAGCCCATGTCTGGCGCCGCGCCGGCATGTGCCGCGAGCCCGTGGAAGACGGCGTCGAATTTCGTACTGGAGAGGAAGCCGTAGCTGGATGCGGCGACCGCGCCGACATGCAGCTGCTTCAAGCCCACGTGTGCGCCGAAGAAATAGTCGCATTCCGAAAAGCGTCCGGTCGCCGTGAGGGACGCCGCACCGCGAAGGCCCTCTTCTCCCGGCTGAAAGACAAGGATCACCTTGCCGGGCAGGACGTCCCTGTACGCGCAGAGGATGCGTGCCGTGCCGATGCCTATCGCCGTGTGGGCGTCGTGGCCGCAGGCGTGCATGCAGTGCGGATGCAGGGAAGCGTAACCGCCCGCAGCGGGCTTGTGATCCTGCGCGTCCGATTCGTCGCAGTCGTTGCAGTCGATGTCCACGCGGATCCCGACCGTGGGTCCGGGAAGCGCACCCTGAATTTCCGTGATGCAGCCGGTAAAGCCGCCTTTCATCTTCTCAATGAGATCCGGCCTGTCGGATTCGCCGAGCGCCCGCTCATAGCAGGCCTGCATCTCGGCTTCGGACGGCATGCCGAACATCTTCTCCGGGACGTGGATGGCCGGTCCGAATTCCACGGGCAGGCCCAGTTTTTCCAGTTCCGTGATGATGAGCGCCGTCGTGCGGAATTCCGTCCAGGCGGTCTCCGGGTGACGGTGCAGATCGCGGCGGATCCGGACCAGGTCCTCCTCCAGCGCCTTCATGTCGATACGGTCAAATGTCATGTTGCACTCTCCCATTCGTTTATTTTACGCAAAAGCCTGCGCGGAAACCCTGGCGCAGGCATAATTATCGGGCTTATTGTTTTGTTTCGGAAGATTCTTCGGAGCCCCCCTGCGGCGCATCCGTAAAGGACTTCTCGAGAGCGGCCTTGACCTCTTCCAGATTGAGCGGGACCTTATCCAGCTTGTAGGTACGGCGCCACGATCCCATCTGCTGGATGGGAACGACGTTGGCAGCCTTCAGCCCGTGGATCGAAAAATCGGCCCGCCCGTAATTGTCGGCAAAGACGACGAGAGGGATCACCGGAACGCTGCGCTGATTGGCGCGCAGAAGCACACGGGTGACCACCCCACGCTGCAGGTCCAGATCTCCTAAGGGGTTCGGCTCATAGCGGACTTCCTTGCCGTACATGAAGGCCCATTCCTTCTCCGTCTTGCTGCCGGAGACCTTCGTGCCCCAGGGGAATACCTTGACCACGTAGATCCGGTCCTTGGCCACATTGATCAGCTCGCAGAAATGTTCCATATCCGTCGTTTTGACCATTTTATCGACATAACAGACGGAACCCTTGCCCCCGAGCCGTTTCAGCTTTCTTGCCACGCGCTTCTTGGCATCGGCAAGATTGCGGTGTTTTTTCAGGCTGCGTGTTACGAAGAAGAATATCAGAAAACCGATCAGCAAAAGGATGCCGAAGAAAATGTAGTCCCATTTGGTCTGCAGCTTCCAGGGCTGGAAATTATCCGTGGAAAACCAGTTGCTGAACAGATTCTTGATGCTTTCGCCCATGAAAGGACCTCCACACTGCTGTGATTTGAGACCGGCAGGGAACATCCGGCCTCTTTGATGAGAAAGGGGCCCTGAGGGGACTCAGGGCCCTGATGTTTGCCTCCCTTACGGGATAACAGGACTTAGCCGCCCAGAACAGCAGCCAGTTCTGCCGGAAGCGCCGTGGTGACGCCGGGGCCGATCGGGAGCTTGAGCAGCATCCACAGACCCAGGAAGATGATCCAGGCGATCTGCAGGACAATACCGATCGGGAACAGGCCGGAAGCCAGCGTACCGATACCGCAGTTCTTGTCGTACTTTCTCTGGATCAGGGAAAGCTGGACCCACAGGTAAGGGGACAGAGGCGTGAAAGCGTTGGTCGGGGAGTCACCCAGACGATAGATCAGCTGGATGAAGCCGGGGTGATAACCAAGGAGCATCAGCATGGGTACGAACACGGGCGCCAGGATGGCCCACTTGGCGGAACCGGACGGCACGAACAGGTTGATGAGGCCGGTGACCAGGATGACCGCGACCAGCATGCCGAAGCCGGTGAAGCCGATGGCGTTCAGCAGGTCAGCACCGCCGATGGCAAGGCAGGTGGCCAGCTTCGTGTAGTTGAACATACCGGTGAACTGTCCGGCGAAGAAGCAGAATGCTACGTAGGAGCCCATAAGCTGCATCTGGTGAGTCATGGCCTTGGAAACGTCTTTGCTCTTCTTAAAGGTGCCGGCGGTAAACGCAAAGGTAAGGCCGACGACCATGAACAGCAGGAACAGCACGGGGATCAGGTTCTTCAGCAGCACGGAGCCGACGAACTCGGTGGAGTACAGCATCTTCTCATTGCCGAGAATGCCCTTCACGGTAATCCCCTTCTTGGCTGCTGCCGCAATGACATCTGCTGCCGTCTGATCCTTGCCGATCGCATATTCCTTGCCCAGAGGGCCGATGAAGAACAGCGCCACGATGATCGCGATGTAGATCAGCAGGGCAAGACCCGCAGCACGGAGACCCTTCTTCTCCTTCTTCGTGACTTCACGAAGTTCGGGCATTTCGACTTCCATGTCTTCCGGCGGCTGATATTTGCCGAAACGTTTTTCTACAACGAATTCGCAGACCGCGCCGATGACCGCGCCGCACAGGAAGGTGGAGGCCATCATGAAGTACCAGTTGCAGGTGACGTCAACTTCATATTTGATCTTGTCACCCAGGAACGCAGCCAGGTTGGTATTGGTAACGCCCTGCAGCAGGGAGTCGGTACCGGCGATCATCAGGTTGGCCGAGAAGCCTGCCTGCGCGCCCGCATAGCCGTTGATGATACCGACGAGCGGGTTCTTGCCGGCGCCGATATACAGCACCGCAGCGATAGGCGGGATAACGACCATGGCGGTATCGGAAGCGATGTTGCCGCAGGTACCGACGAAAGCGATCACGTAAGGCAGGATGGCCGGCGGGATGTTGCGAAGCTTATCGTTCAGCAGGGTCGAGATGAGCCCGCCTTCTTCGCAGATACCGATGGCCAGGCTCATGGTGATAACCAGACCCAGGGGAGCGAATCCCGTGAAGTTGGATACCATGTTGCCGACAAAGTACCGGAGACCGGCCGTCGAGATCGGGTTCTGCACCTTGACGACTTCGCCAGTCGCTACGTTCTCCGCAGAGACGCCGAGCAGACCCAGGATGCAGCCCAGTACCAGGATGATGAAGAACAAGTAGATGAACAGGATCGTGGAATCCGGAAGCTTGTTACAAACTCTCTCGAGCCAGTCGAGGAATTTGTCAAGCCAGCCTTTTTTTGCCACTTTGGTTTCTTCAGGCATTTTCTTCCTCCTCATTTTTTCGGCGGGGCCCAGCCGGTGCCGACAGCCGTGTCTTCTGTCTGCAGCGGGTGGTTACGTCCCCCATCCGATTAATTTGCTTATATCTTAATACATTTTTTATAAAATGGCAAGCATTATTTTAGCCTTCAGAGGAGTTTGTTGCGAGAAGATGCCTTTTTGCACAATAATGGGGCGCCGCCTGTGCGGCGCCCCATCCCGGGCGGAAAGGTTCATTCCTGCGCGGCAGCGTCCGGGATCCCGATGATCGTGCTGACGTTGTCGCTGCCCATGTAGTAGTTCGGGAGGATCCCGTTCCACTGCTGGATGTAGTAATAGTTGAGGAGATCCTTCGAAAGGTTCTCGGCGATGGCCTTGTTCTTTGCGGCTTCCTTCTGGCCGGCGTACTCTGCAGCGTCTGCCTGGATCTTGGTCACGGCCAGATCCGCTTCCGCCTGAATGCGCGCCACCTCAGCCGCAGCGTTGGCATCGATCACGGCACGTTCCGCCGTGGACTTCTGCTCCATGATCTTCTGCTGCTGCTCGATCTCCGCCTGCAGCTTGTTCTGCGCAGCGACCTGCTTCGCTTCGACCGCGTTCGTAAAGGCATCCGTGAAATCCATGTCCTCGATCGAGGTCCCGACCACCACGATGTTGTAGCGGCTGAGCTGTTCCGAAAGCAGGTCTTCGATCTTCTCGGACAGCTCGTCACGGGAAGCCACCAGGTTCTCGGCGGTGTAGCGCGCCGTCATGACCTTCACGGCCTCCGAAACGTTCGGGGTGATCACGGTGTCATAGTAGAGCGTTCCGATCCGGCTGTAGATCGTCATCGCGTTTTCCTTGCTGATCTGGTAGTTGACAGTGTAGACCACCTTCACTTCCTGAATGTCAGAAGAGAAGCAGTTCAGTTCGATGCGGGCTTTCTGCACGCGGTTGTCCAGAAGCACCACTTCCTGAAAGGGAAGCTTGCCGTGGATGCCGGCGTCCAGGGTGAAGTTCTCCACCTTGCCGAAGGTGGTGACCACGCCGGTGTGGCCGGTCGGCACCGAGACGAAGCAGGATCCCGCAAGGGTGACGACTGCGGCGATCACGCCGAGGATTATCGGCAGACTTGCTTTCCTGCTTTTCGACGTCTGCTTCATGATGATACCCGCGACGATACCGCCCAGTAAAAAGAATACGGCTAATCCTGTTGTAAGCATCTTTCGTACCTCCTTAAACGTACTGTGATGTTGTTTGCTGCCAAAGCTTATTTCAAACTTGTTAAAAGTATATCACACTTTTTCGCTCTTGTGTAAAAATTCGGACTTTTCCGCATGGTTATGCGGTTTTCGAAGGATCGAAAAAACCGCCTTGCGGCGGTTTTCAGCGGGCGGATAAGGGATTTTTGAAATCATGAAGCGTTTGGTGAGGCCCTTTCCTACCCTACGATATGTGCCCAGAGGGGCAGGGTGACCATGCTGATGAGGGTGCTCAGGACTACGCATTTCGTGGCAAACTCCGCATCGCTCTCATAGCGCGCAGCAAGGATCGCCGCAGTGGCGCCTGCCGGCATGCCGGTCATGAGGACGCTCACGCCGTGCGAGACGTTATCCAGGCCGAGCAGCATCCCCAGGCCGAAGGCGGCCGCGGGAAGCAGCGCGAGGCGCAGGGCGGAAAAGCCGAGTGTCGCCTTACTGAAGATCGAAAGGAGCGGCACGTCCGCCAGGATGGTCCCGACGATGATCATGGTGAGTGCGGTGTTGCAGTTCCCGAGGTACTGAATGGGCTTCAGGATCACGGCCGGCGGGCGGAAGCCCGTGACCATGCAGATGAGGCCCAGGTAGATCGCGACCAGCGCCGGATGCGTCAGCACGTTTTTCAGGACCTTTTTCGGATCCGTTTTCTCTCCTGCCACGAAGTAGCTGGTGCCGACGGACCACATGATGATCCGCATCGGGATCAGAAAGATCGAGGTGTACAGCACACCGACCGAACTGTAGATGCCTTCGGCGATCGGATTGCCCAGAAAACCGCTCATCGGTACGATGGTGCAGTACTGCAGCACTTTCTTCCGGCGCTGCTCCTGACCGTTGTAAATGAAGCGGTTGAGGAGCAGGCAGACCGCCTGCAGGATCACGGCCGAGACCAGCAGCAGGCCGCAGGTCTTCAGGATGTCCGGCGTGAAGTCGATCAGAAACGACTTGAAGATATTGCAGGGGATCACGACTTTGATGCAAAGATCCGAAAGAGTCTTTTTCCCCTCCGCGCCGATGACGCCTGTCTTTTTCAGCAAGGCGCCGACCATCATCAGGATGAATAAGGTGATCTGAAGGCTGATCAGTGACCACAGGTCCATGATGAAGCCCGTCCTTTCTCGTTTGTTCAAGAAAAGGCCGGGGCCGTGAAGGCCCCGGTCTTCCGGTCATCGGAAATTATTTGATCAGACCGACTTCCTTGTAGAACTTCTCTGCACCGGGGTGCAGCTTGATCGGCAGATCGTTGGCGATGAACGCTTTTTCCTTCATCATGAAGAACACAGCGCTGGCTTCCGCCATCTTTTCAGCCTGTTCGTACAGGGCTTTCGCCATCTGATAGGCTTCGTCTTCGCCGAGGTTCTTGTTGCAGATGACCATGCACTTCACGCCGAAGGTCGGGACGTCTTCTTCCTGATTCGGATAGGTCTTGGCCGGGATGGTGGCTTTGTAGTAAGCAGGGTTCCTGGCAACGATCTTATCCAGTTCTTCTTCGGTGAAGCCGAGCCATACGCACTCCTTGGTGGTGGCAGCACTCTGATGCGCGCCGACCGGGATGCCCGCGAACGCGGTGGAGGCGCTCATCATGCCGTCAGCCACGTTGTTGGCGCCTTCGCCCAGGGTCACGTTGGTGAAGGTCGCGCCGTTTTCCTTGCTGATGCCGGCGATCTCAAGGCCGAGCAGAGCGGAGGATTCGGAAGTGGAAGCGGAGGGGCCTACACCGTAGGTGCCCTTAGGATCCGCATCGTGCAGATACTTCCAGCCGGTGGACTTCAGAGCGATCCAGTTGGACAGGGACGGATACACGGCGCCGATGGCGCAGATGTTTTCCTGCTTGCCCGATTCCGCAAACTTGCCGGTGCCGTTTACGGCATCCAGAGCAGCATCGCCGGAGCACATGCCGAGCTGGATCTCGCCGCTGTTGACTTTCTTGGCGTTCTCATTGGAGCCGGTGGAGGTGGTAGCATCCACGTTCATGCCGTTGATGTTGTTGGTGAAGGTCGCGGCAACCTGGACAGCCGCAGCATACATGGTGCCGGTGGAGTCCGCGCCGCCGATGGTCAGACGGTCGCCGGTGTACTTGTAGCCGCCGGACTCGCTGCTACTGCTGCTTCCGCAGGCAGCAAGCGCCAGAACCATCGTCAGGACCAGAAGCAGGCTAACGATTTTCTTCATTGTTACTTCTCCTTTTTTGATGTTTTTATAGAACGAAAACGCTGGGTTTTCGGGCTATCGAAAGAGATGCGGCCCTTATGCGGGCTGAGTTTTCTTGTTCTGCATCTTCGTCAGTACGAACAGGCAGACAAGCACGGCCAGGCCGACGATGCTCAGGAGGTCGTTCGGGATCATCATGCAGAAACCTGCTGCAAGCACCAGCAGGCGGATGACCCAGTTCACCTTCTTCTGGCCGCTGAAATACCAGCCCTGGATCCCGAAGGACATGGCCACGCAGCCAACAAGTGCGGTTCCAGTGACCATCAGGATCTCACCCAGACTGCCCTGCATCATCATGGCGCTGTTATAGCAGAACACGAACGGCACCACGAAGCCCGCAAAGCCGATCTTGCAGGCGTGAACAGCCGTAGGCATCGGGTTGCACTTGGCAATGCCGGCGCCCGCATAGGCAGCCAGAGCGACCGGCGGCGTAATGGCGGACAGACAGGCAAAGTAGAAAACAAACAGATGCGCGACCAGAGCCGGGAAATACTGATCAGCCGCTACCAGCTCAGGCGAAAGCACATTTCTCAGCATGGGGATCAGGGCAGGCGCCAGGATGGACGCGCCGATGACGTACGCGGACGTGGTCGGCAGGCCCATGCCCAGGATGACGCAGGCGATGGCCGTGAACAGCAGCCCCAGGAACAGGCTGCCGCCGGCGGCGTTCATCATGGCATTGCCGAATTTTCCGCCGAGACCGGTACGGGCGACCATGGACACGACGATACCTGCGCAGGCGCAGCCCGCCACGATGGTCAGGGCATTGAAGCCGGATTTCACCAGTGCGGACGGGATCTTCGTGATCGGGAAGCGTTTCTTCTTGTCGACCAGCATGACAACCGGCACGGAAGCAGAACCGATCAGGGCCGCGACCACCGGCGAGAACTGTTGGATCAGCAGTGCCCAGATCAGCACGGCGATGATGACAAGGTACATCCAGCCGTCCTTCAGGACGCTTCTGGTCTTCGGGATCTGTTCCTTCGGCATCAGTTCGACGTCACCGACTTCGCCCTGCGCATACACGGCAACGCCGGCGCCGAGGAAGTACAGGATCGCCGGAATGACGGCGCATTTGACGATAAGCGGATAAGCTTCATTCGTAAACGCGACCATCAGGAAAGCGCCGGAGCCCATGACGGGCGGCAGGATCTGTCCGCCTGTCGAAGCCACCGCTTCCACGCCGGCAGCGAATTCCGGCTTGTAGCCACGGGATTTCATGAGCGGGATGGTGAAGGTACCGGTACCGACGACGTTGGCGACGGCGGAACCGTTGATGCAGCCCATGAGGGCGGAAGCAACGACCGCGGAAAGGGCGGGGCCGCTGCGCAGCTTGCCGGTCAGGGAAAGGGCCAGGTCATTGATGAACTGCGAGCAGCCGGAGGCTTCCAGGAAGGCGCCGAACATGACGAACATGAAGATAACGCCGGCAGACACGGAAATGGTGGTGCCGAAAACGCCGTCAAGGTCGATGGCCATGTACTGGAACAGCTGCTTCAAGGTGTATCTGGCGTGTCCGAGCTGGCCCGGGATCTTATGGCCAAACAGGGCGTAGGCAAAGAAGATCAGCGCCAGGATGGGCATGATGTAGCCCAAGCACCGTCTGGCTGCTTCCAGCACCAGAAGGAACAAAACGCAGCCGGCAACAGCCGCCCATTTTCCGGGAATGCCCAGATTTTCCGACAGATGGCTGTACTCGTAACTGCACATGTAGATGGCGCCCCACAGGGCAAGGATGCAGAGGATGTCCACGATCCGGCATATGATGCGGAATCCCTTATTGCCGGCAAAACGGTCCTTGAATACATGCTCATACAGCGGCATGCTCAGATACAGGATCGTAAAGGCGAAAGCGACATGAATGCCGCGTTCGGGAATGACGTCCATCTTCAGGATCTGCACGGTCTTGAGGATATGGTACACGGCCATGCAGAATGCAAAGACGATCGCCATCTTGCCGAACAAGGTCTTCTTGCTCTCTTCCAGCTTTTGCGCCGCTGCCAGATCGGCGTCCAGGGAATTGACGTCGATCTCCTGGACGGCTTTTTCTTTTTTGCTCATAGGTTCTCTCCTATCTTGGCTGTTTTCCGGTCCGGTATCTCCCCGAAAACGCTTGAATGAAAAACAGTCCCATTACGGGTCTTAACGCAAAAATTATATCATATTTTTTTACAATGTCTACAGTGTTTTTTTATAATCATTCAGTGCACGCCCGCAAAAAAACCGGAAAACCTGACGGGTTCCCGGTTTTTTTGCGTTTCGCAGCGTTCAGAACTGCTCGACGGCAAACATGTTCAGTTTTCGGATCAGTTTGATGTCCTTCTGCGTCAGGATCAGTTCCTCCTGCAGGCGCTCATCTTCAACGAGCGGTTCCGACGAGAGGATGCATTTGATGGAGATGGGCAGCAGCGGGTAGCGCGACATGCCCGAAAGCATGCCCAGCACCTCGGTGCTGCGGTCGAAGGGGTTGAGGGCCGTAAGCGTTACGCGTTCGCTGTGGTTGCTCTGGCTCTCGAACAGGAAATTGGAGACGGTATCGAAGAATTCCGCCTTGCCGAAATAGAGGTTCCGGCAGCCCTCCGGCCGGTCAAAGGAGGCGAGATCGTAGTACAGTGCCGCGGTCGGGGCACCGCCCTCGCGGCTGATCTCCAGAATGTTCCGTACGATCTTTTTTACCCGGCCGTCATAGAAATAGACGTAGGTACAGCGCTGAGGGAAGAAGCTGTCCTCTCCTGCCGCGGTCTCTTCTGCCGATTCCGGCCGCCAGTCGATGAGCTGCTGCACCGAGATGCCAAGCGCGGACGCGATGTCGAAAAGCGTCTCCACGTCCACCGTGATCTCTCCGGTCTCATATTTGGACAGCGTTGCCTTGCTCTTATGGATCCGCGCAGCAAGATCCGTAAGCGTGAAATGCTTCACCTTGCGGTACAGACGGATGCGTCCGCCGACGTGCGCACGTACTTCCTGCATGATATTCACCTCTCGAGTGGTCTTTCATGCATCATAACACAAAACCCGCGGAAAATCCAGTTCCGCGGGTGAAATCTTTTCTTTTTATGAAACCGTTACCGTATGCCGGTGGAGCCGAAGCCGCCCCGGTCCTTTGCCGCAAGGTGTTCGACCTGTTCAAAGACGAGTTCCGGCTGATTCTTCACGATCCGAAACTGGCAGATCCTGTCGCCCTTTCGAATCAGGACGTCGCGGGTCGCGAGCATCGGTGCCTTCCATTCGTCGTTATCGCCGCAGTAGCTGCCGTCCACGACGCCGACGCTGTTCGTCTGCAGCAGGCCGAAATTCCTGAAGGTCGAACTGCGCGGCGCGATATGGGCTTCGTAACCTTCCGGCAGCTGCATCGCGACGCCGAGCGGGATCAGGCGGAATTCGCCCGCCTTCATCTCGATATCCTCCGCAGCGCGCAGGTCCACCCAGTCGCCGCCGGGCGCAGCCGCGATCGGCGGAAGGTCTTCGCATAAATAACGGATCCGGATCGTTTCCATCTTATCTGTGTTTCTTTCTGCGCTTCTTCGCGCGGAGGAACATTTCGCCGAGGATGTAAAGCGCGACGGAAAGCAGGGCGACAAGGACGCAGATCACGATGACCTGGCGCGTGCTCAGGCCGTTCTTCGCTTCCTCCCCTTCCTGCGTGGAGGCGGGGACGCTGCTCTCGGTGCCGGCAGGGGAACTCTTCCCTGCATTGTCGGGCAGGGTCGCTGCAGTCTCCTGCTCCTGTGCCTGCGACGATGCGTACGGGTCGTCCACCCAGACCGGGAAGGTCACGGTGAGGACTTCATTGCCGAAAACATATTTGGCCATAAGGCTGCCCTCTTCGGAGGTCAGTTCCGGCTTCCAGCTGAGGTTTTTGCTGGCGTTCGGGACAAGGAAACGTCCGGGATACTGTTCGATCATGTCGCCGGCCATCAGTTCGATCTGCCGGCCGCTCGCCGCCGTCATGATGAAATCCTTCGGATCGTATTTCGGAAGGTCCAGCAGCGAGAAGTTGTTGAAGCCGTAGTCCAGCAGCGTCTTGATGTCCTGGTAGGCCAGAGCGGTGGTATCCGAATGCATCGTGACCGCGATCAGGTCCAGCTTGCCGTCGGTCGCATAGACCGCGCGGGTAAACATGGCTTCGCTCGTGTAGCCGGTCTTGCCGCAGACGCATCTCGGGTCGTAGTACTGCGAGTCGCGGCTGAACACCTTATAGCCGTGGCTGCAGTTGATGGTCTTGCCGAAACTGTCCGTGAAGCTGTATTTCTCCGTACCGGCGATCTTGCGGTAAATGTCGTTTTCCGCCGCCGCCCACAGGATCTTGGCCATGTCGTGGGCCGTGGTCAGATGCGTCTGATCGTTCAGGCCGTGCGGGTTGTTGAAATGCGTATTGACCGTGCCGACCGCCTGTGCCTTCTCGTTCATCAGCTTCGAAAAGCCGTCAAGGCTCCCGGAAATATGCTCCGCAAGCGCATAGCCGATGGTGTTGACCGAGTCGAGCGAAAGGGCATAAAGAGCCTGCTCAATGCTCATGGACTGACCTTCGTAAAAGCGCATCTGGCTGTCGAAGCCGCCCCAGACAAGGTCCGTGACGGACGCTTTCGAAAGGGTCAGCTTTTCCCACAGCGGAACGTTCTCGATGGTCACGAGCGCCGTCATGATCTTGGTGATGCTCGCCGGGAACATCTGCTGGTGCGGGTTCTTCGCGTAGAGAACGGTGCCGCTGTTCAGTTCCACCAGGAAAGCGGTATCCGCCTCTACGTAAGGGTTTGCCGGCCAGGGCAGGTTCAGGTGGTCCGTAAAGGCATGGTCGCTGCGGCCGATCGGTGTCGTCTTCAGCTGCGCCTCGGGGACCGCCGCCTGCGCGGGGACCGCCGCCGTGATCAGCAGAAGGCACGCCATGAGCCACAGGACTGTTTTTCTGATCTTCTTCATTCTTCTTCCTTCGGGAGGAGCGCCGCGACGGCTGCAAAGCCCTCGGGCACCTCGTAGTATTCCATTTTCCCGTTGTCGGAAAATGCCGTCATAGCCGGATCGAGAGGCAGGTGCGCCGCGACCGGGACATCGTGGGCGAGCGCCCATTCGCCGATGCGGCTTTCACCGAACAGTTCGATTTTTCTGCCGCAGTCCGGGCAGGTAAGCCAGCTGAAATTCTCAATGACGCCGAGCACGGGGATGTCCATGAGGGCAGCCATGTTGTACGCCTTGGTCACGATCATTTCCACGAGGCTCTGCGGGGAGGTGACCAGGAACACGCCGTCGACCGGCAGGGACTGGAAAACGGTAAGCGCGACGTCGCCGGTTCCGGGCGGCATGTCGACGAGCAGGTAATCCAGCTCGCCCCAGCGCACTTCGCTCCAGAACTGCTGCAGCACGCCGCCGAGGATCGGGCCGCGCCACAGTACGGGCTGTCCCTCGTCTTCCAGCAGCAGGTTGATGGATATGATGCGGATACCCGTCGCGGTCTCGGCCGGGATCATTTCTTCGTCCTTCACGCCGGCAAGCCGGTCGGCGCCGAACATGCGCGGGATGGAAGGACCGGTGATGTCGGCGTCAAGGATGCCGACTCTATAGCCCTGACGGCGCAGATAAACGGCCAGCATGGCAGTCACGCTGCTCTTGCCGACGCCGCCCTTGCCGCTGATGATGCCGATGACATGGCGGACATTGCTGTTCGCATTCATGGGTGCATGCATGTCCTGCGCGCCCTGACCGCCCTGCGCAGACGGGCAACTCTGTGCGGACGGGCAGCCTGCGCAGCTTTCCTTGCTGCAGCCGGATGAAGTGTTATTCGTATTCTGAGCCATAAATGTGCCTCCTGATGGGGATGATCCCACAAATGAGTAATATAACACAGTTTCTGCAAGATGTCAAAATCTCCGTAACCGCACGGCGGAAGCAGTATTTCCCTGTGGTGATTTCTGCGGAATCATGATATAATACAGTTTTGCAAAGGAGTCACCATGGAGATCGTTGCGCGGATAAAAAATGATTACGGAGAAAAGTTCGGCGTGCCCAGACAGGCAGGCCTCACAGAACACGCGGTCAGCCGCGTGGTCATTGAGCCGCCCTTCCGCATACGGGAGGCATTCCGCGGCATTGAAGCCTGCTCTCACCTCTGGCTCATCTGGGGCTTTTCGGAAAACGAAAGCCGCGGATGGTCCCCTACCGTGCGTCCGCCGCAGCTCGGCGGAAACACCCGGCTCGGCGTGTTCGCGACGCGCAGCCCCTACCGGCCGAACGGGATCGGCATTTCCGCGGTGAAGCTGGAAAGCGTAAATCTTGACGATCCGGACGGCGCATATCTTACCGTTTCCGGCGCGGATCTCATGAACGGAACGCCGATCTACGACATCAAACCCTACGTTGCCCTCTCGGACGCGCATCCGGAAGCCTCGGACGTGCTCGGCGGACGGCGTGTCCGGAAGAAACTCAAGGTCATCTGCAGCGGAGAGCTGCTCGCCCCCCTCTCTGAACATGAACGGCTCGGCCTTCTGGAAACGCTCAAGCTCGATCCGCGGCCGGCCTACCAGGACGATCCCGACCGGATCTACGGCATGGCCTTTGCGGGACGGAACGTCCGCTTCAGAGTGGAAAAAGAAGTTCTGACGGTACTCGGCATCGAAAAAGCCGCAGCAGCCGCGGAAAGGAAAATGTAATGAATGAAGAAAAAAAGGTCCTCGGCATTCTCGGCGGCATGGGTCCGCTCGCGACCGTCGACCTGTACAAGAAGATCGTGCTGCTTACCGCAGCCGAAAACGACAATGCGCACATCCACACGCTGATCGATTCGGATACCGACATCGCGGACCGGACCGCGGCGATCCTCTCCGGCGGGAAGGACCCCCTGCCCGAACTGCTGAAGGCAAGAGATAACCTGGTGCGTGCAGGCGCGGAATGCCTCATCATGCCCTGCAATACCGCCCACTATTTTCTGGAACCGCTTCGCGAAGGCTGCCCCGTGCCCTTCCTCAGCATGCTGGATGCCGCCGCCGAAGCCGCAGCCGTGAAATATCCCGGGAAGACCGGCGTGATCCTCGCGACCCGCGGGACCCTTGCAACCGGCCTCTACGGGCGCACCCTGGAAAAGCACGGCGTGCCCTTCTTCGAACCTTCGGAGGAAGAAAAGGACGTGCTGATGCACCTGATCTATGACATCGTCAAAGCCTCCCGACCGCTCGGCGAAGGCATTCCTCTCTTCCGGGAACTCCTCCGCGGTCTGAAGAAAAGAGGCGCCGACTACTTCGTTCTCGGCTGCACGGAACTGCCGATCCTCGCCATGGAAGTGCCGCAGGAAGGTCCCTTCATCGACGCGACCTTGGAACTGGCCAGGGCGGCGATCCGCGCCTGCGGCTATGCGGTCGAAGAACGGGACGTCAAGCCGTAAGAAACTTTGATCAGGACAATAAAAGACCCGGCTGCAGATGATCTCTGCAGGCCGGGTCTTTCTTTTGAAAAACGGTTCTCAGCGTTCGGAAGGTCCGTTTACGGCTTCCGGGAGCGGCTGCTCCATCGCCCAGTCAAAGAATTTCTTCATGCTTCCCTGGGTATTCGCGAAAACGAACTCTTCATTCTCCGTGGCGAATCCCGCTTCGGAAAACAGCAGTTTCTTGTTGAACCAGTGCCGGCGCACCGCTTCGCGCTTCACGACCTTGAATTCGCCCGTGCCCAGTACTCCGGCGAAGATGATCAGAACGCGCCTGTCGGTCACGGCCATCATGGAACGATTGCCGCCGTAGACGCCGGTCAGGATGCAGTTCAGCTGCTCTCCTTCCTTCAGCATCTGCGCGAGAGGCTTCAGTTCCTTCCGCTGAAAGTAGCTGCTGTACAGGCCGAGTTCTCTGAGCCGTTTTTCCAGTTCGTGCTTATTCATGCCTTATTTCAGGATCGAGTCTTCCTTCAGCAGGCCGAGCTTTTTGGCGATGCAGGCCGTGCAGGTCAGGTCGCCGGTGACGTTCAGCGCGGTGCGGCCCATGTCAAGCAGGGCGTCGATGCCGAGGATCATGGCATATGCCTGAGCCAGCGTGGTACCGGCTTCGATCGGCAGGTTGATGCCCGCCATGACCATGGCCAGCATGATGGCGCCGGCGCCGGGAACACCCGCGGTGCCGATGGAGGCAAGGGTCGCCAGCAGGATGACCATGCCCATCTCACCGAAGGTCAGGCCGCGGCCGTAGCAGGTCATGACCAGGAAGAACGCGCAGACGCCCTGATAAATGGCGGTGCCGTCCATGTTGATGGTGGCGCCGAGCGGCAGCGAGAACGCGTAGACTTCCTTATCGATGCCGAGGTTTTCGGCAGCGGTCATCGTGGTCGGCAGGGTGCCGTTCGAGGAACGGGTAACGAACGCGGTAAGGAACGGCGTACGGGCTTCCTTGACGAACTTGCCGATCTTGATCCGGAAGATCTTCAGCAGGCCGCCGTAGACCAGGACGATGTGTATCGCATAGCCGAGGAAGCAGGCCACAAGGACGATCACGAGCGCGCCGACGACGTTCGCGCCGTTCTTCGCGAAGACTTCGCAGATCAGGACGGCAACACCGACGGGAGCGTACTGCATGATGCCCTGCACGATCTTCATCATGATCTCGGTCAGGCAGTCGAATACGTTGTAGGTAGTCTGCGCGATGGTTTTCAGGCGCTCATCACTGGAGGCCTTGAGGTAGGACAGGCAAAGACCGAAGACCAGGCAGAAGAAAATGACCTGCAGCACGGTCTCGTTGACCAGGGAGGAAAGGACGCTGGTCGGGATGATGTTCGCAATGATGTTCCAGATGGTCTGGTCCGTAGTGGCCGGGACCTTCTCGGCTGCTTCGACGGCCAGAATGGCGTGCGGCTGGAAGATGTTACCCATCACAAGGCCGATCGTGACACCGATGGCGGAAGTGATAAGGTAGATGATAACGACACGGATGCCGACCTTACCGACGGTAGCCGGGGAGACCGAAGCCGCACCGACGACCAGCGAACCGACGATCATCGGGATGATGATCATCTTCAGCAGACGGGTAAAGATGGTGCCGAACATGCTGATCCAGGCGGGCAGAGCGGTAACGCCGCTTGCCGCAAGGATGACGCCGGCAATCGCGCCGATGACAAGACCGATCAGGATCTTGTACAGAACGTTGAAGTTCAGGTACGCCTGAAAGATACCGCCTTTTTTAGGTGCTTGACTCATAAGGAAACCTCCTCTTATTATTACCGCCGCAGTTTTTACGATTCCCGGCGGTTTTCTTTATGGTTAAATTATAGCACCTTTTCGGCCGAATGTCAGCAAAAAAATGAATATCCCGTAAGTTTTCTAAAAAAACAATAAAACCCGGGCTTTTCAGTCCGGGTTTTATTTTCGAAAGGGAAGCAGTTTCTGCCCTGCGCCGCAGGCTCGCGTCATCCATCCGTACTCAGTTGACGAACAGGTGCGCACGCTTTCCATAGTAATTCCTGTTCACGAAGATCATGACGACCGAGATGGCCAGGCTCATGAAGGTGGATGACAGCGCTGAAGTCACGTCGACACCCTTGCCGGACAGGATCACGGCAGACCAGATCACGTAGATGAGGCATGCGATCACCGAAACGGCATACGACAGCGTCAGGAGTTTCGGTCCATTTGCCTTGAACTTCAGCAGGGAAACGGCGGTAATGACCAGCAGCACGGCAGTGACAGCGCACAGGACACCGAAGACCTTGTCCGGCATTTTCATCTCCGGGATAAGGCTGTAGACTGCTTCAGCGTTTCCTTTGTACTGCTGACCCGTAATGGCCTGTATCCCGTTCCAGAGATTGGCGACCGCGCTGAACCAGAGGCTGAAATAGGCCAGGAACTTGTGCCACTTCATACCCTGCTGCGGAACAGGCTGAGAGTAAGATTCGTACGCCGACTGCTGCCAGTCATTCCTCTGAGGCGCCTGAGCAGGCTGCGTACCCTGCGCGTTCAGCGGCGCGCCGCAGTTTGCGCAGAAAGATGCTCCGTCCGCGGCCTGCGCGCCGCATTTTGAACAGTACATTCTCTTTATTCCTCCTTTGCGTCATCGGCCGGGGTTTCGGCTTTGTTCCCGGCTTCGGTCTCCGCCTTGCTTTCGGCTTCGCCCATCATTTCCGGGAAGCGTTCGCGCAGAGCCGCTTCGGCTTCGGCACGTTCCTTCTTCGCCTCATCCATCAGCTGCATGAATTCCTTGCCGGTGATGGTCTCCTTCTTCACCAGGAAGGCTGCGATCTTGTGCATGATGTCCTTGTTGGCCGAGAGCAGTTCCTTCGCCTTCGCATAGGCTTCCTCCAGCATCTTCTTCACGACCATGTCGACCTTGGCGCTGGTCTCATCTGCACAGTTCATGTAGGAACGGGCGGTCAGATACTCGCTGTCGATCGTTTCGAGGCCCATCAGGCCGAACTCTTCGCTCATGCCGAAGCGGGTGACCATGGAGCGGGCCAGCTTCGTGGCCTTCTCGATGTCGTTCGCCGCGCCGGTCGAGACGGAATCGAAGAAGATCTCTTCGCTGGCGCGTCCGGCGAGGAGCGTGACCAGTTCAGCGTCCAGCTCGTCTTTCGTCATCAGGAACTTCTCTTCTTCCGGCGTCTGCATGACGTAGCCGAGAGAGCCCATGGTACGCGGCACGATAGTGATCTTCTGCACCGGCTCCGTGTGCTTCTGCAGGGCGGTCGCGAGCGCGTGGCCGACTTCGTGGTAGGCCACCATGCGCTTCTCACCGTCGTTCATCACGCGGTCTTTCTTTTCCTTGCCGGCGATGACCACTTCCACGGATTCCAAAAGATCGGACTGCGTGACGTAGTTGCGGCCGTTCTTCACCGCCAGGATGGCGGCTTCGTTGACCATGTTGGCAAGGTCGGAACCCACAGCGCCCGAGGTGGCAAGAGCGATCTCGTTAAAGTCGACGGATTCGTCGATGTTGACGTGCTTCGCGTGGACCTTCAGCACCGCGATGCGGCCCTTAAGATCCGGCTTATCTACGATGATACGGCGGTCCAGACGGCCGGGACGGCACAGGGCCGGGTCCAGGACCTCCGGACGGTTGGTCGCCGCCAGGATGAACACGCCCTTCGAGGAATCGAAGCCGTCCATTTCGGCAAGCAGGGCGTTCAGAGTCTGCTCGCGCTCGTCGTTGCCGCCGTAGCGGGAATCGCGCGACTTGCCGATGGCATCGATCTCATCGATGAAAATAATGCAGGGCGCCATCTGCTGGGCATCCTTGAAGAGGGAACGGACACGGGATGCACCCATGCCGACGAACATTTCCACAAAGTCGGAACCGGCCAGGGAGAAGAACGGGACCTTCGCTTCGCCGGCAACAGCCTTTGCAAGCAGGGTCTTGCCGGTGCCGGGAGGACCCACGAGCAGCGCGCCCTTCGGCAGCTTCGCGCCGATCTCCGCGTACTTGCCCGGATCATGCAGGAATTCCACGATCTCCAGCAAAGATTCCTTGGCTTCTTCCTGTCCGGCCACGTCCGCAAAGGACACGCCGGTCTCCTTCTGCACGTACATCTTTGCCGTGCTCTGACCGAAATTGCCCAGCAGGCCGCCGCCCTTCCGCATCGACCGCATGGAATACAGCAGGAACCCGATGAACATCGCGTACATGAGGATGCTCACCCAGCTGCCGGACGAAATGACGGTCCCGCTGACAGGGATGTTCCGCTCATTGATGATCTCGAGCGCCGCCTCCTTGTCCACGATGGCCGTCGTGTAAACGACCTCTCTGCCGTTTGCATCCTTCACCGTCGCCGAGACCTTGTTGTAGTACTCGTTGAAGGTAACTTCCTTCACTTCCTTCGTCTTCAGGATCTCCAGAAACTCCGTGTAGGTGAGGCTTCCGGTGCGGTCGGCCAGCAGCGACCTTGACAGGAAGGAAAGGGCAAACGTGGCCGCCAGGGCGATGAGCATGATCATCAGCCATTTGGGCTGTTTGTTCTTATCGTCGTCTTTTTTCTTGTTGTTCATCTTGTTTATTCCTTACATCAGTCCCAGGGCGCGTACGGCCTCCCCGAGTACCAAAGCAATGTCGTCGTGGATCACTAGTTCCGCTTCGTCATCCATCTGCGTCGTGCTCTTGTTGAGAAGGACCAGGTGCTTTCCGCGGAAGTAGCGGACGAAGCCGGCTGCCGGGTAAACGACGAGGCTGGTGCCGCCGATGATCAGCATGTCGGCCTTCATGATGGCTCTGGCCGCGCCCTCCATCACGTCTTCGTCGAGCATTTCCTCGTAAAGGACCACGTCGGGCTTGATGACGCCGCCGCAGCGGTCGCATTTCGGAACGCCCTTCGCGTTCAGGACCGCGGTCTCGTCGAAGAACTTATGGCAGCGGGTGCAGTAATTCCGCAGGACCGAGCCGTGGAGTTCGAAGACGTTTTTGCTGCCCGCCTTCTGGTGCAGGCCGTCGATGTTCTGCGTGACGACCGCACTGAGCTTGCCGGCTTTTTCCAGCGCCGCCAGCGCCTTGTGGCAGTCGTTCGGCTGCGCCTCGGGATAGATCAGCTTGTCGCGGTAGAAGTCGAAGAAGTCCTCGGGATCGCGCACGAAGAAGCTGTGCGAGACCATCTCCTCCGGAGACAGGGTGCGTTTGTATTTCTGATTGTAGAGGCCGTTCGCGGAGCGGAAATCCGGGATCCCCGAAGCGGTGGATACGCCCGCGCCGCCGAAAAAGACGATGCGGTTGGATTCGCGAAGCATCTCTGTGAGTTGTTCGATCGGGGTCATGGTCTCTCCTTTCATTAATATCCCCGGCTCCTTGTTCGCACGAAACTTTCTCGGAACGATTCACATTCGCTCAAATGTTCCTCGAAAGTTCCGTGCTCGCGTTCGCCGGATCATGTCGCTCATCCATGGGAGGGAGTAAATTATAGATTGCAGTTTCCTACGGTCCTCGGGAAGGGAATGGCGTCGCGGATATTGCCGATGCCGGTCAGGTACATGACGCAGCGTTCGAAGCCGAGACCGAAGCCCGCGTGGCGGGCGGTACCGTACTTCCGAAGGTCCAGATAGAAGTCGTAGTCTTCCTTCTTCATGCCGCCTTCTTCGATGCGCTTAAGCAGCTTTTCGTAATCGTCCTCACGCTGGCTGCCGCCAATGATCTCACCGATGCCAGGGACCAGGCAGTCGCAGGCCGCCACGGTCTTTCCGTCGGGATTCAGCTTCATGTAGAAGGCCTTGATCTCCTTCGGATAATCGGTCACGAAGACGGGGCGCTTGAAGATCTCTTCGGTCAGGAAGCGTTCGTGTTCGGTCTGCAGGTCGCAGCCCCAGAACACCTTGTAGGCAAAGCGGTCGTTGTGCGGTTCGAGAAGCTTCACGGCGTCGGTATAGCTGATGCGGCCGAAGTCGCTCGTTCTCACGTGTTCAAGACGTTCCAGCAGACCCTTGTCCACGAACTTGTTCAGGAAGGCCATCTCCTCGGGCGCGTGTTCGAGCACGTAGCCGATGACATATTTCAGCATGGCTTCCGCGGTGTCCATGTCGTCTTCCAGGTCGGCAAAGGCCATTTCCGGCTCGATCATCCAGAATTCCGCCGCATGGCGGGTGGTGTTCGAGTTCTCGGCGCGGAAGGTCGGCCCGAAGGTGTAGATGTTGCGGAAGGCCATGGCGAAGGTCTCGCCGTTCAGCTGTCCGCTGACGGTCAGGTTCGTCTCCTTGCCGAAGAAGTCCTGCGACCAGTCGACCGCGCCCTCTTCCGTCATGGGCGGGGCTGCCGGATCGAGCGTGGTCACGCGGAACATCTCGCCCGCGCCTTCGCAGTCGCTGCCGGTAATGAGGGGCGTGTGCACGTAAACGAAGCCGCGCTCCTGGAAAAAGCAGTGGATGGCGTGCGCCGCAAGGCTGCGGATGCGGAAGACCGCACTGAAGAGGTTCGTGCGGGCCCGAAGGTGCGGGATCGTCCGCAGGAATTCGACGCTGTGCGGCTTCGGCTGCAGCGGGTAGTCGGGCGTGGATGCGCCTTCGACGGTAATCTTCTCCGCGTGGATCTCGAACGCCTGCTGCGCCTCCGGCGTCAGAAGGAGCTTTCCTTCCACGATGAGGCTCGCGCCGATGTTGATGTGCTGGATCTCGTCAAAGTTTGCCAGTTCCTGGTCATAGACCACCTGGACGGAATTGAAGGAGGTCCCGTCGTTCAGCATGATGAAGCCGAAAGTCTTGGAGTTTCGGCGGTTTCGCGTCCATCCGCACACGGTAAGGTTCCGGCCTTCGTATTCGGCCGGGCTGCGAAACAGTTCTCTCAGATCGACAAGGTCTTTCATAATAATTCCTCCAGGTAGGCATATATCTCTTCCCTGCCCTCCTGCGTCACCGCGGAGTAAGGGAATATCCGGGTCTTTGCGCCGATGCCGAGACCGGCACGCAGTATCTTGTCCGCCTTCTGCCGCTCGCTGCGGTTCAGCTTGTCCAGCTTGGTGGCGATGATCACGGGTTCGTAGCCGTTGGCGACGATCCATTCGTACATCTGCCTGTCGTTCGCGCCTGGCGCGTGCCTGATGTCCACGAGCAGGAAGACCTGCCGCAGCTGCTTTGACGTGTGCAGATATTTTTCGATCATCTTGCCCCAGCGGGCTTTTTCCGCCTCGGAGACCTTTGCGTAGCCGTAGCCGGGCAGGTCCACGAAGTAGAAGGCGTCGTTGATGTTGTAAAAGTTGACGGTCTGGGTCTTGCCGGGCTGGGCGCTGGTGCGCGCGTAGCTTTTGCGGTTCATCAGGCCGTTGATGAGGGAGCTTTTCCCCACGTTGGACTTGCCGGCAAAGGCAAATTCGGGGAGAGCGTTTACCGGAAATTTGCTGGTGACGCCGCAGACCGTTTCAAGATTGACTGTTTTGATGATCATGCGGTGCCTCCTTTCCGTTAATGATTTTCCCGCCTCGCATCCGGGCAGACCTTTCTCGGAACGATTCACATTCGTTCAAATGTTCCTCGAAAGCTCTCCCGGCCTGCTCGGCGTAATCTTTCAATGTTACCCAACCAGGTTGTCGGCGCTCATCTTTGTCCGGTGTTCCGGCATGACGTCGCGGTAGGTCAGGACGGGTTCCGCACCTTTTTCGACCACGTCTTCGGTGATCGTGCAGATGCCGATCGTGTCGTCCGAAGGCAGGCGGTACATCAGATCCATCATGGTATTTTCCATGATGGCGCGCAGGCCTCTCGCACCGATATTGCGCTCCAGGGCCTTCCGCGCGACCGCACGCACCGCTTCTTCGGTGAATTCCAGCTTCACGCCGTCGATCTCGAAGAGGCGCTGGAACTGCTTCACGAGGGCGTTCTTCGGTTCGGTCAGGATCCGCAGCATCGCGTCTTCGGTCAGCTCGTCCAGCGAGACGACCACGGGCACACGGCCGACGAATTCGGGGATCAGCCCGAACTTTACCAGATCCTTCGGCATCACCTGGCGGAACAGTTCGCCGACCTTCTTGTCGGCCTTCTTCTCCACAGTGCCGTTGAAGCCGATGCTGTTCTCGCCGAGGCGGCTCTCAATGATCTTCTCCAGACCGTCGAAGGCGCCGCCGCAGATGAACAGGATGTTGGTCGTGTTGATCTGGATGGTCTCCTGGTAAGGGTGCTTCCGTCCGCCCTGCGGCGGGACGTTGGCGTCGGTGCCTTCCAGGATCTTCAGCAGGGCCTGCTGCACGCCTTCGCCGGAGACGTCGCGGGTGATCGAGACGTTCTCGGATTTCTTCGTGATCTTATCGATCTCGTCGATGTAAATGATGCCTTTTTCGGCCTTCTCGATGTCGTAGTCCGCCGCCTGGATCAGCTTGAGAAGGATGTTCTCCACGTCCTCGCCCACGTAGCCGGCCTCGGTCAGTGCCGTCGCATCGGAGACAGCAAAGGGCACGTCAAGGCATTTCGCAATGGTCTGCGCGAGGTAGGTCTTGCCGGAACCGGTCGGCCCCAGCATCAGCACGTTGCTCTTCTGCAGTTCCACGTCGCTCCCGCTGCCGGCAAGGATGCGCTTGTAGTGGTTGTAGACCGCAACGGCCAGGACCTTCTTCGCGTCCTCCTGCCCGATCACGTACTGGTCCAGGAAGGCTTTGATCTCTTCCGGGCGCTTCAGGTTCTTCAGGCTGAGCGGGGCGGATTTCTTGCCCTTCTTCTGAGGCGCCTTCTCCCAATCCTCTTCCAGGATCTCCATGCAGACCGACACGCAGTCGTCGCAGATGTAGGTCGGGGAAATGGAACTGGAGATCAGGCGGTTCACCTGCGCGGCGCTGCGGCCGCAGAAGGCACAGGTATGAAGATCTTTTGTCTTGCTCGGCATGAGTGCTCCTTAGCTTCGTTTTTCAATGACCTTATCCACGATGCCGTAGGCGACCGCTTCTTCGGGATCCATGTAATTGTCGCGTTCGGTATCCGCGGCGATCACGTCGAGCGGCTTGCCGGTGTTGGCGGCGAGGATCCGGTTCAGCTGATCCTTGGTCTTCTGGATGCGGTCTGCGACGATCATGATGTCGGTCGCCTGGCCCTGCGCGCCGCCGCTCGGCTGATGGATCATCACTTCGGCGTTCGGCAGGATGTAGCGCTTGCCCTTCGCGCCGCCCGCAAGCAGGAAGGCGCCCATGGAGCAGGCCATGCCCAGGCAGATGGTGGAAACGTCGCACTTGATGAACTGCATGGTGTCATAGATCGCGAGCCCCGCGGTCACGCTGCCGCCCGGGCTGTTGATGTAAAGATTGATGTCCTTGCCGGGGTCTTCCGATTCCAGGAACAGCAGCTGCGCGACGACCAGGTCGGCAGTGGCATCGTTGATCTCCCCGTCCACAAAAACGATCCTGTCCTTAAGCAGGCGGCTGAAGATGTCGTAGGCACGTTCGCCGCGGCTCGAGGACTCGATAACGGTAGGAACTAAGTTCATTGGTTTTCCTTTCTTATTTCGCTTCGGCAAGCAGCAGGTCCAGCGCCTTCTGGACGGCCAGATCCAGCTTCATGGTCTTGGCGTCTTCCTCGCCCATGTACTGCTTGATCTGATCGATCTCCATGCCGTACTGCTCTGCCATCTTCTTGTACTCGGCGTCCAGGTCTTCCTCGGTCGCTTCCAGAGATTCGGCATTCGCAATGGCTTCCAGCACCAGGCGGGTCTGAATGCGCTTCTTCGCCGTCGCTTTATACTGCTCGACCAGCTGCGGCATGGTCATGCCCGTAAACTTCATGTACTGCTCCAGCTGCATGCCCTGCATCTGCAGCCTCTGGCCGAAATCGCGGACCATGTCCTCGGCCTGGCTCTCGATCATCATTTCGGGGATGTCCATCTCGGCATTCTCGACGGCCTTTTCAGCGAGCGCGTTTTCCTTCGCGGTCTTCGCTTCTTCCTGCTTCTTTTCCAGGAGCTTGGCCTTCACGTCGGCCTTGTATTCTTCAAGGGTCTCGAACTCGGAAACTTCGGAGGCGAACTCGTCATCCAGTTCGGGCAGGATCTTCTCGCTGATGCCGTTCAGTTTTACGTGGAAGACGGCAGCCTTGCCGGCCAGAGACTTCTCACCGTAATTTTCCGGGAAGGTCACGTTCAGGTCCTTTTCCTCGCCGATGTTCATGCCGATCATCTGATCTTCGAAGCCGTCGATGAAGCTGTGGCTGCCGATGACCAGGGTCTGGTTTTCAGCGGTGCCGCCGTTGAAGGCCACGCCGTCGACCGTGCCGGCATAGTCAAGATGCGCGGTATCGCCTTCCTTCAGCGCGCGGCCTTCCACGTCGCTTTCCACGGCGTTCTGTTCCTGCGCCTTCTTCAGTTCGGCTTCAAGGTCTTCATCGGTCACTTCGGCCGGAGCGACGTCCACGGACAGTCCCTTGTATTCGCCGAGTTTCACTTCGGGCTTCACGGCCACGACGGCATCGACGACGATCGCCTTGCCGTGCTCGACCTGCTTGTAGTCGATTTCCGGACGGGAAACGATCTCGAGGCCGGATTCCTTGCAGGCGGCTTCATAGGCGTCGGGCAGCAGGTCGTTGACCGCGTCTTCCATGAAGACATCCGCGCCGTACATATGTTCAATCATCTTCTTCGGGGCCTTGCCCTTGCGGAAGCCGGGGATATTGATCTTGCTGCGGTTCTTCTGATACGCACGTTCTTCGGCAGCGGCAACTTCCTCCGCCGGGATCTCGATCGTCAGCTTAGCCAGGTTGTGTTCCATCTTCTCTACGGAAACGCTCATGTGAATAATTCCTCCTTGAACCCTGTGGGTCTTTCTCATTTGCTTTATGCCCACAGGAAAAAGACCCTTCAGGGCATATCGGGAGTATTGTAGCACAGACCGTGGAAAAATGCCAATAAAAATTTAGAGAAGAAAGAGGCAAAAACGTGCAAAAAGACGCACGCCTGAGCGTGCGTCTTTCTTCTTACCGATGAGGCCGGTCTCAGTCCTTAACGGTTTCCTTCAGTGCCGTCAGCGCGCCGGCAAGGCCCTGGATCTCACTCGGGATGATGATCTTGGTGGCCTGGCCTTCGGCAGCCTTCGCGAAGGCTTCGAGGGACTTGATCTGCAGGACGGCCTGGTCGGCGCCCGCTTCCTTGATAAGCTTGATACCTTCGGCATTCGCCTGCTGGACCTTCAGGATGGCTTCCGCCTGGCCTTCGGCTTCGCGGATCATGGCTTCGCGCTTTGCTTCGGCGCGGAGGATGGCCGCCTGCTTGTCGGCTTCAGCGTCCAGAATGGCTCTTTCCTTATTACCTTCGGCAACCAGGATGGTGGACTTCTTTTCACCTTCTGCCTGCAGGATCTTCTCACGGCGTTCGCGTTCCGCCTTCATCTGCTTCTCCATGGAATCCTGGATCTCACGCGGCGGGATGATGTTCTTCAGCTCAACGCGGTTGACCTTGATGCCCCAGGGGTCGGTCGCGACGTCCAGCTGGGTGCGCATCTTGGTGTTGATGATCTCACGGGAGGTCAGGGTCTGGTCGAGTTCGAGTTCGCCAATGATGTTACGCAGGGTCGTCGCGGTCAGGTTCTCGATGGCCATCAGCGGATTTTCCACACCGTAGGCGTAGAGCTTCGGGTCGGTGATCTGGAAGAACACGACGGTATCGATCTGCATGGTGACGTTATCTTTCGTGATAACGGGCTGCGGCTTGAAGTCGATGACCTGTTCCTTCAGGTTCACGCGGCGGGCCACACGGGATACGAAGGGAGTCAGGAAATGCAGGCCGACGCCCCAGGTCCCCACGTAAGCGCCGAGACGTTCAATGACGAAGGCCTGGGCCTGAGGGACGATCTTGATGCAGGAAACGAGGATGATCAGGATGATCGCAACGAGCGCGATCAGCAGTACGCTCTTGATCAGGTTGTCAGCAAATGCGGCAATGAGCAGATTCATGGGTTCCTCCTATTTTCTCTTTACGATGCATTTGACGCCTTCGATCTTCTCGACGACGACTTCTTCTCCGACGGGGATGATCTCTTCCTCAGCAGCTGCACGGGCAGTCCAGGGAAGTCCGTCAATGGTGACGCGGCCGGTAGCGGCCAGATTGTTGACCTCTTCCGTAACGATTGCCGTACGGCCGGGGATCGTGTCCTTGTTGGTCTTGGCTGCGCGTTCATTGATGTACTTCTTCGCAAGCGGCCTGGTGAGAAGCAGCAGCACGACCGAGATCAGGACGAAAACCATGACCTGGACCGCGGTTCCACCGCCCAGAAGTGCCGAAATGTACGCCGCAAGTGCGCCGGCAGCGAACCAGATGGATACCAGTCCGGGCGCCGAGATCTCAACTACGATCATCACGGCCATGACGATAAGCCAGATATAACTTGGCATGGACGCACCTCCTTTTATTCATTAAACATATTTTACCCCATATGAAGGGAAAATACAATATCTTTCGCATTTACTTCTTGATCGTGAACCCTCTCCCGCTCACTTCGGAAACGTTCCCCACGATCACGAAAGCGGAAGGATCGACCTCCAGCACTGCCTGCTTGATCGCGAAGAATTCGCGGGGCGTGACCACGGTCTGCAGCTCATAGCTTTCGCCGCGGGAGTAGCCGCCCTCGATATGGATGAGGGTCGCTCCGCGCCTGAAGCGGTTCAGGATCATTTCATTGATCTTCTCATATGCAGGGCTGATGATCTCGATCTGGATCATCGACTTGCCGCGGGCGATGACGTTGTCCACGAGCAGGGTGTAGCCAATGATGATCAGAATGCCGCACAGGACATTTTCCTTCGAGGTATAAAAGACCTGCGGAAGAAGCGTCACGTATTCGATGACGTTCAGCGAGACGGACATATTCACCCCGGCCTTTTTATTCAGCAGGACGGCAATAGTATCCAGAGCACCGGACGCCGCGCCTTCCCGCATGATGAGGCCGATGCCGATGCCGTAGCACAGGATCGCGCAGACCGTATTCAGGGCGGGATTCTCCGTCAGCCTGCCGATGCTGTCCGTCAGCATGGTCAGCAGCTGGTAGAACAGGGGATAAAGGATCACGCAGGTGAGGGAATGGAAGGCGAACGCCTTGCCGAGCGTGACCAGGCCAAACAGCAGAAACACTACCGAGAGGGCCGCGATCAGCGTCGATACCGACAGTGGAATGATGCGGTTCAGGATCAAGGCAAGCCCCGTGACGCCGCCGGTGATGAAGCCGGACGGTACGACAAACATGGCTGAGCCCGCGGCCATGATCATGTTTCCCAGAATGATGGTCAGAAGACGTTTTATCTCGCTCTTCATGGATCCCCCTCCTCTCCGAAAAAAGCGGGGGCGGTTCGAACCGCTCCCGCCTTTTTAAAGCGTCATGCTTTTATCAGCACTTTTCCCAAACGGTGGCAACGCCCTGGCCGCCGCCGATGCAAAGGGTGGCAAGCCCCTTCTTGGCATCTTCTCTCTTCTGCATCTCGTGCAGCAGAGTGACGATGATGCGGGCACCGGAAGCACCGACCGGGTGGCCGATGGCGATGGCGCCGCCGTTCACGTTGACCTTGCTCATGTCAAAGTGCAGTTCACGGGCAACCGCGACAGACTGGGCCGCGAAAGCTTCGTTGGCTTCGACCAGATCGATGTCATCGATGGTCACGCCGGCTTTCGCCATGGCCTGACGGGATGCCGGGACCGGGCCAACGCCCATGATCTTCGGATCAACGCCGCCCTGGCCGTAGCCGATGAGCTTCGCCATGGGCTTCAGGCCGTACTTTTCAACGGCTTCGCCGGAGGCCAGCACGAGGGCGGCAGCGCCGTCGTTGATGCCGGAGGCCTGGCCGGCAGTCACGCGCTGAACGTGCTTGCGGGTATCGGCTTCGTGAACTTCAGTGGGCTTGAAGGTATCGACGATCTCGTCTTCCACGCCTTCCGGACCGACCGGGAAAGCGCCGCGCAGCTTGGCAAGACCTTCCATGGTGCTGCCGGCACGAGGGAACTCGTCGCGCTTGAATTCAACGATCTGCTTCTTGACCTTGACGGGGACCGGAACGATCTCATCGTCGAAACGGCCGCTGTTCTGGGCGGCTTCGGTCTTCTGCTGAGAAGCCAGGCCGAACGCATCCAGCTCTTCGCGGGTGATGCCCCAGTAGTCGCAGATGTTCTCGGCGGTGGTGCCCATGTGGTAGTTGTTGAACGCATCCCACAGGCCGTCCTTGATCATGGTGTCGACCAGCTTCTTGTCACCCATGCGGGCGCCCCAGCGGGCGTCGGGAGCGGCAAAAGGAGCAGCGGACATGTTCTCGGTGCCGCCGGCCACGATGATGTCGGCATCGCCGCACTGGATGGCACGGGCAGCTTCGATGACGGACTTCATGCCGGAACCGCAGACCATGCCGACGGTGTAGGCAGGTACTTTGTAAGGGATACCGGCTTTAACCGCTACCTGACGGGCCACGTTCTGGCCAAGGCCGGCGGTCAGGATGCAGCCGAACATCACTTCATCGACGTTCTCCGGATTCACGTTCGCGCGCTTCAGGGCTTCCTTCACGACAATGGCGCCCATCTCGGCGGCGGGGGTGTCTTTCAGGGACCCGCCGAAGGAACCTACGGCCGTACGGCAGCAGTTGACTACATAAATGTCTCTCATTTTGTATCTCCTTTTATTTAATGTTTAGTGAGATCGATTGTTGCGGGCGGACACAAATGTCCTGTCAGTTTATTATACAGGGAAAGCAGGCGTAAAATCAAGGGGAGCAGGCGGGTTTTTTTATTATAAATATTTTTATATCAACTCGCGTGCTCATAACAAAATGTTAGGTCCTGCAGCCTTATTCTCTCCTCTGTCGGAAGTGTTCGTAGAGCAGGACGGCGCCGGCGGTGCTGACGTTCAGGGATTCCGTCCGTCCCGCCATGGGAATGCGGATGCGTTCGTCGGCAAGCGCGGTGACGGCGTCACTGAGGCCGTTCCCTTCGTTCCCGAGAAGAAAGGCCGCGCGTTCCGGGTAGCTGACCCTGTCGTATTCCCGGCTCCCCTCAAGATGCGCTGCATAGAGCGTCATGCCCCGGGCTTTCAGACCCCGGAGCGCCGCGGGAAGGTCTTCGCTCACCGCGAAAGGCAGGCGGAAGATCGCGCCCATGGTGCCCCGGACCACCTTCGGCTGCCAGGGATCGGCCGTCTCCGCATCCATGAGGATGCCTGCTGCCCCTGCCGCCTCCGCCGTCCGGAAAAGCGTGCCCACGTTGCCCGGATCCTGCACGTGCTCCAGCACCAGGAGCGGGGCGGGAGCCGCTGTCAGGTCATCAAGGCTCCATTTCTTCTGCCGCACCACCGCAAGGATCCCCTGCGGGGTCTTCGTATCGCTCATGCGGGCCATGACAGCATCCGAAACAGGCTCTGCGGCTAGGCGCGCACAGAGGGCCTTTCCTTCCTCCGAAGCCGCGAACTCCTCGGTCGCGTAGGCGCGGACCACGTCCTCCGGCGCCGCTTCGCGCACGAGCCGCAGCCCTTCCACCACAAAAAAGCCCGATTCGCGTCGGGCTTTTGCCTTCGTCTGCCACAGGGCAACGTCCTTGACGGCCGGGTTGGAAACGGAGGTGATCATCTTTTATTTTCCTTCGTAGCAAATCGCGCTGCGCACGTCATAGCCTTCGAGTACTTTTCTGCCGTTCAGTCCGGCGAGTTCGAGTACGAAGCAGAGCCTGACGACTTCGCCGCCCAGCTGCTCCACCAGCTGCGTGATGGCCTTGACGGTCCCGCCGGTCGCGATCAGATCGTCTACGATCACGACCTTCTGGCCGGGTTTGATCGCATCCTTATGCATCTGCAGGATCGCAGTGCCGTATTCCAGCGCGTATTCCACTTCCACGGTCTCGCGCGGGAGTTTCCCTTTCTTGCGGGCCAGCACGAAAGGCTTGTGCAGGCGGTCGGCCATCGGTGCGCCGAAAATGAAGCCGCGCGATTCCGCGCCGACGATCACGTCGAAATCGAGATCCTTCACCATGCCGACCAGCGTGTCGATGGACAGGCGGAAGCCGTCTGCGTCCTGAAGGATGCCCGTGATGTCACGGAACATGATGCCGGGCTGCGGAAAATCGGGAATGGTGATAACGTAATCTTCCAGTTTTTTCATCATGATATGTTCGTTCTCTCCTCGTGGGATTTCGGTTTTATTGTACGCGTTCCTCAGGGCAATGTCAACGGAAATTATGCACCGCGCGGCGCCGGCGGAGACAGCTCCTGTCCGGCCGGAAGCACAAAAAAAGGACGCTCCCTTTCGGCGTCCTTTCATCATGGTGGCTGTCGGGCTCGAACCGACGACCTCCACGTTGTCAACGTGGCGCTCATCCCAACTGAGCTAAGTCACCGCAGGCGTTCTTTCGGCTTTTTCCGAAAGCGCTATACCTTTATAGCAGATTCCGCCGCTTCTGTCAACCTGTTTTTTCAGTTTTTTTCCGCGGAGGGCGCTGCCGGCACAGCCTCATGCGGCGTAAGCCTGCTGTCCGCTCTCCCGGGACCCTCTCAGGCGTGGAAATGCTCGATCCGGAACTGGAGACTCTTCCGGCCTTCGTATTCGTGCAGCATCGGTTCGTACGCGAGGGCAAGGCGGACCTTCGTCTGCCCGCGCTCCAGCATGGTAAAGGTCTTCTCCCCGAATTTTTCCGCAAGAAAGCGCTCCCAGACGCGCATGTCACCGAACCAAATGCCTTCAAAGCTCCGTCCGCTCTCCCCTCTGAAGCGGAGGCGCAGGGCATTGCGGTTCTGTCCCAGCACGCGGACGTTCTCAAGCAGCAGGCCTCCGCGGCCGAACAGCGGCCTCGCAAAGCCCGTTCCGAAGGGGCCGAGTCCGTCCCATTCGCGGATGAGTTCCGGCGTCACGTATTCCGGCGGCATGGCAGCGTCCAGCTGGACCGTCGGAAGGAGGTCATCGTCCGTCAGGCCGGAGCCCTCGTTCAGGGCTTTCCGCAGCGCGCCGATGTTCGCCTCCGGCAGGGAAAAACCGGCGGCCATCGCATGCCCGCCGAAACGGCTGAAAAGTTCCCCGCAGGCCTCCATGTGTGCAAACATGTCATAGGCTTCGATGGAACGTCCTGAACCCTTGCAGGCTTCGCCGCGGCCCGTGATCACGAGCACCGGCCGGTGATATTCCTCCTTCAGCCTCCCTGCCACGATACCGGCGACGCTCTCGTGGACGTCCGGCAGATGCACCGTCAGGACGCGGTCGTCCGCAAAACCTTCCTTCGCGATCGTTTCCTCGGCGGCGCGGCGGCCTTCCTCGGTCAGCGCCTTGCGCAGGCCGTTCAGATCCTGCAGTTTCTGCGCGAAAGGCATGGCCTCCGCCACGGTCTTCGCGGCAAGCAGCTGCTGTACGATGTCCACGTTTTCCAGGCGCCCCGCAGCATTGAAGCAGGGGCCGAGCACGAAGCCCAGGTGGTAGGCAGTGAGCGGCCTCCCTTCCAGGCCTGTCGCCGTGATCATGGCGCGAAGGCCGGGCTGTCCCGTCTTTTCAAGCATTTTCAGACCTTCGCGGACGAGGATGCGGTTTTCTTCGACCAGTTCCATGACATCCGTCACGGTCGCGATCGCCGCGTAGGGGATGAGGTCGTCCGTCTCCTCCTGCGGGCGGCCGAGCCTGCGATACAGCAGGCACATGAGCTTGTAGGCAACGAAGGCGCCGCAGATGCCCGGGAAGGGATAGCTGTCGCCCTCCTGCTTCGGGTCCACGACGGCGTCCGCAGCCGGAAGGCCGGCTGCCGGCTCCTCATGGTGGTCCGTCACGAGCACCGTCATGCCGAGAGACTTCGCGTAGTCGACCGCGTCGTACGCGGAAATGCCGTTGTCGCAGGTGACGATGACGCCGGCCCCGAAAGCTTTCGCATCCTCCACGATGCGGCGGTTCATGCCGTAGCCTTCCGTGATGCGGTCGGGCGTATAGACCCGCACTTCAGCGCCGAGGCGCTCCAGCGCAGTCTTCAGGATGGTTCCGGAAAAGATCCCGTCGGCATCGTAGTCCGACGCGACCGCGATCTTCTCCCCGCGCTCCAGGGCGGCCGCAAGCAGCGTGACGAGTCTGTCCGCGTCCTTCAGAAGCGAAGGATCGTGCAGGTCCGACATCGTCCCGGAAAGGCATTCTCTTGCCTTTTCCACGGTATTTGCCCCGCGGTTTGCGAGGAGGCGCGCGGTCAGCGGGTCGATGCCGAGGGCATCCGTGATCGCCTGCAGATCGGCTTTCTTATTAACGATGATCCATTTGGCATCCGCCATGGTGTGTCTCCTTTTATTCTGCTGTCAGTTATCAATGTTCAGTTCATTCCGGAAGTACCGGAAGGCTGAGGGAAGGGCGTATTCGTTTGCGAGGTCCGGCATTGATACATAAAGCAGGCCGGGGACAGGCTTTTCGGTTTCCGCAAGATATCCGGTCATGTGCCACTCCCTGTGGGTAAACACGTGTTTTGCGCGGCCGCAGGGATGAATGCTGAGCGGAGTGATGCCTTTTTCACGAAGTGCCGCGTCTGCGGCGTCCGCATCCGGAACAGTCCCTTCGGTCATCGGAAAGCCGTAAAGGCCGCGGAGCATGCCGCTTTCGGGGCGCTTTTCTAGCGCAACCTTCCCGCCGCACATGAAGATCCAGACGGTCTTTTCCTCCACGGCTCTGGCGGCGCCGGCCGAGCGGTAAGGCAGTTCTTCTTCTCTTCCTTCGGCGTGCGCGAGGCAGCTGTCCCTGAACGGGCAGGCTTCACAGCGCGGTTTTCCCTTCGGTGCGCAGAGCGTCTCTCCGAGTTCCATCAGGGCTTCGTTGAAGAGCGAAGGCGAAACCTGGCCGCCTTCCAGCACCTCCCGAATGACGTCTTCCGCCTCTTTCCTGACCTCCGGGAGCCTTACGTCCCGTCCGTCGCCGAAAAAGCGCGCCAGTACGCGCAGGACGTTTCCGTCCACTGCGGGGACCGGCTCGTCATGGCAGAGCGACGCGACCGCGCCGGCAGAATACGGCCCCAGCCCGGGGAGTTTGATCAGTTCCGCAAAGGTCTCCGGCAGTTCGCCGTCAAAGCGCTCCGTGCAGATCTCCGCACATTTTTTCAGGTTCCGCGCCCGGCTGTAATAACCGAGCCCTTCCCAGTGCTTCATCACGAGGTCATCCGTCGCTTCGGCAAGCGTCCTGATCGTCGGGAACGCCGCCATGAAGCGGTCGAAATACTTCAGCACCGCCTCGATGCGGGTCTGCTGCAGCATGGTTTCGGACACGAGGACCCCGTAGGGTGTGCGGCCTTCCCGCCAGGGAAAGCTCCGCCGGTTCGCGGCAAACCAAGCCGTAAGAAGCGGCGCCGCTTCGCCGAGCGCGCGTACGCGTTCGCCAAGACGCTTTTTTGTATCTGCCGTGATCCGCTTTATCATCGTCCCCTCCTCCCTCAGGCGTATTGTACCCGAAAGCGGGGGCTTTGTCTATGAGAAGCACCGCGTTCCGGGCACAAAAAAGAGCGGATAACGGGAATCGAACCCGACAAGAAATGTGCGCGAATCCGCACGGTTAAGCCATTTTTGAAAACGTCGTGTCAACTTCGTGTCAACTTCGGTTCTCTGGTCCATATCTCCGCACTGAAATCATACACTATCCGAAGGCAAATCACAAGGGAAAGAGGGCGCGGAAACACCTTCCAAACCTCAAAGGAATACGCTGCAGCACGATGCCAGGACCAGCAGGAGGATCCTGACAGATATGGCAGTTTTATAGAGAGGGGGAGGGGTCGCGCGCGAAGGGCCACGATAGTCACGGTAGGAGGATCTCGATGAATCTCCGGACAACTCTGGCCGGCTTCGCCTTATTCTTCTTCTCTCGAGGGATCTCCGACCACGCGCGCGAAAATCTGCAAAAGAACAGACTCCACGCCGGTTAGGGAGGGGATACCATAGAACTCGAAGCGGTAGGGGGGGATACCATGACCGGCAGGAGGATCTCCGTGACGAGCTGGGCAGAGAAATCAAACCGGTGATCGGGGATGCGTTTTAGATTTTCCCCACTGGCCAGTGCAGCATGGGGAAGATCCGGCCTTGAGAGGACTCAGGACCCCCCCTATGCACGAAAAAAAATAGAGGCCCACGGGTAACCGGTGATCGGGGTTTAAAAATACATATAGCGAGAGCGACGATCGCACCGTCATCCCTTCCGGAGGCCCATATCGGCCCCAGAATAAGACGGAATTAGGCAGAAAAAGGGAAAGAAAATTGATAGCAAGTGTTTTTATTTGATTTTGCAAAGAATAAGGTTTTTTTATCGTGCGTCTTCAGGGGGAAGGCGTTTTTTCGGTCCTCTGGCAGCCGGTTACGGATGGGCATTCCCCTGATCTCCGCGCATAGGTGAATCTGGCAGTAGGGAAAGCACTTGCATTATTATAATGTTTATGTTATAATATCTATAAGCATATAGTTATATCGTGCGGCATGCGTAGGAAGGACCTGATGGACATCGTTGAATGGCTGGAACAGTATCATGACCTTGAACAGTACCCGAAGAGGTGTGCGCTGAACGTTGACGAAGCAAGGCGCTGCAGCCTCAGGTCAGTGAGCTTCGACAAAGGTGTAAAAACCTCCGGCACATATACTCTTGATCGTCCAGTGGAGAAGATCGAGACCGCTGAAGCCAGATACAAGAGTGCCAAGGCCAAATTACTGGCGCGGCTGAATGATCTGGCCGACATGATCGACAAGCTCGACGAGTACGATCATAAACTTGTTCTATTTCACCGGCATCTTTTCGGTCTACAGTGGAGCGATGTTGCCGAGAAGATGGATCTCAGCGAAGCGTCTGTCCGCAGGATCCACAAGACCGCGCTGGGAGAATTACAGAAGATCCTTGATGACATGGAGGGGAATACATGACGGAAGAAGCAAGAGCGGCCAGAAACGCATACCACCGCGAATGGTCGAGAGAACATCCGGAGAAGATCCGCGAATATGCAGCTCGTCACTGGGAGAAGAAGGCCGCCCAGATGAAGGAATATCTCGAAGGAAAGGAGGAAACCGATGAAGACGAAGACGATCGGGTCCGCTGAATACCGCGAGACACTCGAAAATGAAGAAAGACGCTCTCGTCTGCTGGCTTGGCTGGAGAGTGATCCGGTCAAGAAGCAGGAACACTTGCGGAAGAACAGACGGACCAAGAAGCTGCTCTCCTGCATCCGCAAGATCGTAGGCGATGGCATTGAGACGGCCACAACGATGAAACCGGAAAATCCGGAAGACAAACTGAAGAACTAAGAGGAGAATGAAGCAATGAAAATTGACAAACTGATCAAAGAATACAATGCGGCGATGGCCGGCAAGGAAAGCCTCACCAATGAGGTCGAACGGCTCCGCGCTGAAAAGATCAACCTGACGGCCGAGGCCGAAGCTGCCGCGAAGGCCGGCGATGTAGAGACTTACAAGCAGAAACGTGATGCCGCCTCTCTGGCTGCAGACAATCTCTTCGTCAAGGAGAAACAGATCGAAGGTCTGAGCTGCCTCCGCACTGAGGACGAAGCGAAAGACGCATGGAAGGAATTTGCCGAGGACTATAACAAGAGCTTCGGCAAGGCGTGGAAGGCATACGAAGCGAAGCGCAAGGATCTCTATAACGAGTTTCTTCGACTGGTCGACATGCAAAACGCCATGCTGAAGAAGCGCGAAGCATGCGGAGACTGCTGCGGTCTGCCGAGAGCTTCTTTTATGGACAATCCTGCGGACCGAGTCTTCCCGATCGACCTCCTGCCGATCTCGGCAATGGGGGAGAAGGTCATCCACGCGAATTTCCGTCAACCGGATGTCGCTTTCTTCTTCTCGTCACTGCTGGCCGGTACTCGCGAAGCATCGCTTTTCAATCAGGTCATCCGTCTGCACATGCCCTTCGAGGAATGAACCGGAGGCCGTCATGAAGCCGTATGCCAAAGACTTTTATTTCAGTCCAGCATGGAGATCCTGCCGCGAGTCATACCTGAAGAAGGTCGGCGGCCTTTGTGAACTCTGCGAAAGGCAAGGGAGAATCACTCCGGCCGAGATCGTTCACCATAAGATCCCGATCACTCCGGAGAATATCAGCGATCCCAGCATCACGCTGAGTTTCAATAACCTTCAGGCACTCTGCCGAGACCATCATGCAGAGGTCCACAAGAAGGACTTTCCTGAACGGCGATACACCATAGACGAATACGGACGAGTGAAAGCACATGACTGACAAACTGACGAAATACCAAATCAAGAAAGAGATCGCGGTCCTCTCTACCAGTGGCAAGAAAAGCATGCGCTTCAATTTCTCAAGCTGGAATGACGGCCCCGACACATACGAGATCCGTTTATATTTCGATTCTCAGCCTGAAGGATTACTTCCTGGCAAAGGTCTTCTGTTGAACGAGCAGGAGGTCCGGAACCTCTATGCTGCGCTTCAGGAGCTTTTTGCCGAGGATCCCGATGGCTTAGGATAAGGCGGCCAGCCGCAAGGATTTCTTTTTCCTCCGCTTGCGAGGTTCTGGCCGAACACCTCCGAAACGCTGCTCCTGCGTTAATGGAGCGAAGGTCGAGAACGGCGAAAAGGTCCGTTTCCTCGGCCTTTTTGATATGCCGGAAAGGTCGATGATCCAAACAAGGCAAATAAGGCCGATTTTCCATTCGAGACGCACAATTCCTCACCGAGACTCACGCAAGCCCGTAGAAAGGCAAATAGAGGCCTTCTCGCGCGAGTTACGGCAGGAGGTCAAGTCGTGTGCAGATTATATCAGTTTTGTGTTTTCTTTTTTATTTTTGTTGTTGACACGCGATAAATGCATAGAGTATCATATCCCTGACAACATAAAAAGACCGCAGGGAAGGCTGGAGACCAAGGCCCTGCGGCCACACCACTGAAGGCGCGAGAAATATTATAGCATATCCGCGCCTGATAAGCAAAGGAGGAATGCTATGATCACCAGAACAATCTCACCTGAACAATTCGCCACCATCGAGAACTCGATCACTGAACTCGATCAGGCCGCCGGAATGCTTGCCATCATGCAGAACGCACTCGCCGCGCCAGACGGATCTCCCGATCCGGCCGATCTCACCGAGGCCGCTGCTGGTATCGAGCGGAACCTGCGGAGCATCTCCCAGAATCTCGACAAGCTTGCAAGCGAGATCCTGAAGGGCAATCTCGACATCACCGGCGCAGACCTGACACCGACCACCGCGCAGTTCCTGAAGGCATAAGCAGGAAGGCCGGTCTCATTGCCCGTAACGAGTGCAGGAGGAAGGAGGACCATGAACCCGGAGACAATGGATCCCGACAACATGTCGAAGCAGCAAGGCAGCAGAGGCCATAAGGCCATGCGCATCAATATGGCAATCTCGGATCTCAACTACCAGTATGCGAAGGATCTGGCCAAGTACTACGACAGTAACGTGACGGCGATCGTGAACGGCATCATCGACCTATACCGCAGAAATCATCCGGAGATCCTCGCAGACGCGATCCGGTACCACCAGAACCGGCAGGAGCTGATCGGCAAAGAAAAAGAGGCGGACACCTGATCGGGCCGCCTCACCAGATACCGCTTGACGATATAGAGAATCAGCGATAATCTGTAATTGAATTTTTACAAGAGATTCGGGAAAGGCTGGTCTGCACACCGGCCTTTTTCATTTGTCCGGATTCAATTCGTATTCCCGAATGTCATTCCATCCCGAAGCGAACGGAAGACCTAACCTTGCCAGCAGTCTGGCGGCTTCGACCAGATGCTTCTGGAGTCTCTTCTTGTCTTCGGACCATGCGATTTTCGCTCTCGGCTTATGATGCCTCCAGTGTCGATGGCTCCGCATGAAAGCCTCGTATTTTTTGTTCTTTACATCCATGATCATGCCTCCTGCTTTTGTGGTGGTTTTGGTCCTTAGGGAAAAAAGGGAGGAAAATTCTCACTCGCTATATTTTTTATATTTACGCCTGTTTTAGCCATAAATATTTTTTATTTTAAATCGGCTCCCTTTTCTCCCTTTTCTCCCTACGCCTTGTAGTTATGCGGTTTTCCGAAGGTATCATTTCTCCCTACCATTTCCCTTTTCTCCCTGATTATCGAACGGAAAGCATCCATCAGGGGGATCTATGAAACCAGTTAGGGATTTTTCAGGGAGATTTCTCTTGTGATCTATCCCCTTGAAATACTCGGCTCCGGTCGTTTTAATTTCGCCGAATCCCTTCGCCTTCATGGACCGGTAAAAATTCTGCTTCGTGAGTGACTGTCGGCCCATGTCCTGGCAGAAGTTTTCATACTCACGATACAACGACGATTTCTTGATCCGGCCGTCCGGAACCTTCTCTGTCGTTTCTGTCAAAAACGCTTCTACAGTGTCCGAATCGCACCGAAGTCGTGTCACTGCTTCGACGGATCGCGGAGATTCCGCAATCGTACCGCGCTGGTACATTCTTTCGAGTGCTGCCACGCTGGCATGGATGAAGTCATCGATATCGGCCGACAACATGTCGAAGAAGTCGGGATCCTTCTTCTCCGGAACCTTATCCATCGTCAGGATCATCAGTCTCCGGTAAAAGCCGTTTGTCCGCTCGGCTTTGACGATCGGCAGCTCGTTCGTGGAAAAGATCAGCTTTGCAAACGATACGAAACTGATGGCATCCTTCCCTTTTGCCTCGGCAGAAATGGAGTCTTCACCGAGGACCTTCTTCAGCGTCGAAACATCCGACAGAGCGTCGAGCTCCAGATCCGCGCAACTGTTCAAGAGCTTGCCCAGAAGATTGATAGGCGCGAACCGCTGCGTCAACTGATAAAGACTGACATTCGAGATATTCTCCAGACCGACCATTTTATTGAGCATCCGGATCACTGTCGATTTTCCCGTTCCACCTTCACCGACTAAGACGAGGAATTTCTGCTGCCGTGTGTCTCTGGTCATGCAGAGGCCGGCGAACTGGCAAAGCATCTCGACATCTTCCGGAGTTTCGCAGATGGATCTGAGCCATTCCTGAACGACTGTTCCGTGCTGGCCGCCTTCGGGATCGTAGTCGTGAGGGATTTGATTGACGGCCAGATAGCTGGGATCGTGGGGAATGATTTTTCGGTTCACCGGATCATAGAATCCGTTCCGGAAGTTGATCCACTCCACCGGATACCGGTTCAAGTCTTCGGCAGTGATATTCAGCTTCGCATCAGTGACGAAGAGGTCGTAAATCCTTTTGATCGTCGGACTCCTCACGTACTGCGGATAGATGAGATCCCGAATCATGGTCTTCAGCACCGCACCGGACTGGTCCTGACGATAAACGCCTTCGCGGTAGATATAGGGGATACCTCCGAGGATAAAGATATTCTTTTCTTCCTTCAGGTATTCAAGGATCGCGAAGTCATAAACGCCAGTGATTTGGTCATTCCGGAAAAGGTGGAACCGGTCGAGGTCGATCGCGTTCACCTCAGCATGGTATTCTGCTGGACGTTTCATTCCGTCCACCTCCTGACTGCAAGAACTTGCTCCATTTGAGCACACTCTCAGCCGCTTCTAGCTCGCCAACGGTAAACCGATCCGGATGATCCAGCCGTCGTTTCAGCGTGTCCGTGGAAATTCCCATCTTCCGCGCGAGCTGGTCCTGCGTGTGCCCGGTGTAGGCCATGCCGGCGCGAATTGCCTTTGCATACTGTTCACCTTGTTTCATGATTCACCTCCTGCAGTTTCTCGGGAAAGTACGCTGCATGTCTGTAGATATCCATGCGGTCGTTCTGAGTCTTCAGGATCTCATAGACCAGACTGAGCTTGTCAGGCAACTGGCCGACATCCGGATCCACGCCGGTCACATGCATGGCCAAGGCCTTCAGTACCAGGCCAATTTCTTCCTCCGTCAGGACCTGGAGCATACGCAAGTTTTCCGGCAGGATGATAATTCCGTTGTCAAAGCGTTCCATCTTCGTCACTCCAATTCTCGACACATTCCAGCCTTGCCGCTGCAGCCTGGTAGAACGTGTCCTCTCGTACGCCTTCCAGGTCTTCAGCAAGAACGAGCAATTCCCGGTATGTTCTTTCCTCCTGCCGCACATGATCGTTAATGAGCAGGAGGTCGCTCATGATGAACGACCGTATCACGGCAGCCAGATCATCGTTCCTTTTCGTGTTAGCGCTGGCCATCACGTCACCTCGCGCCGCCTTCCTGGGCGATCTGTTCAATTATTGCAAGGACTTCGACCTTGTCTTCCGGTGAAAGCTCATGCCGCATTTTCCGCGACATATCAAATTCACTCATTCCGAGTTTTTCAGCCACAGCCCACTGCGGCACTCCCGACTGCTTCATACGCTGCCGGATTTCATTGTTGCATTTTGGTAGAACTCTCATGTTCTATACCTCTCTTTTTTGTTTTTGCGATTCCCACATTCAGTTGTCAAAATGCCACTTTTCAAACGTTCGCTCCGGGCCCGGATCAAAAAATCAAAGATAAGCGTTGACATTGTTGTTATTGCTTGCTATAACTGAAGTGCATCGCAGATTACGAGTTTAGATATTTGTTTCGTATCTGCCGACAGAATAACATCAACAAAAGGCTGCGTCAACGGCCCGGCAGGAAGTCACGGTCGTTAACGAATGCGAGCCCGAAATCGCGCGTTGTCTCGTAAATGCCGATGGGATGGAGGAGAAAATGCCTAAGAAGAAAACTGATGAAAAAGATAAGCAAAAAAGACGATTCGATCCTGACAAATTCCCCATGCGCTTGCTTAACTGCATTGAAGGAAAAGCCGGAACAAGGGGAAAGGTTACCAACAGAGCCCTGGCGAAAGTGTTAGACCTGGGATCCGACAGTCAGATCAGCGATTATCTGTCTGGCAGGAGTGATATGAGTTACGAAAACTTGTGTAAGACTGCCGACTATTTCGGCGTCACCGTCGATTACCTTGTCGGACATAGGAAAGCATGGAAGACCGACGAAGCCACAATCAAGGTCTCCGACTATATCGGGCTCTCGGATGAGGGTATAGAAGCACTGCATATAGCAGCACACACAACACGGCATGATGACGGATATTATAATAACCTTCGGTTGCTCAGCTTCATAGACCGAGAACTCAAAGCCACCTTAAAGCGGCAGAAGGCATTTGCGAAATGGTTGCCGCAGACAAAAGCGTTGCCTTCGATTTTTGTGGACTTGGAAAACTATATTTGTGGATCAGGTCAAATAGGCTTCGCTGAATATGATGGAAAGATGATAGGCTCCGGCTTAACAATCGATCAAATATTCCGCACAAGTGCTTTTGAAGACGCCAGACATAAGTTATCCGAGATGGCAAAAGAAATCGGCCTTGTTGGCGATGTATATGCTCGAACATGGGAAGAATATGCGGATCAAAAAGAAGCACTCGAAAATGATGTCCCTTTTAGTCTGGAAGATAATATAGATGAAGTTATGAAGATGTTTGCCGAACAAACAGAGGAGGATCAAATAAATGAAGAACAGAACGCTGAAGGCTGAACAGTTACCGTCCGGGAGCTGGCGAGTGCGCGTATATCTCGGAGAAGTGAACGGCAAAAAGACATGGAAATCGGTCACGGCAGACACTGCCTCGGATGCCCTGAGGAAAGCCGCACTTTTCGAAATGCCAACGAATGAAGAAATGACCGTGCTGCAGGCGTGCGAACGGTATATCCGTGAAAAGAGCGAAGGCAATACACCTCTCTCCCCTTCCACGCTTCGAGGATATCTCGGCACGGTGAACGAGTACATCAAGAAGGATAAGCTCGGCGGAGTCAAGATCCACAAGGTCGACACTTCGATGTTGCAGACCTGGATCGGCCGGATGAATGTCTCGAAGAAATCAAAGAAGAATCATCTGTACTTTGTGCTTGCCGTGCTGAAATATTTTGAGATCGACAAGATCTTCCGGGTAAGACTTGCCGAGCCGGACCAGAAAGAACTCTACACGCCGACGGTGCAGGAGATCAATGCAGTGATCGCCCAGGCACTGAAGCAGGGAGACGATGAACTTGTCCTCGCGATTCATCTGGGCAAGCTGGGCATGAGGCGCGGAGAGATCTGTGCGCTGAACGCTGAAGACTTTGACAGACAGACCGGCCACGTATACGTGACGAAAGCCTATGCGAAGTCTCCTGACGGCACTTTCGTGCTGAAGGCCCCGAAGACAAAGGGGAGCCGTCGAGCCGTACCGGTCACGCCTGAAATTCTGGACATGCTGCCGGAAAGCGGCCCGATTATCTCCTACTCGCCCGACTGCCTGACCAACAGATTCGCCCACGTTGTGAAGCGTGCCGGTGTACATCCCTTCCGTTTCCATGATCTCAGATCCTTCTTCGCAAGCTCACGGTATGAGATGGGAATCAGCGACCGCACCGCGCAGGATCTCGGCGGATGGGAAACCGATCGGATAATGAACAGGAACTACACCCGGTCAATTCCTGACTGGAAACAGAGAGACGAAGAAGCAATTATCCTCTTCCACTCCAGGAATTTCATCACGAAGCAGGGCTAACGGTCCTTTTTCGTGTCAACTCGTGTCAACTCCGTGTCAACTTTTTGAGAAACGAATGCGGAAATACTCCGCAAAGGCGCGGATGGCAAAAAAAAGAAAACATTCAAAAACCGCACGGTTAAGCCATTTTTCGGCACTCGTGCGGTTTTGTGTTGCAGATATGCGGAAGCGGATAACGGGAATCGAACCCGCCTATCCAGCTTGGGAAGCTGGTGTTCTACCAATGAACTATATCCGCGTGGAAGTGATTATAGCATCTTGACGGACGAAAGGCAAATGTTTTTTTCTCGAAAAACGGCCCCTGCCGAAGCAGGGGCCGCCCTTAGATTACTGTTTCAGGGGAAGATCAATCTTCCTCTTCTTTTTTGCGGCGGACACGCATCACGCCGAGAAGCGCTGCCGTTGCCGCGCCGCCCATCGTCATGAACAGAGGCAGGTTGGAAGCGTCTCCGGTAGGAGGCGTGGCGGCCGTCACCTTCTTCGTTTCGGTGTAGGTCTTGCCGTCCGGACCGGTAACTTCGCCCGTGTAGATATAGGCGCCGTTCGCATCCGTCTCGGTTTCGATCTCTTCATCGACAACGACTTTGACGTGTTCTTCGTTGTTCTGGCAGATGAATGTGAAGGTTGCCTTGGTGTAGCTGGTGGCATCGTCGCCTTCCCACTCCACGGAATCCAGCTTCCAGTCATGGTCGCTTTCCACTACCGCATCCGCTTCTTCGTCCAGACCAAGGTCTTCGTTGCGTTCCTCGGTCGTGGTCGTCACGTCACTGTTTTCGCAGGTGAGCGTTTCGAATTCGACTTCAAGGACCGGATTGCCGGCTTCGACCGCATTGCGGGTCGCATAGGCAAAGCTGACGGTACCCGCTTCCTCATCCACTTCATAGCTGGAGAACAGATCCTCCACGTCGGCGCCGGGTTCCGCAGGCGTGATCACGCTCTTGAACTTCAGGCTTTCGGTATCGTAAGTGAGAGTGAGTTTGCCGTTGTTGACGTTTTCATCCTCAGTCACGGTAATGACCGTCGTGTCGGAATCAGCATCGGTCTCAGCCGAAGGCGTCGCGGACATCAAGCTGACCGTACCGGTCATCGGCAGCTTGTTCACGGTACCGGAGGTACGGACGACTGCCGTCAGACCGCCGAAGGCGGGTTCGGTTTCCGCTTCAGTCTCTTCTTCCGTAGGAGCCTCAGTTTCCGGCTCGGTTTCGGCCTCGGTCACTTCTTCGGTAGACGCTTCAGTCTCCGGCTCCGTTTCGGCCTCGGTCACTTCTTCGGTAGGTGCTTTAGTCTCCGATTCGGTTTCCGCTTCGGTCACTTCTTCGGTAGGCGCTTCGGTCTCGGCTTCGGTGGCTTCCTTGGTTTCCTCCTCGGCAGGAGCAGGCTCCTCCGCAGGTTCCGTTACCTCTTCGGTCGGCTCCTCGGCAGGTGCGGTCGGCTCAGCCTCAGTCGGAGCTTCAGTCTCTGCTACAGGAGCAGGAGCTTCAGTCTCCGCAGGAGTCTCGGCAGGTTCTTCCGCAGGTTCCGTCACCGCCTCGGTCGGTTCCTCGGCAGGTGCGGTCGGCTCGGTTTCAGTCGGGGCTTCAGGTTCCGTTACCGGTGCTACAGTAATAGCTCCTTCAATTCTTACGGAATCCATCATTCCCTGTATTCTCTCAGTGGAGTAACTGGGGACAGGTGCTGCTCCATTCAACGCGTCTACTGCATCGAGGTCTGCATTATACAGGGAGGAAAGATTCGTTGCGCCTTCCAGTCGTCCTATAAACGCTGCATCTACTTCCGTAGCTTCCTCAGCTTCAAAATCGATATCGCTGAAGTCGACAAAATAGATCCCTTTCGACGTGTTGTCTCCAATAAAGACGCCTTCAGTCTCCGTCTCCTCATCGTAATAATAGGCCATGGAGTAAGCTGTCAGATCATCACCGAAGCTCAGCACGTTGACGTGTGCGACTTCTCCAAACACTGCTCTTTCAGCACCACGTGCCGGGTCATAAAACTGAAGCCACTGATATAAGAGTCCATCTGTTGCGAGGAAGTAATAAACCAGCGCTAAAGGATATGTTGTGCCACTGTAGGTGAAATCCGGAATAACACCGCCAAACGCTGCCGCAACAAAAGTACCATAACTGCTCAAAGTGAAATAGGAAATCGAATCTCCTTCCACTGTCAACCAATTACTGCTTGCATTAAAGCCGATAAAGTCAGGAGTAAATGAAACCTCTTCATCATCAATTGTCAGCGTATAATGAGGATAGCTGGCAATATCGATCAACGCCCATTGTGGATTGATCACAAAATGATAATCCGAGTCATACCCGTAATTATTTGTGATGTCAAAGCGATGGATGTCATTATCCGCATCGTTGCCATAGACATAATTGCCGGACCGTCCGCCGCCGGTAAAGGCGCTGAAGGCCTCTCCTTCGGTGGAGACGCTCATATCACTCAGATCGATCTTAGCAAAGCGTACATCACTGTTGCTGTAAGCAACCTGAGCGTAGATCTCGGCATCCATTGATTGACCTTTAGTCACATTAATGGTTGCTGTGGCCTTTAGATGAGGTTCTGCCTTTGTCGTAGCCGTAATCTCAGCAGTTCCGAGGCCCACAGCTGTGACCAGACCGTCTTCGTCAACGGTAGCCACAGTCTCATCTGAAGACGTCCAGGTCACGCCGCGGTCATCCAGCACCACGGGCTGCACATCGGCCTTAAGCTGAACAGTAGGAATCACGTCAAGGATCAGCGTGGAGGTTTCAGGAGTGACAGTGATACTCCAGGCTTCGGTCGGATCAACAGGCATGTCAACATATTGCTTTTGGTACAGGTAGATCGGTGCCGGATAATAGTAATAGAAAGATCCATTCAAGAACGCAACACCACCGCCAAAACCGGAACCGTTCACCAGCAGATAATTATCTTCCGTATAGGTAAATGTATCTGCATAGCCTGCATCCTCCCAGTTGGCAAAGGGATAACCTCCTTGGTAATATCCCAGCCACGTTCCAAGATCATTATTCTGGAAGCGAATTCCTTCTGCTGTCATCCAAACCGTCGAGCTGTCCGCATCTTCACCGTTGATATAGGTGCCGAATTCCTCATCAACCGTGATCGCCGTCGGCACACTGTCCACAAAATATTCTGGAGTTGAAGCCCCAAGAGCATAGGCAGGCCCAGCTGTTTTGCTGCTGGCGATAATGTATTCCTCACCGGCAACCAGCTTATCGGTCAGTACATAGATCGGAACTTTCATCGTAATGTCTTCGTCAGAAAGTTTCGCAAGTTTGGCCGTCTCGTTGCAGGCATAGTCAGCAACCACCACAGCTACTGCAGGATCGTCCAATGCCGATGCGTCGAAAGTGTATGTCACTTCTTCACCGGCCGCCGACTGAGCGGGAAGCTCGGCTTTCAAGTACTCAATGTTGCCGCCAAGATCATAGACCGCAATATACGCAATGTACTCGTTATCCTGAGCGGTTACCGTGATTTTTCCGGTTTCCTGATCTACTTTGACTTCCGTTACTTTGGGAGCGGTATTATCAACAGTGAAGTCATACCCCAGATAAGCGCCTGATCCAAGGATCGTTTCCGAATCAGTATTAAGCAACAAAGCCTTAAACTCATCTTCTGTCAGCGTTCCGGATGCTGCATCATTAAGCTGCATAGCATAGTATTCCGGAATCGCATAGTAACCGATGCGGATCTTGTCACCTTCCTCAACCCCCAGATCCGAAAGCGCAAGGTTCGTCTTGGTGTTGATCGGGTTATTATTCATCCATCGGCCTTCATTAACATAGAAGTATAACGGGTATGCGTTGCTGCTCATGCTGTCAACAGCGAGCACCTCTGCAGGTTCCCCATTATCATCCAGCTTAACCACAGCAATAGCCATAGTGCCGGCTGCGCGAATGAGAAGTGAATTGAAGTTTGTTATTGCAGCTTCACTATTCAGCGCAAAACGAGCCTCGGGAATCTCTTTTTCGATCATATACGGGTTGCCGCTGAATCTGGCTGCAGTACCATCCTGATACTTTACAGTCATGTAATTCGTGCCTTTAGCGCCGCTGTATGTAAGCCTCTTGTTCCCATACAGTTCTTCAAGGTACGAGTTCGCATCGTACATGGAGGCGTCGGTAAAGCTGCCGAAGAAGCCCTGCAGCGGGATGGAGTGCTCGACTTCAAGCAGTTCGCCGTCGTCGCTCACGCTCTGGCAGGTCACGAAGGTGTAGCCCTGCACCCACATGCCGTTCACAAAAATTTCATCGATGTACGGCTGCCAGGAGGAGACGTCAATGCTGACCTTAACGGTCTTGCTCGTTCCGGCCGGAACAAGGACGGTGTCCTCATCTTCTTCCGTACCGTTCATGGAATGGAGCCAATCCAGAAGGAGCTTGGCATCCAGGGACGTCACAGCCTTGTCTTCGTCCAGATCCGCGACCGGCGTGCTCAGATCAAGATCCTTGCCGTCACGCTTGCCGGTCAGATAGTCCAGAATGGCCTGTACGTCATCGGTATCCGTATCGCCGTCCTTGTCCACGTCGTGGAGCGGCGCCTGAGGGAATTCATAGCTGACATTGCCGGGCATGTCCATGGCAGTGTCATCCATGTAGTAATTCTCGCCGTCGAAAGCAAGGAACTGCGTGAACAGATCCGTGCTGAGGTCGTAGATCAGGTCATATTCGGAAGGATTGTAGATGGTGAAGGAATAGCCGTAAGTACCGGCAATGCTCTGTCCGAGCTCGGCCTTTACTTTGCCGTCTTCATAAGAGATCGTCGCATCCTTGCCCATCATCAGGAAAGACCTGGCGGCAACGGCATTGCCGATGCTGGCAAGGCCGGCACCCTGGCGAAGGATGGGATAGTAAGTTTCGGATTCCGCTTCGATCATCGGGACTGCCGTAGACATCAGCAGGCTGTGCGCCAGCTGACGCTGCGTAAACTGTCCGGGGAAAGCCGCTTCCACGTATGCCTTAAGGGCCTTCTCATAGTATTCGCTGAACAGGCCCATCATGCCGGTCACCTGAGGCGCCGCCATGGAGGTACCGGACATGTTCTCATAGCCGTCAGTGGTAAAGCCGTTGACGGAATAAATGTTGCCGCCGGGAGCGGTGATCTCCGGCTTGATCAGCAGGGAGCCGTTGCCGCCCCAGGAGCTGAAATCGGACATGGTCGGTTCATCGGCAACAACGGAGGAGACCAGCTCATTCTTCACTTCTACCTTGCCGGTATAATAATTATAATCACCGGCCGTTCCGGCTTCAGATGCTTCAATGACCGCTTCACCGTTGTCGAGGCTCATGGAGACCATCGGGAAATCGCCTTCGTACCCGGTAAGTGCCATGCGGATCTCGCCGGGCTGATTGTTCACGACGATCACGGCTGCCGGTTCGTAGGGTATTGCATTATTGCCTTTTTCAAAGAAGCTCAGTTTGCCGCGGAAGACCATGACGATCTTGCCCTTCAGCGGAACAGCTTCATTAACGGCTGCGTACTCTTCCTCTTCGCCGACACCGTCAATGAGCACGTAGTCATACGTCCCCGCGATCGTCTTGATCTCAGGATTGCCGTAAGGCACGGGCGGGTTTTTCGAGGTATCCGCCGTGGTTTCCCAGTAGTACACGGTCTGGTCGCCGTTGAACACCAGCGGATAATCGGTAAGACCGATGCTTTCTGCAGAGGCTACGCCCAACGTATTGACAAACGATCCGGGAGAACCACCGGTCGATTTGTTGATATCCTCGATGTAGTTGTAAGGATAGTCCGTATTGGTATAGTTGCCGCCGGCTCCGTTGTTGAACGCATAGGAGTTGCCGGCAGAGGTGACCATGACCAGTCCCCCCTCCGTCAAGCTTTCCATGATCTTCTGGTATTCATCGGAAAAGGCAAAACCGACGACTGCCGAACCGAGCGAGAGGTTGACCGCATCGCAGTTCATGATGATGGCGTCCTCGATCGCGGCAAAATAGTCGCTGTCATAGGCGCCGCCGGCGGCACCGAAGACCTTCGCGGTCAGGACCTGAGCGTCCGGCGCTACGCCGACGGTCAGGACTGCTTCCCGCGCATCCACGAACTTGCCGTTCTGCTTCACGAAACGGTTTGCCGCCGCAATGCCGGCCACGTGCGAGCCGTGTTCACTTCCGCCCGTGCTGTTGTCGGTGACATAGTTCTCATCAATATAGTTGTAGGCATAGGGAAGCTTGCTGTTGATGTAAGCAGACTCCGCCGAAACCATGTGTTTGCCGTTCACGTTGTTGGCATTCAGCTGGGCTTCCAGACTCTGCAGTTCCGCCTTGGTCAGCAGACCGTAGGAATCCAGCGTATTGCCGTCCTTCGTCAGGGCATATTCAAAAGCTTCCGGATCAAAGGAAATATGCTTGTCCGCAGTACCGGTATCGATGATCATGATACGGCTTCCGGCACCGTAATAGCCATTCGCCCAGGCGCCGGTATCGGCACCGATCATGCCGGGCGTGATGGAAGTCTCCGGTTCGGCGATAGGCGCTTCATAGCGGTTTTCGGGAACGATCTTCTTCACGCCGCTGACGAGCGAAGCCTTGAGCATGTCGCCGCGCGTCATGTTGGCCGAAATGATGTTCGCAGCAAGCGTCAGGTTCCACTTCACGTCCAGCTTCTTGCCGGTGGCACGTTCGATCTGTGCCGTCACGGCCGCCTGCTGGGCCCTGACCGTCTGCCGGTAGGCCATGGCGCTGCTGTTCTTCGCGATGTTCTTCATCTGGTAGCCGGCGTCAATGGTGCCGGGCTTATCCAGAACGATGGAAACGCGAAGCACTTCCGAGAGGTCGATGGGTTTGATCTCTTCGGCCGTCTCTTCCTGTTCGCCGAGTTTCGGAACGTTCAGATAGGCGCCATCTTTTTCGATGCCGCGATTGAACTCTCCGTTGAACAAGTCCTTGATCCCATCAATGCCTGCTGCGCGGGACGGAACGTGATACGTGGTCACGACCATTGCCACCGCCAGAAGCAAAGACAGGAGCTTTCTCCGGTTCTTCTTCATCCTCTTGTCTTCCTTTCCCTGCAACAGAGCCCGTTCGGAACGTTTTACGGACGACAGGGCTGCCGCATAAAGTGAATACTCCTATAATGTTTCAATATAGGAGATTATAAAGAAATGTTCAAGTAGTTTTAAGAGATTTTTCCAGGTTTTTTTGCGAACAGATTTACTTAAGCAAAAGGCACAGCCCGGGAAGGACTGTGCCTGAGGAAAAAACTATTACCATTCCATGATGCTGTCTTTTCCGGCCAGAATCGTGGCGGCTTCTCTCGCAATCTTAGAAGCATCAACAGAAGTGATCTTTCCTATCGATATGACATCTGCTGCCAGACGTCCTACAGCATCCAGCATTCCTGGCTTTTGGGCAAGGACAAGTGCTGCTTCTCTTGCCGTCATGGAAGCATCCAATGCCGTTACCGATCCATTGTGGTTGGCATCACCTTTGAGTACGATCACCAGCTTCACATCCGCGTCGCTGACTGTTACCGTAAACTGATGTTCTCCGGCTTCGGTCGTGGTGCAGGTCTGACGCTCGAAGTTGTCATCTCCATGGTCGATAGCCACCGCGCAGGCGCTGCTGCAGCTCACCGTAAACGTTACTTCTCCGCTGTAAAGCTTATCCGCTACGATGCTGGTCGTGGCTTTGCCCTTGGTATAGTCGGTAACGATGATGTGATAGCCCTGAAGCTTCGGGATCGTTTCCGTAAACGTTCCGGTGTACATCTTTTCGTCCGGACCGGTGACCGTGGCCGTATAGGTGCGCACGCCCTCCTGCTCTGCCGTCGGTTCGGTCGTGACCTCTCCGGTGACATTCTCAGCGGCAACTGACATAGTATGACCGCACTCGCAGGTGAAGGTCGCTGTGGCCGTATAGCCGGTCTCCGTCTTTGTCCAGGACCAGACAGGTTCCCCGTACGCATGGGCTTCCGTGGCAAATTCCGCTGTGTATTCGGCGTTTCCGCTCACCGCGGTCACCTCTGGCATCCAGCCGGTGAAGCTGTAATGGTTCTTTTCATCGAAAGCCCTGGCAGGCTCCGCGCCGTCATAGCTGGGAGTGGTACCGTAAGGAACCGCGTTATCCGTTTCCAGAACGGAGTCGTCATAATTCTTCCAGATGACGGTGTAGGTCCGTACCGTTTCCGTATAGGTCGCCGTGTAGGCAGCATCACCGGTCACCGTGGAAACTGCCGGATCCCAGCCTTTGAAGCTGTAGGTATACTGGTCTGTAGAAGCCCTCACAGGTTCCGCGCCGTCAAAGGTCGGCGTGGTGCCGTAAGGAACATTCTCATCGGTTTCCAGAACGCTGCCGTCATAATTCTTCCAGGTGACGGTGTAGGTATTCACAGATTCTTTAAAAACCGCCGTGTAGGTCACATTGCCGGTAACGGCAGCCGGTTCGGGATTCCAGCCGGTGAAACTGTAGCTGTACTGTGCGTCGCCGGCCTTCGCAAGCTGCGCGCCGTCATAGGAAGGATCTGCGCCATAAGGGACCTCCGTATCCGTCTCAAGCACCGTGCCATCCCAGTTCTTCCAAGTGACAGTATAGGTGTTGGTCTCACTGCCGAACTGTGCGGTGTAGACCGCATCACCGGTTACGGACGCGACCGCCGGATCCCAGCCGGTGAAGGTGTAGCTGTACTGGTTGTCTCCGGCTTTGGTAGGTGTATCACCGTCATAAGTAGGCGTCGTACCGTAAGGAACGTTCTCATCCGTTTCCAGCACCGTGCCGTCATAGTTTTTCCAAGTGATCGTGTAGGTGCGCAGGACCGGTTCAAACACGGCAGTGTAGGTGGCGTCTTCCGTGACCGCAGTGGGCTCCGGCGTCCAGCCGGTGAAAGAGTAGGAATACTGCGCGTCCGCGGCTTTGGCAGGCGTTTCGCCATTGAAGGAAGGCGCCGTACCGTAAGGGACGTTCACGTCAGTTTCCAGGACCGTGCCATCCCAGTTCTTCCACGTGACAGTACAGACGATTGGTTCCTTTACCGTATCGGTGTACGTCTTGCCGTCCGGGCCGGTGACTGTGGCAGTGTAAACGGTAAAGCCTACATCCTCTCCCGTGCCGGGAGCAGAGGTGATGACGGCTTCTACAGTTTTCGTGTGAGAGGCGTCATGTGTACAGATAAATGTGGCCGCAGCAGACTCATGGCCGTTCCATGACCAGACAGGCTCGCCCCAGTCGTGTCCGAGGGCCGCAACTTCTCTCTTTTCAGCTTCGCCACAGCGTGAGCAGGTGCGGGTCTCCTCGCCCTTTTCCGTACAGGTGGGAGCCTTGGTCTGCGTCCACTCGCCCCAGTTATGGCCGAGGGCTGGGATCTCTTCCTGAGCTACCAGGATCTCTCCGCAGCGAGAACACTTCTTTCCTTCAGTAAGACCAGTCTCCGTGCAGGTAGGTTCTTTGCCCGGGATCGTTTCTTCTTCATGGCCGAGGGCTGCAACTTCCCTCGTCTCCTTCTCACCGCAGCGTGAGCAGGTGCGGTTTTCCTCGCCCTTTTCCGTGCAGGTAGGAGCCGTAGTTACCGTCCACTCACCAAAATCGTGGCCGAGGGCAGGAACGGTCTCCTGTGCCTCCAGGATCTCACCACAGCGAGAACACTTCTTGCCTTCAGTAAGCCCGGTCTCAGTGCAGGTAGGTGCCTTGCCCGGGATCGTTTCTTCTTCATGGCCGAGAGGGTCAACATCCCTCTTCTCAATCTCACCACAGCGTGAGCAGGTACGAGTTTCCTCGCCCTTTTCCGTGCAGGTAGGCGCCGTAGTTACCATCCACTCGCCGAAATCGTGGCCGAGGGCAGGAACGATCTCCTGTGCCTCCAGGATTTCGCCACAGCGAGAGCACTTCTTGCCTTCAGTAAGCCCAGTCTCGGTGCAGGTAGGGGCAACGGCAGGGATCACTTCTTCAGTGTGTCCATGTGCCGGGATCTCTTCTGTCTTTGTCTGCGCCGTGAAGGCACTGTTATTAAACGCTGCAGACGTCCAGGTGCGTTCGCCGGCTTCAGTGCAAGTTGCCTCTTTCGTTATCTCACTCGTCGCAGAAACAGTTTCCGTCTCAGTGTGAGTGTTGTCATTCTGGCAGACTCTGGTCGCCGTCACTCGAGTATTATCCGCGGACCACTCATAGGTGGCTTCACTCCAGGCATGGCCGGTCGCAGCGATTTCTTTGTAAGTCGTATAGTCGCAGCGAGAGCAAGTATCATAAGCTTCCCAGCCAATCTCCGTGCAGGTCGCTGCCTTCGCATCGTGATGGATCAGGTCGTGGCCGAGGGCCGCAACCTCTCTCGTCTCTATCGCGTCACAGCGCGAGCAGGTGCGGGTCTCTTTCCCTGCTTCTGTGCAGGTGGGAGCCTCGGTCTGCGTCCATTCGCCCCAATCGTGACCGAGGGCATCGACATAAGTGTCGACGTAACTGTCATCGCAGCGGCTGCAGGTATGAGTCGTATACCCCTGCTCCGTGCAGGTAGGGTCAGTGACGACAGCCACATAGTCGTGGCCAAGTGCTTCAACAGGTCTCGTCTCAGTCGCGCCGCAGCGTGAGCAGGTACGAGTCTCCTCGCCCTCTTCCGTGCAGGTAGGAGCCTTGGACTCGGTCCACTCGCCCCAGTTGTGGCCGAGGGCGTCGACATAAGTGTCGACATAGCTGTCGCCGCAGCGGCTGCAGGTATGGGTCGTGTAGCCCTGTTCCGTGCAGGTAGGCGCCGTAACGACTGCCGCGTAATCATGGCCGAGCGCCTCAACCGGTCTG
>CADAOF010000001.1:475000-505147 GCA_902789555.1 uncultured Lachnospiraceae bacterium
CCGCGTAATCATGGCCGAGCGCCTCAACCGGTCTGGTCTCCGTTGCTCCGCAGCGCGAGCAGGTACGGGTCTCAATGCCGGTTCCCGTGCAGGTAGGCTGTGTGGTTACAGTCCACTCGCCATAGTCATGGCCAAGTGCATCTACATAAGTATCAACGTTGCTGTCACCGCAGCGGCTGCAGGTATGAGTCGTGTAACCCTGTTCAGTGCAGGTAGGCGCCGTAACGACTGCCGCGTAATCATGGCCAAGCGCCTCGACAGATCTCGTCTCGGTCGCTCCGCAGCGGCTGCAGATATGGGTCTCGACGCCGGCTTCCGTGCAGGTAGGCTGTGTGGTTACAGTCCACTCGCCATAGTCATGGCCAAGTGCATCTACATAAGTATCAACGTAGCTGTCACCGCAGCGGCTGCAGGTATGGGTCGTGTAGCCCTGTTCCGTGCAGGTAGGCGCCGTAACGACTGCCGCGTAATCATGGCCGAGCGCCTCAACCGGTCTGCACAATCCACTCGCTCCAGCTGTGCCCCAATGCAGGGATCGCAACCGTCTTGCTGTCAGTATATGTCCCTCCATTGTACGTGACCGTGGCCGTGTAGACCGTCGAACCGGCGGTCGTGCAGGTAGCCGCAGTCGTATTTGTCGTTATTTCCGCAGGCAGCTCCTTGGTGAAACCGCCCTCGCCGGCCGTAAATTTGGCCGTCGCCGCGGTGTAACCGTTTTCGTCGTCTCCGGTCCACACCCAGCCGGTCTGATCGTAGGTGTAGGTCTGAGCCGTCTTGCTGAATGCCGCATAGTAGGTGACGTTCGCCGTGACAGCGGGCAGATCAGCTGCCGCCATACCGCTCTCCTGGTTAGGCTCGCTTGCCCAGCCGGCGAAGGTATACACATAGTCAGCATCGGCAGCCTTAGTCGGTTCCGTACCGTCATAGACAGGCGTTGCGCCATACTCGAAAGTATCGGTCTTAAGCGTGTTGCCGCTGCCGTCTGCCCAGGTAACAGTATAAGTATTTATCGTCCACGTCGCCGTGTAGCTGCGGTTTCCTGTGCTGCCCGTCGGAATCGTCACATTTACAGTGGGCGCCGTCAATCCGGTTCCGGTCCAGCCGGCGAAGGTATAGCCTTCTTTGGTCGGGTTATTCAGAGTGATTGCATTGCTTTCAATCGTGTAGCTCGTCGGGTTTGCCGTCGCTACAGTGCCGCCCGCAAGGTCGTAGGAAATTGCATAAGAAACTGCCGTCCACTTTGCATACAGCGTTACGTTTCCGGTCACCTGTGCAGAGAAATTATAGGCGTTCGTGCAGGCCGCTTCCGTATACCAGCCACCAAACGTGTAACCGTTTGCAGTAGGTGCCGTAGGAGTATTTGCCGTGCTGCCGTAAGCAACCGTCTGGCTTGCCGGGGCCGTGCCATGCCCGTTAGCGTTGAAGCTCACCGTATAGTTGTTTACCGTCGAAGAATACGTCGCCGTATAGGTGGCATCTGCGGTTGCAGCGACCGGCGTCGGATCCCAGCCCGAGAAGGTATAGGTGTACTGCGCAGTTGCCGGTCTGGTCGGGGTTGCGTCGGTATAGGAAGGAACCGTGCCGGCAGTTACGTTCGTATCTGTCTTCAGGACCGTGTTGTCCCAGTTTTTCCAAGTAATCGTGAAACCTGCCAACTCATGTCGTTCTGTTTCCCACTTGTCATGCGTAGGGCAATAATAGTAGGTCGTACCGGCAGAAGAACCTGCTGTTTCCGTAAAACTATCATCTCCGTTATGCAACCTGGCGGGATTGAAAACAACAGCTGTTTTTGTACTGTTGCCTGCCATCTCATAAATGGTTGAATCAGCTGTTCCCGGAGCTTTTGAAAGTACCACTTGGCCGATCTTCTGAGAACTGGTGATATTGGCTCCGCCTGCAGAGGTATACATATTCCCCGCTACTGTGACCGTACCGTTAACATCAAGCTTCGCATCGACCAATCCTGCGGCAGTTCGTTTAGTAGTCGTTCCGTTTGCCACGGAATAGCCGACCACATACAGCCTGGCATTACCGGTAAAATTCCCCCAGTCATCATTATCATACACATACAGTTTTTTCCCGCTGTTGACTGTCAAGTTCGCATTTTCTGCTACTTTGACCTCTACACTGGGAAGCAGTTTAATATCTTGTGTAACACTTGTTGTGCCACTTTTGATATCAATAGTGATATTACTGTTAATAGGAAGTTCATACTCGCCAGTTTGGACACTTCCAATCAACGGTAATCCTGTAAGAGTCATTGGAGTAACTGATGCATTCCCGTTAATCTCTATATTCAGCCTGTCTGTACTTTCAATATAGTCCTTGACAAGATATCCACTGGAAATGTTAAACAATCCGCCGCTTCCAACGAACGTCACCCCCATAGGATAAGCAGAACTGGATGCGTTCGCGCTGGAATATAGTTTCTCAATTGCACCGGCATAAATAGTTAACGGAACCTCTATGTTCTGGATATAATATTGGCTCAGAATGAACGCATAATCATACACGTTTGAAGTAGCCGTACCTCCGCGCCAGTCCTTGATTTGGAAGGCTTCATAAACTGTCGATCCTGATTCCGCGGTAACAGACCCGCTTCCGTAAATATACCCCCAGCAGTAAAGATTTGCTCCGCTCTTTATGATGATATTGCTGCCAGACTGCATATTGATGCGTCCATCCGGTCCTGTGGGTGTTCCGTTGTAACCGCCCATCTGGCCTTTCGAGCTCAACTGACTGCCCAACGAAATAGCACCGCCGCTCTGAACCGTGATCGTTGCACCGTTTGCCATCGTTAGTATCTTATATGCTGTTGGTGTGGAATACGTATTGTAGATAACCGTCGGTGTGTCTTTCACCACAGTGTTCGCTGAATCAAAAGGAATCAGCAATGTTTTTCCGTTCGGAATCGAATAATTGCCGGCCGGAAGTGTTCCATTATCCAACAAAACGATCGTAGGTTTATTGTTACTGCTGGCGTACGAAATTGCCGCATTTAATTCAGTAAATGTTTCATCTCCAACACCGAACACCGGAGTAGTAGAGGGATAGAACTCCGGCGTAATGGTATCATTTTCAACGGTCATAAAAGTAAATGTGGTATTTTTAGAAACATAACTGTTCTGAACAGTACTCTTCCACCCAAAGAACTTATAACCACTGGCAGGTGTGGCTTTCAGGGCAAATGATTCTGTAGATTTTTTAGTAATACTCGTCTGTGCGGTGATTGCCGTTCCGTCGACAGTATAGGAACCGCCGCTTGCAGGCATAAAAGTGACTGTTACGTCTTTTTCCTGAGCCAGACGAATATTCGTCAAACTGATCTGCGTTGTGCCTGCTCCGTTCGCATTGGAAGAGATGACGATTTGAACAGTCTCTCCTGCAGCTAGTTTTTTCGTAAACGATGCTGAAGCGGTGGCAGCAGTTCCATCAACAGTACCGCTTCCTCCGTCCGCCGTGAACGTATAGGTAAAAGAAAGCGTTGCAACCGTGGAAAGACTATTTGTCAAAGTCAGCGTTCCGGTCACTGCCTCATAAGAATCGCCTGTACAGCCCGAATTTACGGTCGTTTTGACGCTGCCGTTTATGGACGTTCCATTTGGCGCAGACCACGTTCCGTTATCGGAGCTGGCTGTCAGTCCAGTTACGCTAAGGCCACTGATATTGGCAGCTTTAGCTCTCAGCGGCGTTGCCGTCAGCACGCCGAATACCATGACTACAGCCATGATCAGGGACGAAAAACGCTTCATTGTTCCATTAAACATATCGCACCTCGCATTTATTGCCTAATGCAATCGATTGGATTTTGTGTTCTATATTTAATCCGGCAGCGGCTTTGCACCACTGCTCAGGTTTTTTTCGGTTCTAAGGCCTCTCAGCGCCTTCTGATGCCTTTTTTCCGCCTTATCTCGCCATATACCGCAAGGCCGATGCAAAAGCTCAGCACGGCCCATAAGTGGGCGATGTGGAAAATGGTCGGCGAATTGGATTCCCGGAAGAATTCGATAATGAAGCGGAATGCACCGTAGGCAGCCATGTAGATCGGGTAAGCGGTGCCCGGTATCAGCCGGCCTTTACGTACCCGGAGGAACAGCCACGCCAGCAGCGTCAGATAAAAGACGATCTCCGCTTCGCGGGTAGGCCAGCAGACCGTCCGGTCCGTTATGAAGGGGATCGCATTGCCCTTGCAGCAGCCTGCAAACAGGCAGTTCACACGCGCCAGCATCAGCGTCACGATCATGCACGGCGTAAAGACGTCACATACATCTCCCGCCTTCCGCCTGAACAGTTTTGCGCCAAGCAGGTACAGCAGCGGCATGAAGAATACCCCGCCGAACAGGCTCATCGCACCGAACTCATTCCCTTCCAGGAAAGCAAATACTTTTACGAAGACTACTCCTACAAGCGTATGGAGGACGGCCAACAGCACTGCGACCCAGGTCTTGATCCGCAGCTTGGCCCGATTTTTTATAAGCCAACCGGCGCTGAGCATTGTCCCCAGCGCGAGCAGCAGGTATAAAGGATGATCCTTGATCCATTCGTTCATTGACATCCTCAGGAAGCCGCAGATATTCATGCCGCTGCACATAAGGGGCAGCAGCATGTTCACTGCGGTTATCCTGAATGTATTGTACGCCACCCGGCAGGAAAAAACAAGGTAATCAGGCAGGTTCGGACGACTTTTTTCACAAAGGCCGTTCTTTGATTTTATATTCTGTATCCTTTCTTTCGTTCTAAGATATACGTTATTTCAGTTTATGAACAGCCTATCACTTTATAGAGTTCGTCTTTGGTCAATTCTCTGATTCGCAGTTTTCCGGAAAACCTCAACAGATTAATCAGTACTTGTTGATTGCCGTTGCTGACATGGCGTTCGTAGGCATTTAGCATATTGTATACTTCGTCCACACGTTTGCGTTGAATGCTATCTCGGTCGCTTTCTTTGTAAACGTAATAAACAAATTCAATGCTGCCCATTTGCGGCACATCAAAAGTATGGAACTTCAGTAACGTGAACAGGTAGTTGAAATAATCAAAATCCATCATGTTCAATGAATGTCCAAATACAACGGCTTTATCTACGCCATCCCAATTTTTCGAAGGATCCACATTGATGGATAAAGCTTCTTGGTGTAGTCTGCGGGATGTTTTTGTAAATCGTTGTTTTATGTCAGATACCGGTTGCTTCTCATTGCCATAAGTCACTCCAAAAATCGGATTTTCGCAGTCACTGTTTATATGCCGGATAACTATATGATGTTCTTCCGAAAAATCAGAATAATTAAAGGAATCAACATAGACGCTATGTTTTGATTCATAAAGATAGCGTGCTAATGAGCGAGCATTACTCCGAAAAATCTCCTTGTTGCTTTCTTCATAAATGTACTTTCCGAATACTTTTTCGAAATTGTTTAATTCATCAAGCAATTTGCCAAAAAAAGCACTGCTGTTAAGGTCTTTCCATCCAGTATTCAAGAAGTATTTCATCGTTCTTTCTTGATCTTTTATGACAGGTTGAGCGTTATAACTATAATTGTCGTTTTTTGCATATTTCAATAATTTAAAGACGCGATTCCACGAAAAATAGTCTTCTGTTTCTTGCGAAAGAGATTTGTGGATAACCTCCTCAATGTCGCACCAGCGGAGGCTTTTACGATCTTTTTGATCAGTCGTTGGTTGAGATGAAACCAAGTGAAGCAGTAAATCCCAACAAGTGAAATTATAATCAAGCATATTAGAAGGGGCAGCACCAGACATTTCTCTATTTCTAAAGTGACTTTCCCATTTGATCACCTTGTTTTTAGTGTCGCTGTAATATTCCGATTCAAAATAATTAGAATATGATGTCTTGGCGCCAATGGCCAAATCAAACCCATTACCAATAACTAATAGTTTCATTTGTAAAAACCTCTTCTTATTCATAGGATAGAAGTGATAATGGTATAAATATTCGGGGAGCACGTCATTCCGTCTACAAAACTTATGCAACAACTGCCGCCGTAGATATGCAATATCAATCACTAACGGTATGGGTTTCTTGTTCAGAGCAACTTGTCGCCTCTGTTGGGTTATTCTTTATTTCTCGCAACTCTTTTAGCTGTTTTTTAAACAAATTCACCTCTTCTGTCTGTAGTACATAAACTGCCATCATAAAGAGTTTGTCGTAAATATCGTTTGCTTTCTTTTCAGGCAACCGAACCTGGGATTTTGTGTTATGACGTATCCCTAACGTGTTTATTGCTGTAAAGAACTCTTCACTAACAGCGCTACAAGAAAAAGCTTTATAAGCTTTTCTATGCGGCTCCATATAATTATAGATTGTCTCGAGCATAACTTTCTTCTGGGCCAAGTTATCTTGGTTTCTAACATCAAAGTAGCCCAAGAGCACATCCATTAATTCCGGCACAGCATTAACCGCAACGTCAACATGAGGATTGCGCTTCGTAACATAATACTTCGGGCATTCTTCGTGGTTTTCCTCGCGTATTTTCATATTGCAGCACTGTTCTAATATATACTTTGCATTCTCGATTAGTCTTTCAGATTCAATTTGTGCCTCGTGTCTTCTGGGCGTAATATTAAACATTCTATCAACGTCATCGCTCTGGTCCTGCCTAGGAGCATAGAACAATAGATTGATAAAGAGTTCTAACGCAAGCAGGCGATCCTTATCTTCTTGCGGATCGGAGAAATCGACATTTATTTTATCCAAATAATCGCTAATGCTAACTGCTCCATATCGGTACGGCCAGTATCGTATGCAATAGTTAAGATAGTCGAATATGGTATACCTAAAGCCAGTTGATGCAGTTATTTTAAACGATTGTAAGTCCCATAAAAACCTACTGTATGTTTCCGGAAAATCTTTTCTTCTTTCAATGGTAAAGATTGAATTCATGCGAGTCTCCTTTTTAAACTAATATCCCTTGCAATACCTTATTTCCGGTCTTGCTATCATAATCAGTTCCAGTTTCTCCCTCTCTTTAGCTGTCAACACCAAGCGTTTGATGTTATCAGAGCCTTCGCAATTGACGTTTTCTTTAGCGACCAAGAGAACATTGAACTTCGATTTGTCCTCGCTATCCTGGGTGAAGAATGCATACTTGTAGTTGTTGAGCCAGGAGTATTCTTTGGGGAGGTTCTCCATCTCTTCATTCCATGTGTATTGGGCCATTTCATAGCCGCGGCTGGGAGGGACGGAGAGGACCGGAATCTGCCATTCATTGCCAATTTTGGTGGCGGTGCGCATTTTCCCGCGACGGATCCATTGCCGGACGGTGCCTACACCAACATCATATAACGCAGCGTATTCACCGGCAGATAACTTTTTAAATGAGAGGCCAATAAGATCGTAACGTGCATCGACTATCCAACCATAGCCATTAGGATCATTTTCATCAACCTCGATCTGTTTAACATGCTCCATATACAACACGAATTTATCGTATTCAAGATCATAATCATAAATCCACCATGAGGGTAATTCATCAAACAGAACCGCGGCACTGATCCTATTTGCAAAGGTGTGCAGCATGGAATCCATCACGGCGTAGAACGAAGCTGGTGTTTTACGGTCGTCTTTCGCTATGCGCTTATATTCCTTGATTTTCATGGCAATACTCGCCAGCACTTCATCTTTGGTTCGCAAGTGCTCAGAGGCAATTTTTCGGTATTCCGCTGAATCCTCCATACCTTTCGAAATAATCATAGCAACCTCCCTATTCGTCTTTCTAAATGGCATAATATCACATCCAAAATGTATTGTCAAGGATAATTTGTATTGTTGCAATACATTATAATAGTAGCAGTTATATCCCGTATAACTCTTGCATAGCGGGTGTCAACCGCGATGCTGAGCATGCCGTTTTAATTCTGCTGAGCCAACGCGTACAGCCTGATTTTGCAGCATTTCGAACAACAAAAGAACGGCCCCGCCGGTGATCCGGCGGGGCCGCGCCATATAAACGGTGAATTATACTATCAAGTGCAACAGATAAAAAAATGAAAAGTTCATACGAATCTCATGTAGAATGAAGCTACCACACACCAATCCACAAAGGAGAATTCGTATGAACTACAAACATTTTAGCATAGAAGAACGGAGTTGTATACGTAAATATTACGTGGATGGGCTGAGTTATAGAGAAATAGCCCGGTTGATTGGAAGAAATGTAAGCACCGTGTCCCGTGAAATACGAAGGAACTGTACACATATGTACGATATTCCAACGTATTATCCTCATACAGCGCAAAAGAAGTACCTGCTGCGCAGATCCTTTTGCCACAGAGGAATGTTTTGGAACGAGGAAGTCATATCTTACATCAATGAAAAACTTCGAGCCACTTGGTCACCGGAGCAAATCGCCTGTACGGCTTGCGACTTAAGAATGCCGAGTTGGCGAACGATTTACCGTTGGATCTACGAAAAGTATCTTGTAAATGGAAACTTAAAAGTGCTTCGGCGCAAGGGTAAGAGCCATGGCACCAAAGAAGCCAGAGGAAAATATGCAAAAGGGAAGTCAATACGAAAGAGGGACAAAAGCGTTTACAGCCGGAAGGATGCGGGACATTGGGAAGCGGATACTGTGGTAAGCGGCCTCGGTAAAAGCAAAGCCTGCTTTGTTACATTGGCGGAGAGGAAAACCCGTTTCTATACCGCTGTCAAGGTGCCGGACAAGAAGGCGGACACGGTTGAAAATGCCATCGTAAAGTTCCTTTCCGACTTACCTTCGCAGCTTGTTAAATCTATCACCTGCGACAGAGGGTCTGAGTTTGCAAACTGGGCCAATATTGAAAAAAGACTAGGCTGTGATGTCTATTTTGCTGATCCTTACTGCGCCTGGCAAAAAGGATCAAATGAAAACAGCAATGGTCTGCTTCGGGAGTTTTATCCCAAAGGCCGCAATCTATCCCGCGTTGCTCCAGCAACACTAAAACGAAACCTGGCGTTGATCAACGCCAGGCCTCGCAAAGTTCTTGGTTTTCGTTCAGCTCAATCTCTATGGGATCTTGAACTACAAAACTGTTGCACTTAGTTTGACAATTCACTTCTTTTGCTTTTCAGGACTTGTTTGTTTTACGCCTTTTTATGCCCCCGTTTTTTGCTGAAGAATTCTCGTCAGCAGGCAAGAGCCTTGCCGCATCGATCTGCATAGTATGCCGTTCTTCGCCCCTGCAGCAGAATTCTATGGTTCTTGCATTCTGTTTTGCGAACCGGAGTCTCTCGCCGCATTTGGGGCAAGTGCCAAGTGTTCCCCTGTATAACCGATCATTCTCAGATATGAAAGTTCCCTCTTCTCCGCCGAGACTTATGACATGCAGGGCCTTCTTATTTTGCCTGGCTGCTTTTGCTGCACTGATTATTCCCGTCAGAGTCTTAACGAAAAACACTCCCATTATTCCTGCCGAAACAGCAAACGCAGAAACCAAGATTACCGCCATGCCCGCCCCGGCGCCGGAGAAGTCATAAGCTATGCATAAAGCCATGATGATAAACGCTGCTGCAGCTTCTGCCAGCGTTTTGATCACCGCATTTCGATACTTCTTATCAAATACCTCTTTTTCTACCTGTTCCGTTGAGATCCATTTGCTGTCTGTCCCTTTCCACTGACCGGTGGACAGATACTCCTGTTTGTTCAGGATCTGCTCCCGATATGTGTCAAGAGAATAAACCGGCTGTGTTTCCTTCCCCAACAGTTTTCTCACTGCATTTGAAACTTCTGCCCTGAATCGCTTTCCTTTAGCCGTAGTAAGGAAAAACCAAATCGCCCCTACCAGTCCTCCGAACAGGGCATGAAGAGACAGTGAAGATATTCTGCCGATGATCTTTTCATTATCCCGGAGGAATTCAAAGAAGAAGCGTCCGATATAAAACATCAGCATGACCGGATACTGGCGGCCGGTAATTCTGAACTTACTCTTGATCACATATGTCACAAAGCCTGCAAACAAGATAAACCCGCCAATGGATTCGATCAGCTGAATCGGAAAAGTATTGTATCCCAGCACCGGGTTATAAATCGCGCAGAAGCCCTCATACGGATATCCGTGGCAGCAGCCGGCAAAGATGCATCCCAAATGCCCGAAGGCGAATCCCAAGGTGAAACAAGGGGTGATTGCATCCGCGAGACGGTTAAAGTCGACACGGAACAGCCTGGAACAAGCGTAGAAATAAAACGGAGCAAACACCCACGCCCGGACACCGTTTACGCTCGGCGGGGCTGTAAACCCAGCCTCCACCCATGACGCAATATAGCTGACGCCCCAGTTATATGCAAAGGCGAAAATTGTTATCACAAGCATCTTCCATCGTTTGATCCTATACTTCTCCGCAGTAATAATGTTATATGCCACGCAAAGAATAAGCGCTGCATAAATGGTTCCCCAATATAAAGCATTCGTCTTCATAATCAGATTTCCTTTTCCACCTTCACAGCAGATCATTTAGAGAGCTGCACCTAAGCAGGCTTGGCAGCGACTTCTACTCACAACTTCGCGTTTTGATTATTAACGCCTTTTCTTCTTTTGTCAGTTTTAGTTTCCTGAGCCAAATAATCCCAACAACTACCATCACTACGCAGTGAATAGCCAGATTAGAAATACCCAGGAAAAGCTTTGTATTATCTCTCAGAAATTCCAGGAAGAAACGAGTAGAGCCGAATAGAATCAGCATCCAAGGAAACTGTGTTCCATCAGCTATATAGTTCTTTCTCGAAGCACGATTTAGAAGAATGATAACAATCGCCAGTGAAACCAACGCTTCAATAATCTGTACCGGAAATCGATAATCATGTAAGAATACATTGTATATTCCGTTTTTGTACTTGATGCCTTCACAACACCCCATAAATGCGCATCCATAATGAGCTATTGCTTGAATAATCACACAGGACGGACCGTAAATGTCACACATTTTTTTAGGGCTCGCTTTCAGAACAAGAGAAAGCAGCCAAGCCGTTGCAGGAAACCAAACGTAAGTCCGTACGATATTATATCCTGTAAAACTTTGGAACCCGCTTTCAATCCAAAACTGAACCTTCATCCAATAATACAGAACCGGCACTCCTATCAGCCATACCAAAAGCGTTTTCCACTGTTTTTCTTTATACTTCTTTGAAAGGATTAATGCCGAAATCAACTCTCCTACAAGTCCGGCAGCCATTGTTCCGTAGTATATCAGGTTTGTTAGGCCGTGTTCATATGCGGAGATAATCAGTTCACTCATATTGATTCCTTTCCATGACTACGAAAAAGCTAATAGTCAATTCGGGCGGCCGGATGGCCGCCCGATTGTTCGAGTAAAACAATACTCAATTGTTTTTACGCATCAGCGCGTTTTTTCTTGTCTTCCTCGGGGTCTGCCGGGAGGTAGGCCACAGGGGCGGCCTCGACGGGCAGGTAAGCCGAGTTAGTGGTAAGTTTCTTGAAGACATTCTTCTCGTAAGCGGTGCCGCTCAGCCAGTTCTCGTTCTTCAGAACGTTGTTGAAGGTGGCTGTCGTTTCCGTGGAAGGCAGGACCTCAGTCAGGCTGTCCTTCATGTGATCGGCCGACCAGCTGTCCAGCGTCCAGCGCCAGCTCCAGCCGGAGTCTTCCGTGATCACGTAGGTTCCGATCGGGACGTTGACGAGTTTCACGGAGCCGGTCTTGCTGCCGGCTTCGACCTTGACCACCACGTAGCGGTCGACCGTCGTCGTGCCGTTCGGGCCGGTCACGTGGAAGATGAAGGTCTGGTCATCAGTCCAAGCCTTGTCCAGGTTCTTGACGATGGTCAGCTCGCCTTCCTTGCGGGTGTTGGTCACCGCGAAGGTGGTCAGGTCACCCGTTACGGAGTCGAGCGTCTGCACCGTGTACTCCGCCGAGTAATCACTCGGCACCGTTTCGGTGAAGGTGTAGGTGATCGAGTTGCGGCCGTTCTGATACTTATACAGCTTATGATTGTCATCGCTGGTGTAAGTATAGGTCCAGGTGTTGCCGTCCTTCACAATGACAGGATCCGGGAACACCACGGTGCTGTCGTTCGCCGACGGAGTGATGACCAGCGAGGTCGGACGATCACCAGCCGCGTTGTCGTTATCCACCCAGGTCTTGGTGATCACGATTTCCACGGTTTCAGGCGTGTAGCTGTTCTTGATGGTGATGGTTCCGCTGTTGTCCTTTTCGTCTGCCGTAATGGCGGCATCTGCGCCGGCTGCAACGAAGGTCTCGCCATCAGTACTGTACGTTGCCGAATACGCTGCCAGATCGCTCAGGTTTTCAACCACGTAGTAGGTGATCTTGACGCCGTTCTCATAGACCGGCAGATCAGCAATGACGTAGGTCTTGTCGTCATCCTTCAGGACATCAACAAAGTTCCCGACCGGTGTCGCTTCACCGTCTCCGACCTGCTTGTACAGGCGGAACTTGGTTTCGCGGGCAACGCCGGAGCGCTGGCCGTCGCGATCCTTGTCATCGTCCCAGACCTTGATGACCGAGATGGTGGTCTTCTTAACGTCGTACTCATTGGTGATGGTATAAGTACCGCTGTTCGTCTGTTCCTTGGCTTCAACAGCGCTGCTGTAGCTTGTCGTATACTCGTCCGCGTACTCGTAGTCGGCTTCGACTGCCGTATACTCGTTCGGCGTTCCGACTTCACCGGCCTTGTACACTTCGACATTCTCGAAGGTGTAGGTCCAGGTATCGTTGCCATCCGCATCGGTTCCGATGACCACACCGTTCTCCACATAAGCAGGGCCGAAGGTCTGGCTCGTCAGTACTTCACCGTTCTGCAGCAGGCTGATGTTCAGCGAGGTAGGACGCTTGCCGTCCTGGTTATTGTTGTCTTTCCAGACCTTGGTCACGGTGACCGCAGTCTTGACCGTGTCGTGAGTGTTGGTAATGGTCCAGCCGTCGTAAACAGGATCATTGTAGCCATCCACCTTGACCTCGGTGACCGAGTACTCGATGGCCTTCGTCTCGCCGTCCTTCCGCTCGTTCTTGTACAGACCGGTCCAGGTGTAGGTCCAGGTATCGCGGCCATCCGCATCCTTGCCCACCGTGACATCATCCGAAGTCGGATCGATCACGAAGTTCGTTCCGTCGATGCCGGTCTGGGTGATGGCTTCGCCATTCGCCAGCAGATTGACGGTAATGGTATCAGGGCGCTTGCCGTCCTGGTTGTTGTTGTCATCCCAGACCTTGGTCACGGTCACTTCAACCGTTTCCGGAATGTGCTTGTTGGTGACGTTGACGGCGTAGTAAGTATACTCAATGCCGTCTTCGTCCTTAGCAGTTTTCTCCTCCAGATCCGAGACCGTGGTCGTGTAATCATCCACTTTACCTTCTTTCAGGGTGTAGATGATCTTGACGCCGTCCTTGTAGACCGGAAGCGCGGTGAATCTCACCGGGTTGCCGTTTTCAGTGATGGTACCGGCATCGTTATTGGCTACGGCAACATTGTTCTTCGTACGGTCGGATTCGCCGTCGTCGCTGGAAAGGGTAAAGCTCAGCGTGGTCGGACGGATGCCGTCACGGTTGTTGTCATCCTCCCAGGTCTTGGTGACTTCCAGATATACCATATCCGGATAGTGCTTATTGGCAACAGTCAACTCGATGACACCGTTAACCGTCTTGGCCGGCAGATAATCGACTGCATAGGAGTTGTGGAGAGCGTTGTCCTCCGTCAGCGTGACCTCTACAGTCTCGTCGCCTCTCGTGACAGTGACCGTACCAAGCGTTTCAGTCACGGTATAGCTGATGGCCTTGGATTCGCCGTCGACGAATTCGTTCTTGAACAGGCCGGTCCAGGTGTAGACCCAGCTGCCGTTCTCATCCAGCGTCACCGTTGCAGGGTAACTGGTATTGTTCACCTGATCGCCGGACAGACCGTGCAGTGTCATTTCCACGGAATCCGGACGAATACCGTCACGGTTCTCGTCGCCTTCAACACCAGGCTGGCCATCCTGCCAATCCTTGATGACTTTGACGGTGACCGTTTCCGGAACGTGCTTGTTGGTAACGTTGACGGTGTAGTAAATATACTCAACGCCGTCTTCGTCCGTTCCCGTCTTCTCCGTCAGCGCCGGGATAGCCGGGTCAACAACATAACCGGTGATCTCGTCTTCTTCCAGAGTGTAGGTGATCTTGACGCCGTCCTTGTAGACCGGAAGTCCGGTAATGATCGCCTTACCGTCTGTACCGATCGCGCCTTCATCCGTATTGGCTACGGCAACGTTGTTCAGACGGTAAGTCTCGCCGTCGCTGCCCTTCAGGGTGAAGCTCAGCTTAGTCGGACGGATGCCGTCACGGTTCTTATCGTCGTCCCAGGTCTTGGTGATTTCAACGTAAGTCGTATCCGGGAAGTGCTTGTTGGCTACGGTGTATTCGAAGTTGCCGTCTGCCTTCTTACCGCCCGTGATCTCTGCCTCGTAGGAATTGTGGCCGGTATTGCCTTCATTCGCTGCCGTTGACGGATCATCCATCGTCAGCGTGACCTGTACGGTCTCGCTGCCTCTGGTGACGGTAACCGTGCCGAGCGTTTCAGTCACGGTATAGTTGATGGCCTTGGATTCGCCGTTGACGTATTCGTTCTTGTACAGGCCGGTCCAGGTGTAGGTCCAGTTGCCGTCAGCATCCAGCGTTACCTTTGCAGGGAAACTGGTATTGTTCACCTGATCGCCGGACAGGCCGATCAGATTGATTTCCACAGAGGCCGGACGAATGCCGTCGCGGTTCTGATCGCCGTTAACACCGGGCTGGCCATCCTGCCAATCCTTGGTGACCTTCACGGTAACCGTTTCCGGTTCGTGCGTGTTGGTCAGGGTCCAGCTCTGGCCTTCATTCACAGCCGGGGTGGTCTCCGTTGCAGGCACGGCCAGCGCGATATCCGGGCCTTCCGTCTTGCTCAGCGTGTAGCCTTCAATGCTGTCCTCTTCCCAGGTGTACGCAATTTCCGTACCCTGATCGCGGAACTTGTTCAGGTTATCGATGGAAGCCGTCCAGTTGTTGGACTCGCTCAGCGTAACTTTCTGAGTGCTCTTCGTGCCGTCGATCACCAGATAGACATCCAGGGAAGTCGGGCGGACACCGTCGCGGTTGTCGTCGTCATCCCAAACCTTGGTCACGGACACGTTCACCTTGATCGGTTCGTGGGTGTTGGTGATGGTAGCCATACCGCTGACGACGGGGTCGCCGCCCACGGTGGCCGGTTCCTGAGCCAGGATGTACGCGTATTCGCCGCTGTATTCGTAGGAAGGCGTGTAGGTGCCGTCCTTCGGATTCTCAACGACGGTGTACTTCACCGCTTCGCCGTTCAGGTAGACCGGCAGCTGCGTCGTTTCATTGCTCACGAAGGTGTAGACCAGCTTGTCGCCGTCGACCGTGAAGTCGGCCAGTTCAGCCGTCATGACAGCCGTTCCGTTCATGAGAAGGGAAACGCTGGAGCCGTTCTTGAAGATATCCCGCAGCTTGTCGCGGTCGTTGTCATCGGACCAAAGCTTCTCGACAACGATCTTGGTCAGCATGACCGGGTGAGCGTTGGTAATGGTGAAGTTGTAAGGCTTTTCGTCAGCAGCAATCGCTTCCGCCGACCAGGGAGCGGTAGGCGTCACCGAATAGCTGTAGTAGGAAGAGATCTCTTCTTCCACGAAGTAGATGATCTTCTTGCCGTTTTCATAGACAGGGAGCGTGCCCCAGTCATAGTCTACCAGACCGTCCGTGTTAGGGACCTTGCCGGCCGGCGCCGTGGCAACCAGAGTCTTCACGGTCTCGGCATCGCCGGTCAGGCGCTTGTACAGCTTCACGACCGCAGCGGCCGCGGCTTCATTCCGCTTGCCGTCCTGGTTGTCGTTATCCGACCAGTTCTTGGTGACCTGGATGTGAGTGGTTGCCGGGGTATGGGTGTTGGTGACGATGAAGCCTTCGGCGATGCTGCCGGTGACTTCATAAGCGTAGGTGCCCTGGTCGCCGGTGAAACCGTTGGTGCCGGTGATGACATCCGTCTCGGTTTCCACCACCGTGTAATCGATCTCGGTACCGTTTTCGTACTTGTACAGGCCTTCCCAGGTGTAGGTCCAGTTGCCGTCAGCATCCTTCTCGCTGCTGTCATTCAGCGTCTGCGCAGCCGTGATGCCGGTCTGAGAATAGGCAGTGTTGCCGTTCATCAGAGTGACGGTCACGGAATCCGGGCGGAAGCCTTCAGCATCATCCTCGTCTTCCCAAACCTTGGTCACCTTCACGTTGATGGTTTCCGGTTCGTGAGTGTTGGTAACGGTGATGGTGCCGCTGTTGTCCTTGACGGCTTCCAGATCGATCGGATCAGAAGAATTCTCGGTCGTTCCGTCACCGTAAGTGACGACGTAAGGCTCTCTGCCTTCCGGAACCGCAGACAGCGTTTCCTTAACGGTGTAGGTGACCTTCTTGCCGTTCTCATAGACGTAGAGGACGAGTTCGTTCTCATCCGCGCCCCAGGTGTAGGTCCAGGTGTCTTTTCCTTCAGCAGGTTCACCGACGGTCTGCGCAAAATCGGTGTATTCGGTGGTCGTCTTATTGCCTTGTGCATCCTCTACCGTCTTGTAAAGGTGCATGGTGGCCGTCGGACGGTATCCGTCGCGGTTGTTGTCATCAGCCCAGATCTTCTCCACCGTAACAGCAGTGGTTTCGATCACGTGCTTGTTGACGACTTCAAGAGTTCCGGTGAGGTTGCCGGTTGCATTATCCTCATCATCCTTAACTTCAGTCAGAGTAATGGCCAAAGTACCGTCCACAACGGTGTATTCCGAAATCTCATCCTCGGTCACGGTGTAGGTGTATTCCGCACCTTCATCGTCATAACGAGGCTGAGGGGCGAAAGCGAAGTTGAGAGTTTCTGTAACGTTGATCGTTACGGAATCTACTTCCGTACCGTTCTGCAGCAGGCGCAGGGTGATCTCAGTCGGGCGCATGCCGTCCTGGTTGTTATTATCGTCCCAGGTCTTGGTACCGGAGATAGCCACGGAAGGAAGCACGGTCAGGGTGCCGAGGTTATCGGTGACCTTGTAGTTGCTTGCCTTTGCCGTGTATTCGTTGTCGCTGCCGGCCCAGGTGATCTCGTAGGTGTTATCGCTTTCGCCGACTTCGGTCCGAGTACCGGTCACTTCGAATCCGTAGGTTTCGCCATCCAGAATGCCATCGACCGTATACCCGTCAGTCTTCGTGAGCGGCGTGCCGTCGTAGACCTTGGAGGCGGAAGCCGTGGTGATGGTCACTTCCTTCGGCAGGATCTCCAGAATGCCGGGACGGATGTACAGGCTTACGCTGTAGTTCGGATCATCCGGCAGATCATCCAGCGTGATCGCGTTCTCGAAATAGGTATAAGTACCGGCATCCGACTCGGCAACACCATAGTAATGCAGGCCAACCGCACTGGCATCATAGGTTGCTTTCGCCTTTACCGCATTCCAGACATCATCCAAATACTCTGCCTTGTACCCGTCATGGCTGATGATGACATAGTCTTCAACATCCTTCGTCGGGTTGGTAAAGCCGGTCTTCCTGACGGTGCCGTCGTACACGTTGCCGAGCCATCGGTCAGGTTCGATACGGATGGTGACGTTGATCTTGGTCACTTCCAGCACACCGGCCACATAGCGGGTGCTGAAGTAGTTGACTTCGCCGCCTCTCGCCTTGGTCGTTTCCGAGAAGTGAGCTGCCTTCGGGGTGACCGTGGTCTGGCCGGCATTCAGACGGCCTGCAGCACCGTTCTGGTCATAGTCGGTTGCCGGGGCAGCGGCAAAATCAAACTCAATATGATCCAGAATGTATCTGTACTGGGTCAGATCAAGCGGTCTGGTTGGATCCTCATCGCCGGTGATCTCAACATAGGTCTTGATCTCATCGGCCCCATCGATGACTTTCGGAACCGTCAGAGGCGTTCCGTCGTACTGCTTGGTCTGATTCTTGACCGATATCGTGATCTTCTTCTGATAGTAGAGGGTAAACTCAAGGCCGCCGGCTGCCGCGACTTCATCCGTGATCTTGAAGCTGGCATCCGGCTCCACCTCGTTTTCGATGGTGTAGAGGTTATCGGGATCATCTACACGAACCGTTCCGGGCGCTCCCTTGTATACGCCGTACATATCCCAGCCGTTGATCGGGGTGCGTTCCAGCGTGAAGGTCTTGCCGACCTTCAGGACTTCCGTATGAACCGTGGCGATCTCTCTGTTTTTCAGATCCACGTAGTGGATGTTGACGGTCGCGCTCTTATAGCGGGAATAGTAGAAGGTGTACACGTTCTGCGCCGGATCAGCGGACAGAACGAAGGTCTTTTCCACTTCGTCCGGATAGTATTCCTGACCCTGAAGTTCAGGAACCGCCGCGTAAAGCGCGCCGTAATCTACCGCTTCTGCGAGTTCGATCACGGAGGCGGTATCGCCGGGAACGTTTTCAACCGTCTTTTCCGCGTGCACGGCCGTGCCCGCTCCGGGTTCACCGTCCGCAATCACATAGCGGACGACATACCGGGTCACATCCGGCTTGATCTTGTAGACGAAGGTGATGACGTTGTCTTCGTCCTCTCCTTTCAGAACCAGCGTTTCGCTGAGCGAAAGCGGACGGTAGCCGACGATGGAGATGGGCGTTTCGGTGATTTCCTGACCGATCACATAGTTCGGGTCGGAGACCACTTTATCGGTCGCAAGCGTATTGCCTTCTTCATCCTCATAGTGAACGGTATAGGTCAGGGTCTTGCGGGCCCAGTGCGCGTATACGGCGGTATCCTTCGTGATCTGGGTGTTCCAGTCGAAGAGTTCCGTGCCATCCGCCGTGGTATACCAGCCGTCAAAGACGTAGCCGGATTTCGAAGGCGTTCCGGGGTTTGTCGCTTTATTGTATTTTTCAACGGTTTGGCTGTCTGCAAGCTCCGTCGTTCCGTCCGTATCAACAAACGTTACGGTATAACTGGGTTTGACCCACTTTGCGTAAAGCGGCAGGTCGTGGCCCGGCATGGTGCTGAAGGTGTAAGGTGACTGTAACTTACTGTCGGCATACCAGCCGCCCCAGGTATAATCACTGTCCACTCCCGCAGGTCTCGCCGGGGTATAGTTGTAGGTGGAACCGGAAATGTCCGCTTCAAAATACACGTTCGCAATAGTGTTAATCAGCGTATCGTTGTAGTAATACCGGATATTATACCGCGCGCGGTCATAGTAGAAATGGTAGCAGTATTTTCTTCCGCTTGATACGTCATGGGCCGGAACCGTACCGGTATAGTAATACCGATATCTGGTAACGCTGTTACAACCTTGACTTTGCTGGTAGCTTTCCGCATGATCAAAGGTGTATGTTACCTGGATTCCATCTATCGTACGGGTAATGGTGCGCTCGTTGTTATTCGGGGTAGCACTTTCGTGACCGTCGGTAGTATAGGTGTCCTCATATGCGTCAACATGAATCGTTATGTTCTGTTCGCCGCTGCTCGGATAAGGCTGACCCGTTGCAGGGTTTGTCCCGGTTGGCGGCGTAGTAGCATTTCCAGCATGCTTTGTATACCCACCAATTTCTTTCGGGCTAAGATTATTCGTGTTCAAACCAATCTGAGTATAAGCATCATCAATTTTCCATGTGCCATCTGCCTGCTGCAGCCAGTAATACGCATTTCGGTCATAACTATTATCCGTCCACTGCGCAGTCCATGTCACAACGTGTTGGGCATTAGCACTCTCAAAATACTCATAGTCAACCACGCCCAGATCTGTTTTCTGAAGCCAGTTGTGATATCCGTCATACCAACCATCGAAATTCTGATGCCCATAGCCTGTTGTCGTATCATATACATCAGCTCCAGCAGGCCATAACGCTGAAATCTCCTGATGAAGGACAACCGTAAAACTGTATTGAGTACCTGAATATATTTGTCCGTCAACATTAATACGGCCATTGTTTCTGTCGAGATCAAATTGGAACGTATACTGGATCAGGCTGTAATACACATACAGAACAGTGCTGCCATCCGGCAGGATCTCTACTGCCGTATTTATGCCAAGCCCTGCCGAAGTTGCCGTACCATTCATGGCTGCGTTTCGTTCATAGCCGTTCAATGTAATGCCCTGAGCATTGGCCGCATAGACTGTCGTTCCTACAGTGCCGGATGCAGTACGGCTGTTTTCATAGACCCAGGTGGTCTCCATGCTGTCCCCGGCACCGCTCACCCATTCTTCCTTAATGTAGAAGATCGTGTAATTGACCGTATCACCGGTCCACTTGGCATACAGCGTGGTATCTTCATTAATGGTCACCGTTGCTCCCGCACGCTGCGTAAGATCTTCATCCAGATACCATCCGGCAAAGGTGTAACCGGTACGGGTCGGTACAGTCGAAGAAACCGTATAGTTCGTTCCATACGGAACCGTGGCGCCGCTCACATAGCTGCCGCCATTGGATTCGTAGGAAACCTGGAAGTTCTTGCGGGTATAGTAAACGTACAGGTTCTGACCGCTCGCCTGGGTGATCTGAGCGCCTTGCGCTTTCTTCAGCACGGCGTAGGAATAGTTCTTCACTTCCGGTGTCACATAGCTGTTCAGAACGCCTTGGACATCCGTCGTTCTCTCGATTTCTTCATAATCCGTCGTATAGTTTTCCGCATTGCCGTTCAGCTTGAGCAGCATGTAGACGTAGTTGTAGACGGCCGTATACGGCACGTACTTGAAGCGGACGATACGGGCGCCGTTCGCATCAAACGTGTTCTCTGAATTTGTCGTGTCAAAGCTGGCTGCCGTCAGTTCGACAGAGGTCACTTCCGGATAGTAGATCGGTCCGCCCTCAACATTATCGGAGGAGGTCTGCGTGGAGGAAGGAGCCGTGATAGTGTAAGGCAGTTCGTGCTCTTCTACCTGGATCAGGTCGGTGTTGAAAATGACTTCTTGATTGGCATTTTCGCCGATAGTCGCGATGTAGTAGTATTCGACCTTAATGTCGTGGACCGTGACCGTGCGGAACACCGCCACCGCCGTCATGTTATCATTGACGACTGTAGCCGCGGTGACTTCCGTATTGGTCAGGGATGTCACGTTTCCGTCTTCATCCGTATTGGCAACGACCCATTTTTCGAAGACCTTACCGGCCACGAAGGGGTTCTGCGGCATGGTGCCGATGGTTTCGCCCTGCGTACGGAAGTACTGAGCCAGACGCTCGGAAACGGTTCCGTCATCGTTCAGGACCAGGAAGGAAACATAGTACATGTCCTTGAAGCGGGCGTTGATGGTCAGGTTCTTGGTGACCACGTAGCCATTCGTGACGACCGTTTCGGTGCCGTCAATGACCCAGTCCTGGAATTCCTTGCCTTCCACGGCCGGATCTGCCGGCAGCGTCAGCGTATCGTTCAGGAAGTATTCATCTTCCTTATAAACGTCTCCTTCGACTTTGAAGGTTACCGTAAAGACGACCTGTTCGTATTTCGCCCAGACCTCGGTGTCTGCGGTAATGGTAACGGAGTTGGAGAAGTCGCCGCCGGAATAGACCCACTTGCCGGTGGAGCCCTGCTTGTTCGGAACGGTAGGGATATCGTTCAGGCAGTAGCTGGTGTCGGCGTTGACGGTCTTGGTAGCTACGACCTCCGTCTTGTTTTCATCCGTGTAGAAGGTCACCGTCCAGGTGATCTTATCGTAGTCGGGAACGATAGTGGTATCGGCTTCGGGGACCCAGGTCTTATCGATACGGGCGCCGGTCACGCTGATCTCGTTGCCCTGGCCGCCCTGCACGATTTCGCCGATTGCCCAGTACGCGTAATAGTCCTGACGGGCGATGGTCTCCGGCAGTTGGTCGCCGATGGCTTCGCCGGCATTGACGGTCACCACCGTATGGACCTGCGCGTCGCGGTTATAGAAGGTGATGGTATAAGAATCCGTGCCTTCTCCGTCCCTGTCTCCTGACTTCACCGGGGTAATTACGGGTACGCCAATCTGCGGAAGCGTCGGTTCTTCGGCCTTTGTCGTTTCCGGTTCGGTGGGTGCTTCCGTAGGAGCCTCGGTGGTTGCAGGCTGCGTAGGCGCTTCCGTAGGGGCCTCTGTAGGTGCTTCCGTCGGCTCAGGCTTCGTGGGTGCCTCGGTAGGGGCTTCCGTCGGAGCCTGAGTGGGCGCTTCTGTAGGAGTTGCCGCCGGATTTTCCGCAGGCTGAGTTTCCGGCGTGTTGGCCGGCATTTCCACAGGCGTTACTTCCGCCTGCGCTTCAGTCTGCTTGGCAGGTTCGGCATCAGGATCAGCCCAGACGTTCTGTACGGGATAAACGGTGGAGAGTACCATTATCGCGCTTAAAACGAAAGCTATGATTCTTTTCTTCATATCATTCCTCCGTAAGGATAGTGGAGATAATATCGTTAATGTGAAGATCCTTCGCTTCGCTCAGGATGACATTTGGGGTTACCCCCTCTCCCGCTTCCGGGCGAGGGTCATGTATTGTTACCGGCTGGTGATGATCAGTTCCAGCTGTTGTTGTTCGCGTTGTAACTGCGGCCCCATGCGTCCTTGACAGCCTTGACCAGATCATCGGTGAAGCCGGTGGCCTGAATGGCTTCGGCAAGCACTTCGACCTGAAGCTGGTAAGTGGTTCCTGCAGTCGCCTTGGCTTCGGTGATCAGTGCCTCAGTGGAAGCACCGGCAGCGACATAGCCTTTATAGTAGTAATATCCGTCACTCAGCAGCTGCCAGTTCGTCGTATTGTAGCTGATGCTTGCCGTATGACCGGCCGGATTGGCGATCACATTGTATTGGGTCTCACCGTCCACGGTCACTGTCTCAACCCAGTTCACAACGACCTTCGCGCGCATGAGCGCCGGCACGTTGCCGTTGTTCTTCACGGTGACATTGCTCTTCGTATTGCCGTCAAAGGTCTCGGCGATGGTGGCTTCGACTTCGCCGACGATGAACTGGTTGATCAGTTTCGCCGTGGTATCGATGAGGCCGCCGTTCGCGACGCGATCATCAAAGACCTCCTTGGCGCTCATGTCCTCATCCATGATCTGGACCAGGTAGCAAAGGATAGTCAGATTTTCTTTCTCGCTCAGTTTCTTGAGGCTGTCGACGTTCAGTCTGTCGCTCTCAAAGACTTTCACTTTCGTTTCCGTCTGCCCGGCAAGCTTGACCGCATCCGTACCGCCGTTCGTGTAGACGTAGGTGCCGGTGGTACCGGTGGCAGATGCATCAAGCGGAGCCCACTTATTGATGATGGAATAAGCAAGGTCATCGTCAACCGATTCAAGACCGCCGATCTCCAGGTACAGGTAGGCCGGAAGGTTCGTCTTATTTTTCACGGTAACCTCAGCCGTCTTCGGCAGGATGGTGCCGGGGATCAGGTAATAGGTGACACCCTGATCCGTATAGGCATTGTCGCCCTCCTTGACAGCGTTGTAGTCGCCGTCGCTCTCCTGATCCACATTGTTCTCGAGCAGGTAGAAATCGGTCTCGTTCTCGACCTGCTGGAGCGTGATGTCAGCGCCGGTACCTTCCTTCGCAGTCTTCTGGGTATACTTTGCGGAGATTCCGCCAATGAGGGCGGAGATCAAAAGCACACCGCATACAACAAGCGCGATCAAACTTTTCTTGTAAGATGATTTCTTATTCATTCTTGATCTACCTCTTCGTGTACTCATGATCTGTTGCCTTAGTCGATCTGCGTAAATGTCGCAATGGCTGTGAAGTCGATCGCGCCGGCAGCCGTGCTGATGTTGTCGTTGGCATCAGTCGTGGTATTCGTCACGGTCAGCTGCTTCACGAGCGACGCCTTGTCAAAGTTGACGACGAAGGTCAGCTTCACATTCGACTGCGCGGGAGTCATGTCAAGGTGACCGCCGACCTTGTAGTCTTCGTCGCCGGACGTATCGGTCGCCTCATTCGTTCCCACCGCAAATGTGGCCGAATCGACCTTCACCGTTTTATTGAATTCCAATTCGACCAAGCAGTGCACGGCAACCTCGGACAGGTTGCTGACCACGACTTCATATGTGGCCTGACCGTTTTCATCCGGTGCGATCACCTCCGTCGCGCTCACGATCTGCACGCTGAACTTCGCCACCCGCGCGTTGTCTTTCGCGCTCGCCCGGGTCGTGTACCGTGCGTACAGCCCCATGGTGAAGTGGGCGGATATCAGGCACAGGCACAGCAGGATCGCAGCTGCACCTAATACTCTGTTCGGACGATTCATTTTCTTCATGATCATATCTCCTTGGTCGGTGTATGATTTAGTCTTATTTAAGCGGGATGTCTATGGGGTCTTCTTCCGGTTTCGGAAGGGTCTCGGCATTCCCTGCGTCATTCCGCGCGGGACGGGGAAACTTTTCTGCAGGATCCTTCGCCTCGCTCAGAGTTGCACTTTCCTGCTCTTCCTTCAGTCTCCGGATCTCAGCTTTGATGGCATCCAGTTCTTCGTCGCCGCTCGCTTTTTCTTTCTTCCAGGAATTGTGCATCAGGAAGACGGCCAGGGCCAGTACGGCAATGATGCCGACGGGTGTCTTCAGGGCCCGTATCATGATCCCCACGAAGGGGATGTGGAAACTTTCCTTGCCTTTCACCTGAGTGAGGGTGATTGGCTCGTCAGGGGCGTTGTTGGCGTCGCCCCGGGTCTGCAGCATTCCGGCTGCCTCATCGATTTCGATAATGCGGTGGATGATCAGGTCGCCTTCCTGCTGGAAGACGATCACGTCGCCTTTCTCATAGGATTCGGCGGGGACCACGATCACCAGGTCATTGACGTGCAGGGTCGGTTCCATGCTGCCCGAGAGGACCACAGCCATTCCGAAGCCGAGCGGCATGGGGAAGCTGTTGCCCATGAGGCGTCTGGCATTCCACTGGTAGACGTTCAGGCCGACCACCAGGGAGATCAGAACAATCAGGACGGTTCGCAGGAGCGAATTGGACTTTCTTTTTCGCGATCTGGCTGCTTCCGCCATGGTGACCTCCTGTCTTGAAGATCCTTCGACTCCGGCACTTCGTGCCTCCGCTCAGGATGACACGGTTTTGTCATTCACTCAGGACCGTCTTTGTCATTCTGAGCGAAGCGAAGAAGCTTCTCGCCTCCGCTCAGGACGACACGACTTACTCCTCTTCCTTGCGCTCTCTCTTCTTCAAAACGAGCAACACGCAGATCAGCACCAGGCTGGCGCCGGCCGTTACGGCCCAAGGCGCAATGGAGCTGTTGTCGCCGGTGTAAGGCGTATCTTCGTCTACTTCCGCGATGAAGCGGATGCGAACGGTCAGCTTCAGGTCATTATCCACGGCAAGGTTGCCGAGCATGGTATCGTACTGATCGTTGGCGTCAAGGCCGTCACCGTCGGTACGCTCGAAGGGCCAGCGCCAGCCGAGGTCATAGACGCGGGAAGCGCCGGGAGCGAGGGACTTTTTCTCCTCGATACCATTCAGATCCAGAACGTCAACGTAGTTATCCGGTGCGCCGGCCAGGTTTTTGCCATCGGAATCCTTCAGGTAGGCTTCGATGGGGATCCATTCATCCGTGCCTTCGTACCAGGCGTCCACGTACATGGTGTAGTCGAGGACCTTGCTCTCGTCGTTCTTCACGGTGTAGGTGTAGACGTTGCCGGTGCCGGGCGCGAACACCTTGTCGCCGTTGCAGGTCTCGACCGTGACCGAACCGGTCTCGTCATATTTGATATGGAAGATCTCGATGGCCGTCTCGGTTCCCCATACCTTATCGGCGTCGCTCACCTTGAAGTAAGGACGTGCCGAGGCAACGGCAAAGCGGCGGGCACCGATACCGGGCATGATGCTGGCGGTAAGGAATCCCCTGTTAAGCGCACTGCCTTCATCCCAGGTGACGGATCCGTCCGCGTTCCTGCGGCCGATCTTCACGCCGGCCCCCTGCGTCAGCGAGATGGTACGGTTCGTCGGCTTGGCCGAATACGTGACCATGCGGCTCGCGAGCACGCCCAGCGAGCAGATCTCGAGCAGGATCAGGAGTGCCAGCAGAACGGATAAGGTTCTCGGCGTTTTGGTTTTCTTCAAGGAAGCGTAATCGCTCATGATAACCTCCTTTAAGGGGTTGTGGCAGTAGTAAGCAAAGTGGTGAAGGATGACCTTCGGTGGTTCTTTCTCCACTTTCCGGGTCCGGCGAGGGAGTTTAGCGCCGCGTTCCGCGGATACTCTCACAGGATCGGGGAAGCAGGGAAACCTGCTTTCTGTTTTCCCGCCCCACCCTGCCACGTCAGGCAGGGCGGGAAAACATAGTGACTAATCGTCAGATACAGGAGTCAGGCTGTAAGAGGATTAGTCGATCTGGGTCGCGGTAGCGGTCAGCTTAGCAGCGATCTCGGTAGAAGCGCCTTCAACGGTCGCAACACCAGCAGCGATATTGCCAAGCAGGGTGTCCTGCTTGTCATAGGTTCCGGCTCCATCGTCGTCGAAATCCCAAGCCCAAGACAGAGTGAAGGTGTAATCCATCTCAGTGTTAGGATCGAAATCCATGGAGATTTCAATGCTGCCGTCGTCATTCACAACGACCTGAGCATTGCTGGCACCAGAAGCCATACCTTCCAGAATCGGAAGAAGGGTGTTCATCGCGTTCTGGTTGTTAACTAACGCCTTCGCTTCGGTGAAGGAGAAGCCAATGCCGTTAAAGTTAGGATTGACCTGCTTTGCAACCGTTACAAGGTCAACGGTTTTGCCGTTGGAATTCGAAACGGTAAGATTCCACTTCACAGGGGTGTAGTCAGCAGAGTTGTCGAAAGTGCCATAAGCATATTCGCCGTCAACAAGCTTCAGTTCGGTGTAGTCCGTTAAACCATTCTTCTTAGGAAGGAGAACGTCCTTCAGGCCCTCAATCTTAAGGGTATAACGAGTCGCAACTTCAGGTGTGCCCATTACTGTAGCAACCAGATCGCCGTCGACATCCTTATCCTTGGAAGAGGTACCAGGAGCAACCAGTTTGTCTTCTGCATTAAAAGCAATTACAGAATATTCGCCTTCGTAGGTGTCATCGTGAGTTTCATACTGAGTTGCAAAAGCTTCACCAGCAGAAACGGTTAACACCACGCCCCACTTCGCTACGCGAGCGCTGTCTTCACCGCTGACCTTCGTCACGTACTTCGCGAACGTTCCGGAGATGGCGCAGGTGCTGATAAGCGTCATGACCAGAAGAACGGAAGCGATTCTCATCATTTTGTTTTTCTTCATCTTAGAAAAACTCCTTTCATGTTTCTGCCCTATCGGGCTTTTTCTAAGGCCGACAGGGCCTTATCTTCCCTCCTTACGAGGGGGTTCCCCTTCCCGGGTCCGTTCCTTTCGGCGCGGTCCCGTTCGAGGACCTTGCAGCGGGCATCCTCTGCCCATGTTTCTCGCGGAGAATGCCGCGGCATATATTCACCCCCGGCGTGGCTTCCGAGGGAAGAAATACCTTTGTTACTGTTCCTTGTTCTCGCGGGCGGCCTTTGCGGCGCGAAGTTCCTCGAGTTCCTTCAGCAGAGCATCCGTGTCACTCTTCTGCGCCTTCTCGAATTTGCGGCGGCGCAGTATGTCGATGCCGATCAGGATGATGGCGGGCACCGCGACGCAGACGATGAGGCCGGGCGTGGTCTGCAGGAACATGGCCACATTGCCGGCGCCCTTCACGCGGAAGTTCAACCATTTGCCTACCAGGTTCGCAGCGGGTACCGGCGACGGGTCTTCTGTGTTGTTGGCGTCGCCCTTGGTCTTGAAGCTGCCGTCCGGAAGGATCTCGATCACGCGGTGCGTGACCACGCTGCTGCCGTTGCCGTCCGGATCAAAGAACGAGATCACGTCTCCCACCTGTACGTCTTCGGGCTTTGCAGACCGGATCATGATCAGGTCGCCGCTCTGGATCTTCGGATACATGGAGTCGGTCAGCACGATCATGGGCGCGTAGCCGCCGAGCGTAGGCACCTTGTCCGGATTCGTGAAGCTCTTGATGATCATGGTCACATTCATGATCAGGATGGGCGCCAGGATCACACACAGCGCTATCCCCAATATGGTCAAGACTTTATTGTTGTCTTTTTTGGCTTTTCTGGATTCACTCATAATGCTTCCTTAGAGGGATCTTTCGCGCGTTTCCACGTGCACAAATTGCGGATCCGAGAGGGTCCGCCACAAGGATAAAGCCCTGCTTAAGTGCCGCAGGGTACAGTAATCCTAATAATCCAGTACGAATCATACACCAACAAGGCCACAAAATCAAGCATTAAATAAATTTTTTATGAAATATGTTGCGCATAAGCTCATCAAAAATAAGCTTTTTTCCGCCCGGAGCAGGCGTTTTTATGGGAAAACGTAAATTACAGGGGAAATAAGGCAAAAAAGGCGGGGCCAAACGGCCCCGCCAGGGGAAATGCTATCATTCTTGTCGGTTTTTAACGCTGATCAGACTCCGGTACGGATCATTCAGCATGCGCCTTTTTCCTGCGGATCACGAACAGCGCTCCGAGCAGAAGCGCGGCCGTGCTTGCCGTGGTCAGATACACCGTCAGGGCTGAATCGTCGCCCGAATCAGGGGTGCTGCCGTCAGTCGGGGCAACCTTGGTCGATTCATCCGCAGCAGTGGTCTCTTCTGCTTCGGTAGTCTCGGCGGCAGCCGCCGTGGTTTCCGCCGCGGTAGTCGACTCGGTGCTTTCCGCGGGAGCAGTGGTCTCCGCCTCAGTAGTTTCCGCCTCAGTGGTCTCCTCTTCGGTTGTGGTTTCCACCGCGGTAGTTTCCTCTTCGGTGGTAGTCTCTTCCTCTGTGGTGGTTTCTTCTTCGGTGGTGGTTTCTTCAGGCTCAGATTCGGTTGTCGTTTCTTCCTCTTCCTCGTAAATCGCCGCGAAGGTTTTCGCGCCCCAATCATATTCAACGTAATTATCATCGTAGAATTGATCCGAGACCAGTTCAAACTTGTACTCTACGTTTTTCTCAAAGGAACTTCCGATAGAAAACTCGATTGTTACGATAGCATCATCGGGGGAAAACGTTTTATATGCAGAATCGATCAGAACGACTGCATCATCCTCGACGGTGGTCTGCAGAGGCGAAGCAACTGAAGTCCTTGTGAAAACACTGCTTTCGTATCCGATCACGAACTGCCCGCCGCTGATCACCATTTCTTTGTTTGCAATCAATTTGACAGTCAAAACATCTCCGCTGCGTTCTGCAGTCAGCTTGACATCGGTTTCTGCCGCCTTAGCTCTTCCAGCAAACGATGCGCCTGAAACAACAAGAACCAGTGCCGTTAAAACCGCAAGTAAGCCTCTTTTTTTCATTTTGATCTCCTTACTCCCGGGTATCCGCCGGATACCCGGGAAACATTAGCTTTCTATTTTACCAGTCAAGAGTGCTTTCTTTTCCGGCCAGCAAGGTTGCTGCTTCTTTTGCGATGATCGAAGCATCCATTGCCTTGATCGTGCCGAAATCTTTCACATCAGCGGCCAGGACCTTCAACGGAGTCAAAATCCCCTCTTTGCCTGCAAGAATTTTTGCGGCATGATTTGCTGTCATAGACGCATCCATTGAAGTAACATTTCCGTCGAGGTTTGCGTCGCCCTTGCGTACGATCACCACCGTCAGAGCTTCATTCATATTCAGTGAGTAAGAGCCTCTTCCGGTCGAAGATGATTCAAGGCGAGTGAATGTACCGTCTGCATTTTTAACAGCGACCGTGCAAGCCACCTCATAGTCTACAGTCAGTGCAAGCGTTCCGATGTAGCCTTTGTTTACACTGTATACCACATCGTCGACCTTGACTTCCGCACTGCCGCCCTTCGGTGCCTCAGAGCTGTCAGCGCCGCCGGTATAATCCAGAATCGTCAGTCTGTAAAGAGTGGTATATGTAGCCGTATAGGTCGCATCTGCTTTTACATCTGTGATATCCGGAGTCCATCCCGCAAATTCGTAAATATTCGTTTCCGTAGCAGTCTTGGTGGATTCATCAGGTATTACAATGTTTTCCGCTTTCGTACCATACTCATAGGTTTTCTCACTCAATACTGTTCCGTCATCGTTAACAAACTTAACCGTGTACGTATTGATCTCCCATACGGCCTTCAGGGTGATATTTCCAGTCACAGGAGTGGCGAAGTTATAGGCCTCGCCGTTCAGCTGCCAGCCCTTGAAGGTGTAACCTTCCTTGGTCGGGGCAGTGGGCTCAGTCGCTTTCGAGCCGTGTTCCACGGTCTGCGCAGCTACTTCACTGCCGCCGTCGCTGTC
>CADAOF010000002.1 GCA_902789555.1 uncultured Lachnospiraceae bacterium
CAAAAACAAAGTGGATGCCACCTGTAAAGTACAGAATGGCATCCACCTCTTGAGCCTCGGTCATAGATCAATGTGTCCAGGAAACTGGGTACATATCACAGACAGCGTTCTTTTTTCATGCTTTTCCGGCGGTGTACTGCCGCGTCTTACAGTGTTTTTTCCATGTAGGAACTGTCTTCCCCGCAGGCTCCGGTGCGGACGAATCCGTGCTTCGTGTAAAAGCGGACCGCCCGTTCATTGCTGTCCGTGACCTCCAGACGGATCCGGTCCATGCCGCGCGAAAGCGCAAGCTCCGCACAGGCGTCCAGCAGCATCTGCCCCACGCCCCGGCGGCCGTATTCGTCCTTCACGCCGAAGAGGGTGATGTAAGCGGCGCGGGTCCGGAGGTCGTTCGCATACATTACGGCCAGGCCGACCGGTTCTCCGGCTTCGGCCGCCACGGTGAAATCCGCAAAGCGCAGCATCTTCAGGAGCGCTGCCTCCGGATCCGGCTGGCCGTGCAGGCCCACCGGAAAGTACGGGTCGACTGCCCAGGCCGCTCTCCTCTTCAGCATCTCGTCATCCGTCCGAAAAACTTCCATGCAATACCTCTTCTGCCGCGGCCGGGGGCTGTCCGCCCTGCCGCCGGCACTTCTTTTCCTTTACAGCGCCTGATTCTCCAGCGCCTTTACGACGGTTTTCAGCATCCTGACTGCCAGTTCGTGATTGTCGGTGATGAGGTCGTAGACCGCGTCCTCCGACAGCACGCCCCGCTTCAGGCCTGCCGGCAGTTTGCCGGCCGCGTCCGCGTCGTAGTCATCGTTCCACTTCGCGCTTCCGTAGTATTCACTCAGCTTAATGTAATCCTTCTGCACCGCCTCATAGGCGTCAAAAGCCTCCGCCAGCCTGTCCACCGCCGCGCGCGACGCGTCCAGGCAGCGTTCCATTTCCGTGATCCGCTCGATCCTTGTCATGGCATCCGCCTCCTTTGACATTATTTTAGCACAATACGGCTCTTTACGGAAGATGCCGCCGTGCATTTCTTCTCCGCCGCACCGAAGGGAATCTTTTCCGATCCGGAAAAACGTGATAGAATGGAGGCAGCAAAAATGCAAAGGAGCGTTTTCCATGAAATTTGATCAGGAATACTGTCTGGACATGTTCAGAAAACTTGTCGCGGTCGACAGCACCACCGGCCAGTACGAGGAGATCCAGCGCGTGCTCTGCGAGGTTCTGGACGGTCTCGGGTACCGTCATGAACTGACCCGCAAAGGCGGCGTGATCGCCGACGCCGGCGGTGAGGGCGACCCTATTGCCGTGACGGCGCATCTCGACGACATCGGCCTGATGGTGCGGCACGTGAACGCGGACGGCACGCTGAATGTCTGCCCCGTGGGCGGGCTTTACCCTTTCTACTGCGTCACGGAGAACGTCAGGATATACAACCGGGACGGGAAGGTCTTTACCGGGACCGTCTGCCGCACCCCGAACTCCATCCACGTGACCGAGGAGGAGCTGCGCACGGTGCTTCCCGACTACCGGAAAAACGTCTGCGTGGTACTGGACGAAGACGTGAAAAACGCCGCCGACGTCGCGAAACTCGGCATCGCGACCGGTGACATGATCGCACTCGACCCGCGGCCGGTCTTCGTGAACGGCTACATCAAGTCCCGCTTCATCGACGACAAGGCAGCCGCCGCGATCCTCCTCACTTTCTTGAAAGCGCTGAAGGAAGAAGGCGTGACGCCGTCCCGGAAGGTCTTTGCATACTTCGCGTTCTATGAGGAGATCGGCCACGGAACGGTCTGGCTGCCCGCAGATACGAAGGATATCCTGGCCATTGACATCGCGCCGACGGGTCCCGACCAGACCTCCGACGAGCGGAAGGTCTCCATCTTCGCGAAGGATTCCCGCTTCCCCTACCACTGGGGAATGACAAATGAACTGCGGCAGAAGGCGATAGAGCACGGGATCGATTACGTCATGGACATCTTTACGCCGCACTACGGAACGGACGGCGATGCCAGCGTGACTGCGGGCTACGACATCCGCCACGCCGCCATCGGCTTCGGCACCGCCAACAGCCACGGTTACGAACGGACGCACGTCGACGGCCTGAAGAACACCTACGACCTCCTCTGCGCTTACCTCACGGAGTAAGACGGCAGCAAAGAAGAGGTGCGCCTCCCCATGGGGCATACCTCTTCTTTTACGTCCGGCACATGCCGTACCTTCCCCTTTCACCCTGCGAAGCGCCGCAGGAATCTTTCGTTCATGTTCTCCCGGTCCAGGATGATCATCACGTCGCAGCAGTTGAAGTCGTAATCAATGAATCCGTTATGCGAGACTTTGGCACCGATCTTCAGATAGGCTTTCAGCAGGCCCGGGAGGCCTGCTTCTGCGGCGGAGAGTCCCTGCATGGTCCCGTATTCAAAAGCATCGTGAGCCGCCCGGACCGCAAAGCGGTCACTCAGATGGTACTGGTTCAGATAAGACGTGCAGTTCACGAAAACGTCCGGGTCCGTCCCGTGCAGGGAACAGGTGCCGATGACATAGCGCAGGCCGAGGTCTCTCGCATAGGTGATCACGCCTCTCCAGAGCAGGCTGAATACGACGCCGCCCCGGTAATCCCTGTGGATCACGGCCCGGCCTGCTTCAACGATCCCGCCCGGATCCTTCCGCAGGGAGGAGATGTCGAACTCTTCCTCGCACTTGAAGACGCCGCCCCTCAGGGTCTCGTCCGTTGCCACCCTGTAGGTCCCGACGATCCGTCCGGTCTTCTTTTCCACGGCAATGAGGGACTCGGAAAACGCATCGTAGCCGTCGTCGTCCAGTCCGTCACTGTCATTTTTATTTTCGTCAAAATCGCGCAGAAGGTAATCATAACGCAGCTTCTGTACTTCTCTCAGTTCGTCCTTATTGTCGTGATCCAGCATTCTCACCAGATAATCCGCTGTCTCAATGTGATCCATGACATGCTCCTTTTCGTGATCCGAACCGGCAGATCCTCTGTATAATTCATAACTATACCATCATCTTTCTGCTTTTGCAATTTATGATACGGCCGGCACGCCTCCGAATGCCCCCGGCAGGGCTCCCGTGATTGACAGGACCCGCGAATTATGGCAGAATGAATATGGGATAAGCATCAGAAAGGAACCACGAACCAATGATCAGTCTTGATCCGATAAGAAAAATTCTCAGGGATCGCCGCAGAGCCGGTACGGCAAAGCGTCTCGCCGACCGGGCCAGAAAGAATTCAAGCGGGAACGTTCTGACGGCGGAAGAGAAAGCGGAAGCGGTCCTTTTTTACCGCAATGCAGCCGGGAAGACCATCAATACCGTCTATCACAACTACCTGAAGGATAAATCCGGCGTGTTCCGCAAGGAATACATTCCCGAAGACCTTTACTACATTTACATCGACCCTCATTTCAACAACACGAAGGAAGCCCGTTTTCTGGACAATAAATGCTACTACGACTATCTGTTCGCGGGCATTGCCATGCCGGAAACCTACCTGAAGCGGCTGAACGGCATCTGGTTCGGTGCCGACGGGCTTCCGATCGGACGGGAAGCCATGGATGACCTGATCCGGAGCCGTTCCTCCATGTTCATCAAGGCAGCCACCAATTCCTACGGCGGAAAGGGCGTGTATTACGTTTCCGGCGAGTCCGGGGACACCGTCAGCCTGTTCTGGGAAGCCGTCAGCAGGATCAAAGTGGACATCGTCGTGCAGGAAGCGCTGAAGCAGCATCCGGCGCTCGCACGGGTCAACGAGTCCAGCGTGAATACGATCCGTGCGCTGTCCCTTCTGCGGCCGGACGGGAGCGTGAAGATCTACTCGATCATCCTGAGGATGGGCATCGCCGGCGCAAAGGTCGACAACGCCTCCAGCGGCGGCATCACCTGCGGCGTGGGCTTTGACGGTCACTGCACGGAAGCCGGATACTATTCCTACGTCAATTCAGGCAAGCGGCTTCTGAATCACCCGACAAGCGGCCTTCCCTTTAAGGATATCGTTATCCCCGGGATGGACAGGGTCATCGCTTTCGTTGAGAAGGCAGCCCTGCGGATCCCGCATTTCCGCCTTGTCTCCTGGGATATCGCGCTCAGGGAGGACGGTGAGCCTGTCCTGATCGAAGCCAATTTCTATGACGGTGAGATCGATTTTCACCAGCTGAACAACGGACCGCTGTTCGGAGAAGATACCGAAGCGATCCTGCGGGAGGTATTTAAGCAATAAATTTTGACAGGAGGACACGATCATGGCTCTTTTGGATGACTTATTGAAAAGACTCGGCGCTGCGGCGAAGGGCGTCCTGCACAGCGGTGCCGTCAAGGTCAAAAGCGGGATCAGCAACGGCATCGACAGTGCGGTAAAGAACGCGAAGCAGAAGGCTTCCGTCAAGCATAAGACCGTGAAGTTTGAGAAGCTCCCGCAGAATGCGGAGGAAATGAAAGCGATGGCTAATTTCGACCAGAAGGACGAATACGCCGTCGCCGCCTTTACCGTTGCCGCCCTGCTGCGCTTTGTCAGCGATCAGGAAGACGGCAAGGCCATGCTCAGCGTACTGAAGGGACCGGAAGCGGTCTCAAATCTCGAACTGCAGATGATGCAGGAGCGTCTCTCGGACAGCGACTATCTGATCCGCTCGTACTTTAAAGGTGCGGAACCGGCCAACGATTACAAGCCGAAGGATCCCTGGACAGTCGAAATGGTGGAGTATCCGAACAGCCGCGACATCGAGAACTACCTGTATCTGTACGTGGTGAGCGGCGGCGCAGACAATCCCCGCCAGATCCAGCTGCGGAAAAAGCCGTCTACCGGCGAGTGGTTCATCTGGGTATTCCAGGGACTTCTCATGGATATCCGCATCCCGGTCTCCGAGGATAAGTGGGCTTAAGGCGGTTTTGACTGCATGCTCCGGCTAAGGCATGTGCCTGTCTCGGGCACATGCCTTTTTCGTGCGGAAAAAGCGTTTTTTCTGCGGCCGGACCTGCGTTTCTGCTTTACTTTTCCGGATTATCCGCTATTATGGAAAGGTACATTTTGCTTCAGGCATTTCAGGGAGAGAACATGAGCACCCGTCATAACACAGATAAGCTGATCAACATAGAAGATATCAAAGAGGCTGCCGCTGCCCGCGCGAAGAAATTCAAGGAAGACATCCAGGCCTCCCGGAAGTCCAGCGAGACGGACGATCCGTTTGACGTTTTCGTCTACGATCCGCTCGCCATCCGGCTGACTTCTCTTTTCATCAAGATGAAATGGTCGCCCAACGCGGTCACGCTGTCTTCTCTCGTCTTCGGCGTTGCCGGCGCCTGCCTCCTGTGTCCGAAGAACGTTCTCCTTAACCTTCTGGGCATCGCCTTTATCATTTTCGCGGCAGTCCTCGACTGCTCGGACGGCCAGGTCGCGAGGCTCTGCCATTCCGGCACCCCGTTCGGCAGGGTCCTGGACGGCGCCGTGGACATGGCCAACTATCTGGCGATCTACCTGGCCCTCGGCTTCCGGCTGGCCGGCGAGACCATTCCCATCACCCCCACCACGGACATCCGCCTCTCCTGGTATATCTGGCCCGTCATTGTCCTCTCCGTAGCCTGCCACTCCTCTCAGGCCAGGAAGGCCGACTACTACCGCGGCCTGCACCTGTATTTCCTGAAGGGGACGAACGACAACTTTTTCGCCCGCTCGAAAGATCTGCGGCAGGAACTTGCAGCACTTCCGGAAGGAACTTCCGCGTTTCGGAAGATCTACCTGAAGATCTATCTGCTTTACACCGCCGTGCAGGAAAAAGGCGCGAAACAGACGCAGCACCTGCTGGATAAGATCGATGAGAACGGCGGCATCATGCCGGAAGGCCTTGCCGACCGCTATATCCGCGAAAGCCGCAAAGTGATCCAGGTCACCAACACCCTGGGCTTCAACCTCAGGACCTATATTCTCTTCCTTCTGCTGCTTTTCGGGAAGGAGATCTTCTGGTTTCTCTTTGTCTGCATCGTTCTGGAAGGCCTGAAATACGCCATGATGGCCCGCTACGAGACCGTGGCAGGACGTATCTCCGCCGAATTTTTCCCGGAAGACGCGGAACGCAGCGGCAGGAGAAAGGGCGGAAACGGCCGATGAAGACAAGATACCGTATCCTGTTCTTTCTGATTGGAATCGCCGGCATCGTCCTGCTCGCCGTCAAGGCAGTCCCCGACGGATCGGACTGGGGAGAACTGTTCACCCCGCGCCTGCCTCTGCTGCTTCTCGGCCTGCTTCTTCTCTGGGCAGTCATTTACGCGATCCATACCGCGGTCTACCTGCTCATCATGGGAAAGGAAGCCGCCTCCGCAGTGGGATTTCCGCGGATGTACCGGATCTGCATTTCCGGCTTCGCGATCAACAACGTCACGCCGGCGGGGATCGTCGGCGGGGAGCCGTACCGCATCCTTGAGCTGAAGGCATACATGCCGGCCGGGAAGGCTGCCTCCTCCGCCATGACCTTCAACCTGATCCACATGATCGGGCACATGATGCTCTGGATCACCGGAGCACTCGTCTATCTGGCCCTCGGCTGTCCCGGAAACACCCTGACCACTGTCCTTCTGATGATCGCCGCCGCCCTGCTCCTTACGGTCTGTGTTTACTTCTTCCGGAGAAAGCAGAAAGGCTTCGTGGTCCCGGCGGTACGCTTCTTTGCGAAGCTCCCGCTCATCGGAAAAAAGATCGCCGGGTTTGCGGAAAAGCACCGTGATACGCTCAAAGAAACGGACAGCTGCTACTCCGACTTCTGCGCGGACCGCGGCCGGCTGTACAGGGCAGTGCTCCTGGAATACGCAACGCGCCTGCTGGAAGCCGTGGAATACTTCCTCATCTTCCTCCACCTCGGGATCAACATTCATTTCACCGGCGGGATCCTCGTACTGACCTTCGCTTCTCTCATCGGGAACCTCCTCTTCATGATCCCGATGCAGGCCGGAACGCGCGAAGGCGGTATCGTGCTTGCCCTCGCCTGCCTGGGCTTCGACATGGAGCACGCTGTCATGGGCGGCCTGATCTTCCGGATCCGTGACCTTTCCTGCATTGCTGTCGGGATCCTTCTGATCCTCATCGGCGGGAAGAAAAAACAGAAAAGCTGAGCAAGCAAAGGGTGGACACTTCGGCGTCCGCCCTTTATAATAGCAGTGAAAGAAAACAGACCTGTCAGGAGGCAACATGATCACCATACCGAAATTATTCCGCAAGACGAAGACGGTCCGGCAGATCCAGGAGTACATGGACGTAATGTTCAACGAAGTCCTGCACACCACTCTGAATCCGGACGGTCCCGGCGCGATCCGCATCCACCTGATCCCGCCGAAGAAGGAGGAAAACGTCCTCAACCCGAGCATCGCGATCGTAAACGGCACCGACGTCGTACCGGTGAATTTCGTGTACGCCGTCATCCTTGCCGAGATGATCCGCATGACAAACTGCTACGACGGCAGGGAGATCGGTGAGAAGGACGTCCAGAACATCCTGGAAAAGACCGCCGAAAGCGTGAAGGGGATCATCCCGATTCTGTCAAAGAAACGCATTCAGAACGACATCTTCACCATCTACACCACGCTGAAGCAGATCGCGTACCGCGAACCGGTCACGACCGAGATCCACTACATGAGCCTCGGCGAGTACGCAGACGAAATGAACGCCCCGCACCGCATGGACGTGATGGTGAGCGCGATGACGAAGGACGGCAAATGGCACTGCAATCAGAAATGCGTGCACTGCTATGCGGCCGGCCAGATCCACTCCGACGAGGCGGAACTATCCACCGAAGAATGGAAAGAGATCCTCAGGAAGTGCCGTGCGGCAGGCATCCCGCAGGTGACCTTCACGGGCGGCGAACCGACCATGCGCGAAGACCTGTTCGAACTCATCCACGACGCGCGCTGGTTCATCTCCCGTCTGAATACGAACGGCATCAAGCTGACGCCGGAATACTGCAGGAAACTGCACGAGGCGGAGCTGGACAGCGTCCAGATCACCTTCTATTCCTGCGATCCCGAGGTGCACAATAAGCTCGTCGGCGCTCCGCAGTTCGCCAACACGGCGGCCGGCATCGGCAACGCCCTGGCGGAAGGCCTTTCCGTCAGCATCAACACTCCGCTCTGCACCCTGAACCGGGACTACCTGAAAACGCTGGAATATTTGCACGAAAAAGGCGTCATCTACGTGACCTGCTCCGGCATGATCACGACCGGCAACGCAGCGAAGGAGCCTTCCGAGACCCTGCAGCTGACCGGCGCCGAACTGGAGCAGATCCTGCGTGAAGCCGTCACCTACTGCCACGAAAACGGCATGGAGATCGCCTTTACCTCGCCCGGCTGGATCCCGCAGGAAGTCTTCGACGAGCTGAACATCCCTTCCCCGTCCTGCGGCGCCTGCCTTTCCAACATGGCCGTTACGCCCGGCGGAAACGTCGTCCCCTGCCAGAGCTGGCTTTCCGACGCCCCGCTCGGCAACATGCTGACCGACGACTGGGAGACGATCTGGAACAGCGAAGTCTGCCGCGAGCGCAGAAGCTTCTCGTCCGAAATGACCGGCGAGTGTCCGTTAAGGAGGTACTGCTGATGAAAACCGTTAACAAGGCCGCGAAAGCCCTGCTTCTTACGGCAGTCCTGTTCATCGCCCTCTTACTTCCCGCCGCAAAGGCAGAGGCTGCCCCGACCGACGAGATCCTGAACTTCACGATCCAGGTCGACGTGAACGAGGACGCCTCCCTGGAGATGATCTATCACATCGAGTGGAAGGTCCTGTATGACGGCGGCGGCAAGGAAAAACTGGAATGGGTCGACCTGGGCGTTCCGAACAAATATCACACGAACATCAAGCCGCGCACCGATACGATCAAGAATATCAAGGATAACGGCAGCAAGCTCGCGATCTATCTGGACCGCGGCTACAGCAAGAACGAGACGGTCACCTTTGAGTTCTCCATGACGCAGGACCATATGTACCAGATCGACAAATGGGTCGACGGCGAGACTGTCTACACCTTCACGCCGGCCTGGTTCGACGATTTCTCCGTCGACGAGCTCGTGATCCGCTGGAACGCGGAAGAAGCCGGCGCCTGGCAGCCCGACTGCACGCAGGAGGACGGCTACCTGGTCTTTAAGGCTTCGCTTTCCCCGGGCGACCGCTACACCATGAGCGTCACCTATCCGAACGACACCTTCGGCTTCTCGCCCGAGCGTCAGGCGGACGGCGGAGGAAGCGGTTACGAGCCCGGCGGCAACAACGGCGGCACCGACAGCACAAACCTCTTCGACATCATTGCCGGCATTCTCGGGACTGTTTTCGCGCTGGCTGTCATCTTCCTTCCGATCCTCGCCGTCGTTAAATTCTTCAAATATATCTTCAGCGGTTCCGGCTTCGGCACCGAAACGAAGACCGAGAAGAAGATCACCCGCACGAAGATCGAGTATTACGAGTTCTGCCCGGGCTGCGGCATGCCGCGCGAAGAAGGCAAGGACAACTGCGCCTACTGCGGCCGCAGCATGATCAAGAGCAAGGAAGTGGTCGAGGAAAGCCAGATCGAAAAGCCCGAACGCTACACGAACACCGGTACCTACCGCTACGGCGATTCCCCGAACACCTACATCCGCGTCAACGTGGTGAACATTCCCGTCCGCGTGCCGCGCTCCGGCGGGGGCGGCGGGACCCGTTCCGGCGGAGGCGGATCGCATCATTCTTCCTGTGCGTCGTCCTGTGCCTGCGCGTCGCACTGCGCATGCGCATCCTCCTGTGCCTGTGCTTGTGCCTGCGCATCCTCCGGCCGCGCCGGCTGCTCCGTGAAGGATTTCTTCAAGGAGAGCCTCCACGAAAGCCGCATTGCCGTCGACAGCAAACGCAGGGAAAATGCCTGAAAAACGAAATGACAAAAAGAAAAGAACGGGGCTGCCGCAGAATTGCGGCAGCCCCGTTCTGTCATTCCCGGCTGTTCAAAGTACTTCTTACGCGGTCAAATGGAACTGGAATCCGGCGATCTCCGTGTCCAGATAAACGAAGGTGATTTTTCCTTCTTCATTCCGCTTGACCGTATCCTCCAGGAAGCCGATGCCCTTCGCGCGCAGAGCTTCCATCGCGCCTTCCACGTCGTCCGTCTGCAGGGCTACATGTCCGCGGGCGCCGCGCTTGTCGCTGTTCATCACTTCAAACAGATTACCGGCCCAGGTTGCCGTATCGGTCTGCCGGATCGTCAGATCGAAAAGAACAGCCAGAAGCCCCGCGACCTGCATGGCTTCGGCGGCGCTGTCGCTTCTGATTCCTATGTGTTTGATCCTGAATTCGCTCATATTTACCTCCGCTGCCGGCACGGTGTCGCCGCCGGTCTTTCTGCATTCAGCATAGCAGATTTGATAAAGGCCTGCAAGACCGGCAGCTTTGCTTTTTCTTTCCGCCGAGGAAATGTTTAAACGACATCATAAACAGGGCGCCTCCAGGGCGCCCCGTTCTTTATGTTTCATCAAGCAGCACCTTCGCGATTCGCAGCGCCAGATGAAGTTTCGGCAAATCATGGTTCGCGCCGTGAAGCGCGCTGACGTCGTGGTCCTCCTCGCGCAGCACGTCTCCGACCTGGAGAAAATCGTAGAGCTCAAAGCCGTGGAAATCGCAGACGGCCTGCACGCCGGAAACTTCCATGTCCACGGCCAGGCAGCCGTCCGCCTGACGTGCCTTCAAATGTCCCACGGTCTCGCGGTAGATTGCGTCGGTCGTCCAGATCGGACCGCTCACATACGGGACCTTCCACTCGTCGAAGAGTTTTTCCAGCAGGCGGTGCCCCGGCGTTTCGATATAATCCGACGCCGGCGCGTAGTGATAGGACATCCCCTCGTCGCGGTAGGCAGCCGTGGGAAGAACGTAACGCCCTTCCGTTTTTTCCGGGGCGAGATTTCCCGCCGAGCCGAACATCACGAACTTCCGCGCCCCGGTCTGGTGCGCCGTTTCGATAAGGTCGTTCCCCGCGCCGCAGGAACCGATCGCCGAAAGATAAAAGATGATCGTTTCGCCTTCGTATTCCGTCTTCCAGATATGCTTCCGGCCGTTGCAGGCGCCGATCATCCCGACCGGCTCACAGCTGAAATGCTCCTGCATGTAACGGAATAGCTGCTCGGAGAAAATGATCAGGCACACCCGGCTGACGTCGCCCTCCGGATAGAAATCGCCCGGTGAAACGACGGGTCTCGTCACGGGATCGTAACTGTCGGTAATCAAGACATGCCTCCTTTCACTGCGGCGCTTCCGCCTCTTCTGCAGGTGCGTCCGGGGCATATTCCAGAATATCACCAGGCTGGCAGTGCAGCGCTTCGCAGATCGCCGTCAGAGTGGAAAAACGGATCGCGCTGATATGGCCGTTCTTCAGTTTGGAGAGGTTGACGTTCGCGACGCCCACCCGCTCCGAAAGTTCGTTAAGGCTCATCTTCCGGTCGGCCATGACCCGGTCGAGCCTTAAGATAATGCGTCCCATGCCTTGCCTCACAGCGTCTCATCGGCCTGCTGCTGGAGCTCGGCGCCGTATTTGAACACCTGCACCAGCGCAAACACCACGAGGATCATGAGGATCACCGAAATATTGATGGTAAAGCCCTTTTCCAGGCCGTCCGCGGAGAAAGCGTTGACCGAGAAGAAGCGGACCGACAGGATCTCGCCGCCGGAGAAGCCGGAGAGGAGCCCCATCGGGAGCAGCGACCAGGCGAAGTTCGACATCTTCCGGATTACGCCGGGCGCGAACGGCGTCTCGCAGGTCCTGAATTCCTTCATCAGCGCGTCGAGGAAACAGAAAACGACAAGCACTGCCGTCATGTAGACAAGGCCGATCACGCAGCCCTTAAACAGCGCGCCCAGGACCGGAACGCCGCCGCTCATCGAACCGATGATGTCGATGCCGCCGTCTGTCTTTTCGATCCTGACGTCGTCGAATTCCTCTCCGCCGAGCTGAATGTTCCAACCTTCAGGATCCCCCAGATCGCCGATGACCGGGAACCTTCCCTTATACAGTTTCTCGGAAACGTGGACCGTGACTTCTCCGGAAAGATCCGCCTGCACGGCGTCCCGCGGAAAGATGACGCCGACGGCGATGCCCAGGACCATGCACACCATGCCCGCAATAAGGAATATCTTGGCGATGACAGCAAGGATGTGCCCCACCTTGCCCACGGTATTGACTTTCTTTCTAATCTCGCTGTTCATGACAAAACCTCCTCAAGCATGACGCACAAACGCTTATCGTTAACGATTTAATGTTTTTCGTTAAATGCATCATATAACGGCAATTAACGTCTGTCAAGAGGTTTTTTACGATAAACGTTAATTATTTTATGAGCGCGTTCACTTTAGCGCTTTAAAGCAGATTTGTGTTGACAATCCGCACGGGACTCTGCCATAATAGTGGCAGAACCCGAGGCCAGCTCCCGAAAGGCAGATACGGCATGGACAATGAGTGGAATAACAATGAATATCTCCCGCCGCAGCCGGAGCACAGCATCGATCCGGAATACACGCCGGAGTATCCCGACGTGACCTTTTTTAAGGAATCTGCCGTCACCATGCGGGAGGAAAACATCTTCCGCGGGGAGATCCCGGCCGGCGAGGCTCCGCCGAAAACCGCAAAACAGCAGAAAAAGGCAAAACAGACCCGCATGTCCTGGTTCCGGAAGTTCCTCGGCTCAGCCATGCGCGGCGGCGCTGCCCTCGTGGCTGCGACGACACTGATTGCAAATGCTGCCTCCGGAGATTCGTCAGCCGGCGGGCGGCGGATCAGGGAACTAGTTTACGATTTCAAAGAAGAAGCTTTTGCACAGCCGGACGATTACACGCCGGACGAACTGACCGCCCTCTGGAACAGTGATCCGGAAGCCCCTCACAACTATGATTATGACCATCTCATCGTCATCAGGGAGCCCAGCTGTACGAATCCGGGGCTCAGCTGCTATGTCTGCACCGACTGCGGCGTGCAGCTCTTCAGGCAAACGACCAAGGCGCACGAGCCTGCACCTCCCGTTGCGGAGAACCGTGTCGAGCCGGACTGCACGCACGACGGGTCCTTTGATGAAGTGACGCTCTGCGAGATCTGCGGAACGGAGATGTCCCGGATACATCGTGTTTTGTTCGCACCCGGCCACACCGCCGGCGAATATGTCGTGGAAAATGCCGTTCCGCCGAACTGTACCGAGAACGGCAGCGAGGACGAAGTGATCTACTGCACCGTCTGCGGCGAGGAGATCTCCCGGACGACCGTCGTACTCGAAGCCCTCGGCCATGAAAGCGGCGAGCCCGTCATCGAAAACGTGACCGAACCGAACTGCACGGAAGAAGGCAGCGAGGACGAAGTGATCTACTGCACCGTCTGCGGCGAGGAACTTTCCCGGACAACGGAAAGCACTCCTGCGCTCGGCCACAGCTACACGTCCGCCGTCACCGCCGCCACCTGCACGGAACGGGGCTACACCACTCATACCTGCTCCCGCTGCGGCAGCAGTTACCGGGATACCTACACCGCAGCCCTCGGCCACAGTTACACGTCCAGGGTCACCGCAGCCACCTGCACTGCGCAGGGCTATACGACTTACACCTGCTCCCGCTGCGGAAACAGTTACCGGGGCAATACGACCGCAGCCCTCGGCCACAGCTATGCAGATACCGTCACTGCTGCCACCTGCACCGCGCAGGGCTATACCACCCATACCTGCTCACGCTGCGGCGACAGCTACCGGGATACGTATACGGCAGCGCTCGGACACACATACACTTTCGGATACTTAATGTCAGGTGATGAAACTCCGACCGCCTGCGACCGCTGCGGCGCTTATGGCTTTACGATCTCACTCGAAGATGCCACGCATATCCGCTATACCCTTTCTCAGGATCTGCTCGATCAGGCCGAAGCTCAAGGCTTCTATGCCCTGGAATGGGGCGATGTCACCGCCTGCGAGAACAATTACTATGGAGAGCCGGGTTCCGCAGCCGTTGGATTCCGTGACAGTGACAGTGCAACCGTGACCGGCACGTCCGGCGTCATCCATCTGGATTTCACTCCTGTTTCAGGAACCACCTATTACTATACGATCTACCTTCGCCTTGCCTCCAGCGGATCGTCGGATGACGTTTACACGGCCTACCCGCAGGGCGGTCCGTACCGCACCTACCAGCAGCCATAAACGATACACCTGAGTTATTCTCATCAACCATCTCCGGCAGCATGCCGGGAAAGGACTTCACCATGAGCAGCAACACTTCCGAAACCAAGAAACTGCAGGGCAAAGGCACCGTCCGCATCATCGGGATCGCCGTCATCCTGCTGGTCCTGATCGCACTGAACGCGCCGCAGCTTCTCTTCTTCCTGAAGCCGGCGCAGCAGGAAGCCATCCGGCTCTTCCACGCGACCTACTTCAGTCAGTACATGCCCGTACAGACGAGAGAAGGCGGCTTTGACTGGCTGCGCATCGTTTCCCTCCTGTTCATGATCCTCGCCTGCTGGGCCGTCTACCGCCTTATCATGTGGATCTTCTCCCTGATCAAGCTGAAGAACCGCCATGCGGAAACGATCAAGGGCATGATTGCAAACCTGGTCCGCTATGCCATCGTGATCTTCGGTGTGATCTACGGCCTGAACCTTCTGGGCGCGGACATCCTGACCGTCATCGCCAGCCTCGGGATCTTAGCCCTGGTCATCGGTTTCGGCGCGCAGAGCCTCATCGAAGACATTTTTGCCGGGCTGTTCATCCTCTTTGAAGGGCGCTTCTACGTGGGCGACATCATCAGCGTGGACGGCTTCCGCGGCACGGTCAAGAACATCGGCATCGTCTCGACCCAGATCGTCGACGCCGGCGGCAATAACCGCATCATCAACAATTCTGACATCCGCGTTTTGACCAACCTGTCTGAGGTCACGTCCCTGGCCGTGTCCGTCGTCAGCATCGCCTACGGCGCGGACCTCGTAGCCGCGGAGAAGGTCATTACCGACATGCTGGAAAAACTCCCCGAGCGCTATCCGGACTACTTCCCGAAAACGCCGCGCTATGTGGGCGTGGAAAGCCTGTCCGATTCCTCCGTGGACCTGAAGGTCATCGCCGACGTGGACGAGTCGAACATCTACGCGGCACGCCGGGTGCTGAACCGCGAACTGAAGCTGGCCCTGGACGCCGGCGGTATCGAGATCCCGTTCCCGCAGGTCGTCGTCTGGCAGGGCAAGGAACCTGAGGCAAAAAAAGAAGCTCCCGCGCAGACTGCGCAGGAGCCGGATGAACCGCAGGAAAACACCTGATCCGTTTACAATTTCGTTACCAGCAGAACGTCACCTTCCTCGATACGGACCGTATCTTCCGGAACGATGACGAGTTCCCCGCGAATGAGCGCCGTCACGCAGACGGCGTTCATTTCTTCTATTTCCTTCACTCTGCGGCCCGCGTAGGGTGAAGCCTTATCTGCCAGGATGACCGCACTGCTGTTCTTGTATTCCGCGGCCTCAACGCTCCGCTGCATGCGCGAATAATGTTCCACGAAGCCCGCGGAAAGGATGCCGGTCGGGATCGCGACGGCACCGACGCCCAGGAAGGTAATGATGACCCCCAGGACGCGCCCCAGTACCGTTACCGGGTAAATATCGCCGTAGCCGACGGTAAAGACCGTCGAGACGCTCCACCAGATGCCCGAGAAGGCGTTCTGGAAGGCTTCCGGCTGCGCCGTGTGTTCCACGCTGTACATGGTCAGCGACGCCGCCAGGATCAGGACGACGATGATGAAGACCGAGTAAAGGATCGCGTTCCTTTTTTCCTTCAGGACCGAAGTGATGACCTGAAAGGACTCGTACTGGGTATTGATGCGGAACAGGTGAAAGATGCGCGCGACGCGGAGGAAGCGCACGGCGCCCATGCCGGAGAGGAAGAAGAAGGGCAGGATGGTCAGAAGATCCACGAGGCCGTCGAAGGAGAAAATGAACTTCAGGATGGCTCTGCTCTTCTTTTTTTCTTCCGGGTAAAGGAGGTCCGCCGTCCAGATGCGGAGCGCATATTCCACGCAGAAGATCAGGATCGTTACGATCTCGACGGTCCGGAAAACGCCGTCATACGCGCTCAGCTGATCGAAGGTGTCCAGAAAGAGGACGGCGATGTTGAGCACGATCGCGATCACGATGCCTATGTCAAAGGCCCGGCTCGGAAGATCTTCCTTATTGCCGATCTGGATGATCTCAAAGATCCGTTTTCTCTTTGTTTCCGAAACACTCATGGCGCGTCCCTCCTCTCTTTCATCTTACTCCTGCCGGGCGTTCCGGGCAAGCCCTTCCAGCCAGGCCGAGGCTTCTTCCCGGCTTCGAAGGACGATCAGCCGGCGCGGAGGATATTTCCTGAACAGTTCCATCAGGACCGGGCGCTTTTCCGTCCGGTATTTTCTTATCTCTGCCACGAGTTCGGGGTCGATTTCCTGCTCGGTCCAGGGCATGTCGGGCCGCTCCTTCCCGATCCGCGCCGTGATGCCCGCAAGGCACTCCTCCTCGTCGATGTCGAGGAAGATGGCGGTGTCACAGGCGCGGAGGCGCGGCTCGTAGGTACGGCTGTAATCGCCGTCCAGGATCCATTCGTCCTCCTGCAGCAGACCGGCGAGGCGCCTGTCGAATTCCTCCCGGGAGACGTGCGTCCGGTCCGGCTTCCACCAGATCCGGTCGAGGTGCGTCGTCGGAAGGCCGGTGAGCGCCGCAAGCCGCACGGCAAAGTTGCTCTTTCCGCTGCCGGGACAGCCGAGAACGAGGATCCTCCTGCCGATGTCGAAGCGGTCGTCCTTCACCATGTGCCGCACCGTCCGGTCTTCCGGATCCAGCGCCGTCCGGAAGAATTCCGGGTAGACGGTCCGCGGCTCGTCCGGCGAGACCCATTCGAGACTCTCCTGCACGCCGTCTTCGGTAAAGCTCCGGCAGACCGGTTCAAAATCCGCCGGCGTCTTCATGTAGAAATAAAAAGCGAGTTCATAATAAACCTTCCCGAAGCGGTCCGTGGACGGAGCATCGCCGTAAAAATAATTTTCCTGCACGAAGCCGAGGCGGTCGACCGCCAGGCGGATCCCCGTCTCCTCTTCCACCTCGCGGACGACGGCTTCTTCGGCCGTCTCCCCGAACTTGATGCGCCCGCCGACGGAATAGAAATACCCGGCGCGGGCGTTTTTCACCATCAGAAAGCGACCATCCTTCAGGATGATCGCGCCGACGCGGATATTGACGATTCCCTCGCCGCAGGGAACGCAGATGTCAGGTCCCATCACTTACCTCCTGCCGAAGAGGCAGACTCCTTCCGCTCTCTTTCGTCCATAATATCATAGATCTGCCTGAAATTGATGAGGATCCTGTAAAAATTCTCCGCAAATGAGAGGAAGCGCCAATGTGACAATTCTGTCATTCGTTTTTGCAGGCGGAATGATATAATGAAGCTGTTTCAATTTCCCGATTTCCGTAAGAAAAGAGGTCTCTCATGGAAAAGCTTCTGTTGGTTGAAGATGATTCCGCCCTGGTGCGGAGACTCACGGAATATTTGAGTACGGAGGGCTTCCGCTGCCTTTCTGCCGGCGGACAGGCGCAGGCTGCCGCGCTGATCGACGCGGAAAAGCCCGATCTGGCGCTGGTCGATATCGCTTTGGCGGAAGGAAACGGCTTTGCCGTTTGTGCCTACGCCAGGGGGAAGGGCGTTCCCGTCATTTTCCTCACGGCATCCGGAGATGAACTGAGCACCGTGACCGGACTGGACATGGGAGCCGACGACTATATTGCCAAACCCTTCCGGCCGAAGGAACTGGTTTCACGGATCCGCAGCGTTCTGCGGCGGACCTCAGGAAATCACGGCGAGATCGTGCTGGGCGAACTGCGGGTCGATTCAGGCAAAGGCCTGGTGTTTCGCGCTGACCGGCAGATCTTTCTGTCTGCGTTGGAGTACCGCCTTTTCATGTTTTTCCTGAATCACCGGGGGCAGGTTCTGACCCGTGAACAGCTGCTGGATGAGATATGGGACAGCGCCGGCGAATATGTGAGCGACAACACGCTGACGGTTTACATCAAGCGCCTGCGGGAGAAACTGGAAGAAGACCCTCAGGATCCCCGTCTGATCCTGACGGTTCGCGGGATCGGCTACCGGCTGAAGGAGTGAGCCATGATCCGGAATAACAAAGAACTGAAACGGAGCCTCATTCTACTTTCCGTGATCTGTCTGGCGCTTGCCGTCTGCGGATTTCTGCATTCCGCCCTGACCGGCCTCTTAGTGCTGGCGGTCAGTCTTGCCGTATGCCTGGTTTTCTTTTTCACGGAGATCTCCCGCTACAAAAAGCTGCAGTCGTTCAGTAAGCACCTGAATGAACTGCTGCAGCGCGGCACGCCGCTGCCGATCCGCGACTACGAAGAAGGCGAACTGTCGCTCCTGGCCGGCGATATTGAAAAGATCACCCTGCTGCTGAAGGAACGGGCGGACGCCCTGCAGAAGGATAAGACATTCCTTGCTGATGCTCTGGCGGACATTTCCCATCAGCTTCGCACGCCGCTCACCACGATGAATCTGACCATCGGTCTGCTGCAGGAAAAGGATCTGTCCGAAGAACGCCGGGCTGCGCTGACCCGTGAACTGAACGCGCTCCTTGCCCGCACGGAATGGCTGGTAGAAGCGCTCCTCAAACTGTCCCGCCTGGATGCCGATGCGGTCGTCATGGCGAAAGAAGACATCTCCGTCCGGAAACTTACGGAAAAAGCCGCCGGACCGCTGCTGATCCCGCTGGAACTGCGGGGGATCACGCTGACGACCGAAGGCGGCGAAGCTGTCTTTTCCGGAGACCTCAACTGGACGGCGGAAGCGTTAAGCAATCTTCTCAGGAACTCCGTGAATTATACGCCGGAAGGCGGCAGCATCCGGATCAAGGCGGAAGAAAATGCTCTGTATACCGCTGTCACGGTAACAGACTCCGGCCCCGGGATCGCAGCGGAAGACCTGCCGCATTTGTTTGACCGGTTTTATAAAGGGCGCGGTTCGTCGGAAAACAGCTATGGGATAGGCCTCTCCCTGGCGCAGAAGATCATTCATGCCCAGGGCGGGACACTACGCGCTTTCAATACGGCGGAAGGCGCCTGTTTTGAGATCAAGTTCTACAAACAGGTCGTGTGACAGATCTTTTAGGGAAAACTCACCGGATCGTCACCTGAGAAGGGTATGATCGGAACGTAAAAAACTACCGAAGGAGTTCGTATGGAAATTCTGAAAGTCGAAAACTTATCCAAGATCTACGGTTCCGGTGAGGGCGAAGTACGGGCGCTGGATGGCGTGTCATTCAGCGTCCCCAAAGGTCAGTTCCTGGCGATCATCGGGCCGTCCGGTTCGGGAAAGTCCACGCTTCTGCACATTTTGGGCGGGGTCGACCGCCCCACTTCCGGCAAGGTCTTTCTGGAAGATCAGGACGTGTTTGCCCAGGACGAAGACCACCTGGCGATCTTTAGGCGCCGCCAGGTCGGCCTAATCTATCAGTTCTACAATCTGATCCCCGTGCTGAACGTCACGGAAAACATCACCCTTCCGGTCCTGCTGGACGGGAGAAAAGTTGATCAGAACCGTCTGGATGAACTGATCCGGGAACTGAATCTGACAGGCCGGGAAAAGCATCTTCCCAATCAGCTTTCCGGCGGCCAGCAGCAGCGGGTCTCCATCGGCCGGGCGCTCATGAATGCGCCGGCGCTTCTTCTGGCAGACGAGCCGACGGGGAATCTCGATTCCCGGAATTCACAGGAGATCGTTTCGCTTCTAAAAAAGGCGAACCGGCAGTACGGCCAGACCCTGATCGTCATCACGCACGACGAATCGATCGCCCTGCAGGCGGACCGCATCATCAGCCTGGAAGACGGCAGGATCACGAAGGACGAGGTGCTGCGATGAATATTCTCTCGCAGCTCACCAGACAGAACATTCGCCGGAACCGCACGCGGAGCCTGGCCGCGCTTGGCGGCATTTTTCTGGCGGCGGCAATGTTTACCATCCTGACGACCACGGTTTACAGCCTTTGGGACTACGTGCGGCGGGGAACAGAATACGAGACCGGCGACTACTTCGTGAGCGCTGATTTTGCGGATGAAGCCGATGTGGAAACAGCAAGGAACGATCCGCTGATCCGGCGGGTCACTGACCTGCGGGTGACGGGTTATTTCAGTCAGTTCGAGATGATTGCGCCGGGGAGCACCTATCCGGTGGCAGCAGTAGACAGTTACTTTTTTAAAGAAATGACCGTTCCGTTAAAAGAAGGGCGTCTTCCGGAAAACAGTTCGGAGATCCTTATCCCCGAGCAGATCAACCTTGTCTGTCTGCAGCAGGGCTGGAAAACCTGGAAGATCGGGGAGAGTGTGAACCTGGACCTCTTTGATCTGCGGAAGGCAAAGACAGTCGAGGAAAACGGCTGGAGCAAGCAGTACAGACCGGATGAGACCGAATCGCAGGAATACCGTATTGTGGGGATCACCCGCAATAAAGCCTACAGTGACGACGAGAACGATTGGGGTGCTTACTGCCTGCTGACACTTGCGGACGGCGCGGAAGGTGATACGCTCTGGCACCGACTCTTCCTTAAGACGGCACCGAAAGATGCTGCAGCCGTTCTGGCCAGGCATTACGGTCAGAAATCATTCCTGAATGATGATCTTCTCCGGGTCTACGGGGCAGGCGGGATAGAACAGAACACCGTGATCCTGTCAGTCGTTATCCTGGCGGCGCTCCTCATCGTCGCTGCGCTTTCCGCGGTTCTTATCCGCAGCATTTTCTCCGTGTCGGTCACGGAGCGGACGCGGGAATTCGGGCTGCTTGCCAGCATCGGGACCACACCGAAACAGATCCGCGCTCTCGTGCGGCGTGAAGCCTTGTTCTTCCTGGTGACGGCGCTGCCGCCGGGCCTTGTCGCCGGCGTACTCGGCGCAGGAGGTCTTCTTGCGCGCTACCGCGGGATCCTGATCAACCAGTTTACCTTCGGCGAGAGCGTACCGGTGTCTGTCCGCCTGTCACCGGCTGCCCTGATCGCCGCCTCATTGATCTGTGCTTTGACGGTCTTTCTTTCCGTAAGCAGTCCTGCCCGGCGTGCTTCCCGCATCGTTCCGTTGGAGGCGATCCGTCAGAACCGGGACGTTCGGATCCGGGAGAAAAAGCGAAGCGGCAGCGGACGGATCCCGCGCCTCCTGGGTGTACCCGGATGGGTCGGCACGCGCTATGAACGCGTTGCCGGGAAGAAATACCGGGCGGTGACCGCGGCGTTAGCTTTCAGTCTGTTTCTGTTCCTTCCGGCTGTTTTCCTGGCGGATCTGGCGGAAAAGCAGGCGGACGCCTATGTCGAAGATTTTGATTTTTCGCTTTATTCGGCAGGCGGAAGCATTGATCCGGTGATCCTTGAAAAACTGCGTGCCGAACCGGAGATTTCATTTTCAGTCCTGCGCAACGTAAAGCATTATTATTCATCATTCCTGACTTCCGATCTGCCGGAGGAATACAGGGCTGTACATATGGGAACTGCAGAGCAGAAGGATTATTCTTCACTGTACAGCTATGAGGAAGTGCATGTTACTTATATTGAGGACAGCGTGTTTGCGGCTGCGCTGAAGGCGGAGGGAATTGATCCTAAACCGTATCTCACCGGAGACGCTTACTTTGCCGTGATCGTGCCGTTTTCGGCCGGAGGCTTTGCCGTCCCGGACGAAACAGGCGGCTGGCGCACGGTGAAATATGAGGGTTATGGAGCTGGCTCATTTCCGGAAGAAATGCTTTGCATAACGCTTGGTATCCCTCACGAACTGACTTCGCCGCCGGGAAAAAGCATGCCCCCTGAGTGGGCGGAATATCTTTCGACTGATGACGGAAAACTTTTGCTGAAGAAAGGGAATAAGACCTATCTGCTCGAATGGGAAGCGAAAGGCGACAGCGGCATAGCTGACGTTGTCTATCGAAACTATAATATGTCCACGGGAGAGGCGGGAACTCCTGCTGCAGAAGCGGATCTTCCTTACCTGCGGATCCATCCGCTGCAATATCTGAAGAAAGCACCCGACGGCTGCGGCAATCTGCGGAGCATCTCTCTTGTCATGCCGCTCTCCAGACAGACGGATGAGCAAGACCGGGCTTCCCTGGAGATCCGCGTCCGGACCCTTCCGGACTACTATTCACTGTTGGCAAAACTGAAAGCGCTGGTTGAAGAGAATCCGCTATTGGTCTATACAGATCACCGTGAAGATTCCGTGAATCAGTTAGGTATCGCAGCCATGATCCGGGGCATTGCTACGGGCTTTTTGATCCTGATCAGCCTGCTCTGCGGCATCAATGTTTTCTATACGATGTCCACGAATATCGTCTTAAGACGCCGGGATTTCGGGATCCTGCAGAGCATCGGCTTCACCGGAAAGGACCTGCTGCGCATGGTGACGGCGGAAAATATCAGGAGCTGCGCGAGAGCCCTGCTTTTCGGGATACCACTGGGAATCGGACTGTGCTTTGTCCTTGAGAAACTGACAAGCCGAGGCGTTTCCTCCGGTTTTCAGCCGCCCTGGAATGCACTGCTGCTTGGCGCGGGCGTGATCCTCCTCCTGATGGTTCTCAGCACCCTGTACGGGCTGCAGCTGCTGAAAAAGACAACACCCATTGAAGCGATCCGGGAAGAAAATATTTAGCCAAACAAATAATGAGCGGTCGGTTCCCGTGAACTGACCGCTCGTTTGTAATTCTCTATCATAAGCTACGACTCAATCATTTTAAAGTGCTTCAACGCTTCTTCTATCACTTTTTCTTTCTCCTCCGGGCAGTTCGGCTGCCGGGATTCCTCTGATTTGGGCAAATTGTAGTTCTCCCGCATATCCAGGCCGTGTTTTCTTTTCACCTACGCGATATTCAGGTGTGTCACATGAAATCCGTAGTTTGCCTGTACCCATGCCTGGAGCTCATCATAAGTCGCACCGGTCTGAAAACCGGAGGTGTCCAGATTCTCCAGATCGAATTCCACTCTGATATGCTTTTTCGATATGTTTCCCTTGGAAAGTTAGACAACCGCTTCAGCATGCGGATTTGCACCTGCTGCTGAGGTTTTATTCTTTTGCCACATTATTCACTTGAGAATTGTTATTGTTTTATTTTATCCTTTCCAGCGTTTTTCATGGTTACTTCCTAACGTAAGAACAGATATGTTCTGTTTATCTGATCCCGAGAAGGGCTGCGGCTTCGGCTGCCTTATCTTCCGGCAGCTGGGCCGAGACCGCGTCGGCGTGGTACAGAAGCCCGTACGGCGCCGTATAGATCCAGCCGTCAAAGTTCGTGCCGTCCTGCGATGATACGGTCAGAACGCGCTCGCCCATCATCTCTTCCTGAAACTCCGGATCCGGGGCGTCGTCCCGAACGGCAAAGGAATACGGGTAGCGGTCCAGCGTCTGTCTGTAATCCCAGCTGAGTCCCGAAAAGCTCTCAAACGCATTAAGGTCCTTAAAGAGCTCATAAAAGCGGGTGATGTCATCCCGGCCGGTCAGTTTGACCATCCGCATCGACTTCTGCGCTTTTTTTCCGCTGTCCGTATTGTCCCGCGGGAAGCAGGACGTACTGACCGACTTGATGTCGTCCGCGCTCTCAATGCCGTAGACCGCCTTCCACAGCTGTCCGAACGTCCAGCTGCCGTTACAGAAGGAATGAAACGTCCACAGCACCATTCCGCCTTCCCGGCTTTCTCCGATCAGATAATTCAGAGCGGTCAGTCCTTTTACCCGGTAAAAGCTTCTTCCGTCTTTCTGCAGGTAGAGTTCTCCGATAAACGGCTTTAAGTCCTTCCCTTCCGCCGCCCCGGACGAACCGGAATAGACCCGGTAGTATTCGGCCTCATTTTCGCCAAGAGGAAGAATGGCGAACTCCTGAGCGTTGCTCTGCCAGGATAATAGATGGCTGCGTCCCGCTGCCATGAGCAGCCGGTTTTCCAGTCGTCCGAACGGCAGATAAGGCCACAGATACAGGCCGAGCAGCAGGCAGGCCGCAGCTGCCGCGATCCAGCGGAAGACCTTCTTTTTCCTGCGCGGAGCCGTTTTCTCCGGCAGCGCCTCCGTAATATATTCGTCCCGGATCTCTCCGAGAGCCCGAATCATTTCTCCTTCTTTCATACGTCTATCCCTTCTTTCTGCAGGAACTCCCGCAGTGCTCTCCTGGAGCGGAGAAGCGACATTTTAACTTTGCTTTCCCCGACACCTAGTTCTTTCGCGATCTGCCTTACGCTGTCGAGGTACCAGTAGCGACGGACGAACAGCTTTCTTGCTTCGGGCTTCAGACCTTCCAGAAAACGATCAAGGAGTGCGGTAAATTCCTTTTCTTCCAGCTCCTGCTCAACATCATCCCGGGCAGGGAGACACTCCAGCAGTTCCGTTTCTGCTTGCAGGATCTCTCCGCCGCGCCGCAGAGCCTTATTGGCACGCAGGCGGTCGATGGAGAGATTTCTCGTGATGCGGCAGAGGTAGGCAGCGAGGTCCGCGGGAGCTTCCGGCGGAACGCTGTTCCAGACCCGGAGCAGGGCATCGTTGACACACTCCTCGGCATCCTCTTCGGAGCCGAGAACGTTGAAAGCGATCCGGGACAGGATCCGGCCGTATTTCTCCGTGCACGCTTCGATCGCCGTTTCGCTGCGCTTCTCAAATTGCTTCAGGATCTCGCGGTCGTCCATTTTTTCCTTTCCCGCAGCTGGAGCCACGCTGAATCATAAGGCCTTACACTTTTTCAGACGGAAAATGCCATAAAAAGGTCACAAAGAAGGATGAAAATACAGCATATTAAACTACCTTGATAATAATACGCCTTTTCAAACCTGCAAATAGCCTGCCATTGGGTTCTTTTCACAGGACCATTTCCATTTTTTACTCTCTGCAATTGTTTTATTTATTCCGAAAATCCGGCCAGATGAGATCATACTGTTCCTTGCCGATAGTGACAAAACTGTATTCATTCCACCCTCTGCCGTATCCGTATCTGCTCCAGAGCACATAGATGCTGTAGAGGTACCCCGGTTCCGCAACAAAATGTCCCTTCGACAGTCTGAAAAAACCACCGTCCTTCCATTCGTAGTCGATCTTTTCCCGACCGTACCAGCTGTCCTCTTTCACCTCATCCGAACCGATCAGTTCGATCGGCCAGCGGCGGACCGCGATCGTCTCCACTTCCGCGCCGCCCTTTGTGCGGAGCGCAAACCAGATTTCCTTTTCCCTTTCTTCACCCATCATGAATCTTGTCCAGATCTGAATAAGTGAATCGCTCCATATGCTGAGCGGCATGCTGTTCGGGCCGAGATCTCCCCAGTCATTGTAGTCAGACGCGTAATTGGCCTCATAGTCTTTTTGGAAATGCCAGATTCCTTCATCAGTGGGCCTGTTGCAAAAACCGCTGCGACTCATTTCATGATAATTGCTTCCCGGCGTATCTTCGGCCCAGCCGAGATAGAGCGAAACACCCGGTGTTTCCGGTAAGCGGTCATGATATTTCGTGTAAAGAAGCATGCCAAAAATAAGCACGGCCATCACGCCGGCTATAAAAATAATCGGTTTAATTCTCTGCCAAAGCGTTTTATTCATAATGCTTCTCTTCCGTGCCGCCTGTTTTCGGGGCAGACTATTTCAGGTAATACCATCTCGCGATATGAAATGCCGGATAAATATAGCTTCCGTCCTTTTTCTCTGCGTTGTAGCGCTCCCTCAAGGGATATTCACAGACTACAACAATATAGACCCCTTTCGTCTGTGACCGGACCCAGCCTTCGATCTCCTCATCGTAATATGTCGTCTTCGCTGTCGTCCGTACCCAGACTTCCTTTGTATCACAGTCAAGAAGGATCTTCACCGATCCGTCTTCTGTTGTTCCATAATCCAGGACTTTCCCGAAAAAGCGGTCGCCTCCGATCCCGTCCAGGCTCTGCTCATAATTTCTCCAGCGAATAAATGCATAGATCCCGATAATGATCAGAAATATGATCAATAGTTTCAGTATAGCGCGCCGCACCGAGTGCTTCTCCCGCTGACTGCCGTATTCGGCAACAGCCTGCAGGGCGTCTTTCTGCTGTGCGGCCGGGTCCTTCTCCGGGCCTTCGTCCGGCTCCCGGCGTTCCCCGTCGATCAGTTCCTTAATGTCGACCCTGTAGTACTCCGCCAGCTTCATCAGGGTCTCCAGGTCCGGAACGGTCGCCCCGGTCTCCCAACGCGACAGCGTTTTTGAGGACACGAAAAGAGCTTCCGCAGCCTGCTCCTGGGTCAGTCCGCGCTCTTTTCTGAGTTCCCTTAAGAACGCACTCATCTTCTGCGTTTCCATCGCGAGGCCGCTCCTTTCCTCCGAATCTGTTGCCGGATCATTTGTTGCCGAAACCCTACATCGCCGGATCACGGCTTTTCTGCCCTTACCATAGCCAAAGCGGTCCGAAAAGGCAAGGACATATTTTGAGAATCGGCCCCTGTCTTGCCTTTGGACGCCGCCTGTGCTATCCTTTTCTTGCAACAGGATGCTTTCCAAGCGGGCGATATAACTAACCACCAATAACTTCTCGCAAAAAGGAGATGAACTATGAGATTCCCCAATGCACATAAAGGTCTGGAAAAAATCAAAACCTCGGTCGTTCTGGAGATCATCTCCGTTGTCGTGATGCTTGTTGGCGCGATCATTTCGATGGTCGTGATCGATAAAGCCGGAAATGGTACCGCAACGGCGGAACTTACGCAGTATGCCGGTTCAATACAGTTTTGCATGATTGCAGGCGGACTGGTGAGCGTGATTGCCGTAACCATGCGGATCGTCGGCGCGAAAAACGCAGGAAAGGACGCAGAGCCTTTCACCGCCGCATACATCATAGCAATCGTTTCCCTTATCTTTTCTCTCTTTGTGAATTTCTTTGCCCAGGAAGGACCGCTGAAGACCGTCGTCAATTACGGATCGAAGCTGATCATGCTGACGATGCTGATCCTGGTCTTCAAGGGAATTATCGAACTGGCGCAGCGCCTGGAAAATACGGAGATGCTGGAAGCAGGGAAGAGCAAAAGGACTCTTGCGGTGATCCTTTTCGTGATCTTTTTTGTCGGGGATATCGTTCTCGGCACCGTGGCTCTGAAGCTGCCGCTTGCTCTCGGCATCATTCTCAATATTGCCGTAAGCGGCATAAGCGTTGCAATGGATATCGTCTATCTGGGTTACTTGCAGGATGCCGTTTCCATGCTGGAGGCGGCGGGGCCTGAGCCTGTTCCTGAAGAAAAGGCAGAAACAGAGACGGAAGAAGACATATAACAAACAAATAATGAGCGGCCGGTTCGCAGGAACCGGCCGCTCATTTGCGTTTTTCTGTCATAATCTACGACTCAATCATCTTGAAATGCTTCAACGCTTCCTCTATCGCCTTTTCTTTCTCCTCCGGGCAGTTCGGCTGTCGGGAATCCTCCGATTTCGGGAAGTTATAATTCTGCCGCTCCATGATCCCGTGTTTTCTTTTCATCTTCGCGATATTCAGATTCGTGACGTGGAATCCGTAGTTTTCCCGTACCCATTCCCGGATCTCATCATAGGTTGCCAGACTTTCCGCACTGGTCAGATCCGGTTCATCCATGTCCATCGTCAGAGCAAGATACTGCTCTGCCGCCCGGGTTTGGACAAAAGACAGACTGCTTCGCAGTTCGCGGAGTTCGGGAACATATCCACGAAGCACAGTTTTTTCACTTCGTAGCCGCCGAGCCGGAGCGCGGGAATGTCCCTGACGAGGCTCGAGGGCTTGCAGCTGATGTAAAGGAGCTGCCCCGCGCCGCGGTTCATGATCTTCGAGAGCGCCCGCGGATTTACGCCGTCGCGCGGCGGATCCATCACGATGATGTCCGGGGCTTCATCCACCTCATCCAGGACCTTCAGCACGTCGCCGGCCAGGAAACTGCAGTTTGAAAGGCCGTTCAGGGCGGCGTTTTCGCGCGCAGCCGCCACGGCTTCCTCCACGATCTCCACGCCGATGATCCGGCCGGCCGCCGGTGCGAGGATCTGCGCGATGGTCCCGGTCCCGCTGTAAAGGTCGTAGACCGTGCAGCCGGGCGTGAGGGAGATGTATTCCCGCGCCTTGCCGTAGAGGACCTCCGCCCCGCGCGTGTTGGTCTGGAAGAAAGAGAAGGGAGAAATGCGGAAGCGCATGCCCAGCACCGTCTCGGTGAGGAAATCCTCGCCCCACAGAAGGTTCACCTTATCCGGGATCACGGCGTCCGCAAGGCTGTCGTTTTCCGTATGCAGGATGCCGCTGATCCGCCCTTCAAGCGGAAGTGCAGACAGCATGCTGACAAAGTCCTCCTCCGGGCGGTAGTTCGACGCCGTCACGAGATTCACGAGGATGCTCCCGTCCGAACTGCTTCGAAGGACCAGATGCCGGAGGCTCCCCTGATGGCTCCGCTTATGCAGAAAAGGCACGCCTTTTTCCCGGAAATAAGCCTGCACGGCGGCGCAGATCCGGCCGAAGTCCTCCGGCGCGATCCGGCAGTCCGGCACCGGAATGATGTCGTAAAAGCTCCCTTTCCGGTGCAGGCCGAGGGTGAGCGGGCCGTCCTTCGACTCGTTGCCGAAGGAAAACTCCATCTTATTGCGGCTCCCCCACTGCGAAGGGCTGCCCAGCATTCCTTCGTAGGCGCCGCATGCAAAGAACTCTTCCGGAAGTACGGTCCGGAAGAGTTTCACGAGTTCCTGTTCCTTGGCAGCCAGCTGCTCCGCGTAAGGTTCCGCGCCGTAGCGGCAGCCGCCGCACCGCCCGAAGGCGGCACAGGTCACACGATCGTCCATGTTTTCTCCTTGGGATAAGGATCCTTCGCTTGCACTCTGCGGGTGCCTCGCTCGGGATGGCATTGCATAAACCCTGCCGCGGCATCAAGCCTTCGGTTCCGCTTCGGGCTCTGCAGGTTCTTCCGCCTGCGCTTCCTCCTCGGTATCCTCCGCAGCTTCGGCGTCGGCCACGGCTTCTTCCGCGGGATCTTCCGGCCCGGCTTCTTTCTTTTCGGCGAACAGGCTCTCATCCAGTTCCTCGGGATCATCCGCGAAGAAAAGATAATAGACCAGCCAGCCGATAAAGGCGAGCACGGCCAGCACGCAGATGACGATCAGGGATCTTTTCAGTTTGCAGCACTTTTTTGCTTTGCTCATGACCATACGTCCTTTCTTCATGAAATGTTTCTAATACGGCAGGAAGCCCCGCCTCACTCTTCAATCTTTTCGAACCCGGCAAAACCGGCCAGCATGACCTTCCGGCCGAAATTGTCGAAATCCACGGTCACTTCCAGATCGCGCTTGCCCTGCTTCACCTCGACCACGGTGCCCTTGCCGTAACGCTTCTGACTCACACGGTCACCGGAAGCAAGGTCGCCCGCACTCTGCGAAGCCTCCCGGATCTTCTCCTCCTGCGAGGAAAAATAGGAGGATACGGGTCCGCTTCCCTGCGGTCTCACGCTGCCGCGCATTTTCGGCATCTCGCCGAAACCGAAACTGTCGCCGAAATCTGTCCAGCCCACTGACTGCCCCTTTCTGCCGAAGGATGAGATCCTTCCGGCCTCATAATCTTTTTTCATCTGCCGCTCGCTGCCTTCGCGAGGGCCGAACATGGATGCGTTTCTTTCCCGCTTCAGAGAAAGCGGATCGATCTCGTCGATGAACTGCGACGTATTGTGGACCTGTGTCTGGCCGTTCACCATCCGGACTCTCGCGGCGGTCAGGATCAGTTTTTCCTGCGCTCTCGTAAAGCCCACGTAGCACAGGCGCCGCTCCTCTTCAAGGTCCTCATCGTTGCCGGAATACAGCGATCGTGCACCCGGGAAGAGGTCCTGTTCCATGCCGGCGAGATAGACCTTGGGAAATTCCAGGCCTTTCGCACTGTGCATGGTCATGAGAGTGACGCGGTCGGTCCCGGTCTCCATTTCATCGACATCGGCCACCAAGGCGACCTGTTCCAGAAAACGCCCGAGCGCTTCGGGATCGCCGGCTTCATCCTCAAGGCCTGTGGCCTTGTTCTGCAGTTCCGTCAGGTTTTCGAGGCGGGCCTCCGCTTCGATCTCGCCCTCTTCCTTCAGGGCTTCGCGGTAGCCGCTCTTATCGAGGATGAGGTCGATCAGTTCGGCGACGCGCAGTTCCTTTGCCGCTTCGCGGAACGACCCGATCAGTTCCAGGAAGGCCTTCAGTTTCAGTGCCGCGGCCTTTCCGGCCTCCGGGCTTTCCGCAAAACGCTGCAGGGCGTCCCAGAAGGTGATCCCCTCCTGCCCCGCGAGCGCCGCAACCTTTTCGACCGTCGTATCGCCGATACCGCGCCGCGGGACGTTAATGATCCGGCGGACCGCTACGTCATCCCAGGCATTCGCCACGGTCTTCAGGTAGGCGAGCAGGTCCTTGATCTCTCGCCGCTCGTAGAAATTGGTCCCGCCGACGAGGACGTAGGGAATGCCGCGGTCCACGAAAGCTTCCTCCAGGAGGCGCGACTGGCTGTTGGTCCGGTAGAGGACGGCGCAGGCGCCGTAGGGGAAACGCCCCCGTTCCTTCTCGATGTCCTTCGCGATCTCCCGGGCTTCCTCACGCGAGTCGGCGTACTCCCTGAGCGCGACCCTGTCACCTTCCGGCTTGTCCGACCAGAGCGTCTTGTCCATCCGCCCTTCGTTGTGGCTGATGACCTGGTTCGCCGCTGCGAGGATATTCTTCGTCGAGCGGTAATTCTGCTCCAGGCGGATCACCTTCGCCCCGGGGAAAGCCTCCTCAAAGTGGAGGATGTTCCCGATGTTCGCCCCGCGGAACTTGTAGATGGACTGGTCGTCGTCGCCGACAACGCAGAGGTTCCGGTGTTCGTGCGCGAGCATCTCCACGAAAACGAACTGTGCCGTGTTCGTGTCCTGGTATTCATCCACCAGGATGTAGCGGAAACGGTCGCGGTATTTCGCGAGGACGTCCTCGTTTTCCCGAAACAGCAGGACCGTGTTGACGAGCAGATCGTCGAAATCCATCGCGTCCGCCATCAGAAGGCGCTTCTGGTACTCCGTATAGAGTTCCGCGATCTTCTGTTCCCGGAAACTTCCCGGCCGCGATGCGTACTCCTCGGCCGTCACCACCTCGTCCTTCAGGGACGAGATCTGCCGCAGGACGTCTTTTTCATTGTAGATCTTCGGGTCGAGGTCCCTGTCCTTGATGATGCGGCGCATCAGGACTTTCTGGTCCTCGGTATCATAGATCGTGAACGATTTCGTGTAGCCCAGCCGGTCTGCGTATCCGCGGAGGATGCGCGCGCAGCAGGCGTGGAAGGTCGAAACGAAAACGCTCCCGCCCTGCGGCGTCATGGCTTCCACGCGGCTCTTCATCTCCTCCGCCGCCTTATTGGTAAAGGTAATCGCGAGGATGTGCCAGGGGTCCACTCCTTTTTCTTCAATCAAATAGGCTATGCGGTGCGTCAGGGTGCGGGTCTTTCCCGAGCCGGCTCCGGCCAGGATGAGCAGAGGACCCTCTGTCGTTCGCACAGCCTCCTGCTGAGGCGCATTCAGCGTCTCACAGACGGATGTCATGTTCAGTTATTCTCCTTTGATCCGGCCGTAAACGGCATCGTAGCCCTCGCCGCCCTGCATCAGGGAACGCTTGACGCGGCTGATGGTCGCCGTGGACGCGCCGGTCTTCTCTTCGATCTCGTTATATGTCAGGTCATCCTTCAGCAGAAATGCCACCTGCTGGCGCTGCGCGAGCGTCGCGATCTCATTTACGGTGCAGATGTCCGTCAGGTAATGCTCGACGTCCTGCTCGTTTTCCAGTGACAGGATCGCCCTGATCAGGTCGCGGACAGGCTCCGACTGCATGACTTGATTCATTTCATCCCTCCGGCTCGGTTCTTTTGCTACACTTTAGCACGTAAAAGTGCGAATGTCAAGTCCGGCGCCGCTTTCTTTATTTTTCACAATTCAGCCTGTTGTTTCCGCCGCGGGAGCGTGGTATACTGCATCTGAACCTTCTATAGGAGCACATCCGACCTCATGCTGCGACTCATTGCTATCGTCCTGATGCTGTTTGTTTTTGCGATCCCGCTCGGCCTGCCTGCCCTGCTCGTCTGCTGGCTGCTCGGGTTTGTTTCCCGTGACGTTCAGGCAAAGGCCTCCCTGGCCTATCTGCGCCTGATCATGGCCGCTGCCATCTTTCTGGCCGGCGTGAAGATCAGGGCTGTCGGCACCGAAAACATTCCCGAAAAGGGGCCCTGCCTCTTTGTCTGCAACCACCGCAGCTACTTTGACATTTTCATCCAGTACCAGTATGTCCGCCGGATCTGCGGCACCGTCGCCAAGGTCGAATGGAAAAAGATCCCGCTCCTTCGGACCTGGATGAAATTTATCCGCTGCGTCTTTCTGGACCGTAAGAGCCTGCGCTCCGGCGTTGCCGTGACGAAACAGATGGAAGACGACCTGCGCGCGGGGTATGCCTTCTCCATCTATCCTGAGGGGACCCGCGGACACTTAAACGGCCTGCAGCCCTTCCGTGAAGGAAGCTTCAAGAGCGCGTACGCGACCGGCGTTCCCATCATCCCCATCACTTACCTGCACACTGACGACGTGTATGAAAACCACCGCCCTTGGGTCCGTGCGACCGACGTGACCGTGGTCTTCGGAAAGCCGATCCCTACCGTGGGGCTCGACCGGGCAGCGCAGAAAGCCCTCTCCGCTGAGATCCGCGAGCAGATGGCAAAGACTTACGCGGAATACGTTTGATTATTCCTTTCCATAATAAAAAAACTTATTATTTTAAGCGGCAGCCTCTTGATTTTTCCGGGGCTGCCGTTTACAATGACGACGTCAATTGAATACAGATGAATCTGCCAGTATAAGTTTGGAAGTAACGGCCCAAACGTTTCTACCGCACGCCATAGATGCGACTATTGGTTTGTCATATATTTTCTAAAAGCGGGCAGATCTTACGGATCAGCCCGCTTTTCCGATTCATCTGCTCATCTATCCCCTCAAGGAGGCCCCATGGAAGCTCTCGAACAAAAGATCCTCTCCGAAGGCCAGGTCCTTCCTGGAAACATCCTCAAAGTCGGTTCTTTCCTGAATCAACAGATCGACACCCCCTTCATGCTCGAACTGGGCAAGGAGATCGCCAACCGCTTCAAGGCGGACGGCGTGACCAAGATCCTCACCATCGAAGCCTCCGGCATCGCGCTTTCCTTTGCCGCGGCCGTCTACATGGGCGTTCCGATCGTCTTCGCGAAGAAGAGCGAGTCCGCAAACGTCTCCGGCCGGGTCCTCACGGCGCCCATCCATTCCTACACCCACGGCAACGACTATACCGCCGTCCTGCCCGCCGATTATCTGAGCGCGAATGACCGGATCCTTCTGGTCGACGATTTCCTCGCGACGGGTGAGGCGCTGAACGGGCTCTTCGCTCTGGCCGAGGCGGCCGGTGCCGAAGTCGTCGGCTGTGCCATCGCCATTGAAAAAGGCTTCCAGAACGGCGGTGACGACCTTCGTAAGAAAGGCGTCCGCGTCGAATCTCTGGCCATCATCGAATCCATGGGATCGGATTCGCTCACCTTCCGCCGTTGAATTACGGATGTAATTTCAAATAAATTACATAATCCATCCATCACAGGAGGAAAAACATGAAAAAATTCATCGCTGTTCTGCTCTCGCTTGCCATGATCCTTTCTCTGGCAGCCTGCGGCAGCAAGGACGAGACCACCAAGGCTCCCGACACTACCACCAAGGCCCCCGAGACCACAAAGGCCGCGGAAAGCACCAACGCTCCCGAGAGCACCCAGGCTCCGGCTGCGGACTTAAGCAGCATCAAGGTCGGCTTCATTTTCCTGCACGACCCGGCTTCTTCCACCTACGACAACAACTTCTATCAGGCTGCTCTGCAGGTTCAGAAGGAACTCGGCCTGAAAGATGACCAGTTCATCTTCAAGTGGAACGTTCCCGAAGGTTCCGAATGCCAGGATACTGCCGAAGAAATGGCCGATGCCGGCTGCAACATCGTCATCGCCGACTCCTTCGGCCACGAGACCTACATGATCGAAGCCGCGAAGAACTATCCGAACGTGCAGTTCTGCCACGCGACCGGTACCCAGTCCCGCACCGTGAACATCCCCAACTATCACAACGCTTTCGCTTCCATCTATGAAGGCCGTTACCTTGCCGGCATCGCCGCAGGCATGAAGCTTGCCGAACTCGTCAAGGCCGGTGCGGCCCCTAAGGTCGGCTACGTCGGTGCCTTCCCTTACGCGGAAGTCGTTTCCGGCTACACCTCCTTCTTCCTGGGCGTGCGCAGCATCGTTCCGGAAGCCACCATGGATGTCATTTACACCGGCAGCTGGTTCGACATTGCCCTTGAAAAAGAAGCCGCTTTGAAGCTGATCGGAGACGGCTGCGTCCTCCTGTCCCAGCACGCCGACTCCGAAGGCGCTCCCAAGGCCTGCGAAGAAAAGGGCGTCCCGGATGTTGCCTACAACGTGTCCACCATCAACATCGGCCCGAACACCGCGATCATTTCTTCCAAGATCAATTGGGCGCCTTACTACAAGATGGTCATTGAAGCCGTTGCCAAGGGCGAAAGCTTTGCCACCGACTGGTGCGGCACCATGGCCACCGGTTCCGTTGAACTGACCGAACTGAATGAAAAGGTCGCCGCCCCCGGCACCAAGGAAGCCATCGAGAAGGCCATGGCCGAACTCAAAGCCGGCACTCTCAAGGTCTTCGATACCAAGAACTGGACCAAGGACGGTCAGCACCTGACCGAATACCTTGCCGACGTTCAGGACATGGGCGATTTCAAGCCTGAGACCAACGTCATCATCGACGGTGCTTTCATTGAATCCGGCGAGCAGTTCCGCTCCGCTCCTTACTTCGATATCCGCATCGACGGTATCGATGACAATAAGTAATTTCCGCACCGCGGGGGCGGAGGGATGACCTCCGCCCCTTTTCCGTTTTTTCAGCCAAATATCCGAAGGAGATATCCCGTGCCCGTTCCCGCCATTGAACTGAAAAACATTACGAAAACCTTCGGCCGCGTCGTCGCCAACAAGGACGTTTCCCTCTCCGCGTACCGCGGTGAGATCCTCGCCCTCCTCGGGGAGAACGGCAGCGGCAAGACCACCCTCATGAACATGATCGCCGGGATCTATTACCCCGACTCCGGCCAGATCATGATCGACGGCAATGAAGTCGTCATCGCCTCCCCCAAGGACGCGTTCCGCTATAAGATCGGCATGATTCATCAGCATTTCAAGCTGGTAGACGTCTTCTCCGCTGCGGAAAACATCGTTCTGGGCTTGAAGGAAAAGGAACGCTTCGACCTTTCGAAGGTCAATGAGAAGGTCCGGCAGATCAGCGAGACCTACGGTTTCGAGATCGATCCGGCCAAAAAGATCTATGAAATGTCCGTCTCGGAGAAGCAGACCGTGGAGATCATCAAGGTCCTGTACCGCGGCGCGGACATCCTTATCCTCGACGAACCCACGGCCGTGCTTACCCCGCAGGAGACCCGCAAGCTGTTCGCGGTGCTCCGCCGCATGCGGGACGCCGGCAAGGCCGTGATCATCATCACCCACAAGCTGCACGAGGTGCTGTCGCTGTCCGACAAGGTCGCCGTGCTGCGCAAGGGCGAATATATCGGTACGGTCCTCACGAAGGACACCAATGAGAACGAACTCACCGAAATGATGGTGGGCAAGAAAGTCAGCCTGAACATCGAACGGGCAGAGCCGAAGGATCCGCAGGACCGCCTGACCGTCACCAAGCTGGATGCGGTGAACCGCGAAGGCGTGAAGGTGCTCGATGACGTTTCCTTCGTCGCCCGCTCCGGCGAGATCCTCGGCATTGCCGGCATCGCCGGCAGCGGCCAGAGAGAGCTTCTCGAAGCCATCGCCGGCCTGCAGAAGGTCGGGGACGGCAGCATCATCTACCACGATCCGAAGACCGGCTTGGACGAAGACCTGCGGAACAAGACCCCGCTGGAGATCCGCGACCTGGGTGTCCGCCTCTCCTTCGTCCCCGAAGACCGCCTGGGCATGGGCCTTGTGGGCGACATGGACCTCGTGGACAACATGATGCTCCGGAGCTACTCCAAGGGCCGCAGCCTCTTCGTGGAGAGAAAGAGCCCAAAGACACTCGCGGAAAAGATCATCGCCCAGCTCGAAGTCGTTACTCCCAGCACGAGCACGCCGGTCCGGCGCCTTTCGGGCGGCAACGTACAGAAGATCCTGGTCGGGCGTGAGATCGCTGCAGCGCCCACTGTCTTCATGGCAGCCTACCCCGTCCGCGGCCTGGACATCAACTCGTCCTACACCATTTACAATCTGCTGAACGCCCAGAAGGAAAGCGGCGTGGCCGTGATCTTCGTCGGCGAAGACCTGGACGTTCTGCTGGAACTGTGTGACCGGATCATGGTCATCGGTTCGGGACGCGTCACCGGCATCGTCGACGGCCGGACTGCTACCAAGGAAGAGATCGGCCTCCTGATGACGAAAGGCGGCCACAGCGAAGAAGAAGCGCACGAGGAAGGAGGGGAAAAGCATGAGTGATCTGAAGAACATGGATCCGGCGCCCGAAAAGGCTGCAGCTCCTGCGCCTGCCGCCGAAGAAAAGATCCGCGAGCCCCTGTTCCACATCGTCAAGCGCGCGGACATCCCGAAGCTGAAAGCCTGGGGCATTCGCTTCATCGCGATCCTGCTCGCCCTGCTCGTCAATGCCCTGATCATCCACTGGCTTACCGGGCTGAACCCTCTTGCCGTGTACAAGTCCATGTTCGACGGCAGTTTCTCCACGAAGCGCAAGTTCTGGGTGCTGCTGCAGAACACGGCCATGCTGCTGTGCATCGCGCTTGCGGTGACTCCTGCCTTCAAGATGCGCTTCTGGAACCTCGGTGCGGAAGGTCAGGTCCTGATCGGCGCTCTCTCGAGCGGCGCCCTGATGTTCTACATCGGCGATAAGCTCCCGAGCGGCCTGCTGATCCTCCTGATGCTCGGTGCGGCGCTCCTTTCCGGCATCGTCTGGGCCGGCATTCCCGCCCTCTTCAAGGCCCGCTTCGGCACCAACGAGACACTCTTTACCCTGATGATGAACTACGTGGCCATCCAGCTCGTGAACACCATGATCGCGATCTGGGTCCCGAGCGGCTCCGGCGTTCTCGGCATCATGAACAGCAAGAGCAACAACGGCTGGCTGCCTACGATCTTCGGCCAGAAATACGCGCTGAACATCATCGTCGTCGGTCTGCTGACCGTTTTCATGTACGTTTACCTCAAATACAGCAAGCACGGTTACGAGATCGCCGTCGTGGGCGAGAGCGAAAATACCGCACGCTACATCGGCATCAATGTCCGGAAGGTCATCATCCGCACTGCAGCGCTCTCCGGCTGCCTTGCCGGCCTCGCCGGCTTCCTGCTGATGGCAGGCAGTGCACACACCGTTTCCAGTACTCTGGCAGGCGGCAACGGCTTTACCGCCGTGCTGGTCTCCTGGCTCGCGAAGTTCAATCCCTTCGTGATGATCCTGACGAGCCTCCTGATCGAATTCCTGCAGAAGGGCGCCGGCGAGATCGCACAGGCCTTCCGCCTCTCGAGCGACATCGCGGACATCGCCACCGGCATCATTCTCTTCTTCATCATCGGCTGCGAATTCTTCCTTAATTACCGGATCATGTTCCGCCACAAAGGAAAGGAGGGCAAATAAATGTTAACGATCCTTGCTTCATTCCTGCACTCCTCCATCGTTCAGGGCATTCCGCTTCTGTTCGGCGCGACCGGTGAGATCCTGACGGAAAAGAGCGGCCACCTGAACCTGGGCATCCCCGGCATCATGTACGTGGGCGGCATTTCCGGCATCGTGGGCGGTTATCTCTACGAGCACTTCTGTGGGAAGCCCGTGGCGCTCCTGTGCATCCTGATCCCGCTTTTCTGCTCGCTACTCGGCAGCGGCCTCATGGCGCTCATCTACTGCTTCCTGACAGTCACGCTCCGCGCGAACCAGAACGTTACCGGCCTTGCCCTGACTACCTTCGGCACGGGCGTCGGCAACTTCCTGGGCGGATCCCTGCTTTCCTTCTTCGGCGAGAGCGGCTCCATTTCACTTCTCACCATCGGCAAGTGGTACAAAGCCTATCTGCCCTTTGCGGACAAGCTGGGCGTCTTCGGCGAGATCTTCCTCAGCTACGGCTTCCTGGCCTACCTGGCCGTGATCGTCGCCCTGCTCGTGCATCATTTCCTGAATAAGACGCGCACCGGCCTGAACCTCCGCGCCGTCGGTGAGAACCCCGCTACGGCAGACGCCGCAGGCATCAACGTTACAAGATACAAATACCTTTCCACCATTCTCGGCGGCATGATCGCCGGTCTCGGCGGTCTCTACTTCGTCATGGACTACACCGGCGGCACCTGGACCAACAACGGCTTCGGCGACCGAGGCTGGCTCGCCATCGCGATCGTCATCTTCGCTCTGTGGAAGCCCGCCAGAGCCATCTGGTGCTCCTTCGTCTTCGGCGGCCTGTACATCTGTGCCGTGCTGATCCCGGGGCTTTCCACCGCGGCCAAGGAAGTCATCAAGATGGCACCTTACGTGGTCACGATCCTCGTCCTGGTGCTCTCAAGCGTGCACGACCGCCGCGAGAACCAGCCGCCGGCTCATCTGGGCTTAAACTACTTCCGCGAAGACCGGTAAAGGTCCGGTCGGCGCACGAAAAAAACGGGACGCTCACAGCGTCCCGTTTTTTATCGCTAATGCAGGCGGCTGATGTCTCAGGCTTTTTCGTCCTTTCCGTTTTCGTCCTTCTCCGCTTTCTTTCCGCCCTTGAAGAGTTCCGCGAGATCGGGAAGCGGCGCCCTTACGTCCTTCAGCAGGTCCGGGAGGGGTTTTACGTCCTTAAACAGATCATTGATCAGCTTCTTCGGCAGGTCCGCGAAAATCTTCTTTGTGACCTTGCTGCTGCGGTTCAGCTCAACAAGGACCGCGGCGAAGCGTTCTGCGGTAATCTCACTTAAGTTCTGCGTCCCCCCTGTGCCGAATGCGTCAAAGAGCTCGTTCACGAATGTCTTCCGTTCCTCCATGGACATATCGGCGATCCATTCGTTCACGACTTTCATCATGCGGTCAGCGCGCTCACTCAGTTTCCCTGACGAAAGGTTCCCGTGATCGACAAACCACGAAGCGAGGGCATGCTGCCCGAGGCCTTCGGGATTGGCGCTCCGGATCACGCGCGTATCCGTGATGACCGGTTCAAAGAGCTGTCCGATCATGTCGAATTCGGGGATGACCGCGGTGATGAGCGGCTCGATCCGCGTCATGCGGGCTTCGTCGATGATCTCCGTGCAGAAGCCGGGACCGTCAAGCATGTAGATGCGCCTGACCTTCGCCAACTCATCGTCGGAAAGCTGTGCTGCCGCGTAAATGACCTGATTGGCGCCCTTGGAGTGGCCGCCCAGGATCCAGCGGTCGGCCGTCGGCAGGACCCGGTGCGCGTAGTCAGCTGCCATGCGCTGCGCATCCGTTTCCGTGAAGGCGATCATGCAGTCTTCCTTCCAGCCGGCAAGCGACGAATCCGTACCGCGGTACGCGAGGAAATCCATCCCCTTCCCGTCGTGGAAAGTCATGGCTGCGAACTGCAGCGGCGGATCCGTCTGCAGCACGTCCGCATGGTTCTTTACGGTAAGTTCGCCGAAGCGTTTCGAACGGCAGGCCGCTTTCGCGATGTCCGAACTGCCGCCGTCCTGCCCCGTCAGCTGCGGCAGGGAACTTCGGTATTCGACGTGCGGCAGGAGCTTCTTCAGCAGGACTTCCTCCCGGCCGTCCTCGAAAAGCATCTTCATGTCGAAATACGACAGCATGCAGAGGACAAGGGCGTCCGCATCCCGGAAGGGGTACTGTATGAAGTCCATATCGCCGACCCAGAGGATGTAGTCCACCAGGTTTTCCTTATCCGACGGTTTCAGTTTGTCGATCAGTCCGAGCGGCATCGCTGCCTCCTTTCACGCGCAGCCGGGCCTGTCCACTGCCTTTTCAGGCATGTACGGGTCTCATCCGGCTCCGCTCATAAGAATACCGGGAAAAGCCGCAGCTCCTCCCGGTATTTTTCCATGCAAAAGATCAGACCAGTTCCAGCAGGACCATCATCGCAGCGTCGCCGCGGCGAGGGCCGATCTTGGTGATGCGGGTGTAACCGCCCTGACGGTTGACGTACTTCGGCGCGATCTCGTCGAACATCTTTCCGACCAGGTCAACTTCCACCATCTTCCGGCCTTTGGCGTCCGGAGTCTTTGCCCCGTAGAGATACTGCAGCATCTCGCGGCGGGCGTGCAGGCGGGAAGGGCTGTCCTTCTTGATGGTCTTCTCGATGGTCTCGAATTCGGTGACCTTCTTGCCGTCAACGACAGTCTTGACGCGGTTTCCGTCTTTATCCTTCTTCGCGACCTTGGCCTGTACGGTCACGGTCTCAAAGTTGTCTTTTTCTTTTACGGCAAGCGCAATGTACTTCTCAGCGATCTTGCGGACTTCCTTGGCGCGGGTCTCGGTCGTTTCGATCTTCCCGTGCAGCAGCAAAGAAGTGGTAAGGCTCCTGAGCATGGCTTTGCGCTGGCTGGCCGTTCTGCCAAGCTTTCTGTAATGTGCCATTTTATTTCCTCCGAAATATTCCCTTATTGTTCGCCGCTGTTCAGCTCAAGGCCGAGCTCTTTCAGCTTCGCCAGAACTTCTTCCAGCGACTTGCGGCCCAGATTCCGAACCTTCATCATGTCTTCAGGCGTATGATTGCAAAGTTCCTCAACGGTGTTGATGCCGGCCCTCTTCAGGCAGTTGAAGGATCTGACGGAAAGTTCCAGCTCGTCGATGTTCATCTCCAGAGCCTTTTCCTTCTCCGTGTTGGCCTTCTCGACCATGACCTCTTCGCTCTTGGCGCTTTCGGACAGGTTGATGAAGAGAGACAGGTGCTCGCTCATGACCTTGGCCGCCAGGCTCACCGCATCATCGGGAGCGAGGGTGCCGTTGGTCCACACCTCGAGGGTCAGCTTGTCGAAATCGGTGATCTTGCCGACACGGGTATTTTCCACGGTGGCGTTCACGCGCTCGATGGGCGTGTAAACGGAATCCACGGCGATGGCCCCGAGAGGCATTTCTTCACCCTTGTTCCGATCGGCGCTGACGTAGCCGCGGCCCTTGGTGATGGTGATCTCGGCCGTAAAATGAGTATCCGCACCGCCGGACAGGGTCGCAATGACCAGGTCGGGGTTCATGATCTCAAGGTCGGAATCCAGCTTGATGTCGGCCGCGGTGACGACGCACTCGCCGGTCACATCAATGTAACCCATCCGGGGCTCCACGGAATCACTGTTGCTCTTGATCGCAAGGCTCTTCAGGTTGAGGACGATTTCCGTCACATCTTCCTTGACGCCCGGGATCGTGGTAAATTCATGCAGTACGCCGCCAAATTTGACCTGGCTCACCGCCACTCCGGGAAGCGAGGAAAGCATGATCCTGCGCAGCGAATTGCCCAGTGTGATGCCGTAGCCTCTTTCCAGAGGCTCTACGACAAAACGGCCATAGGTCTTGTCTTCGGAGATCTCAGCGATTTCAATATTGGGCTTTTCAAAATCTAACATGTGTGCTCCTTCCGGAATTTGTGCGGGCTTACTCTGAATTACTTGGAGTACAACTCAACGATAAGCATTTCGTCGACCGGAACGTCGATCATCTCGCGGGTGGGCAGCTGCAGGATGGTGACCTTGCGGGCTTCCAGATCGCTCTGAAGCCAGGCGGGAACACCGCGGCCCTGAGTGGTTTCCACGATGTCTTTGAAGCGCTGGGATTCCTTCGCGTCTTCCTTGATCTCGATCACGTCGCCGGCTTTCACGCGGTAGGACGGAATGTTGACGCACTTTCCGTTGACAAGGACTTCTCTGTGGTCCACGATCTGACGCGTCTCACGACGGGTCCGGCCGAGGCCGGCACGGAACAGCACATTATCCAGTCTCGTTTCCAGAAGGATCATCAGGTTTTCACCGACCATGCCCTTCATCTGCGAGGCCTTCTCATAATAATTTCTGAACGGCTTCTCCAATACGCCGTAAATGAACTTGGCTTTCTGCTTCTCACGAAGCTGCAGGCCGTATTCACTGGTCTTCTTATTGGATCTCTTGGTATTTCTGTGTGACTTCTTGTCGATGCCGAGATAAACCGGATCGAGGTCGAGAGCCCTGCATTCTTTTAATACGGGAACACGATTAACTGCCACTTTACTCTACCTCCATTACACTCTTCTGCGCTTGGGCGGACGGCATCCGTTGTGAGGAACGGGTGTCACATCCTGAATGCTGAGGACTTCAAGTCCTGCTGCCTGAAGCGCACGGACCGCAGCTTCACGGCCCGAACCGGGTCCTTTTACAAAAACGTCGACGGATTTCAGTCCATGGATCAGTGCGGCTTTGGTAGCAGTCTCGGCTGCCATCTGTGCTGCATAAGGAGTTGATTTCCTTGAACCTCTGAATCCAAGGCCACCGGCACTCGCCCACGATAACGCGTTGCCCTGAGTATCGGTCAGAGTCACGATCGTGTTGTTGAAAGATGCCTGAATGTGGGCCTGGCCACGTTCAACGTTTTTCTTGACACGCTTTTTAGTCACTTTTTTTGCTGACGCTTGCTTTGCCATTGAAAACTAACCTTCCCTTATGGGGTTCCTTTCTTAAAATGAATACGCGAAACTAAGATTATTTCTTCTTGTTCGCAACAGTCTTCTTCGGGCCTTTCCGGGTACGTGCGTTGTTCTTGGTATTCTGACCGCGAACAGGCAGACCTTTTCTGTGGCGGATACCGCGGTAGCAGCCGATTTCCTGCAGGCGCTTGATGTTGAACGCGACTTCACGGCGAAGATCGCCTTCCACGACCTGGGTGGATTCAATGACCTTGCTGATGCGGGCGACTTCTTCGTCCGTCAGGTCCTTGACCCGGGTGTTGGGATCAACATCCGCTTCCTTGAGGATGCGGTTGGAACTGGTGGTACCGATACCATAGATGTAGGTCAGGCCGATCTCGACACGTTTGTCTCTCGGTAAGTCAACACCTGAAATACGAGCCATGTGTATTTTTCCTCCAATTAAATATTAACCCTGACGCTGTTTGTGCTTGGGGTTCTCACAAATGATGCGGATACTGCCCTTGCGCTTAATGACCTTGCATTTTTCGCAAATGGGCTTGACGGAAGATCTCACCTTCATGGTTTTGTTTCTCCTTTTTGCATGGGGCGCACGAGACGCGCACCGTTAAATGTAGCACATCCTTAGATTTTGTGCAAGCGGTTTTTTACTTATCGCGCCAGCTGATACGGCCTTTTGTCAGATCATACGGGGACAGCTCGACAGTCACCTTGTCACCGGGCAGGATCCGGATATAGTTCATGCGGAGCCGGCCGCTGATGTGGGCGAGGACCTCATGGCCGTTCTCCAGTTCCACGCGGAACATGGCATTCGGCAGTGTTTCCAGAACCTTGCCCTGAAGCGCTATCGCATCGGTTTTAGACATGCTGTAAGTCTCCTTGTGTCATGATCTCCGGCCGCCGGGGAGCGAAAGGATCTCCGGAGCGCCATCGGTGATGAGAATCGTATTCTCGTAATGTGCGGACGGTTTTCTGTCCGCGGTCAACGTCGTCCAGCCGTCGTCCAGGAAATCCACCTGCCAGGTCCCCATGTTGATCATGGGTTCGACTGCGATGGTCATGCCCTTTCTCAGGCGGATGCCGCGGGATCTCTGACGGAAATTCGGAACTTCCGGCGGCTCATGCATTTCGCGGCCGATGCCGTGTCCCACCAGATCTTCCACGATACCGTAGCCGAGCGGCTCGATGTAATCCGAGATCGCTGCGCCGATATCGTGCAGGTGGGCACCGTCGGTCGCTGCGGCGATCCCACGGAAGAACGCTTCCTTCGTGGCCTCAACGAGCTTCATTTTCGCTTCGTCGCAGTTCCCGATCACGTAGGAGCGGGCTGCGTCGGACTGGAAGCCCTTGTAGATGAGGCCGGCGTCCAGGCTGACCAGGTCGCCTTCCTGAATGAAACGTTTGTCCGAAGGGATGCCGTGCACCACTTCCTCGTTCAGGGATACGCAGATCGATGCCGGGTATCCGCTGTAGCCGAGGAAGGAGGGGATGCAGCCGCGCTTCCGGATCAGTTTTTCGCCGAGGCGGTCAATGTCCTTCGTGGTCATGCCGGGCTTCAGGGCGGCGGCCAGTTCTTCGTGGACCTCCGCCAGATACCGTCCGGCGACTCTCATGAGTTCGATCTCATGCTCAGTCTTGATCGTTACAGGCATCTTTTTCACCCAGCAGCGCCGTAAGCAGCGCATAAGTCTCGTCCATGGGAAGCGAACCGTCAACGGGGGCTTCCTTACCGATCTCACGGTAGTACTCGACGATCGGTTCGGTCTGTTCGTGGTATACCGCAAGGCGCTTCAGCACCGTTTCCGGCGCGTCGTCCGCCCGCTGCACCACAGGACCGCCGCAGCGGTCGCAGACGCCGTCCACTTTGGGCATCAGCCCGTTCGTGTTGTAGCTGGCGCCGCAGACCGAGCAGACCCGGCGGCCGGCCATGCGCTTCACGATCTGCTCATCTTCGATGGTCAGATGGATCGCGTAGTCGATGCCGCCTTCGTCGGCCATGGCCTTCGTGAGGGCTTCGGCCTGGAACAGGTTCCGGGGGAACCCGTCCAGGATCCAGCCGTTTCTGCAGTCATCCTGTTTCAGGCGGTCCAGCACCAGGTCGACCGTGAGCTCATCCGGCACCAGGAGTCCCTGATCCATGTAGCTCTTGGCCTTCAGGCCCAGCTCCGTTCCGTTTTTCAGGTTGGCGCGGAAAATATCTCCCGTGGAGATGTGCGGAATGCCGTAATCATCCGACAGGCGGGTGGCATGGGTGCCCTTGCCGGCACCCGGTGCTCCCAAAAGAACGATCTTCATCTTAAGTTCCCTCAATCGTTCAGGAATCCCCTGTAGGAGCGGACCGTCATCATCGATTCGATCTGCTTCAGGGTCTCCAGAATGACGCCCACGATAATGATCAGCGAGGTGCCGAAGAAGCAAAGCGAGCTTCCGACGCCGGTAAGGCCGGTCAGTACGATGGGGATCACGGCGATGATGGCCAGGCCGCATACGCCGATGAAAACGATGTAGTTCAGGATCTTGTTCAGATATTCGCTGGTAGGCTTGCCGGGACGGATACCCGGGACAAAGCCGCCGTTCTTCTTCATGTTGTTCGCCACCTCATTGGGGTTGAAGGTGATGGACGTATAGAAGTAGGCGAATACCACCAGCAGGAAGAGGTAGATCAGCAGGCCGATCGTGTATACCGGTTCCTTCGGATTGCACCAGTAGCTCTGGGAAAGGGTCTTGATGACGTGGCCGCCGAAGGTCTTCGGCTGGCTGATGTCCTTGCCCGCGAACTGGGCGATCATTGCCGGCAGCGAAAGCAGGGAGCTCGCGAAGATGACCGGGATAACGCCTGCGGTGTTGACCTTGATCGGAATGTTGGACGACTGTCCGCCGATCATCTTCCGGCCCTGGACCTTCTTCGCGTACTGCACCGCAACACGGCGTTCGCCGTCCTGCAGGTAGACCGTGAAGACCACGAGGGCGAAGATCAGGCCGAGGATAAGCACCGTGCTCAGGATCGCGACGGTAACGCTCTTGCCTCTGACGAAGTTCTGATACAGGGCCATGAAGTCGTTCGGCAGACCGGACAGGATGTTCACCAGCAGCAGGATGGAAATGCCGTTGCCGATGCCCTTTTCCGTGATGCGTTCACCGATCCACATGAGGGCCACGGAACCGGCCGTCATCACGATGCCGACAAGCGCCACATTGTACCAGGTATACTTGGTCAGGTAACCCGTGCCGAAACCGATGCCCATGGATACGGACTGGATCAGCGCGAGGCCGACCGTCAGGTAACGGGTGATCTTATTCAGAGTCTTCTTCCCTTCCTGGCCCTCCTTGGACAGCTCTTCCAGACGCGGGATCGCGATGGTCAGCAGCTGTACCACGATGGAGGACGTGATGTACGGGGAGATGTTCAGCGCGAACACGGACATCGTCGACAGCGAGTTGCCGGTGATCACGTTGAAGAAGTTGAACGACGTACCGTTCAGACTGTCAAGCACTGCCTTGATGTATTCGACGTTGACGCCGGGTGTCGCGATCTGGCAGCCGAAGCGTACCAGCAGGACCATCAGGGCGGTGAACAGAAGGCGCTTGCGAATATCGGGGATCCGGAAAGCGTTGGCAATGTTCTTAAACATGGGCCACCCTCCGTTTACTCGGCTTCTACGGTTCCGCCTGCCGCTTCGATCTTGCTCTTTGCGCCTTCGCTGACGTTCAGTCCGCGGACTGTGAACTTCTTGGAAAGTTCGCCGCCTCCCAGGATCTTGACACCGTCAAGAGGGTTCTTGACCAGGCCGGATTCCAGGATCGCCTCTTCCGTGATGACGGCGCCGTCTTCAAAACGGCACTGCAGCGCGTCGAGGTTGACTGCCACTTCCCTGCGGGAATTGATGTTGGTGAATCCGCGCTTGGGGATGCGGCGGAACAGAGGCATCTGGCCGCCTTCAAAGCCGGGACGGGGCGCGCCGGAGCGGGCCTTCTGGCCCTTGTGGCCCTTGCCGGCCGTCTTGCCGTTGCCGCTGGCATGGCCGCGGCCGCGGCGGAAATCGTTGTGCGTAGCGCCTTCAGCGGGCTGCAGGTTCGAAAGATTAAGTGCGCTCATTCTTCGACCTCCTCTACCTTTACCAGGTGGTTCACGTGCCAGATCATGCCGCGGACGGCATCGTTATCCGGCAGAGTCACGGTCTTGTGCATCTTGGACAGACCAAGGGCTTCAGCAGTGGCTCTCTGTTTCGGGACCGCGCCGATAGGGGATTTGACCAGCGTGACTTTTAACATCTTTGCCATGATTGTTTCCTCCTGTCTCCTTAACCGAGGATCTCTTCCACGGACTTGCCGCGAAGACGGGCGATCTCTTCGGGGGTGTACATGCTCGTCAGGCCTTCGATGGCGGCAAGCACGACGTTGTGTTTGTTGTTGGAGCCCAGGGACTTGGTACGGATGTTGCGGATACCGGCTTTTTCCATGACCGCACGGGCAGGGCCGCCGGCGATAACGCCGGTACCTTCGGGAGCCCGCTTCAGCATCACGGTAGCGCTGCCGAACTTGCCAACGAAGTCATGAGGAATGGAGTCGTTCTCGTCGCGGGGGATCTCCACGATGTGACGGGTCGCAGCTTCCTTGGCCTTGCGGATGGCTTCCGGAACCTCCTTGGCCTTACCGGTGCCGGCGCCCACATGGCCGCGGCCGTCGCCGACGACGACCAGCGCGGCAAAGCGGGAATTGCGGCCGCCCTTGACCGTCTTGGAAACACGTCTCAGTTCTACGAGAGTATCGGTCAGTTCCAGCGTATTCGGATCGATGATATTACGTTTCATTCTCCTTACCTCCCTCAGAACTTCAGGCCGGCTTCACGAGCCGCCTCGGCTAAAGCCTTGATCTTGCCGTGATACAGGAAACCGCCGCGGTCGAAGACCACTTCGGTGATCCCGGCTTCCAGAGCGCGCTTCGCGATCAGGGTGCCGACGTAGGACGCGGCTTCCACGTTGTCGGTCTGCTCCAGCTCAACCTTTGCAGCGGCTTCAAGGGTGGAAGCGGAGACCAGGGTCTTCTGCGCGTCATCATCGATGATCTGCGCATACATGTGGCTGTTGCTGCGGAACACCGCCAGACGGGGCCTTTCGGCCGTGCCGGAGAAATGGTTGCGGATCCGCTGGTGCTTTTTGATGCGATTATCTTTGCGATTATCTTTGCTTACCATATCGAACCTCCTTATTTCTTACCGGCCTTGCCGACTTTGCGGCGGATGGTCTCGGTCGCATACTTGATGCCCTTGCCCTTGTACGGTTCAGGACCGCGCTTCGAGCGGATCTCGGCGGCATACTGGCCGAGTTTTTCTTTGTCGATGCCCTTGATGACGATCTTGTTCGGGGTTTCGCACACCGATTCGATGCCTTCGGGATCGATCATGACCACCGGGTGGGAATAGCCGAGCGACAGGGTCAGCTTGTTGCCTTCCTTGGCGGCACGGTAACCGACGCCGTTGATCTCGAGCGTCTTGGTATAGCCTTCGTGTACGCCGACGACCATGTTGTTGATCAGGGTACGGGTCAGGCCGTGCATGGATTTCTCTCTCTTGAGATCGTTGGGACGGGAGACCTTGACCTGGCCGTTCTCCACCTCGATCTTCATCTCGGCAGGAAGGACCCTGGTCAGTTCGCCCTTGGGACCCTTAACCGTCACTTTGTTATTTTCTGCGACCTCCACGGATACGCCCGCGGGGATCACGATAGGCATTTTTCCGATACGTGACATTTCGCCTTATTAACCTCCAGATATTATTGGAATTACCAGATATAGGCAAGAACTTCTCCGCCGACGTTCTTCGCGCGGGCCTGCTTGTCGGTCATCACGCCTTCGTTGGTGGAAACGATCGCGATGCCCAGGCCGCCGAGGACCTTCGGCATCTCCTCGGCGCTGGCGTAGACGCGCAGACCGGGCTTGGAGATGCGGGACAGGCCGTGAATGACCTTCTCGTTCTTGTCGCTGCCGTACTTCAGGGTGACCAGGATCTTTTTCCCGGCGCCTTCGCCCTGGAGTTCATAACCCTTGATATAGCCTTCCTTCAGCAGGATCTCGGCGATGGAAGCCTTGATCTTCGAAGCAGGAATGGATACCGTATCATGCTTCGCCGTATTGGCGTTGCGGATGCGGGTCAGCATATCCGCAATAGGATCGCTCATAACTGCCATTTCACTAATCCTCCTTCTTTACCAGCTTGCCTTGCGTACACCGGGGATCTCGCCCTTGTAGGCCAGTTCGCGGAAGCAGACGCGGCAGATGCCGTATTTGCGCAGAACGGCGTGAGGACGGCCGCACAGGCGGCAGCGGGTGTAGGCGCGGGTCGAGAACTTCGGAGTGCGCTGCTGTTTCATTTTCATAGATGTCTTAGCCATGATGTTTCCTCCTTAGTTCTTCGCAAACGGCATGTTGAAGAGGGTCAGCAGTTCTCTGGCTTCTTCATCCGTTTTGGCGGTCGTGACGATGATGATGTCCATACCGCGGGTCTTGTCGATCTTGTCGTATTCGATTTCCGGGAAGATGAGCTGTTCACGGATACCGAGGGCGTAGTTGCCGCGGCCGTCAAAGGCGTTGGGGTTTACGCCGCGGAAGTCACGCACGCGGGGCAGGGAAAGGTTCACCAGACGGTCCAGGAATTCGTACATCTTGTCGCCGCGGAGGGTGACCTTGCAGCCGATCTTCATGCCTTCGCGGATCTTGAAGTTCGCAATGGACTTCTTCGCGGTGGTCATGACGGGCTTCTGGCCGGTGATGATCTCCATGTCCTTCATGGCGCTTTCGAGAAGCTTGGCGTTTTCCTTGGCTTCGCCGACGCCCATGTTGACGACGATCTTGTTCAGCTTCGGCACCTGCATGGTGTTGGTGTAGCCGAACTTCTTCTCCATCGCCGGGACGATCTCTTTAAGATACTGTTCTTTTAATCTGCTGCTCATGCTTTACCTCCTCAGTCGATGGCGACGGTGCCGTCCGCGGTCTTGGCGACGCGGATCTTCTTGCCGTCCTTCACTTCGAAGCCGACGCGAACGGGCTTGCCGTTCAGCACGAGCATCACGTTGGACATGTCGACGGTGCCTTCCTTGTGGATGATGCCGCCGCCCGGGTTCTGCTGGTTCTGCTTGGCATGCTTGGTGATCAGGTTCACGCCTTCGACCGTCACGCGGTTCTTGGCATGATCGATGCTCAGGACTTTGCCTTCGCGGCCCTTATCTTTGCCGGTGATCACACGAACGGTGTCGCCGACTTTGATCTTAGACATAGACATGTTCGTTTCCTCCTTACAGTACTTCCGGAGCCAGGGAAACGATCTTCATGAACTGCTTGTCACGAAGTTCTCTGGCAACCGGCCCGAAGATACGGGTTCCGCGGGGGGTCTTATCTTCGCGGATGATCACGGCAGCGTTCTCATCGAACTTGATGTAGGAGCCGTCTTTGCGGCGGGCGCCGTGCTTGGTGCGGACGACGACGGCCTTGACCACTTCGCCCTTCTTCACCATACCACCGGGGGCAGCATCCTTGACAGTGGCTACGATCACGTCGCCGATATTCGCATAGCGGCGGGTGGAACCACCCATGACACGGATGCAAAGGAGCTCTTTCGCGCCGGTATTGTCGGCAACGTTCAATCTGCTTTCCTGTTGAATCATAGCTTCTTCCTCCCGGTTTATTTCGCTCTCTCGATGATCTCCACCAGTCTCCAGCGTTTGTCCTTGGAGAGCGGCCTGGTTTCCATGACGCGCACGGTATCGCCGATGCCGCAGGTGTTCTCTTCATCATGAGCTTTCAGTTTATAGGTTTTCTTGACGATCTTGCCGTACAGGGGATGACGCACGTGGTCTTCGATCGCGACCACGATGGTCTTGTCCATCTTATCGGAGATGACCTTGCCGACACGAGTCTTTCTCAGGTTTCTTTCTTCCATCTTACGGTTCCTCCTTACTCAGCAGCCTTGGCACGAAGCACGGTCTGGATACGGGCAATGTTCCGTCTGACTTCGGTCACGCGAGCGGTGTTGCTCAGCTGGTTGGTCGCATTCTGGAACCGCAGGTTGAACAGTTCCCTCTTGGCTGCCGTCAGTTCGTTTTCCAGTTCGGCAGCGCTCTTCGCGTTAAGCGTCTTCATGTAATCGTTAGTTTTCACTGTCTTCACCGCCTTCTTCCGCTCTCTTGACGATCTTGCAGGTCAAAGGGAGCTTGTGCATGGCCAGACGAAGGGCTTCTCTGGCTGTTTCTTCGGGAACACCGGCGATCTCGAAAAGGACGCGGCCGGGTTTCACGACGGCGACCCAGTATTCCACGGTGCCCTTGCCGGAACCCATACGGGTCTCAGCGGGCTTGGTCGTCACGGGCTTGTCAGGGAAGATCTTGATCCAGACCTGGCCGCCGCGCTTGATGTAACGGGTCATGGCCACACGGGCAGCCTCGATCTGATTGGACTTGATCCAGGCAGGTTCCGTTGCCACGAGGCCCCAATCACCGTACGTCACCTTGGTGCCGCGGGTGGGCTTGCCGGCCATCGTGCCGCGGAACTGTTTGCGGCGTTTTACTCTCTTAGGCATTAACATGATCAGTTCTCGCTCCCTTCCTTATTTTTCTTGGCGGGAAGCACTTCCCCTTTGTAGATCCAGACCTTCACGCCGACCTTGCCGTAGGTGGTATCGGCTTCGGCAAAACCGTAGTCGATGTCCGCGCGCAGAGTCTGAAGCGGAATGGTGCCTTCACTGTAGAACTCGGTGCGGGCGATGTCCGCGCCGCCGAGGCGTCCGCCGACGGAGCACTTGATGCCCAGGGCGCCGCTCTTCAGCGCACGGCCCATGTTGGACTTCACGGCACGGCGGTAGCCGACACGTTCTTCGAGCTGCTTGGCGATGTTCTCGGCGACCAGCTGCGCTTCCTTATCGGGGCGCTTGATCTCCTTGACGTCGATGAGCAGTTTCTTGGCGGTGAGCTTCTGTACGTCAGCCTTCAGGGCTTCGATCTCAGCGCCGCCCTTGCCGATCACCATACCGGGCTTGGCGGTAAACACGGTGACCTTCACGCGGTCGGAGGCACGCTCGATGGCGATCTTGGAGATGCCGGAATCGTACAGTCTCTTCTTCAGATACTTACGGATCTTGTGATCTTCTTCGATATTGTCTGCGAAATCCTTGCCGGCTGCATACCAGTTGGATTCCCAGCCCTTGATCACGCCGACTCTTAAGCCGTGAGGATTAACTTTCTGTCCCATATCAGGCCTCCTTCTCTTTCTGCTTCTCATCCAGCACGATGGTGATGTGGCTCATGCGCTTCTCGATGCGGTAGGCGCGGCCCTGTGCTCTGGGATGGATACGTTTCATTGTCGGGCCCTTGTTGGCATAGCACTCGGCAACGTAGAGGTTGTTGACATCGAGACCGTTGTTGTTTTCCGCATTCGCGATGGCGGACTTCAGCAGCTTGGTCACGATCTCGGAGCCGTAGCGGGGATTGTAAGTCACGATAGCCAGAGCGGTCTGGGCGTCCTTGCCGCGGATCGCGTCCAGAACGAAGCAGGCTTTTTCAACGGAAATGCGGGCGTAGGAGAGTTTCGCCGAAGGGCGGTTATCCTTCTGGGCATTTCTTTCACGTTTGATTTGGGATCTGTGTCCTTTTGCCATGGATAATTACCTCCTTCCCTTACCTTCCGGAGCTCTTCTCGTCTTTGCCGTGGCCGCGGTAGGTGCGGGTGACGACGAATTCGCCGAGCTTGTGGCCGACCATATCTTCGGTGACATATACCGGAACATGCTTGCGGCCGTCATGAACAGCGATCGTGTGGCCGACAAAGTTCGGGAAGATCGTGGAACGGCGTGACCAGGTCTTGATGACGGTCTTCTGTCCGGATGCGTTTAATGCTTCGACCTTCTTCATGAGACTCTCGTCTACGAAAGGTCCTTTCTTTAATGAACGAGCCATGATTTACCTCCCTTACTTCACCAGCTTGCCGTCGCGGCGTCTGACGATCAACTTGTTGGACTGCTTCTTGGCCTTGCGGGTCTTGTAACCCAGAGCAGGCTTGCCCCAAGGAGTGCTGGGACCGGGACGTCCGATAGGCGCTCTGCCTTCGCCGCCGCCGTGCGGGTGATCGTTCGGGTTCATGACGGAACCGCGGACCGTAGGACGGATGCCCATGTGGCGCTTGCGGCCGGCCTTACCGATGTTCACGAGGTTGTGTTCGCCGTTGCCGACGACGCCGATGGTCGCGCGGCATTCGATCGGGACCATGCGCATCTCGCCGGACGGGAGACGCAGAGTCGCATACTTGCCTTCCTTGGCCATCATCTGAGCGCTGCCGCCGGCTGCGCGGACCATCTGGCCGCCGCGTCCGGGCATGAGCTCGATGTTGTGGACCTGGGCGCCGATCGGGATGCTGGAGAGAGGCAGGCAGTTGCCGAGCTTCGCTTCAACGTCGGGACCGCTGACGACGGTCATGCCGTCGGTCAGGCCTTCGGGGGCCAGGATGTAGGACTTCACGCCGTCCGCGTAGCAGATCAGCGCGATGTTCGCGGTGCGGTTCGGATCGTATTCGATGCCGATGACCTTGGCCGGGATGCCGTCCTTGGAGTTGCGCTTGTAGTCGATGATCCTGTATTTGGTGCGGGTGCCGCCGCCCTGATGACGGACAGTGATCTTGCCCTGGTTGTTGCGGCCGGCATGCTTCTTCAGCGACACCGTCAGAGATTTTTCCGGAGTCTTCTTGGTCACAGCCGCGAAGTCAAGGCCGGTCATCTGCCGTCTGGACGGTGTATACGGATTATACTTTTTGATGCCCATTTTGAATGAATTCTCCTATTATTTTATTTCACGGCGCGGGATACGCCGTATAACGGAAGGAGCTTACAGTCCTTCGAAGATCTCGATGTCGGCGCTGTCGGCAGAGAGCGTCACGATCGCTTTTTTCTGCTTCGCGGTGCGGCCTTCCACCAGTCCGCGGCGGCGCTTCTTGCCGTCGAGGTTCATGGTGTTGACGGAAACGACCTTGGTTCCGGCGAAGAGTTTTTCCACGGCGTCCTTGACCTGGGTCTTGGTCGCCTGCGGGTTTACGTAGAAGGTGTACTTCTTGTCCGCCATCATGTTCATGCTTTTTTCGGTGATGACCGGGCGGAGCACGACGTCATAGTATTTCAGGTCTGCCATTATGCGTATACCTCCTCAATCGCTTCCACGGCGGACTTGGTGATCAGCATGCTGTCGTATTTCAGAATGTCGAATACGTTGATGCTGTTGACCTGTGCCGTCTTGACATCGGGAATGTTGCGGGCGGAAAGGATGACGTTGTCGTCGATCTCATCCAGCACCACGAGGGCCTTGTTCAGGTTCAGTGCCTTGAGCACGGCGTCAAAGACCTTTGTCTTCGGAGCGTCCATCGTGAGTTCGTCGATCACGTAGAACTTCTTCTCGTTGACGCGGCTGGTCAGTGCGCTCTTCAGGGCCGCTCTCTTTTCTTTCTTGTTCAGCTTGAAGCTGTACTCACGGGGAGTCGGGGCGAAAACGACGCCGCCGCCCTTCCACTGCGGTGCACGGGTCGAACCCTGGCGGGCATGGCCGGTGCCTTTCTGGCGCCACGGCTTACGGCCGCCTCCGCTGACCTCGCCGCGGGTCTTCGCCTTCTGCGTGCCCTGGCGGTCGTTGGCAAGCTGCTGCACCACGGCCATGTGCACGAGGTGCTCATTGATCTCCACGCCGAAGACGGCATCGTTCAGTTCGATCTCGCCGACAGCGTTTCCTTCCATATTATAAACAGTTACGTTTGCCATCGCTTATTTCTCCTTTCCTGTGATCAGGCCTTCACGGTCTCTTTTAAGGTGACGAGGGCCTTCTTGGATCCGGGGACGGAGCCCTTGACCAGGATCAGGTTGTCATCCGCGTTCACGCGGACCACTTCCAGGTTCTGCACGGTGATGGTGCGGCTGCCCATGTGGCCGGCCATTCTCTTGCCCTTGAAGACACGGCTGGGATCAGAGCAGGCGCCGTTGGAGCCGGCATGACGGTGATACTTGGAACCGTGGGTCATCGGGCCGCGGTGCAGGCCGTGGCGGTGGATGGCGCCCTGGAAGCCTTTGCCCTTGGAGACGGCGGTCGCATCGACCTTGTCGCCGGCGGCGAAGATGTCAGCCTTGATCTCATCGCCCAGCTTGTATTCGCCTTCGAGCTTCAGCTCGCGGACGAAGCGCTTGCCGGACACGCCGGCCTTGGCGAAGTGGCCCTTCAGGGGCTTGCTGACGCGGTCTTCCTTCTTATCCATATAGGCGACCTGGACAGCGGCGTAGCCGTCATTGTCCATCGTCTTCACCTGGGTCACGGCGCAGGGGCCGGCCAGCAGGACCGTCACAGGCGTCAGGATGCCGTTCTCGTCGAAGATCTGTGTCATTCCGACTTTGGTTGCTAAAATCGCTTTCTTCATGTTTCCTCCTACAGCGGAGCGCCTTCGCGCTCATACTAGAATTTTCTGCCCGTTATTTTTTTGCTGTTTTGTACTGTGTTGTGTGTTTTATTTCGCCTTCATGCGGATGTTGATATCCACGCCGGCAGGAACCTCGAGGGCAGACAGGGCATCGATCGTCTTCTGATTGGGATTCAGGATGTCGATCAGACGCTTGTGAGTCCGCTGCTCAAACTGTTCGCGGGAATCTTTGTACTTATGCACCGCGCGCAGGATGGTCACGACTTCGCGCTTCGTGGGAAGCGGGACGGGGCCGCTGACCTGGGCTCCGGTCTTCTTGACCGCTTCGACGATCTCCGCCGCGCTGCGGTCCACCGACTGGTGTTCATAAGCCTTCAGGGTGATTCTCATGATTTGGTTTGCCATAAAAAATAGTCGCCTCCTTATTCGTACTTGTGGAAGTACGACAAGCGGTGACTGTACACGCCTCCGTGTGTGTCCTGAGACTGTTCACACGTTATCTCTGTTTTTCACAGATTGTCTGGTACAGTGACTTGTCGCCAGTTTCCTAACTTGACATTCGCTCCACGGAAAACCTGCCACGGGCGGGCAGCAACCTCACGCTTCACCGCTATCAATGTCACAGCAAGGGATAATTTAGCACAGCCGCCCCGGCATTGCAAGCGAAATATCACTTAATTTTCTTTTGTTTTTCCTTAACATTCTTATGTTTTGCCTGTCGAAAATGAAGCAAATGCGGTGTTTTGCATCCCCCTCCGTAAGATGTAGTGGAAGACGCAAAAAGGACCCCCAAATATGGGGGTCCCTCGCGGAAAATGCGTGTTCAGGATTCTTTCAGCTTGTTCGTGATCTTCTCGGAAGGCGTGATCAGCTTCTCCATGGAAGCATTGTGGTTCAGCGTATCGACCAGGCTGGCCAGGTATTCGCTCATGTCCACGGACACGTAATAGTCGCGCTTTAAGGTCTCGGGGTGCTGGTAGATCAGGTTCGTCGTCAGGACCTTGTCGATGGCGCCCTCCTCCACGGCCTTGTCGAAACGCTCCATTCCGGAGGTGAACAGGCCGAAGCTCGCGCAGGCGATGACGCGCTTGGCGCCTCTCGCCTTCAGCTGTCTGCCGACGTCGATGATGGAATCGCCCGAGGCGATCATGTCGTCCACGACGATGGCCGTCTTGCCTTCCAGGGACTCGCCGAGGTACTCGTGGGCGATGATCGGGTTCTTGCCGTTCACGACCTTCGTGTAGTCGCGGCGCTTGTAGAACATGCTCACATTCACGCCCAGGATGTTGGCGAAATAGATGGCCCGCTCGACGGCGCCTTCGTCCGGCGCGATGATCAGCACGTGGTCCTTGTCAAAGTCCTCGTGCAGATCCAGGTTGATCAGCGTCTTCACGAACTGATAGCTGGTCGGCATGCTGTCAAAGCCGGACATCGGCACGGCGTTGCAGATGCGCGGATCGTGTGCGTCGAAGGTGATGATGTTGGTCACGCCGTAGCTCACGAGCTCCTGCAGCATCATGGCGCTGTCCAGAGATTCGCGTCCGGTACGGCGGTGCTGACGGCTCTCGTAGAGGAACGGCATCACCACGTTGATCCTGGCCGGCTTGCCCGTGCAGGCCGCGATCACGCGCTTGACGTTCTGGTAGTGGTCATCCGGCGACATGGGGTTGCTCTTGCCGTTCATGGTGTATTCGATGCTGTAGTTGCATACGTCGACCATGATGTAGAGGTCGTAGCCTCTGACCGTCTGCTTCAGCGCCGCCTTCGCTTCGCCGCTTCCGAAGCGGGGAAGGTCCACGTCGATCATGTAGGAATCTTCCACATAACCGGCCTGATCGCTCTCCCGGTTCGCCCGCCACGCGACAAGATAGGCGTTCACCTGCTTCGCCAGCTTTTCACAGCCGGGAAGCGCGATGATCCCCAGCGGTCCGTAGTGTTTTCTTGCTTCCATTAATGCCCCCTTTTCGCAGCATTTTTCCCGCGTTGTTTTATCGTGACCGCCGCGTACGCCTTTCCGCGCGGCGGGAACGGTCAAAGATCGGTGATCCGGCTCCTGGCCCCGGTGCGCAGGTCGCTGCCTCCGAAAGGCAGCGTCTGGTAGCACAAAAGGCGCGAGCCGATCCGCTCGATGTAACGGTGCCGGATGTCCTCCGGCGTCAGATTCGTGGAGATGACCGTCGACTGTTTCCGGCGGAAGCGCCGGTCGACCGTCTCCTCCAGCAGGGAAACGTTGGCGGCGGTCTCGATCTCGGTGCCGAGGTCGTCGATGATCAGCAGGTCGGCGGAATCCATCAGCCCTTCGATCGTCTGCTCACTGCGCCCGAAGGCAATGTCCCCCAGCAGGCGGAAATACTCCGCAGCCGTCATGTAGACGACCGCCCAGCCTTCCTTCATGAGCGCGCCTGCGATGCAGTTGCACAGGAAGGTCTTGCCGGTCCCGGTCGGCCCGAAGAGCAGCATGTTCTGCATCTTCGTCCCGAAATTCCGGACGAAGGTTTTCGCCGTGCGGAGGTTCTTGAGCATGACGCCGCGGGCTGAGTCGCCGCCCAGCCGGGCGTCCGGCCGCGTGTCGAAGCGGGTGATGTCGAAGGTCTCAAAACTCTCCTCGTTCACCCGTTCCCAGAGCGGCGAGCCGTGGTAGAGCACGTTCACCAGGGTCGGACGGAAGCAGCTGCACCTGCCTTCTTCCGTGTAGCCGGTGTCACGGCAGATCGGGCAGTTCCACTGCGGCTTCAGGTCCTTCGGCGAAAAACCGGCCTCCTGCAGGAGCGTTTCCTTCATCAGGACGGTCGCCCGGATCTGCTTGTCGAGGTCGGCCGCAAGGCGTCCGCTCCCCGAGCGCCTGGCCTCGATGAGGCGGCCGCGCAGTTCGGCCTGCTCTTTTTCCAGGCGGGCGAATTCCGGCACGGCCTTCTCGATCCGCGCGCGGCTTTCGGCTGCCCGGTCTTCGGCAGCCCGTCTTCTTTCGAGATAGATCTGTTCGACCTCGTCGATCTGCTTGTTCGTGAGCGGCATCTACTTCTCCTCCCACATGCGGCTCCAGGCGAGCGCGTTGTAATCGACCTCTCCGCGGTCCCGTTCCGTGGAAAAACCGTAGGCGGCCTGGACTTTCGCCGAACGGCCGGTTCCCGGTTTCTTCCGGCGGGACTCCGTGCTCTCTGCCGGTTCCCGGTCTGCAGTTCCCGGCGTTCCGGCGGCATCCTTCTGCGTGCGGACCTTCTCATCAAAGCGGCGGACGGCTGCCCGCGCCCCGGCGAGATCCTTCACGCCTTCCTCGTGCCAGCTGCGGGCAACGGTCTCAATGTAGCGGATGAACTTCGTCTTGGAATAGTCTTCCTTTTTCCGCTCCACGCACTGTTCCACGCAGTACTCCAGCACGTCGACCGGCAGCTGCAGGTCGTTGTGGAGCCAGGCGAAGACTTCGATATCCTGATGCGACAGGACACGGTTCAGGTACGCCGGCGCGACCACGGAGACGAGCATGTTGAATTCCCCGTCCTCTTCGCACAGGCGGCTGACTTCCGTCGGGAGGTAGCTGCGGCGCTCCTTTTCCGCAGGCGCGGCGGGAAGCTTCGCGGCAGGCGCGGGGGCTTCCTTCTCTGCCGGCGCAGAGGGATCCGTCAGTTTCCGGCTCCGGGGAGCGCGGGCAGGCTTATCGCTTTCTGCAGCCGCGGCAGACTCTCCGGCCGGCGCCGCTTCCGCGTTTCCGGCGGCCGTTCTGCCCGCAGGGACTGCGCTGAGCGGTACCGGTTCGTCGTAAATGTCCGCACCCGAAAGCATGCGGATCCCGTTCATGTGCCCTTCGGCATCGTAAAACAGTTTCAGCAGGCCGCACTTCTCCAGATATTTCAGGGCACGGTTCACCGTCCGTTCCGAAAGGTCCAGACGTTCCGCGAGACTCTCCACGGAGATCTCCGCCCCGCCCTGCGTCCGCAGAAGACACAGATAGACCTTGACGAACTCACCGCTTGCCTCAGTCATGTATTTATCGATAAAAACGTTGGGGACCAGTGTCTGCCCCGCCGCGGTATAGCATTCCAATCTCATCGCGCATACTCCCTCCGCCATGGACTTTCAGTATAGCATAATGCGGTCAGAATGCAATAGCACGAGGTCCGCTCCGAAGGGAGCGGACCGGCTGCGTGGATAATGTGGAACCTGTGGAAAAGCCCGGAAAGCCTTGTCCTGCAAGGGTTTTTGAAAAGCGGTTTTCCACCCGGCTCAAAGCGTCTTCGCGGTGGATGATGTGCAAAGTTCGGACGCGACCAGCGCATCTGCGACAAGATCAACGTTTCCGCAGCCCATGGTTATCAACATTTCGCCGTTGGAAGAATTTTCCAACAAAAATTTTACGATTTCGTCGAAAGTGGGCAGGTAAACGCAGGGAACGCCCCGTTTTTCGATCGCATCCCGCAGCTGGGACGAATGAACGCCCAGATCGTCAGTCTCACGGGCCGGCATGATGTCCGAAAGGATCACCCTGTCGAAACCCGAAAGCACGTCCGCGAACTCGTCGAAGAGTTCCTTCGTGCGGCTGTAGGTGTAGGGCTGGAAGATGCAGGTCAGCTTGTAGGGGTACCTGCGCGCGACCGCGAGCGTCGCAGCGATCTCCTCCGGATGGTGGCCGAAGTCGTCCATGACCACGATGTCCTCGCGGAGGATCCCCCGCTTTTCAAAGCGGCGGTGGACGCCCCTGAAGTTCTCCAGGCCTTTCTTCACGGCCTCGAACGGGATCCCGTTTTCCATGGCCGCGGCGCCGGCGGAAAGGGCGTTCGTCACGTTGTGTTCCCCGGGCACGTTCAGGCTGATGCGGCCGAGGACTTCTCCGTGACGTGCGATGTCGAAGCTGCACTCGCCGAGTTTCGTGGACGCAATGTTCTTCGCCTGATAATCGTCGCCGCCCTGAAGGCCAGCGTACACGACCCGGCAGGGAAGGCCGGCCATCAGTTCGTGCACGTCCTCAATGTCGCTCTCGACGACCAGCACGCCGTCCGCCGCGACGTTTTCCGCAAAGCGGCGGAAGGACTTCCGAATGTTCTCCATGTTGTGGAAGAAATCCAGATGGTCCGCCCGGATGTTCAGGATGATCGCGGTCTTCGGGAACATGTGGTGGTAGCTGTTCGTGAATTCGCAGGCTTCCGCGACGAAATAGGGCGAGTGCCCGATGCGCAGGTTCCCGCCGATCGACTCCTGAAGGCCGCCGATGGAAACCGTGGGGTCGTCGCCCGCCGCCATCAGGATCTCCGTCATCATGCCGGTGGTCGTGGTCTTGCCGTGCGTGCCGGAAACCGCGAAGCTTTCCGGATAGTGTGCCATCATCTGGCCGAGGAGCTCCGCGCGGTTGAGGATCGGGATGCCCTTTCGGACCGCGGCGGCGTATTCCGGGTTGTCCGGATGGACCGCTGCGGTGTTGACGCAGAAGTCGATGCCGTCCGCGATGTTTTCCGCTTTCTGGCCGATGATGATCTCCGCGCCGAGTTCCTTCAGACGCTCGGTATTCTTGCTTTCCTTAACGTCCGAGCCGGTCACCTTGAAGCCCTTCGACAGCAGAAACTGCGCCAGACTGCTCATGCTGATGCCGCCGATGCCCATGAAATGCGCCCACTGCGGACGGTTAAAATCTACCTTATACATAATGTCCCTCTTCGTGATCCGGACCTGCCGGCCTTTCCCGGGAAGTTCCGGGCAAACATCTTTAATCTCTCCCGTTCGGGAACAGCTGTCTTTCGACCTTTTCCAGGAGGCGCCGCAGCAAAAGCGCCAGGATGCCCGCTGCGACGATCTCGCCCGCGCAGACCGTGACCATCATGAACCAGATGGCGTCCTCAAAGCCGTAGGCATATTTCAGCACGAACGGCACGATCAGCGTATTCGCGAGGATGGGCGGCAGGACCGCGAGATAACGGCTCTTCTTCCGCAGGAGCCTCGTCCCGACCGCGCCGATTAGCGTCGCAAGCGTCCCGAAGATGACGTCGCCGACCGCCGCACCGGAAAGCAGGTTGAACAGGAAGCAGCCGATCGTGACGCCGGGGATCCCGGCGGCGGTAAAGACCGGCATGACCGTCAGCACTTCCGCGAAGCGGACCTGGATGACGCCGGAGGCCAGGTTCAGGACCAGAAAGCCCAGTCCCACGTACAGCGCGGCAATGATGCCCGCTGTGGCAACTTTTTGTACGGTTATGTTTTTCATGCTTCTTTTGCCTCGGGCTTCGCCCTCCCGGGCGCGGCCTTCGGCTCTCCTTAGTTTTGTTTAACGTCAGGATGGTTTCGAACTGACGGTAGCATCATACACTCTTTCCCCGGGGATGGCAAGGGCCCGCACGAATAAAAGCGTGGCATTTTTCCGCCGTCTCTGCTATGATGGATGGGTACTCGGAGGTGTGACATGTTTCTTGCCGATTCCTGGAAAGAATACGAAGTGCTGGACTGCTCGGGCGGCGAAAAGCTCGAGCGCTGGGGCGCGTACGAGCTCGTACGGCCCGACCCGCAGGTCATCTGGCAGACGGATAAGTGTCTTCCCGGCTGGCGAAAGCCGAACGCGCACTACCACCGCTCCTCCTCGGGCGGCGGCGAGTGGGAGTTCTTCTCCCTGCCCGACGAATGGGACCTGCACTATGATCCGCTCGGCCTCACCTTCCGGCTGAAGCCGTTCAAGTTCAAACACACCGGGCTCTTCCCCGAACAAGCAGCGAACTGGGAATGGTTCTCGAAGCTGATCGCCGCAAGGCGCGCGGAGGGAAAACCGGTCCGCGTCCTCAACCTCTTTGCCTACACCGGCGGCGCGACCCTGGCCGCGGCGAAGGCCGGCGCGGAAGTGACCCACGTGGATGCCGCAAAGGGCATGGTGAACTGGGCTTCCGAAAACGCCCGCGCTTCCGGCCTCGGTGAAGCGAAGATCCGCTGGCTCGTGGACGACTGCGGCAAGTTCGTGGAGCGGGAGATCCGCCGCGAAAAGAAATACGAAGCCGTCATCATGGATCCGCCCTCCTACGGCCGCGGTCCGAAGGGCGAGATCTGGAAGATCGAAGATGCCGTTTTTCCGCTGGTGCAGCGCTGCGCGGAGCTTCTCTCCGACGAACCGCTTTTCTTCCTTATTAATTCGTACACCACCGGCCTGCAGCCGGGCGTCCTCTCCTACATGCTGAAAGAAGCCGTAGGAAAGCGCTTCGGCGGGAGCGTCGTCTCGGACGAAATCGGTCTCCCGGTCACCGGCAGCGAAGAAGCCAAACAACTCGGACTTGTCCTCCCCTGCGGCGCCGCCGGCAGATGGGAGGCCTGAACTATAAACGTTTTCCGGCCGCGGGCTCTGCCCGGACCGGAAAGCAGACAGGAGATCAACTCATGAAAAAGATATTCGTCACCCTGGCAGCCCTGCTGCTCGTCCTTTCCCTCGCCGCCTGCGGAAGCAGCTCTTCCGCCTCGGACGCCACCCTTCCGGCCGGTCAGAAGCTCTTCCACGCGGAAATAACCGTGAAAAACTACGGCACCGTCAAGCTGGAACTGGACGCGGAGACCGCGCCGATCACCGTAGCCAATTTCGTCAGCCTCGCGAAACAGGGCTTCTACGACGGTCTCACCTTCCACCGCATCATTGACGGCTTCATGATCCAGGGCGGCGCGCCGAACTCTGCCAGCAAGATCACGCCGAAGACCATCAAGGGCGAATTCAAGTCCAACGGCGTGGAGAACCCGATCAAACACGTCCCGGGCGTCATATCGATGGCCAGAGCCAACGACAAGAACAGCGCCAGCTCCCAGTTTTTCATCATGGTCGGGACCGCGCCGCATCTGGACGGCAATTACGCTGCGTTCGGCCATGTGACGGAAGGCCTTGAGATCGTGCAGAAGATCGCGAAGGACGCAAAGCCCGTCGACAACAACGGCACCATTCCGGCCGCGCAGCAGCCGGTGATCGAGAAGGTCGTCATCACGGACTGAGCCGTCCGCCGCAGGTCCCTGTCGGCAGGGCAGCCGCCCTGTCTGTCCCGGACAGCAAAAAGCCGCAGGCTTCATGCCTGCGGCTTTTTCGTGCCTTATGTCATCAATATTCGAACATGCCGGCCGGCTTCCTGTCGGGCTTCTTCACGTCGTCGTAGGTCTTCGCGGTCGCGTAGTCGACGTCGTTGATGGGCCAGGTAGGCTTCTTTCCTTCGTACACTTCCTGCACGCCCATGGCGGAGAAGTAGGAGGCACGGTGTGCCGCTTCGGTGGTGTTGCCGCCGATGTGCGGATAGATGATCACGTTGTCCAGGGTGAGCAGCGGATTCTTCGGATCGACCGGTTCCTTGCGAATGGCGTCCAGGCCGGCGCCGGCGATCACGCCGTTCTTGCAGGCTTCGTACAGATCCTCTTCCACGACCAGGCCGCCTCTCGCGGTATTGATCAGGAAAGCGGTGGGCTTCATCATGGCCAGACGTTCCTTGTTCACCATGTCGCGGGTGACAGGGGTGTTCGGCGCGTGCAGGGAGACATAATCGCTCTCCTTGAAGATGCGGTCCAGATCACGCACGACTTCGACACCGTCCGGGAAATCCTTCGCGGGCTTGTAGGGGTCGTAGCACAGGACGTTCATCTCGAACGCCAGAGCGCGCTTCGCGACGCGGGAACCGATGTTGCCGCAGCCGATGATGCCGAGGGTCTTGCCGCTCACGGTGTTCTTGCGAATCTTCAGTTTTGCCTTGTAGTAGTCGTCGACCCAGGTCTTGTGCAGGACGGTGACGTTGCGGCTCATCTCGAGGATCAGCATGAACGCAGTCTCAGCAACGGAGGTGCTGTTCGCGACCGGGGCATACAGGGTCTGTACGCCGTGATCGTGGCAGGCTTTCACGTCAAGAGCGTCAAAGCCGGCGCCGTGGCGCACGACTACCTTCAGGTTCGGGTTGGACTCGATCACTTCGCGGGTGATGGGAGTGATACGGACGATCATGGCATCCGGCTGATATTCCTTGAAATCGGCAAGCACGTCTTCGGTTTCGAAGCCGCGGCCGTCGATGACAGTGTGACCGGCATCCTCAAGAAGCTTGCGGCCTTCACTCATGATTTCCTGCGGTAATAAAATTTTCCAGGGCATTGCGCCACCTCCGTTGTTTTTTCGATTTTCGATGAAAGGACTGCTGCGCCGCCGGTCCTTCCGGCAGCGCTTGGTTTGCAGAAAAACAGCGCTTGCATCTAACCTGTTCTCATAGTAAACTAAAACCGTCAACAAAGCAAACGGAGAAAAATTGTTAAACACCCAAAGATTCTTTGTTAAGGGGAGGACTGTATGGATATCCTCAGTTACTATTACTTTACCGAACTCTGCAAGGACCTCAACATGAACCGGACTGCGGAACGGCTCTATGTCTCCCAGCAGACGATCAGCAACCATATTCAGCGGCTGGAGGAACATTACGGAACGCGCCTCTTCTACCGGAAGCCGACGCTGTCCCTGACCTACGCCGGCGAATACGCGCTGCAGTTCTCACAGCGGCTCCTGCGCGAGCAGCTGAATCTGGAGGAATTTCTGAACGACGTGGAGAAAAAAGGAAAAGGCGTCCTGCACTTCGGCGCGAGTTCTCTCCGCCTGAACGATTCCCTGCCTCAGATCCTGCCGGCCTTTACCGCCCGCTATCCCGAAATCGAGCTGAAGATCACCTCGGCGTTTTCTTCCCGGCTCGAGCCGCTGATCCTGGAAGGCAAACTGGATCTCGCGATCGTTCTGGACAGCACCCGTCCGAACCCGGTACTGGAGCAGCTGAACTTTGCCGAAGACCAGGTCTTCGCCTGTCTGCCGGAAAAGCTCCTATTAGATAAAGGAAAGGATGCGGCCTGGAAAGAGAAAGCGCTGAGCGGTCTCGAAGTGACCGAATGCGCCGATCTTCCCTTCTGCCTGACGGAAAACCGGATCGGAGAATCCATCCTCCAGGCTTATTTTAACGCCGGTCTGGAGCCGCAGGTCTATCTTTCCAGTTCGGATACGAACCTTTCCTTTGCCGTCTGCTGCTCAGGTGTCGCCGGTGCCTTCATCGGACAGAACCGCCTTGCCAATGCCGAAAACACCCTGCCGGACGACCTGAACATCTTCCCACTCACGATCGGCGGGAAGCCTGTCGTGCAGAAACTGATTATGATCCGCCGGAAGGACCGCTATGCTTCCGAAGCCATGAAGTATTTCATGCAGCTGCTGCAGGAATCCGCCGGAGAGATGGAACGCGTCAGCATCGCCAGAAGCGTCTGAGTCGGCATTTCAACAAAAATTCTTTGTTGAAAATTAAATAATTTTTGTTTGCCATATGGTTCCCCATCATATATGATGAAGGCGCAGAAAAACAGCAGTTCCTCGTAAACCCAAACAAAAAGGAGAAAGAACATGAAAAAATTCCTCGCTCTCGCTTTCGCCCTCATCCTTGTCCTGACCACGCTTACCGCTTGCGGAAGCAGCTCGGACAACACCCAGCAGGCCGGCGGCACTGACTGGCCTTCCAAGGGCGCCGTCACCGTCACCGTCCCCTACTCTGCCGGCGGCGACACCGACACCTACTGCCGTGCCCTCTTTAAGCTGGTCGGCGAAGATCTGAAGCAGAACTTCGTCGTCGTCAACACCACCGGCGGTTCCGGCGTTGCGGCTTCCACTGCCGTGAAGGATGCCAAGAATGATGGTTACACCCTGCTCTTCCACCACAGCGGCGTCATGCTCACCCAGGAAGCGGTCGGCTCCAACACCTTCTCTTTCCTGAATGACTTCGAAGTCTGCGCCACCGCTGCCCGCGATGACACCTACATGCTGATTGTCAAGAAAGACGCTGCCTACAAGACCCTTGCCGAATTCATCGACTACTGCAAGGCTCATCCGAAGGAAGTCAAGTACTCCATCACCTTCAACGGTGCCACCCACGCTGTCGCCACCCTGATGGAACAGACCATGGGCATCGAAATGAACAAGATCGACGTCGGCAGCTCCGCCGCTGACCGTCTGACCGCTTTCATGGCCAATCAGTGCGACTGCCTGGTCATCAACTACATGAACGTCAAGGACTACATCGAAAAAGGTGACTTCATCGTTCTCGGTGTGTGCGCCAACGAACGTCCGGAAGGCATGAAGGATTTCCCGACCATGAAGGAACAGGGCTACGACGTCGTCCAGTCCAAGCTGTACGAGATCCGCTTCCCTAAGGGAACCGATGCCGCGATCGTTGAAAAGCTCTCCGCTGCCATCGAAAAGGCCGCCAAGAGCGAAGAATTCGCGAAGACGCTGGCCACCTACTTTGCTCAGCCCTTCTACCGCAACGGTGCCGACACCGTGAAGGAAGATGCTGCGGAAGTCGAACAGCTGAAGAAGCTTTTCCAGAACAAATAAATAAGCAGCTAACGGCGGCGGCCGCACGGTTTCCGTGCGGCCGCGCCTCATAAAAGCAGATCTCATTTTTATAATGAAGGAGAGTTGTCATGACGGATAAGAAAAAAGGCATTGTCACGTCGGTCCTCTTTCTCGCCTTCAGCATCGTGATGATCATCTTCGCGAAAGATATCAAGCCGATGATGGAAAACGACCTGGGAAGCGGTTTCTTCCCGATGGTCATCGGCATCGCGATGTGCGGTCTGTCGGTGCTGCGCCTTGTGGTCGCGCTCCGCGAGAAAGAAAAAGAAGCGAAAAAGTCCGGTGATGATCTGATGGGCGGTCTCGGGACCCTGATCCTGATCGGCGCCTACTGCCTCGCGTTCAACACGGTGGGCTTTATCATCTCCACCATCGTCTACCTGTTCCTGCAGATCCTTCTGCTCACCCCGAAGGAAAAGCGCAACTGGCTCGTCATCTGCCTGATCAGTGTGATCGCGCCGTTCGCGTTCTACGCCCTGTTCGTCTACGCCATCAACACGCCGCTGCCCAAGGGCTGGTTCGGCTTCTAAAGAAGGGAGGAAAAAGCTGTGTCACAAATTACTCAAGCGATCCAGATGGTGCTTTTTAATCCGTTCTGCCTTCTTCTGATCCTGATCGGCGTCGTTATCGGCATTATCTTCGGTTCCATTCCGGGCTTAAGCTCCACCATGGCCCTGATCCTCTTCCTGCCGATGTCCTTCGGCATGGATCCCATGAACGGCATCTCGCTGCTGATCGGCCTGTACCTGGGCGGCATGTCCGGCGGTCTGATCTCAGCGATCCTGTTAAAGATACCCGGTACGCCATCATCGATCGCAACCGTCTTTGACGGCGGCCCGATGGCGGATAAGGGCGAAGCCGGCAAGGCTATCGGCGTCGGCATCCTGACTTCCTTCGTCGGCGGTCTGATCTCCATCCTGGCCCTGATGTTCATCTCCCCTTACCTTGCCAAGGTCACGCTGGCCTTCACGAGCGCGGAATATTTCTCCATCGCCCTCTTTGCCCTGACGATCATCTCCAGCCTTTCCGGCACCTCGATCATCAACGGCATCCTGTCCGGCTTCCTCGGCATCGCCCTTTCCCTGGTCGGCATCGCGCCCATTGACGGCGCCATCCGCTTCACCTTCGGAGAGAGCAAGCTGTACGGCGGCTTCAACTCGGTCGTCATCCTGATCGGCATCTACGCCGTCACCGATATCATCCGCGCCGGCTTCGAACGCAGGGACATCGACAAGAAGATGGCCAAGAAGAGCTACAAGATGGATTCTCTCTACGGTATCAGCCTCGGCGATTACCTGAAGCGCTGGGTCAACATCATCCGCTCCGCGCTGATCGGTCTCGGCATCGGCATCCTGCCCGGCATCGGCGGCTCCACCGCATCCCTGCTGGCTTACACTGCCGCCAAGAACGGCTCCAAGCATCCTGAGACCTTCGGCACCGGCGAGGTCGACGGCCTGATCGCCTCCGAGACCTCCAACAACGCCGTTATCGGCGGTTCCCTGATCCCCCTGATCACCATGGGCATTCCCGGCAACGTGGCCACCGCCGTCTTCCTGGGCGGCCTGACGATCCACGGCATTTCCCCGGGCCCGCTGGTATTTACCAAGAGCGGCGAATACATCTACGGCATCTTCATCGCCCTGATCGTCGCCAACATCTTCATGCTGGTCACCGAACGCGCCGGTCTGCGCACCTTCGTCCGCCTGCTGGACATCCCGAAGTACTACCTGCTTCCCATCGTGCTGGTCTGCTGCGTCATCGGCGCCTACTGCAACAAGTTCACGAGCTTTGACGTCCACTGCGTGTTCATCTTCGGCGTCATCGGCGTGCTGTTCAAGTTCCTGAAGATCCCGGCAACGCCGCTGATCATCGGCTTCATCCTGGGCAGCATGACGGAAACGAACTTCCGTCAGGCCCTGATGCAGACGGGCGGCAGCTGGTCCATCTTCGTGACCCGTCCGATCTCCCTGATTTTCCTGCTGGTCGCGGTCTTCTCTGTTGCCATGACCATCCGTAAGCAGATCGTCAACACGAAAAAAGGCAAAGTCGCCGCAGAGGAAGAAGAAAGCTGATTAAACCGGAGGAAAAACACAATGGCTGAAACCAAATACGGAAAAAGAATCTTCACTGAGATCAACCGTCCCGACCGCGAACTCGTCGAAAAGTTCCGCGGCATCCCCAGCAGCAACATCAGCGACATGATGAACCGCATGTTCAACATGTACGGCGATCTGCGCTGCTATACCAAAGGCGCCAACATGGTCGGTACCGCGCTGACGGTCCACGTTGCCGAAGGCGACAACGCGCTCCTGCACCTTGCCATGGACCTTGCAAAACCGGGCGACGTCATCGTTCTGGACGGCAGCGGCTGCATGAGCCGCGCGCTCTGCGGTGAGATCATGTTCAACTACGCGAAGTCCAAGGGCATCGCCGGCTTCGTCCTGGACGGCTGCATCCGTGACGCGGACGCTCTCGACGACCTCGGCTTCCCGGTCTATGCCAAAGGCATCACCCCGCAGGGTCCCTGGAAGATCGGATACGGCGAGATCAACGTCCCCATCGCCTGCTGCGGCCAGGTCGTCTTCCCCGGCGACATCATCGTCGGCGACCCTGACGGCATCGTGGTCATCCGTCCCGACATGGCCGAAGAAGTCCTGGCTGCCGTCGGGCCCAAATTTGCCGGTGAACAGAAGACCCTGAGCAATTATGCCAACGGGATCTACCCTGACCGTGCAAAGCACGAAGCCGCCTACCGGAAGACCGTTACCGACAGCGGCTGCACCATCTTCAACGAAGCGTGGAAGTGAGAAACTAAACGGTTTCATGTAAAAAAGATCCTTCGGAGGGCCTGACGGCCTCCTCAGGATGACAAAGCGTTTCCTCTGAACAACAGAGAACGCGAGCTGTCATCCTGAGCCGCAAAACGGCGAAGGATCTTTTTTAAATGCGGCTCTGCGGGGGCACAGCCGTGCCCACCGGACCTGCTGTACACAAAAACGGAGCTGCCTTTCGGCAGCCCCGTTTTTTGCTTTAAGTTTCCTTAAAACGATTGATTATTCGTTGATCTCGATAACCGTACCGGAGGCAACGGTGCGGCCGCCTTCACGGATAGCGAAACGAAGACCGACTTCCATGGCGATCTTGGAGATCAGTTCGACGTTGATCTCGACGTGGTCGCCGGGCATGCACATCTCAGTGCCTTCCGGAAGGGTGCAGATACCGGTCACGTCAGTGGTACGGAAGTAGAACTGAGGACGGTAGTTGCTGAAGAACGGAGTATGACGTCCGCCTTCTTCTTTGGTCAGCACGTAGATACGGCCTTTGAACTTGTCGTGCGGATGAATGGTGCCGGGTTTCGCAAGAACCTGGCCACGTTCGATCTCGGTACGCTGTACGCCGCGAAGCAGGCAGCCGATGTTGTCGCCGGCCTGGCCTTCGTCAAGCAGCTTGTGGAACATTTCGACGCCGGTAACGACGACGCTGCGGCTCTCGTCCTTGATGCCGACGATCTCGACGGTATCGGAGACGTGAACAACACCGCGTTCCACACGGCCGGTAGCGACCGTGCCGCGGCCGGTGATGGAGAAGACGTCCTCAACGGGCATCAGGAAAGGCTTGTCGGTAGCGCGTTCCGGATCCGGAATGTAGCTGTCAACGGCTTCCATGAGTTCGATGATCTTGTCCTGCCACTTGGCATCGCCCTGCAGAGCCATAAGAGCGGAACCGCGGATGATGGGGGTATCATCGCCCGGGAACTCGTATTCGTCAAGCAGTTCGCGAACTTCCATTTCCACGAGGTCAAGGAGTTCTTCGTCATCGACCATGTCGCACTTGTTCAGGAAAACGACGATGTAGGGAACGCCGACCTGACGGGCAAGCAGCACGTGCTCGCGGGTCTGGGCCATGACGCCGTCGGTGGCAGCAACGACCAGGATGGCACCGTCCATCTGGGCAGCGCCGGTGATCATGTTCTTGACATAGTCAGCGTGGCCGGGGCAGTCAACGTGAGCATAGTGACGGTTGGGGGTCTCATATTCGACGTGAGCGGTGGAGATTGTGATACCACGGGCTCTCTCTTCGGGAGCTTTGTCGATCTGATCGAAAGCCACGAAATCACCAAGGCCGTACCTCTCGTGAAGGGTCTTGGTAATGGCGGCAGTCAGGGTGGTTTTACCATGGTCAACGTGACCGATGGTACCGATGTTACAATGGGGTTTGGTTCTCTCGAACTTCTGTTTTGCCATCTTGGTTACTCCTTTTGGTTATTTTCTGCCCCATTTGTAAGGGCATGGTTTTGAGTTAGGTGACATCCCTATGATTATATAAGGTTCTGTCATTTTATTCAAGTTATTTTTTCAGAAGAACTTTTTCCTGTACGGACTTCGGAGCCGGCTCGTATTTGTCGAAGAACATCGAGTAGGCACCGCGTCCCTGAGTCTTGGACCTGAGGTCCGTCGCATAGCCGAACATCTCGGCCAGCGGGACGAAGCAGCGGATCATCTGCGATCCGTTCACGGTCTCCATGCCCTCGATGCGTCCGCGGCGGCCGTTGATGTCGCCGATGACGTCGCCGAGGTATTCCTCCGGCGTCGTGACTTCCACGCGCATGATGGGTTCCAGCAGCACACAGCCCGCCTTTGCCATGGCATCCTTAAAGGCCATGGAACCGGCGATCTTGAACGCCATCTCGCTGGAGTCGACTTCGTGGTAGGAACCGTCGAACACGGTCGCCTTCACGCCCAGCACCGGATAGCCGCCGAGGATACCGGCCTTGGCGGCCTCCTCGATGCCGGCGCCGATCGCGGGGATGTATTCCTTCGGGATCACGCCGCCCACGACTTCCGAATTGAATTCGAAGTTGTGATCGGCATTGGCGTCCATGGGTTCGAAGCGGACCTTGCAGTGGCCGTACTGGCCCTTGCCGCCGGACTGCTTGACGTACTTGCTCTCGACTTCGACGGTCTTCGTGAAGCCTTCCTTGTAGGCGACCTGAGGGGCGCCCACATTAGCTTCGACCTTGAACTCGCGCAGCAGACGGTCGACGATGATCTCCAGATGGAGCTCTCCCATGCCGGCGATGACGGTCTGTCCGGTCTCCTTGTTGGTGGTGACACGGAAGGTCGGATCCTCTTCGGCAAGCTTGGCAAGCGCTTCGCCCATCTTGTCCTGACCGGCTTTCGTCTTCGGCTCAATGGCCACGTCGATGACCGGTTCCGGGAATTCCATGCGTTCCAGCACGGCCGGATGGGTCTCATCGCAGATCGTATCGCCCGTCGTGGTGAACTTTAACCCCACGGCTGCCGCGATCTCGCCGGCGTAGACCTTCTCGACCTCCATGCGCTTGTTCGCATGCATCTGCAGGATGCGGCCGACGCGCTCCTTCTTGCCCTTGCTGGAGTTGTAGATGTAGGATCCCGCTTCCAGCGTTCCGGAGTAGACCCGGAAATAGGCCAGCTTGCCGACGAACGGGTCGGTCATGATCTTGAACGCCAGCGCGCAGAACGGAGCGTCGTCCGAGGACGGGATCTCGAGCGGCTCGCCGTCCATCGTCTCACCCTTTGTCGGGGGGATGTCGATGGGGCTCGGCAGATACTCGATGACGGCGTCCAGGAGCTTCTGAACACCCTTGTTCCTGTAGGCGCTTCCGCAGAGGACGGGGATGGCTTCCATGTTGATGCAGGCCTTGCGGAGCGCCTTCTTCAGCTGCTCCTCGCTGGGCTCCTCATCCATCATGTACATTTCCATCAGGTCGTCGTCCAGCGCGCAGATGTCCTCCACGAGCTTGGCCCGGTATTCTTCGGCCTCATCCTTCATGTCCGCGGGGATGTCCGTGATCTCGATCACGGTGCCCTTGTCGTCACGGTAGTAGTAGGCCTTCATTTCGAACAGGTCGATCAGTCCGACGAAGGAATCTTCTTTGCCGATCGGCAGTTCGGTAATGACCGGGTTGTGGCCCAGTCTGGTGTGGATCATAGAAACAGCATTGAAGAAGTTGGCCCCCATAATGTCCATCTTGTTGATGAACGCGATGCGGGGCACGCGGTATTTGTCCGCCTGCCTCCAAACCGTTTCGGACTGCGGTTCCACGCCGCCCTTGGCGCAGAAAACGCCGACAGCGCCGTCCAGCACTCTGAGCGACCGCTCCACTTCCACGGTGAAATCAACGTGGCCGGGAGTGTCAATGATGTTGATACGGTGTTCCAGCGCGCCGGGAGCGGGTTTGTGTTCCAGCTCCTTGGTCCAGTGACAGGTCGTGGCAGCCGACGTGATCGTAATGCCGCGCTCCTGCTCCTGTTCCATCCAGTCCATGGTGGCTGTCCCGTCATGGGTATCGCCGATTTTATAATTCACACCGGTATAGTACAAGATTCGCTCTGTGAGCGTTGTCTTACCGGCATCGATGTGCGCCATGATCCCGATATTCCGAGTGCGCTCCAGGGGATAATCTCTTCCCGCCATGAATTTCTCCTCCAATGGTATCTAATTAAAACTTGTAGTGGGCGAAAGCCTTGTTGGCTTCGGCCATCTTGTGCATGTCTTCCTTACGTTTGACAGCAGAACCGGTATTGTTGCTGGCGTCCATGATCTCGCCTGCGAGGCGGTCTCTCATGGTCTTCTCGCCACGCTTGCGGCTGAACATGGTCAGCCAGCGCAGCGCGAGCGCCTGGCGGCGTTCCGGCTTAACTTCGATGGGCACCTGATAGGTGGCACCGCCGACACGTTTTGCCTTGACTTCGAGCTGAGGCATCATGTTGTTCATGGCCTGAGTGAAGACTTCCAGAGCCGGCTTGCCGGTCTTCTGTTCGATCTGCTCGAAGGCGCCGTAGACGATCTCCTGGGCAACACCCTTCTTCCCGTCCAGCATGATGTTGTTGATCAGTTTGGTCACAACCTTGCTGCCGTAGATCGGGTCCGCCAGCACTTCTCTTTTCTGAGTATGTCCTTTACGCGGCACGTTACTTCCCTCCTTAAAAATTTCTTAATTCATCGGTACTCACATGTTTGCTAATGATGTGTTCGCATCGCACGGAAAGGACGATCTATTTTCCGAAGAAAACATATTGCCTTCCGGCTTTAACAGTCAGCATGTGGTTGCAGACTATCCGAATGTCTTATTTCTTGACTTTCGGCTTCTTGGCGCCGTACTTGGAACGGGCCTGTCTGCGGTTGGCGACACCTGCGGTATCCAGCGTACCACGGATGATGTGGTAACGGGTGCCGGGCAGATCCTTTACTCTTCCGCCGCGGACGAGCACGACGCTGTGTTCCTGAAGGTTGTGGCCTTCACCGGGAATGTAGCTGGTGACTTCGATGCCGTTGGACAGACGCACACGGGCGATCTTGCGGAGAGCAGAGTTAGGCTTCTTCGGGGTCGTGGTCTTGACGGCGGTGCAGACGCCGCGCTTCTGCGGGGACGACTGGCTGGTGGCCTTCTTGTGCAGGGAGTTGTAACCCTTCTGCAGAGCAGGCGCCGTGGACTTCTTTTCCGAAGTTTCTCTGCCTTTTCTAACCAACTGGTTAAATGTAGGCATATATTTTCCTCCTTCTTCGAATATTTGCCGCTTTTGCCTTGATTTTCCTGCGTTTCCGGGCTGTTTTCCCTGTTCGGAAAAGCCTCCCTTTGCACACAAAAAGACCCGCAGGCAAAAAGCGTGCTTTAGTATTGTATCACAGAAAAAGCACGTGTCAAGCGTTTTTTGCTGACACGCGCCTTAGTTTTTGCCGTTTTTATCGGGTTTTCTCTACTTTCCGAGTTCCGCAAAGATGGCTTCGATGCCGGCCTTCACCTCGTCGTAGCCTCTCGGCCAGCGCATGTAGCCGGAAGCGGAAATGTTTTTGTCCTCCGTCGTCCACAGCGAGAAGGAAAAACCGTTGCCGTCCAGGACACGCTTATCACTCTTCTGAAAACCGTTCCAACGGTTCACCTTTTTCTCACGCAGAAAGGTAGCCAGTTCGTCGGCGAAATCCTTTCCGACCTTATGCTCCTTCGCGTCCTCTTCGGCGACCTGGTTCGGCTTGATCCGCGCGGTATAGGAACCGTCTTTCTCCAGCTTCAGTTCGTAAGCGACGAAACCGTTCATGTAATTCCCCACCTGATAGGAAAAACGGAAACTCTTGATATCGGTGATTTGAGGGCCGAAGCCGGGGAAGCCTGCGCAGCCCGAAAGGGCAAGCGTGAGGACGGCCGCGCCGGTCAGCAGGCAAAGTGTTTTCTTTTTCATGGCTCTCCTTTCCTTCCGGCTGAAGCCGGGAACGTTTCGGCCGGGCGATATTTACATTCTCATTGTAGCACGGCGGCAGGGAAATGTCACCTCTCCGGCTGTGAGGCCGTTTTTTTTCCACGCCCAATAATCCCACGAAAAATCCCACAACTGTTTTACTCTGTCGCCACGGGGACTTTTCACATGCCGAAATCTATGATAAAATAAAGAAGTTATGAACGAAAAAGCACTGCATACCCTGGAATACGATAAGATCCTGCTCCGTCTGGAGGCGCTCGCCGGCTCCGAGGGAGCTAAAGCCATGTGCAGGGAACTCCGGCCGATGACGGAGCGCGAAGCGATCGCGAAGGCGCTTGCCGAAACGACCGACGCCGCCGCGCGCCTTTCCGCAAAAGGCTCCATCGCCTTCGGCGGGATCGCCGACGTCCGCGCCTCCATCAAGAGGGCCGGGTCCGGCTCTTCCTTAAGCATCGTCGAGCTCCTGCGGGTCATGAAGATCCTGCAGATGGCCGACCGCGCGAAAGTTTACGGGAAGACCGACCGCGATACGCCGCCGGACGCCCTGACCGAGCGTTTTGAAGGCCTGGAGCCTGCCGATCCCCTGCGCCGCGAGCTGGAAGCCGACATTCTCTCCGAGGAGGAGATCGCCGACAGCGCGAGCCCCGGCCTTGCCAAGGTGAGGCGCGAACTCCGCACCATTTCCGACCGCATCCACAACGAGCTGAACGCCCTCCTGCTGAAGAACCGCGACTACCTGCAGGACGCGGTGGTCACCATGCGCGACGGCCGCTACTGCCTGCCCGTCAAGGCGGAGCACAAATCCCAGGTCTCCGGCATCGTGCACGACCAGTCCGGCAGCGGCAAGGCGCTCTTCATCGAACCGATGAGTGTCGTGCGCCTGAACAATGAGTGGCGCGAGCTTGAGATTCGCGAGCAGAAGGAGATCGAAGCCGTCCTGGCCGATCTTTCCGGCAAGGCCGTGAATTGGGGTGAGGCGATCTGCGATGATTACCGTCTCCTCACTGAGCTGGATTTCATCTTTGCAAAGGCCAGGCTTTCCCGGAGCGACAAGGGCGTCGCGCCCGAGCTTTCCGAGGGACGCCTCCTGGATCTGAAGAAGGCCCGCCATCCGCTGCTCGATCCGAAGACCGTGGTCCCGATCGACGTGCGCCTGGGCGGCGACTACGACCAGCTGATCATCACCGGCCCGAATACCGGCGGCAAGACGGTCTCTCTGAAAACGGTCGGCCTGCTCGCCCTCATGGGCCAGTCCGGTCTGCACATTCCGGCCGCCGTGAACTCACGCATTCCCGTGTTTAAGGAAGTTTTCGCGGACATCGGCGACGAACAGAGCATCGAGCAGAGCCTTTCCACCTTCTCTTCCCACATGAAAAACATCGTGGAGATCATGGCGAAGGCCGATCCGGACTCGCTCTGCCTCTTCGACGAGCTGGGCGCCGGCACCGACCCGACCGAGGGCGCGGCGCTTGCCATGGCCATCTTAAGCCGCCTGCACACCGACGCGATCCGCACCATGGCAACCACCCACTACAGCGAGCTGAAGATCTATGCCCTCAATACCGAAGGCGTGGAGAATGCCTCCTGCGAATTCGACGTGGCGACGCTCCGTCCCACCTACCGCCTGCTCGTCGGCATCCCCGGCAAGAGCAATGCCTTCGCGATCGCGAAAAAGCTCGGCCTCGACGAGACGATCATCGAGGAAGCCGGTTCCTATATCAATTCGAACGAAGAAGCCTTTGAAGACGTCATTGCCGAGCTGGATCGCCAGCGCCGCGAGATGGAGAAGGCCGAAGCTGAGATCCGCCGCTTAAAGCGCGATACCGAGCAGATGCAGAAGGAAGCCGAACAGCGCCGCGGCAGCATGGAAGCGCAGCGCGAGAAGCTCCTCCGGGAAGCCCGCGAAGAGGCAAGAGCCATTCTGCAGGAGGCGAAGGACAAGGCCGATCAGGCCATCAAGGACCTCCGGAAGAGCGGTCAGTCCGTCGGCCGCGAGCAGGAAGACATCCGCTCTGCCCTCCGCCTTGCGGTGCAGGATACCGACGAGAAGCTGGCTGAGGCCGACGCTGCCGCCAGAAAGCAGCGGCAGGTCACCGTGACCGAAAAGAAGCTCCGCCTCGGCGACACCGTCCACGTGCATTCGCTCGGCCTCAAGGGCACCGTGCTCTCCCTGCCGGATGCAAAGGGTGACCTGACCGTCCAGATGGGCATCCTGAAGTCCAAGGTGAACGCCTCCGACGTCGAGCTGGTACCCGAAGCGACCACCACGCTGGAAGGCAGACGCCACGTCGGCAACAGCGGCGGAAACACCTTCCAGAAGGCGCTCACCATCCGCCCTGAGATCAATCTGATCGGTCAGACCACCGACGAGGCGGTCATGAACCTCGAAAAATACATCGACGACGCGTATCTCGCCCACATGGAAAAGATCCGCATCATCCACGGCCGCGGCACCGGCGCGCTCAAGGGCGCCGTCACGAAAGCCCTGCAGAAAAACCGCTACATCAAGAGTTTTGAGTCCGCGCCCTTCAACGAGGGCGGCTACGGCGCGACCGTTGCCTATCTGAAAAAGGGGTGATCCCATGAGCAAGCAGCGCATCCTGATCGTTGACGATGACGAAAACATCGCCGAACTCATCTCCCTCTACCTGACCAAGGAGTGCTTCGAAACTTCGATGGTGCACGACGGCGCCGCCGTCATGGACGCCTTTCACGCTTTCAAGCCCGACCTGATCCTGCTGGACCTGATGCTTCCGGGCAAGGACGGCTATCAGCTCTGCCGCGAGATCCGCGCGGAAAGCAGCGTTCCCATCATGATGCTCTCCGCCAAGGGCGAGGTCTTCGACAAGGTGCTGGGGCTCGAGCTCGGCGCCGACGACTACATGATCAAGCCCTTTGACAACAAGGAAATGGTCGCCCGGGTAAAGGCTATCCTGCGCCGCACGGCCGCAGCCGCCGCGCCGGAGGACGAAACGGCGGAGCAGAGCCAGGTCGTGACGCTCCCCGACCTCGTTGTCAGCCTGTCCAATTACAGCGTGACCTACATGGATACGCCGCTCTACATGACGGCGCGGGAGATCGAGATCCTCTTTCTGCTCGCCTCCAACCCGAACCAGGTCTTTACCAGGGAACAGCTCCTCGACCGGCTCTGGGGATACGACTACGTGGGCGATTCCCGCACCGTGGACGTCTACATCAAGCGCCTCAGAAAGAAACTTCCCGACCATCCGAACTGGCGCCTCGCCACCGTCTGGGGCGTCGGCTACCGCTTTGAAGTGAACAAATGATCCCCCGAGGGGGACCGTACCGACTGACACCGGATAAGGGACCGGAGACCATGAAGCACCGTCTGACCTTAAAATTCATCGCGGCCTATGCCGTTTTCGGCGTCCTCGCCTTTCTGGCGGTGGCTGTTTTCGGCAGCCGTCTCTGCCGGAAGAGCGCCGTGAAAACGGCCTCCGAAGAGCTGTACCGCGAGGTCCGTACGATCGCTTCCGCCCAGAGTGCTTCCTACACCTCGGGACGCAGCTTCGACCCTGCCCATCTGTCCTTCTACCAGTCCGTCTCCGACTGCCGCGTGCTGATCCTGGACGGAAGTGCCCGCGTGCTCTACGACAGCGGCGTGTCAGGCTACGCTTCGCTCGCCGGGCAGACGCTTGCCTTCGATCCCGCCGACTCGCCGGAGTATTACCGGATCGGCAGGTTCGGCAGCGCCTTCCGGGAAGACATGCTGGGCGCCTTCTCACCGATCACCGCCAGAACGACCACCTACGGCTATGCGATGGTCCTCCAGCAGATGAGCACCGTGAACGCCAGGGCAGACGCCATGCTCGGCAATATCTACCTCATCTGCGCAGCCGTGTTCGTCATGTCCTTCCTGCCGCTTGCCGTCATGTACTTTGCCGTGCAGCGTCCACTCGGGAGAATCACGGACGGCGCGCAGGAGTATGCCCAGGGGCATCTGGCGCACCGCATTCCCGTGAAAAGCCGTGACGAGGTCGGTTATCTTGCCGCCTCCCTGAACGCGATGGCGGCCGAGCTCCAGAGCGCCGACGAGACCCAGAAGAAGTTCATTGCCAACGTTTCCCACGATTTCCGCTCGCCGCTCACCTCGATCCGCGGCTACCTGCAGGCCATGAAGGACGGCGTCATCCCGCCCGAAAAGCAGGAAAAATACATGGACATCATCATCGGGGAGACCGACCGGCTGACGAATCTCACGCAGAGCATGCTGACGCTGAACACCCTGGATGAATCGCGCCAGGGCCTCGAGTACTCCGATTTCGACATGGTCGCCCTCACGAAGACGGTCTGCGCCACCTTCGGCGCGGTCTGCGAGCGGCGCGACATCCTCTTCGACCTCATCTTCTCGGAAGCCCGGATCGACGTGCACGCAGACATGGGCCGCATCCAGCAGGTCATGATGAACCTCATCGACAACGCGATCAAGTTCTCCCCGGAGAGCTCCGCGATCCGCATCAGCGTGCGCGGCGTCGGCGACAAGGCCGCCGTGTCCGTGAAGGACTTCGGCTGCGGCATTGAAAAGGAAGACCTCGGGCACATCTGGACGCGTTTCTACAAGACCGACTCCTCCCGCGGCAGGGACAAGAAGGGGACCGGCCTCGGCCTGTCCATCGTGAAAGAGATCATCACCGCTCACGGCGAGACCATCGACGTCATCTCCACGCCCGGCAGCGGAACGGAGTTCATCTTCCGCCTGCCGCTCGCGAAATAGGCATCTTCCGGCACGCCTGCGCTGCCCTCCCTTTCCGATTTTGATTGTTTTTTCCCCGAATTTTGACTATAATGCTGAATCATGGCAAAGATAAGGAGCTGAACATGGCTGCCGACCGCATCCGTTTTCATCAGCGCGTTTACCGTTTTCTCTCACCTGTCGTCCGGGCATGGATCGGCAGGCGCTTTTCCATGACTTATCCGGAGGTCCCGGAGCTTCCGGACCATTTCCTGCTGATCTCCAACCACGTCACCAACTATGACATGTTCATCGTCGGGCTGACGCTTAGGGCGCACATGTATTTCGTCTCAACGGAGCACATCTTCCGCCTCGGCCTCATCAGCCGGATCATCCGCCTTCTGGTGGATCCCATCCCCATTGCCAAGGGCGGCAGCACCTCCGGCGCCGTGCTGGAGATCCTGCGGCGCCTCAAGGCAGGATGCTCGGTCTGCCTCTTTGCCGAAGGCAACTGCAGCTGGGACGGCCGTACGATCGCCTTCCCCGATGCCACCGGCAAGATGGTACAGAAATCGAAGGCACCGCTCGTCACCGTCCGCATCAAGGGCGGATATTTCTCCCACCCGCGCTGGGCCTACACCCACAGAAGAGGCCCGCTCCGCTGTGAGGTCGTCGGGATCCATCAGCCGGAGGAACTGGCCGGGATGAAGCCTGCCGAGATCAACCGCCTGATCGCTGACGAGATCGGTGAAGACGCCTATGCGGCGCAGCTGGCCGACCCGAAGCCCTACGTGGGCAAGGCCTTGAGCCGGGGCCTCGAGCGGACCTTCCTTGCCTGCCCGAAGTGCGGCCGGCTTGCGTCCATCCGTTCGACGGACGACGGTTTTTCCTGTGACTGCGGCCTTAAGGGCAGCTATGACGAGTACGGAATGCTGTCCGGCGAAGGTTTTGACTTCAGGACCGTCCGCGACTGGGAAGACTGGCAGCGAGGCTTCTTTGCCGCCCTGCCGGATCCGGGCGAAGAAGAAACGCTCTATGCTTCGGATAAGGGCATGGTCCTTTATGCCGTCAGCGGCCACCGGATGAAGGAATCTGCCCGGGGGGATCTCTCCTGCACGGACCGCACGCTCAGGCTCGGCTCACTGGAATTTCCCTTCAGCGAGATGTCCGACCTTGCCGTCCGCCTGCACGGCACCGTCACCTTCTCCATGAAGGACGGCAGCTACTACGAACTCAAAAAAGCCGACAAGTCCGACTACAGCGGCCGGATCTACAAGTGTCTGTTTGAGCGTTTTGCTCCGGACGCGCCGCACGGCCGCGTCTGAATCTTAGAACAGTGAGGTAAAATTAATGACCAGCGGAACCAATTTCTGGGACGCCTCGGTATGGTCCTTCGTCGGGACCCTCGCCATCCTCTTCGTCACCATGCTCTTCGCCAACATCCTGCGGCACCAGCTCCCCTTCATCCGGAAGCTGATGATCCCCTCCAGCGTGCTCGGCGGCTTCCTGATCCTGCTCATCTCCTTCCTCTACAAGGAGATCTCCGGGAACGCGATGTTCCAGAGCTCGGTCCTGGAAATGCTGACCTACCACGGCCTCGGCCTCGGCTTCGCGGCCATGAGCCTGCGCGAGCTGGATCAGGAGCAGAAGGAGGGCGGCGGCAAAATGAAGGGCGACGCCTTCGATACCTCCCTGAACGTGGTCGGTTCCTATCTGGTGCAGGGTGTGTTCGGCCTTACGGTCACCATGCTGCTCGCGAATGTCCTCGGCAGCTTTTTTGCCTCCGGGCTGATCCTTCCCATGGGCTACGGCCAGGGACCGGGCCAGGCCTACAACTGGGGCCACACCTATGAGCTCAGCTATGGCTTTACCGACGGCACGAGCTTCGGTCTGACGGTCGCGGCCATGGGCTTCGTCGCCTCCTCGGTGGGCGGCATCATCTACCTGAACAGACTGCGCCGGAAAGGCATCGTCAAGGCCGAATCCGATGATTACGAAGAAGAAGTCAGCGCCCAGGCCGTCAACGGGAAAGGCGAGATCGGGCTGTCCGAGTCCATGGATAAGTTCACGGTGCAGCTGGCGCTCGTCTTCGGCTCCTACGGCCTCGCGTATCTCTTCATGCACGGCGTGGACCTGATCATTGAGACAGGCGCCCTGGGCAATCTCGGCTACAATACGCTCCGCCCGCTCATCTGGGGCTTCAACTTCCTCTTCTCGACCGTTTTCGCCCTGCTCGTGAAGAACATCTTCCGCGGCCTGCAGAAAAAGGGCGTCATCAAGAAGAAATATACGAACACCTTCATGCAGAACCGCATCGCGGGCTTCATGTTCGACATCATGGTGGTCGCGTCCATCGCCGCCATCAATCTGAAGGCCTTTGCCAATGCGAAGTTCATCGTGCCGTTACTGATCATCTGCGTGGGCGGCGCCGTGCTCACCTACATCTACTGCAACGCCTTCTGCAAAAAGGTCTACCCGCACTACCGCCACGAAGCCTTCCTTTCGCTCTACGGCATGCTGACGGGCACGGCCTCCACGGGCGTCATCCTGCTCCGCGAGATCGATCCGCAGTTCAGAACGCCTGCCGCCAACAACCTGGTCTATCAGCAGACCTGGTCCATTCTTTTCGGCGCACCGATGCTGCTCCTGATGGGCTTCGCGCCGCAGAGCACGACAAATGCCCTCATCACCATGGGTGTGATGGTGGTCATGTTCTTCGTGCTGAACGGCCTCGCCCTGCTGCGCGCGAAGAAACGTGCCGGAAAGAAATAATCACGCGTCATCCGTCAGCCGCCTCCGGGCGGCTTTTTCTTCAGAAAAACCGGAAAAGGAGGAAGCAGAAGAGATGAAAGACCGCAGGAAGTTCCCGCTGGATAAAGACAGTCTTATCGCCTTGTTCACCGGCCGCGGTTCAAAGGGTCCCGATACGCCCGAAGAACGCAGAAAACTCTGGCGCCGCTCCATGAACTTCATCCTGGTCAGCCTGGCGCTCGGTTTCATCAACCTCAGATTCAATAACCTGCTTGACCTCCTGCTCCCGTCAGCCGGCTTCGCTTTCGGCCTGCTCGGCTGGTATCCGCTGCGCCGGGAAAACAGGGGCTTTCGCCTCGGCTGGATCCTGATCCTTGTCAGAACGGGGCTCTTCTTCCTCGACACCTTCCGCAGTTTCACCTTATTGGGGCTGAACGACCTCCTGTCCGAGCCCCTCATCCGCGTCACGGGGATCGTCTTCATCCTCCTGCACGCGCTGCAGCTCTATGCCCTGAAAACAGGCATCGGTCTTCTGCAGAAGAAGGCCGGCAGACAGGAAGATACCTGGATCATCACCGTGATGATCCTCTGGGACGTCGTACTGGCTGTCCTTTCGGGATGGGCAGGCGGCCTCCTCGTGATCGCCCTGTTTGCCGTCCTCGCCGCGCTCCTTTATCAGCTTTACCGGCTGATGCGCTCCCTTGACGCGATTGGCGACACCCTTTCTCCGGCACCGCCTGGACTCAGGCCGGCCGCCCTGATCTGCCTGTATCTCGGTGCGCTTTTTATCGGCTGCATCCTCTGTTTCCTCTGTTTCAGCCGCTATCCGATGAAATGGTCGAAGCATGAATCGCCGGTCACCTTCGCCTCCTCCCCCGGGATCGGTGCGCCGGGAGTCCCTTCGCAGACCGAAGTCATCGCCCGGCAGCTGAAAGACCTCGGCTTCCCCGAGGAGCTTCTGACGGATCTGTCCGAAGAGGATCTGCAAAAATGTGACGGTGCCCTGGATGTTTACACGAATGACGGCAGCTTCCGTGCGTCGGACACGTTCGAGCTGCGGGTAAGGAGCGTCGCCGTCGTTCTCTCCGAAGAACCGCGCGTCTGGCGCATTTTTTACTGTTTCTCCCTGCCGGATCAGAAAAATTACCGGGGGACCGATGCGCTGGAGATCCGTCCGGCCGCCCTCTACAGCTTTGTTCCTGAGATCACGCAGACCCCGGAAGGCCGCCTCCTGCGGGAAAAGAACGGCAAAACGCTCGCCGCGCCGATCACGCGGATCCGAAAGGAGTTCTGCGGAACGCAGTCTGACGAATCCCCTTCCGACGCCTGGAGCGGCGAAGCCTGGTTTGCGTCGTTTTCCCTGCCGCGCAGATATCAGAATGCCCGCGGCTACGTAACGCTCGAAGTGCGGAACATCTATCCTGACGTCGATTTCTCCCTGGGAAGCAGCACGGAATCGCTGATCCGAAGCCGCTGGTCGAACGGCCTCCTGTACCTGCATCAGATCCGTGCGCTGCAGTATCCTGTCCTATCCGCCAAGAACTACGCCATGCAGAATACCGGCGCTTCGGTGCGCGGACCTTTCCTCCATGTCGGTCTCGAAAGCTGGTTCTTCCCCGGGAAAGATTGACCCTCCGCTGAATAAGCACTTCTCAAGCTTCCCCTCGCGGGAAGCTCTTTTGTTTTCCCGTGGGTTTTTCGGGAGCGCAGCGTATCATAGAATAGAAAGAAGAAAGAGGAGGCCGGCATGGCCGCGCGGGACATCATTGAAAAACTGAAGAACCGGGATGAAAGCGGCATGGAAGAACTCCTGCAGCACTACGGTCCGCTGATGCGCTACGTCATCCGGCCGTTTCTTTCGGATGAACGCGACCGCGAGGAAGTCCTGCAGAACGCCGCCCTGAAGGTCTGGCAGTCCATCGGCCGCTTTGATGCGGAAAAGGGAAGCTGGACAAGCTGGCTCACCGCCGTCGCCCGCAACGCCGCTCTGGACATGGCGCGGGCGGAAAAGCGCCGCGAGACCGACGAACTCCCCGAAGACGCGCACGATCCGGCGCCCACCCCCGAAGAGACCGCGCTTCGGAAAGAGCGGCAGGAAGCCCTTCTGCGCGCGCTGGAGACCTTGAGCAGCGGCGACCGCGTCCTGTTTTACCGCAAATACTACTACCGCCAGCCGACGGCGCAGATCGCCGCGGAGTTGGGCGCGACGGAGCGCTCCGTGGAGGGCCGCCTCTACCGCATCAGGCAGAAGCTGAAAGAACTGTTGAAAGGAGAGATGTCATGAGTGAAAAACTGCCGCCCGTGCCGGGCGAAGACAGTTTCGATGAATTCCTGTCCGCACATCTCCCCGAAGAAACCTCTTCCGAGATCAGCAGACTTGTCACGCCCTGGACCGAGGCCTTTCTCCTGATCCTGCTCAGCATCGGGATCGGCCTGATCAACTTTCCGGACCAGCCTCTGCTCGGGATCATTCAGGGCGCCGCCTCCAGCGCCTTTGGCCTTCTGGGCTGGAACCGCCTGCGCGGAGAAAATAAAAGTTTCCGGCATGGCTGGATCCTGATGCTGATCCGCTCCGTCTGGTACCTTGCAGACGCGCTGCTTAAGTCAACGCTTTGGTCGGATGCCTTAAACCGTCTCCTCTCCGCCGATATCCTCTTCATCCTGGGCCTTGTTTCCGCTCTGCTGTTCCTGTCACAGCTCGTCTGCCTGCGGGACGGGATCGCCGCAGTGCAGAAGAAAGCCGGCGCAAAAGAGGACACCTCTGCCGTCAGCTTCCTGATCGGCGCCTATGCGGTCCTTCTCGTCCTGGCGCTGCTTAACGCAGGCGGATTTTTCGTCATCATCATGTTCATCGTGATCGTTGCTGCCCTTTACAGCGTTTTTCGTCTTTCTCACGTGCTGGACGAAGCCGGCTACGCCGTCACGCCCTCACCGGTCAAGATCACCGCGGAAGCGCTGCTCGGCACGTTCTTCGGCATACTGGTCATCGGCAGCCTTATCGGCGTCCTCTTCTTCAGCCGCTTGCCCATGAAGTGGCAGGCGCCTGAGCCGTATGCGCATGCGGAAACTGCCGCCGTGCGCGAAGACCTTCTCGCCCTCGGTTTCCCCGAAACAGTCCTGGATGACCTTGCGGAGGAAGATATCCTCGCCTGCAAAGGGGCCGTCGGACTCATGCATCAGGAATCGTTCTATCACGACGGCACGCTGGACGGTCTGAAACTGGAAAGCATCGCCGTAGTTCTTTCCGAAAAGCCCCGTGTGTGGAAAGTATTTTACCATTTCACGCTGCCCGACGAAAAAGGCTATTATGGCACGGACGCGCTGGAACTGCGGCCGATGCAGCTCTTCGGCTGGACAGACTTTACGGAGGAACCGCACGGCCGGATCCTGATCGGACAAAAAGGGGAGACCAAGGCCGCCGCGATTCCTTCCGTCACCCGCGGCTATTACCGCCAGCAGGGCGTCACTTTCGGCAGTTTTAGTACCGGCTTCAGCGGAGACGCTTACTTTGCCTCCTTCTCTCTTCCAAACAAATACGAAAATGCCCGCGGCTACGTCACGCTGAGCGTCAGCGATCCTTATCCGGCGATCGACTTTGCCTGGGGTGAGAACGCCAAAGAGCTGATCTGGAGCAGATACTTCTCCGGCCTGTATTATATCCATCAAGTAAACGGGTTCCACTATCCGGTGCAGTCGGCAGAGGCCTTCAGGAAGAGCAGTTCCTATATGTCCCGGGGCTGGGAATTCGCTGTCATCCTGCTGGAGATGAGCTGGTTCTTCCCGGAATGACTTGACCGCCCGGCACAATGACGCTAAAATCTAAGAGAAACACCTTCTGACGCAAAGGAGAAAACCATGATCGTACTGAACGTCACCTACAAATGCAAGCCCGGAATGAATAAAGCGTTCCTGGCCAAACTGAACGAGGAAGGCCTCGGCGCTGCCTGCCGCGCCGAAGACGGCAACATCAAATACCACTACTATCTGCCGACCGACGGCAGCGACGAACTGCTTCTCGTCGAAAAATGGCGCGACAAAGACGCGCTCAAGGCCCACGCGGCACAGCCGCATTTCGCGAGGATCGGCGAGGTCAAGGCTGAATTCGTGGATGACACCGTCATCGAGAAGTTCGTCGCCGAATAAAAGGCCGGCTGTGCGTCCGCACGGCCTGTCCGCAAACTGCAAAAAAGGAAGGGCGATCGCCCTTCCTTTTCGCTTATGATCCCTGCCTTTTCAGGCCGGGATCATTCCTTCATTTCCGCAATGGCTTCGATCTCGACGAGAGCGCCGTGGTGGAGGTCTCTGGTCGGAACGACCGCGCGGGCCGGCTTGTGCGCGCCGAAAAAGTTCGCGTAGACTTCATTGACCGCATCCCAGTTGCCCATGTCCGAAATGTAAACATGGCACATGACAACGTTCTCGGGGTCGAGGCCGGCTGCCGCGAGAACGCGCCCGACGTTCGCAAGCGCCTGCTTCGTCTGTTCCCGGATCCCGCCTTCTGCGATCTTCCCGGTCTTCGGATCGATCGGGAGCTGCCCCGAAACATACAGCATCCCGCCGGCGATGACACCCGGCGAATAATGGCCGCCCCTGGATGTTAAGCCTTCAATGAATTTCATCTTTTTTCCCCTTTTTAAGATCCTTCGACTCACTTTGTTCGCTCAGGATGACACGGTTTCGTGTTGTTTCTTACGACAGGCCTGGTTTTTTGACCCAGGCTTCACCTTCTTTTGCAAAGCCCATTTTCAGCATGTATTTCTCGTGTCCCTGCGTAGGAACCGAGAGTGTCACCCTCCGGATACCCTCTGCCGCAAGACTCTCATAGAGCCAGCTGCCGACGGAGAGGTCGCGGTACTCGGGCGTCGTATAGTCGAGTTTCAGATCCAGCGTGCCGTCCGCAAGCTCACCCATCACGAGGCCGGCTGCCTTGTCGCCGCAGTAGGCAAAGCGGATGTAGCCGCAGCCCGCAGCCCCGTCAAAGGCCGGAAAGTATCTGCGGATGTCCTCACCGTGCGCCGTGAGGAAATACTGCAGAAACTGGTCCCCGGCTTCCGCCCGGTCCGCATGGTACGCCGCGCTCTTCTGCTTCGACATCCTGATCAGGAAAAAGATGTTGATGAGCAGCAGCGCCGCGTTCATGATCACGGTCGGGTAGGCATGGATGAGCAGGCCGTAGACGACCGACACCACGCAGCCGATGCTGTTGATGATGCGGAGCCGCACCACCGACGCCATGAGGAACGATGCCAGCACGAAAGCCGAGCCGACGTAGCCGATGATCTCAAAAATGACCTGTTCTTTCATGATTCTTCTTTCCGGCAGATCTGCCATAAGAAAAGAGGCTGCGCCCCCTCTTCTCCCCTTGTCATCCTGAGCGGGACGACAGGCGCGGAGCATGGGCCGCAGCCTCTTTTCAGCTTTTATTTGTCTTCCAGATCCACTTTGATGTGCAGTTCGTCGAGCTGCTTCTGCGTGACCTCGGAAGGGGCGCCCATCATCACGTCCTGCGCGTTCTTGTTCATCGGGAACGGGATGATCTCGCGGATGGTCTCCTCGGCGGCCAGCAGCATGACGATGCGGTCGACGCCGGGGGCGATGCCCGCATGAGGCGGCGCGCCGTAGCAGAAGGCATTGTACATGGCCGGGAATTTGGCCTTGACGTCATCTTCGCCGAGGCGGACCATCTCGAAGGCCTTGATCATGATCTCGGGGTCATGGTTTCTGACGGCGCCCGAGGAGAGCTCAATGCCGTTGCAGACCAGGTCGTACTGGTCGGCCGTGATGGTGAGAGGGTCGATCTCACCGCGTTCGGCCTTCAGCAAAACGTCCAGCCCGCCGGCCGGCATGGAGAAGGGGTTGTGGCAGAATTCCAGCTCGCCGCTCTCCTCGCCGATCTCATACATCGGGAAGTCCACGATCCAGCAGAATTCGTAGCGTTCCTTATCCATATGGCCTTCGCAGGCCGCGCCGAAGGTCTTGATCATGACACCCATGGACTTTACCGCCTGCGCGCCAGCCGCCAGAACGACCAGCATGCCGGGCTCAAGCGCAAGGCGTTCGGTGAGGGCTTCCTTCACGGGGTTCGCGAACTTCGCGACGCCGCCGGCCAGGCCTTCCTCTTCCACCTTGAACCAGTAGCCCTTGGAACCGCTCTGCACTTCGCAGCCCTCGAGGAGCTTGTCGATCTGCTTGCGGGTGAGGCTGCAGTGACTGATCGGGACGGCCTTTACGGTCTTTCCCTTAAACGGTTCAAACTCGGTATCCGCGAACAGATCGCTGATATCCTTTCCGGTCAGGTCGATGCGGAGGTCCGGTTTGTCGGAGCCGTAGACCGCCAGCGCGTCATTGTAGCTGATGCGTCTGAACGGCGGTTTGGTCGCCACGTTGTAGGTGCCGTATTTCGCGAAGATCGGCGGCAGCACGTCCTCGATCACGGCGAAAACGTCCTCCTGCGTCGCGAAGGCCATTTCCATGTCGAGCTGATAGAACTCGCCCGGCGAACGGTCGCCGCGCGCGTCTTCGTCGCGGAAGCAGGGCGCGATCTGGAAATAGCGGTCGAAGCCGGCGGTCATCAGCAGCTGCTTGAACTGCTGCGGCGCCTGCGGCAGGGCATAGAACTTGCCCGGATGCTTTCTCGCGGGAACCAGGTAGTCGCGCGCGCCTTCAGGCGAAGAGGCTGTCAGGATGGGGGTCGTGATCTCCAGGAAACCGTGCTCCATCATGGCCTTGCGCATGGCGGCGATGACCTGGGTCCTCAGGATGATGTTCTTCTTGACCGCGGGATTCCGAAGGTCAAGGAAGCGGTATTTCAGGCGCTGGGTCTCATCGGCTTCGCGGCTTCGGTTGATCTCGAAGGGCAGGGCGTTGTAGCGGCACTTGCCGAGGATCTTCACTTCGTCCGGCACCACTTCGATGTCGCCGGTCGGAAGCTTCGGGTTCTTGCTGGAGCGCTCGCGCACCTTACCCGTCACCTGGATCGTCGTTTCCTTGTTCATACCCTTGAAGATCTCGAGGATCTCCGGGGACTCCGCGACCAGCTGGGTCGTGCCGTAGAAGTCACGCAGGATCACGAAGGCAAGGCTGCCGCCGACCATGCGGACGTTTTCCATGAAGCCGGACAGCGTAACAGTCTGTCCGACGTGTTCCATCCGCAATTCCCCGCAGGTATGAGTCCTCATCTGCATCATGGCTGTTTCCCCCTGTTATTTCAGATAGGCGCGCAGCGCGTCGGCTTTATCCAGGCGTTCCCAGGGAAAGTCCGCGTCCGTGCGGCCGAAATGTCCGTAGTTCGTCGTCGCCCGGTAGATGGGACGGCGAAGGTCGAGCATCTTAATGATGCCGGCGGGACGAAGGTCAAATTCCTTCCGGACGATCTCCGCAAGTTCCCTCTCGGGAAGCTTTCCGGTGCCGAAGGTATCGACCTGGATCGAGGTCGGCCGGGCCACACCGATGGCATAGGCAACTTCGATCTCGCATTTGTCCGCGAGGCCTGCCGCGACCAGGTTCTTCGCTGCGTAGCGCACCGCATAGGATGCCGAGCGGTCGACCTTGGTCGGATCCTTGCCCGAGAAGGCGCCGCCGCCGTGATGCGCATAGCCGCCGTAGGTATCGACAATGATCTTGCGGCCGGTGAGGCCGGTGTCGCCCTGCGGTCCGCCGATGACGAAGCGTCCGGTCGGGTTGATGAGGTAGGTTGTCTCATCGTCCACCATCTCCGCCGGGACCACCGCGCCGATCACGTGCTTCAGGATGTCCGCGCGGATCTGTTCCTGCGTCACGTCCGGGTCATGCTGCGCGCTCACGATGACGTTCGTGATGCGGCCAGGCTTGCCTTCCTCGTCGTATTCCACGGTGACCTGGGTCTTGCCGTCGGGGCGGAGGTACGGAAGCGTTCCGTTCTTCCTGACTTCGGTGAGGCGTCTCGCCAGGCGGTGGGCCATCGCGATCGGGTAAGGCATGTATTCGGGCGTCTCGTTCGTCGCGTAGCCGAACATCATGCCCTGGTCGCCGGCACCGATGCGGTCCAGTTCCTCATCGTTCATGGCATTTTCGCCGCGGCTTTCCATCGCGCGGTCCACGCCCATGGCGATATCCGGCGACTGCTCGTTGATCGCGGTGAAGACCCCGCAGGTATTGCCGTCGAAGCCGTAGTCGGAGCGGTCGTAGCCGATGTCCAGAACGACCTTCCGCACGACCTGCGGAATGTCCACGTATGCCTTGGTGGTGATCTCACCCATGACAACAACAAAGCCGGTGCTCGTGAAGGTCTCACATGCGACCCGGCTCATGGGATCCTGCTCCAGAAGGGCATCCAGAATGGCGTCAGCGATCTGATCGCACATTTTATCCGGATGCCCTTCTGTTACTGACTCTGAAGTAAAGAGGCGTTTTTCCATCTTATCCAACTCTCATCTTGAATTTATGAATGTCCCGGTCGTCCTCGGCCACGGCGATCTCCGCGCCGAGTTCCCGGAGTTTTCCGTCGAAATCTTCGTAACCGCGCAGGACGTATTCGATGTTGTTCACGACGGAGTAGCCGTCCGCCGCAAGCCCTGCCAGCACAAGCGCCGCGCCGGCCCGAAGGTCGGGGGCGTTCACTTCCGCGCCGCGCAGGATCCCGCTGCCCTTGAACACGGCCACGGTGCCGCGCACTTCCGCGTCGACGCCCATCTTGGCCAGCTCATCCACGTATTTGAAGCGGTTCTCGTAAATGCTCTCGGTAATGATCCCGGTGCCCTCGGCGAGCGACAGGCACACGCCCATGAGCGGCTGCATGTCGGTCGGGAAGCCCGGATACGGCAGCGTTTTCACGTTGCAGGCATAGAAATTCGGTTTGCCGGTCACGCGGATCGCGCTGCCCAGTTCCGTCACTTCGCAGCCCATCTCGATGAGCTTCGCGGAAATGGCGTCCATGTGCTGCGGGATGATGTTGCGGACCAGGATGTCGCCGCGGGTGATCGCCGCCGCCATCATGAAGGTGCCGGCCTCGATCTGGTCGGGAATGATCATGTACTCGCTGCCGTGCAGGCGGTCGACGCCCTTGATGCGGATGACGTCCATGCCGGCGCCCTTGATGCTCGCGCCCATGCTGTTCAGCATGTTGGCTACGTCAACGATATGCGGCTCCTTTGCCGCATTTTCAATGATCGTATTGCCCTTCGCCATTGCCGCCGCCAGCATCAGATTGATGGTCGCGCCGACGGAAGCCATGTCCAGATAGATGTGCGCGCCGTGCAGTTCGCGGGCGTCCAGAATGACCTTGCCGTCTTTCATGGAAACGTCTGCGCCGAGCAGGCGGAAGCCCTTCAGGTGCTGGTCGATCGGGCGGGTCCCGATATTGCAGCCGCCGGGCAGAGCCACTTCGGCGTGGTGGTATTTACCGAGCAAAGCGCCGAGCAGGTAATAGCTCGCGCGGATCTTCTTTATGTTGTCGCTGTCGGCACAGGCGGAAAAGATGTTCGCGCCGTTAACGCGCGCCTTGTGCCGCGTGGGACGTTCGACCGCGACGCCGATCTCTTCAAACGCGGACAGCAGGACCTTGATGTCCATGACGTCCGGAAGATTCTCGACGGTAACGGTCTCATCAGCCATGATGGCAGCCGTGAGAACGCCGAGTGCGGCATTCTTGGCTCCGCTGACGGTCACCTCCCCCACAAGGGGTATCCCGCCTTTCATGACGTACTTCATAGAGGTTTGTCTCCTTGGAAATAAAAAAACGTGCAGATAGTATAACACGAAGCGGGGCCGCTTGTAAACTGCTTTCGCAGCTCAGGCGGCCCCGTTTTTCCGGGACGGTCAGGCCTTGCCGTTGCAGCCCAGAACGTTGACCAGTTTGTGGGCAACCATGGCCTTCACGGCCGCGCGGGCAGGTTTCAGGTACTGTCTCGGGTCGAAATCGGCCGGATGCTCCGCAAAGTACTTGCGGATGGTCGCGGTCATGGCCAGACGGATGTCGGAGTCGATGTTGATCTTGCAGACCGCCATCGAAGCCGCCTTGCGCAGCTGATCTTCCGGAACGCCGACCGCGTCAGGCATGGCGCCGCCGTAGGTGTTGATGATCTTCACGAATTCCTGCGGAACGGAGCTCGAGCCGTGCAGAACGATCGGGAAGCCGGGCAGACGCTTCGCAACGTCTTCAAGGATGTCGAAACGCAGGGGCGGCGGCTGCAGGATGCCGTTCTCATCGCGGGTGCACTGTTCGGGTTTGAACTTGTAGGCGCCGTGGCTTGTGCCGATGGCGATCGCGAGGGAGTCGCAGCCGGTGCGTTCCACGAATTCCTGCACGTCCTCGGGACGGGTATAGGAACCCTCAGCATGGCTGACTTCGTCTTCGATACCGGCCAGAGTGCCGAGCTCAGCTTCGACGACCACGCCGTGATCGTGCGCGTATTTCACCACTTCCTGCGTGATAGCGATGTTTTCTTCAAAGGGCTTGCCGGAGGCGTCGATCATGACGGAGGTGAAGCCGCCGTCCACGCAGCTCTTGCAGGTCTCGAAGGAATCGCCGTGATCGAGGTGCAGGCAGATCGGAAGACCGGTATCTTCCACGGCCGCTTCGACCAGTTTCTTTAAGTATATGGGGTTCGCGTAGGCGCGGGCGCCCTTGGAGACCTGAAGGATCAGGGGTGCGTTGTTCTCGCGGCCCGCTTCCACGATACCCTGGATGATCTCCATGTTGTTGACGTTGAACGCACCGATGGCGTAACCGCCGTTGTAAGCTTTGGCAAACATTTCAGCCGAAGTGACTAAAGGCATAATTTACCCTCCTGTTTTATTGAACTTCTTTTATTGTAGCACAGGCGCAAAAAAGCGCAAGGCAAAACCCTCTTTCGTTTCTATTTTTCTTGCATTTTTTCCGTAATTAAAAATGAGCACGAACGCACTTGCCTATCTTTCCGTAGCCACCACATTTTCTGTGATGAAAGCAGGGATTTCTTCTACCGTCACGGCCTGCCAAAGCTTTGCCGTATCATAGTCACTGATCGAAAAATCTTTTGTGCGCGAGGGTAAATCTATCAGCCATTCTTCACTTTTCAGATTATTGAAAGAAAACAAATATTCATAAAATGCTTCCCGTCGGAGATATCCCTGTATGACAACATCCTTTATATTGTTCAATTTTATTTCCCCATATAAGAGATAAGGAACATCCCGAAGGTATAAAACGGCTTCTGCTTTATCTTCATAAGAAGGCAGTTTTACGATCTCGACGCTGCCGTCTTCGTTTTTTATGCTTGCGGAAACGCATGGCCACTCCAGATCGGCAGCCGGCACATTTGTGAGATCAAATGCAGGTTTTGGATTATGCTCACCTGTGAAAACCACGAAGCGTAGAAAGCAATAACACAATAAACACGCCCCAAGTAAAACAGCAAGTATCCAAAGCAGTATTACACGAGAATGCTTTTTCTCTTTTACAAGAGATGCTTCCATAACGGTTTCCTCAATACACTTTCGTAACAAAACAGAATGTAATGGACTCATCGCAGGCATAACGAAGGCCTGTGCAGTCTCCGTCTTTTATTACATAAAAACAGAAAAAAGTATTAACCGCCGAACCGTAAGTCACATTATATATTCGATATCCATACGCTACGACAGTATGATCGACGTTAACACCCCCATAGAATCCAATATTCAGTAAACAAGGTCTATTGTTATCTATCTCTGTTTTTGCCTGAGAAAGCAACAAGGTACTTGCTGCTGTTTTATTATATCCCAATTCATCAATGCATTTATTTACATAGTTTGCTGTCTGCCCAAGTTGAATATAATAATTCCATTGCCCTCCGGTGTATGTCGCATATCCATAATCCTCTGCTACACTTTTACAAGTATCAAAGATTTCAGAATAACTTGTTCCAGTTGGTGCATATCGTTTTAAAATACATGCTGTTCCACAGACAACACATCCATTCCACATCGAAGTTGGGATAGTATAGGAATAAACGCCATTACTCACTGTGTTCGCGCTATACACAGAAATAGAATAATTACTCGGATACTTGCTTTGGAGATACGTTATCGGGTTTTCAAGAAAACCATAACCGCAAGAATTTATCAGTTGTATTTCATTTTGTGTAATGAAATTTAACACTTTTTCTGTAATATCTCTATAAACCCTTTTTCTTTCCGGACCATTTTCATTTCTTTCAGTGTCAAGAGGCGCATTAGCACATGTAAATGAATCATAATACAATCTAATATCTGAAGAGACTTCAATAATTGGCTTTACTTCTTCTGCTTCATCATTATTTTTCATACGAACAGACAGAACCGAATTATCACTGAACTCTGCAATTAACGGTTTTTCAGAATCCGCGGAAACAACAATATATGACCTAATCTGTTTTTGTGTTAATAGCGAAATATAATAATATGCCATTTCTTCCCGGGCATTATACATGGGTCGTACAAGATCTATCTGAGTAGTCTCATCCCATTTATACTCATCCAACATATCAACAACAAACAGCAGCCCTATTGTAAGCGCGGCATTCTCGTCTATTTCAATACGATTATTTTTTTCAAATATCACATTATTGTCTGCAAATACGTTTGTTTCCAGAAGAGCAAGGCTTATCACGACAACTAAAATTTTCTTCATTATTTTGTTCACGTTATACCTCCTGCAAATTATCATACTCTCTATTTTATTATGTGTATTTTTCACAGTTTGTCAACATCTGCGTCAATATTACTGTTTTGCAAGTGATAACCTCCTTTTTAGTCATTTCCATGCGACACATAATTTGCCGCACGACAGGGTAGCGCCTTGATTATTACACACTGCTAACTCGATGACAAACACGTTTTTATCTTCATAAAGATTATAGATATAAGCAGAACAGGAGATATGTCAGGAATCGGCCTCCACATAAAGGGGCTCAGCCAAAAATCGCAATAACAATTGAACACCTGTTTTATTCTCGGCATTTGACATCTGTTGCTTTACATTGCTGTTTTTCTTTGGTAAAACAGGATAAAAGACAATTACGCCCGCGACCATCCGAGCCGCAGGCGTCATCAATAACAAGGAGGAGGCAGATGCGAATCTGGGGAAAGATCTTCCGGGAGAATCACCTGATCCGGGATACCGTCGTGGAGCTTGACGGTCCGGAGCGCCGCACCGTCAAGGTGTTCGAGGCGCTGCGCCTCATCTGCACGGAGTTTGATCTTGCGCTCCCGGTCTGGCTGGATACGAACATCAAGGAGTTTCAGAAGTCCGCGAAGACGCGCTTCCGCCAGGATTCCTTCATTGAGGCGATCCCGTTTGATTACCTGGAAATACATGTCATTGAGGATGACATCCCCTGAACCGTACCGAAGCTTTTCCCCGGCCGCAGCACTTCTTACAGCCTCTTCAGCAGTTCTTCGCGGCGTTCTTCGTAGCCGGGCTTGCCGAGCAGCGCAAACATATTCTTCTTGTAGCTTTCGACGCCGGGCTGGTTGAAGGGGTTGACCCCGAGCATGTAGCCGGAAACGCCGCAGGCGTATTCGAAGAAATAGAACAGTTCGCCGAGCGCCTTCTCGTTCAGGGCGTCCATGTGCAGCATGTTCACGGGCACGCCGCCGTCGGTATGCGCGAGCATCGTTCCCTTCATCGCACTCTTATTCACGAAATCGAGCGTCCTGCCGGCCAGATAATTGAGGCCGTCCAGGTCGCTTTCTTCTTTTGTCATCAGCACCTCTTTGCCGGCATCGTCCACCGCGATCACGGTCTCCATGAGGATCCGCTCGCCTTCCTGGATGAACTGCCCCATGGAATGCAGGTCGGTCGTCAGGTCGACGGCTGCCGGGAAAATGCCTTTTCCGTCCTTGCCTTCGCTCTCGCCGTAGAGCTGCTTCCACCATTCGCCCACGTAGTGCAGGCCGGGTTCGTAGTTCGCGAGGATCTCGACCTTCTTGCCTTCGCGGTAGAGGGCGTTCCGGATGGCCGCATAGCGCAGGGCGTCGTTTTCTTCGAACGGCGCGTTCATGAGGCGCGCTCTCTCAGCGGCAGCGCCGTCCATCAGAGCCCTGATGTCGATCCCGGCTGCCGCGATCGGAAGGAGCCCCACCGCCGTCAGCACGGAGTAGCGGCCGCCGACGTCGTCCGGCACCACGAAGGTCTCGTAGCCTTCGCTGTCCGCGAGCGTCTTCAGGGCGCCGCGCGCCTTATCGGTGGTTGCGTAGATGCGCTTCGCCGCCTCTTCCTTGCCGACTGCCTTCTCCAGCAGCCCCTTCAGCAGACGGAAGGCCACCGCGGGTTCGGTCGTCGTCCCGGACTTGGAGATGACGTTGATGGAAAAACGCTTGCCTTCGAGCAGATCCTTAAGTCCGTTCAGGTAGGCGCTGCTTAACTGGTTGCCGGCAAAGACGATCTGCGGGCCGCCGCGTTTCGCCGCAGATAACGCTCCGGCAAAGGGATGGCTTAAGAGTTCGACCGCCGCGCGGGCGCCCAGATACGAACCGCCGATGCCGACGACCACCAGAACGTCGCTGTCCTCGCGGATCTTTGCCGCCGCCTTTTCGATGCGGGCAAATTCCTCTTTGTCATAGTCCACGGGCAGGTCGATCCAGCCGAGGAAATCGTTCCCCGCGCCCTGTCTTCCCAGGAGGACTTCCGCAGCAGCCTGCGCGTCCTTCACGGCCTTTTCCCAGGCCGCTTCGCCGAGGAAACTCTTCGCATTTTTCTCTTCCAGTCTGATCATGTTTTCTCCTTTCCCCTATCCGGGGGTGTAGTCGTTTGTGGGTTCCTGTTCAAAAAGGATCCCGTCATCGGTAAATCGAAAGACGATATCGCCCTGTTTATCGGTCCGGTAAATGCCGCAGCCGGAAAGCCTGAGGCGGCTCATGACCGCCGCTTTCGGGTGGCCGTAGTCGTTGCCCGCGCCGCAGCTGATGACGGCAAACGAGGGCCTCACCGCGGCCAGGAACGCCGCCCCGGAGGACGAAGCACTCCCGTGATGCCCCACGATGTAAACGTCGGAAGCAAGGCGGCGGTCTCCCTTGTCGTTCAGCGCCATCTCTGCCTCGCTTACGGCTTCGGCATCGCCGGTTACGAGCAGCGAATGCACGCCGTCCGTAAGGCGCAGCGCGATCGAATAGTCATTTTCCTCCTCGTACCCACTGCCGCAGGGCGCAAGCACCGTAAAGCGGCAGAAGCCCAGGTCAAACGCATCGCCCGGCGAAGGGTGGAGCACCGCAGGACCCCTGCTTTCAAGGTGCTGCCGGAAGCTCTGGTATACGTAGCTTTCCTCTTCATAGTCCGGGACCAGGACCGTTTCCGCGCCGAAAGCCTCGAGAGCGCCGACCGCCCCGTACAGATGGTCCGCGTCGTAATGCGTGGCGACAAGATATTTCAGCTGCGTCACGCCGTGTTCCTTCAGGTAAGCGACCGTTTTGGAGGAATGTTCCCTTCCGCCGCCGTCCACCAGCATGGCTTCGCCGCCGCTCTGGATGAGCATGGCGCTGCCCTGGCCGACGTCGATCACGCTGATCACGGCCCGGACGCCGTCCGCCGGCGCCTCGGAAACGATCATCTCCGGCGCGGGTCCGTCCCAGGGAAGGCTGATCAGGCCTTTTTCATGTGCGACAAAGAGGGCGAAAGCCGCGGCCGCAAACAGAGCGCCGATCAGCATCCATGTGAAGAAGCGTTTCTTTCTCTGCCTGGCCGCCCGTTTTCGCTGCTCACTGCGCATTTTCCGTCTCAGTTCTTCCCGGGTCATTACATTCCTTTGCTCCGCGGTAATGGCGCGGCTGCGGAGCCGTTATAATTTTAACAAAACGCAGCCTGTCTTTCAATGCTTTTCTTCTTTGACGCGGCGAAAAACATATGATATGATGACCGCGGCGCCGGTGACCGGCGCTCCTCAGAAAGGCCAGAAATCCATGCCTGTGATCGTACTTACCGGCGGCGGAAGCGCCGGACATGTGACCCCGAATCTCGCGCTCGTGCCCGAGCTGAAAAAGCGCGGCTACGACATCCACTATATCGGTTCCTACGACGGGATCGAAAAAACACTCGCCGAGCAGGCCGGACTCCCTTACACCGGCATCGCCACCGGGAAGCTCCGCCGCTATTTCAGCCTGAAGAACCTGACCGATCCCGCGCGGGTCCTTAAAGGCGCGAATCAGGCTGCCCGCGCGCTGAAGAAGATAAAGCCTGCGGCCGTCTTTTCCAAGGGCGGCTTTGTCGGCGCACCCGTCGTCTGGGCGGCGCACCGCATGGGCATCCCCTGCGTGATCCACGAAGCGGACCTGACCCCGGGGCTCGCCAACAAGCTCTGCTTTTCTTCGGCCGACCGCGTGCTCTGCAATTTCCCGGAGACGCTGCAGTACCTGCCGGAGGGCCGGTCCCTCGTCAGCGGCTGCCCCGTCCGCGCGGAGCTCTTCACCGGAAATAAGCAGGCCGGACTGGATTTCCTCGGATTCGATGACACGAAACCTCTTCTCATGGTGGTCGGCGGAAGCCTCGGCGCGGTCGCCGTCAACGAGGCCGTTTGGAAAGCCCTGCCGGAACTGCTGAAGGACTTCAACGTCGTCCATCTGGTCGGGAAGGGCAAGGGGGATGAGAACGTAAAAGCCGACGGTTACAGGCAGTTCGAATACATCAGCCGGGAGCTGCCGGACCTCTTTGCCGCCGCCGACCTTGTGGTCTCCCGCGCCGGCGCGAACGCGATTTTCGAGTTTGTCGCCCTGAAGAAGCCCAACATCCTGATCCCGCTGTGGACCTCCGCCTCGCGCGGCGACCAGGTCCTGAACGCGGAATCCTTCAAAAAGCACGGCTACAGCATGGTCCTTTCCCAGGAAGGTCTGACGCCGGAAATCCTCACCGAAGCCGTCCGCACGCTGCACGCAGATCCTTCGCCCTACATCGCCGCCATGTCGGCGAGTCCGCAGGCGAACGCGATCCCCACGATCTGCGACACGATCGAGCAGGTGATACGGGAGAAGAACCACGAACGCCCGGACAGAAAAAAAGATCCCGACGAAATGTAAGAGGGACAACAGTAAGACAGAGGTCTGACACTTCCGTCAGGCCTCTGTCTTACTGTTGGATATCCGAAAGCGCCGGTTAGCGCTCTATCCTGCCTGTTTACTCCGGAGGAATGACACCCATACGCATCAGCAGTGAACCGACCGCGATGTAGCCCAGCATAAATACGAGGGCAAGCGTCACGGCACACAGGAAGGCTGCCATCCTTCGCAGGAACGGCGAGTTTATCCTGTCGATATGCAGTTTCCCCCAAATACCGCGATAATCAAGAAGAAACAGCGCCAGGCCGAACCCGCCGATCAGCACTATGCCTGCCTGCCCGATATTGTCGAAAAGTGTTGAGCCTTCAGGCGGATCAGTCAGAAACGAGAGCGACAAGCTGACGACAAGAAGGTACCAAAGCCCGGCAAGGAGCATTTTCCAGACGCGGCCGCTGCGAAAGCCCGGCAGACGATTTTCTCTCCGATAGTCCCGCGAGGTCTCTTCATCCGATGCGGCGAACACGTTTTTCCCCGCCTGTGTCCGCGCCGCTGCGGCCTTCTGCTCCACCGCATGAAGCGCCGTGCTCAGCGCTTCGGCCGAGCAGAAACGTTCTCCGGGTTCCATTCGTGTGCATTCCCGGATCACGTCGGCAAGATCTTCGTCGGCAGGCGCTTCTGTTCCGGGGAAAGCCCCTGTGGACAGTACGTTCAGCACAACGCCGACGGCATAGATATCCGTTGCAGGCGAAGAAGCTCCGAAGCCGTACTGTTCCGGCGCGGCAAAGCCCTGCGTCCCGATCAGTTTCGTATCGCGGTCTTCGTCAGGGCGGTAGACCTTTGCGGCATCTAGGTCCAGAAGCTTTACAACACCGTCCTCGGAAAGTATAATATTGGATAACTTGACATCCCGGTGAATGATCCCCCGCGCGTGCAGCACCGACAGGATGCCGCACAACTGCCTGCCGATGCGGCAGACCGAGAGGACTGGCATGAGCTCGCGCTCATCAAAAATGTCCTGCAGCGTTCTGCCGGCAAGATAAGTTTCTATGACAGTCAACCGGCCTTCATCCTCCACCGCCTCCACGATACGGGGCATGTTCGGAACCGGGTCCGCAATCAGCTGCCGGAAGATCTCCGGCTGATAGTTGACCAGTGTTTTCCGTACGAACAGCAGACCGCTCTCACTGTGCTGAACCAGTTTGACGTCATGTTCTGCGTTCAGCACGGCAAGTTCCCGGTAATATGAAAGTCTGCTTCGTTCTTCAAGTGTCACGGTCGGCTCCTTTGTCGTCGTTTATTCACACATCCCCCCGGTGAAAGACAGAATAATCCATGAAAGATTCGAAAAATCTCCTGTCCACAGACAGCCTGCAGGAGATCCTGCAGAAGGCTAAGCCAGACGATATCCCTGCATATTATGATGCACACAGAGACGATATGATTACGGGGCCCCGTCCGTTCATGAATTATATGAACGAACGGATCAAAGAGAAAGGCCTGTCCAAGCAGAAAGTAATCCTAGCCGCCGACCTTCCGGAGAAATACGGCTATAAGCTGCTTGATGAGGAAAAGCATACCCAGAAGCGTGACGTATATCTCCGTCTTTGTTACGGAGCACACCTAAGCCTGAAGGAGGCGCATAGAGCCCTCCGCCTGGCCGGGCAGGAACAACTTTATCCCCGCTTAAGGCGGGATTCCGCGCTGATCATCGGTTTTAATAACGGGCTCGGTGTGGACGAGGTCAACGAGATCCTGCTGGAATACGGGCTGGATCCGCTCATGCCCTGCGGAAACAGCGAGTGAATTCCCCCTCTGCGGGGGGAACGGCTGAACCCGTGATATCGTAAAATAAGATCGGCTGCGGCCGGTCTTATTTTTTTTCCTCAGTCTGACATCCGTCGGACGTTTCCCGTTCCAAAGCAGCCAGTCCGAGCCGGATCAGTTCAACGGTAGCTTCCGATCTGGTCTGAAATCTTCGGGAGAAACGAAAATCTTCAATTTGCTGAAACATTTCATGGTCAACGGATACGGTATAGCGCGGTCTGTCAGTAGACATATCTTTATCCTCCGAATTCGTATTTTACATCAGTGAACCAGAGATGTAAAGAGGTCCAGTAGCCCGCAAAAAATACAAAGGCCATCATGGACGGTTTTCTGAAAAGACTGCCGCCAATAACTTGACAAAGTAAAGGAGGCATCGGTATAATGGACAGGTGCAGTGAACCACTGAACCACAAAAAAGGAGAACCCATGAGGAAGGAACCTAAGCGCTTCACGATCTCCGTATCAACAGATCTTTTTGAGCATCTGCGCACCTTGCAAAAAGAGGAATATCCTGAGAAAAGCCGGAATGAAATGCTGGTCGATCTGATCCGCAAAGGGCTTACGGCTGCGGAAAGCGGCGTTTCTCCGACCAAGATAAAAGAAGTAAAGGAGTAAAAAAGTTGGAAACGACAAAACTGGTATTAGGTATTCTGGGACTTGTTTTTTCAATCGTTATCATGTTTCAGTCTTGTGCTGCCAGCGTCGTAAATGCGCTGGACGATAACGGCGACGTCGGCGGATTTGCCGGATATCTTGTCGCGTTCCTGCTGATTGCCGGCAGCATCGTCATGATTGCGACAAGAAACAGCACGAGAAAAGGCGGTTCGATCGCCGCGTTGGTCATTCTCGCGCTTGCCGGCATCATGGCAGTCACCAACGCCGGCGTGTACAAGGACCTTACTCTCTGGGGCGCCCTCTGTTTCATCTACGCCGTCGTAAACCTGCTGTCCCTGATCGTGAAGAAAAAATCCCCTAAACTGCCGGAAGGGAAGTGACCGGTTTGAAAAAGAAACTATTTACGGCCGCCTGTGCGCTTTTCATCTGTGCCGTTCTGTCTGCATGCGGCATCAGCAGCCCCGAACCGAGCAAGATCGGGACCGTAACAAGAGATGAGACACAGGGCAGCACTTCTGACGTGAAGCAAAGCACCGCAGCGTCAAAGACCACCGAAGCTCCGCTCAAGGACGTCTATTACGTCGGGGATATCGTGGAGGTCAAAGGCGTAAAGCTGGTCTATACGGCCTGCGGCGAGTATGTTTCATCCAATTCTTTCACAAAGCCGAATGACGGAAACAAATTTGTTTTCCTGGAATTCTATGCGGAAAACGTCGGAACCGGCACGGTCAGCGTATCATTTATCGATTTTAAGGGTTATGCCGACGGATACGCCGTCGACCAGAAATATTTTTCCGAAAATGCCATCGGCGGAAGCCTGTCTTCCGGACGCTGGGACTTCGGAAGGATCTATTTTGAAGTTCCCGCGAACGCTTCAGAGATCGAAGCGGAATACGAATATGACATGCTGAAGAGCAAGAAGCTGAAATTTGCCTATGAGGGGGAGAAGGATTCCGGCTTCGTGCCCGAGGCAAAGACAACGCCGTCTGAAAACGTTTTCAAGCCAGGCGACGTCATTGACGCCGGCAAGTTCCGCATCAGCTATCTCAGCTGTGATTACTTTGAATCCGACAACAGGTTCATCCAGCCGGATGAGGGGAACGTCTTCGTCTATCTGGAACTCGAGTTTGAAAACACTTCCGATTCCGACCGGAGCGTGAACAGTCTCCTCTTTGAGTGCTACGCGGATGGAAGAGTATGCCAAATGACCGCCCTGAGGGATGACGATCTGAGCGCGTCTCTTTCCCCCGGCCGCAAGGCAAAAGGGACGGTCGCATTCCAGGTACCGAAGGATGCCTCTGTCATCGAAGTCGAGTTTAAGGATTCCCTGTTCGGCAGCGCCAAGACTGTGTTCGGTTTTGAAAAATAAGCCTTGCGGCTGAACAAGCAGGAAGAGCCCGTCCTTTCGGACGGGCTCTTTTCATGCCTTGCGGTCCACAGTTCCGCTTTCGCGGGGAGCCGCGTTTCTATCTCGGCGAGATGCCGCTGCGTTCGTCGGTGAAAATCTCGGTGGAGTGATCCACGGCGTACATGTACCGCATCAGATCGATCAGCTTGTTGGTGTAGCCCCATTCGTTGTCATACCAGGCGATCAGCTTGACAAAATCTTCGCCCAGCATGATGCCGGCCTGCTCGTCGAAGATACAGGTCTGCGGGAAGCCCGTCAGGTCGGTAGAAACGACAGGGTCCTTCGTGCAGGCAATGATGCCCTTCATGTTGCTCTTGGCCGCATCTTCCATGGCCTTGCAGACCTCTTCGTAAGTGGTCTTCGTCTTCAGTTTTGCGGTCAGATCGACCACGGAAACGTCAGCGGTCGGGACGCGGAAGCTCATGCCGGTCAGCTTGCCGTTCAGTTCGGGAATGACAAGGCCTACGGCTTTCGCCGCACCCGTGGTGGACGGAATGATGTTGCCGAGAACGCTTCGGCCGGTGCGCCAGTCTCTGCCGCCGCGGGAGTCGACGGGTTTCTGCTTCGCCGTCGCGGCGTGGATGGTGCTCATCAGGCCTTCTTCAATGCCGAACTTATCGTGGATGACCTTGACCATCGGCGCCAGGCAGTTGGTCGTGCAGGACGCATTCGAGACAATGTCCATATCCGTTTTATAGGTCTCGTTGTTGACGCCCATGACGAAGGTCGGGGTGACCTTGTCCTTGGCCGGAGCAGAAAGAATGACCTTCTTCGCGCCGTTCTTCAGGTGCGCGGAAGCCGATTCGGTCGTCAGGAAGGCGCCGGTCGATTCGATGATGTATTCGGCGTAGCAGTCATCCCACGGGATGTCTTCGGCCTTATCGTAGCTGTACACGCGGATCTTCTGACCGTTGACGATCAGGTTCTTGCCGTCGTGTTCCACATTGCCCATGAAGGTACGGAAAACGGAGTCGTATTTGACCTGGTAAACCATGAAGTCGAGGTCTGCGTTGCGAAGGTTGATGCCGCAGATGCGGTAGCTGTGGTTCCCGCGCTCGATCATGCTGCGGAGCGCGATACGGCCGATACGGCCGAAACCGTTGATGCCTACATTGATTGCCATGTTGTTTCTCCTCTGGTTTTTTGGGAACGATATGTTCAGAGATCATGCGCAGCAGATGACGCTTTTTCCGCGCAGGAACGACCGGTCTGCAGTACTTTGCGGTTTCCGGTCTGATTTAACTATACCCACGCAAAATAGCGTTGTCAATAAAGCGGAGGCCCGTTTCAAAAGTTAAGTTTTTGACAAATGAAGAAGGGCTGTTCTGCCGCGCATCCTGCCGTTTTCCCGTTCAGAGGAGTTCTTTCCGGATCGCTTCCGCAGCCTCGTTCATCTCTTCCGGCGTGGTCTGTCCGGGCTTCCAGAGGCCGACGGCGCCGTCGCCCGCCTTCCGCGGAATGACGTGCAGATGCAGATGGAAGACCGACTGTCCGGCCGCTTCCCCGTTGTTCTGGATCATGTTGAAACCGTCTGCGCCGAAGGCCTTCATCTGGGCTTCGCCGATGCTCGCGCCGACTGCCATGACGTGGCCGAGCAGTGCTTCCGGCGCCTCCGTCGAATCCTTAAAGTGTTCCTTCGGCAGCACCAGGGCGTGGCCCCGCGCCGCCGGACCAAGATCCAGGATGACCCGGACCAGATCGTCTTCGTATACCGTTGCCGACGGGATCTCCCCGTTTGCGATCCTGCAGAAAATGCAATCCATGATGTTCCTCCTTGATATTCCTTATCTCGCTTTCACCAGTGCCTTCGTCGCCTGCTCGAGCCCCTCGACGGTCAGCTGGTACATCGGCAGCTCCCTGCGGATGTAATCGATCGTCTCGCTCCCGTAGCCGTGTTCCCAGCTCCAGGGGCTCAGGGGATTCAGCCATGCGATCTTCTTGTAGCGGTCCTTAAAGCGCCGGATCCAGGTGATTCCGGGCTCGTTGCTGCTCCCGTACCAGTAATAGATGTTTCCGCCGCGCGACAGAAGCTCCGACGGCGCCATGGATGCGTCCCCCACGATGATCACCTTGTAGTCGCTGCCGAGATTCTTCAGCACCCACTCGGTATCGACCGAATGCGATTCGTAGCAGCCCGGCGTCGTATAAAGCTTGTCGTAGAAGCAGTTGTGGAAATAGTAGACCTTCAGGTCCTTGAAATGGTTTGCCTTGCTCACGGCCTGGAAAAGCGTCGTGCAGAGCGTCGAGTAAGGCCACATGGAGCCGCCCGAGTCAAAGAGCAGCAGGAGCTTGACCATGTTCCTGCGCTCCCGCGTAAAGACGAGTGACAGCTGCCCGGCATTGTCCGAGGTCTCCTTAATGGTCTCATCCACGTCCAGCACGTCCTTCGGCCCGTCGTCCAGCGCCGAAAACTGCCGGAGGCGCCGGAGCGCGATCTGGAACTGCCGGAGATCCAGCGTATTGTCCTCGCGGAAATCGCGGAAATTCCGTTCCCCGGCGATCTGGATGGCGCTGCGGTTTCTTCCCGGTCCGCCGATGCGGATCCCCTTCGGGTTGTAGCCCGAGTGACCGAAAGGCGAGGTGCCGCCGGTCCCTATCCACTTGTTCCCGCCGTCGTGACGCTCATGCTGCTCGGCCAGGCGTTCCTCCAGCATGCGCTTTAAGTCCTCAAGCTCCAGCTCCGCCATCCTGCGGTCCACTTCATCCTTGTCGTAGTCCGCCTGCGGCGCCGGGTCCGACAGCCAGTCCAGCAGTTCCTTCGGCAGTTCTTCGATGTGTTCCACGCCCTTAAAATACTCGAGAAATGCCTGGTCGAAGCGGTCGTAGTCCGCTTCCGTCTTCACCAGGACCGCACGGGCAAGGTAATAAAAGCCCGTGAGTGAAGCGTGCTCCAGGCCCTTGTCCAGGCCCTCCATGAGCGTCATCCACTCGTTCAGGCTTACCGGAAGGCCTTTATCCTTTAAGAGATAGAAAAAGGCCGTAAACATCAGATCCTCCCGCGGCTCTTCAGCGTCTGGGCGAGGACCGCCAGGTCTTCGTTTTTCTTTAACAGGACGCCTGCAAACGGCACGGTCCTGGAGATCTTCGCGGGATCGACGCCGCCGATCTGCAGCGCCTGCAGCCAGTCCAGGACCTCGCTCGTCGACGGCTTCTTCTGGAGGCCGCGCAGTTCCCTGATCGCGTAGAAGGTCACCAGGACCTCGTGCAGGAGCTTGTCGTCCAGCTTATCGAAATGCACGCGCACGATGCGCTCCATGGTCGCGGCGTCCGGGAAGGCGATGTAATGGAAGATGCAGCGGCGCAGGAAGGCGTCCGGCAGTTCCTTTTCCGCGTTCGAGGTGATGATCACGATGGGGCGCTGCTTTGCCTTCACGGTCTCTCCGGTCTCGGGGATGTAAAACTCCATGCGGTCGAGCTCCCACAGAAGGTCGTTCGGGAACTCGAGGTCGGCCTTGTCGATCTCGTCGATCAGCAGCACCACCTGGTCCTCGCGGCTGAAGGCTTCGCCCAGCTTGCCGAGCTTGATGTAGCGGCTGATGTCGTCCACGCCCGCAGTACCGAACTGGCTGTCATAAAGCCGCTGCACGGTATCGTACACGTACAGTCCGTCCTGCGCCTTGGTCGTCGACTTGATGTTCCAGATGATGAGTTCCTTCCCCAGGCTGTCCGCGACCGCCTGCGCGAGGACCGTCTTGCCGGTGCCCGGCTCGCCCTTGATGAGCAGCGGCTTCTCTAACGCCACTGCGATATTCACGCTCCGCATCAGTTCATCCGACGCGACGTAGTCTCTGCTTCCCTTAAAATCCTGCATGTCATGCCTCATATCTCAGTAAAGTAATGAAAATACGGTATCAGTGTACACGTTCCGGAAAGAAAAAACAACTGCGGAAAGCAGTTGTTTGGGATCGGTATTTCCCGCGGCTCCGCCTGTTTCCTCATTCCCCTTCCAGCCGGAAGACCGCCCAGAGGAGCTTGTGGTCGGAGCATTTCGTATCTGAAGCGCCGCTGGAAAGTTCCGTAAAGCCTTCGCTGACCGCGATGTTGTCCGGCGATGAATTGCGGTACTGGAAGGTCTGGTAGCGCCTCTCGGGGCGGTTGACGCAGTATGCGGCATCCAGATAGGCGACATCCTCGATGACAAAAGTGTTCAGGTCTCCGAGAAGGATGTAGCGGCTGCATTCCTTCAGCCTCGCCGCGATGGTCTTCAGCTGCCCGATGCGGACGTCCCGATCTTCGAAGGAAAGGTGCGTGACGAAGACGTCGAGCCTTATGCCTTCGGCGTCGATGACTGCGTGTCCCAGAGCGCGCGGTTCGCCGTAGCCGGAATCAAGCGGCGTGACGTCAAAGGTTTCGATGGGGAAGCGCGACAGCAGAGCCGTGCCGTACTCGCCGCTGCCGAGCGGAATGGCCCGCGCGAAAGCATGGTAGGGGTAGCCCGCAAGCCGTGCAAGCTCCGTCACCTCGTCCGCATATCCGGAGCGCTCGCAGAAGACGTCCACCTCCTGCAGGCCGACGATGTCCGGAGACAGTTCCCGGATCGCCGCGGCAATCGTTTCCAGCCCTTCCGCCCCGTGCTTGATGTTCAGGGAGACCAGGGTGATGTCCATGCTTGCGGGAACGTGCACCGTGCTTTCGGGCGCAGGCTCCGCGGTGACGGGGACCGCTTCGCTGCTTTCGGGAAGTGCCTCCGCACTCGCTGCCGGCTGTTCCGTACTCTGCGCAGTGCTCTGCTTACTGCCGGCAGCAGCGGTCCCGCCGGCGGTCTCCGCCGCAGAAGAACTTGCCGGGGCAGGTGTACTTTCCGGCGCAGGTCCGTTTTTTCCGCAGGCGCCGAGGACGCAGAGAAGCGCCAGCACTGCCGCGCAGAATATCCTTGTTTTGCCGATCCGCTTCTTCATGCTTCCTCCTTCATTCATAGCGCTGCACGCTCACGTAGTACCGTCCCTTTTTCGTCTCCTTCGCAATGCCGCCGTAGATGCCCTTGCCGAAACCGCGGACCGAGAAGACGTCGCCTTCCTTAAGCCGCCTGTCCCCGCGCTTTTCAGGCAGGCTGTTCACGAAGACCCGCTCGGCGGTAAAGAGTTCCTCCGCCTTTCCTCTCGCGAGGCCGCAGAAGGCAGCGATGACCGCGTCCAACCGTTCCGAGGCGACGTTCAGATGCTCTTCCTTCAGGACCGGCGCCAGGTCCGGGACCGGCCCCGTCCCGGCCGTCACCCGGACCGCCGTCCGCCGCACCTCGGTCAGATTCGCGCAGATATAGTCCGCGATCTGCTCCAGGCAGAGGACGTACGCGCTCTTTTCCCGGACGATGATGTCCCCGACGAGCTCCCGTTCGATGCCCAGACCAAGGATCGCCCCCAGATAGTCCCGGTGGCTCAGCGTTTCCGCGAACTTCGCCGAAGCCGGCCTGACCGCCAGCACGGCGATCGGCGGTTCGGGCGGATAACCGAAGTCGTTTTCGCTCCCGAAGATGAGGATCCGTCTTTCCGCGGCCGGCGCACCGCCTTCAAAGGCATACGCGACAGTGCCCCGCGGCGGCGCCGCCAGAAAGGCAGCCTGCTCGGCGGGGCTGAGAAAGCCCGAGTACACATATGAATTCTGTTTTCCCGCCCGGCGGTACAGGTCAGTCAGGTGCCGCAGCGTTTCATTCATCATTTCCATATGGGGATCATATCACAAGAAAAGAAATAATACCAAGAGGTTTTGCTCGCACCATGCTGCCGTTTTCTCTTTGGTTATGTATTGCCATTGTGCAAGGATGTCATTATAGTTCCGCCCCAGACGATCAATGCTTTTGACAATAAGCAAATCACCAGGGCAGATCTTTTTCATAAGCCTCTGATACTCCGGACGCTCAAAGTCTTTTCCAGACTGTCGATCGTAGAAGATTCTCTTTTTCGGAATCTCAAAGGCTTCAATCGCGGCAAGCTGCCTGTCAATTTTTTGTTCTTTTGTCGATACACGGACATAAGCATAAGTCGTCATCATTTTCTCCTGATTCATTGATTTGATATCAATATATATTAATAACGTTCCCTCTTCTCCGGGCAAGCGCACGAAGAAGGAATGCGAAAATATCAAAGCAGCGATATATATCAGTTTATTCACTTACTTTTTTATTGATATATTTCCGAATTATGGTATACTATATACAAAACGGGGAGAGGGAGTAAGAAAGAATGGAGTCCATTGTGAGTGCAATAACCAAAACCATACCGATTTCCATGTTTAACCGCGGCTTAGCAGGAAAAATCTTTTCTGACGTTAAGGCGAACGGGGCCAAAGTCGTCATAAAAAACAACGCGGCCGAAGCGGTTCTTCTCTCGCCTGACGAATATATCCAAATGATGGATATGATAAACGACTACCTTCTGCTGACAGCGGCAGCTGACAGAATGAGTCATTTTGACCCGAAGAAACTCATTTCCGAAGAAGAAATGGATCGCCGTTTAGGCATTGCTCCGGCGGATACGGAAAGCCGCTCGGACACAAAGGAAGCTCAAATCTCACCGGATTTCTGAAGATCAAGCTCAAAAAAGAAGGGATCCGCGTCGTTTATCAGGTCATGCGGACTGAAACCGTCATGCTGATCATTGTCATCGGCATTCGCGAAGACAACGCCGTATACGAGGCAGCGCGGAGGCGCATTGCCAAAAACAAAACCTGAGAAGTGACTCATGATCATTCCGCCTCAGACGGTCAATGCCTGTTCCAAATAGCGGGCCGCCGGGGCGGAGTTTTTTTTATGGATCTGATGCGTCGGCAGTTCAGGCCCCTTCCCGGTCCGCGGCGTCTCACCTTACGCATTCTCTACTTGACGCTTCTTTCCTTTTTCTTTATAGTAGAAACGTTACGAAAGGAGATTCTTCCCATGATCTCTCTCATCAAGCGCATGAAGAGGCCGCAGGTCATTACCGCCGTTCTCTGCATGCTCGTGGTGACAGCCGGTTCCTATTTCGAACTGAAGCTGCCCGACTACATGAGCTCGCTGACGCTGCTCATCCAGGCCGGCGCCGAGGACGTTTCCGCGATCCTTCACATCGGTCTCGAGATGCTGCTGATCGTTGCGATCAGTGCAATGCTCACGGTTGCCTCCGGCTATCTTTCCGCGCGGACGGCAGCCGGCTATACGCGCACGCTCCGCGAAGAGCTCTTCCTGCATATCACCGGCTTTGACCAGGAAAACATGCTGGGCTTTTCCGTGCCGTCCCTGATCACGCGCACGACCACCGACATCATGCAGGTGCAGAACTTCACCTCCGCCGGCCTCGGCCTCTGCGTGAAGGCACCGACCATGGCGGTCTGGGCCGTGATCAAGATCCTCGGCCGCAGCACGGAACTGTCCCTGGTGACCATGGTCTTCGTGATCGCCCTCTGCCTGATGCAGTTCCTGATCGTCAGCCGCGTCATTCCGCGCATCCGCATCATTCAGAAGCTGACCGACGCCATCAACCGCGTCGCCCGCGAAAACATTTCCGGCATCGGCGTGGTCCACGCCTTCAATGCCGAGAAATACGAAGAGGACAAGTTCGATAAGGTCAACACCGACATGATGGACCTGCAGCTCCGGAACCAGCGCCTCTTCGCGGTCATGGGGCCGTCGATGGGCCTCGCGATGAGCGGGCTGTCCCTCTGCATCTACTGGATCGGTGCCGCGATCCTGACCGGCATGCCGGATACCGCGGAGCGCATCACCTTCTTCAGCAACGTCGTGGTCTTCTCGTCCTATGCGACCCACGTGGTCATTTCCTTCTCCCTGCTCGTCATGATCTTCATGATGTACCCGATGGCGCAGGTCTCTGCGGAACGTATCAACGCCGTCTTCAACGCGAAGACCCGGATCGTTCCCGGCACGGAGACGGCCGGCGACGGCAGCGGCACCCTGGAGTTCAAAGACGTTTCCTTCCGCTACCCGGACGCCGGGGAGGACGCCCTGCAGCATATCTCCTTCCGAGTGAAAAAAGGTGAGACCCTCGCGATCATCGGCTCGACCGGCTGCGGCAAGACGAGCCTCGTGAACCTCATCACCCGCTTCTACGACGCCACCGGCGGCGAGGTGCTGCTGGACGGCGTAAATGTACAGGATTATTCCTTCGAAGGCCTCTACAACAAACTCGGCTACATTGCCCAGAAGGCGGTCCTTTTCTCCGGCAGCATCCGCGAGAACCTCTCCTTCGGGCTGAAGAACGGTGAATTCACCGAAGATCAGATCCGCGCCGCCGTGGATACCGCGCAGGCCGCGGAGTTCGTGGACAAGAGCGAAGGCGGGCTGGATTACACCCTGGCACAGGCCGGCAGGAACCTCTCCGGCGGCCAGAAGCAGCGCCTCTCCATCGCGAGAGCGCTCGCGAGAACGCCTGAAGTCCTCATCTTCGACGATTCCTTCTCCGCTCTCGACTACCGCACCGACGCGGACCTCCGCGCCGCGCTTGCGAAGAATTTTGCTGACACGATCCGCGTCATCGTCGCCCAGCGCATCGGCACCATCCGGAATGCCGAACAGATCCTGGTCCTTGACGAAGGCAAATGCGTGGGTCTCGGCACCCACGGCGAACTCATGAAGACCTGCCGGGTCTATCAGGAGATCGCCCGCTCCCAGCTCTCCGCTGCGGAGCTCATGTAAGGAGGTGACGGACAATGCCCCCCATGAGAGACATGCGGCCGCTTGACCATTCCATCAAGATCGGACCGGCCCTCGGCAAGACCTTCCGCTACATGAAAAAATATCTGCCGTTCATCGTTTTCGCCATGGTCTGCGCCGCCGGCGCGACCGTGCTTTCCGTCGTCGGCCCGCGCCTCCTCGGCCACATGACCGACATCATGAAGGACGGCCTCATTTCCGGCATCGACATGGCCGCCATCGCGAGGATGGGCTTCTTCCTCCTTGCCGTCTACCTCGGCAGCGCCGCCCTCTCCATGCTGCAGCAGTACATGATGGCCGCAGCGACCCTCCGCATCTCCAAGCAAATGCGCGGCGACCTTGACACCAAGATCAACCGCGTGCCGATGGTGTATTTCTCCCGCAATACGCAGGGCGATATCCTGAGCCGCATCACGAACGACGTATCGACCGTGCAGCAGGGCCTCGCGAACAGCCTGCCCGGCATGCTGAGCTCGCTCGTCCAGTTCGTCGGCTGCCTCGTGATGATGCTGGTCATCGAGATCCGCATGGCCGGCGCCCTAATCCTGCTCACCTTCCTCGGCTTTGCGATCACCATGATCCTCCTGAAGCGCAGCCAGAAGTACTTCGTGGCACGCCAGAAGAACCTCGGCGCGCTGAACGGCTACATCGAAGAAATGTACACCTGCCACGAGATCATGCGCACCTCCCGCGCGGAGGGACAGGTCCGCGACCGTTTCGGCACGCTCAACGATGCGGTCTACGACGCCAACTGGAAGAGCCAGTTCATTTCCGGCGTCATGCAGCCCGTCATGATGGTCATCGGGAACCTCTCCTACGTGACCGTCTGCGTCCTCGGCGCGGTGCTCGTGCTGCGCGGCGAGATCAAGTTCGGCGTGATCGTTTCCTTCATCCTCTACACCCGCATGTTCACGCAGCCGCTTTCGCAGATCGCGCAGAGCATGACCGCCCTGCAGAGCGTAGCCGCAGCCGCGACCCGCATCTTCGATTTCCTTGAGAACGAAGAGCTTTCGGACGAAAGCGATAAGCCCGCCCGCGAAGGCCGGCCCGTCGGCGCCGTCACCTTCGACCATGTGCGCTTCGCCTATCCGGACCATCCGGACCGCATCATCATCAAGGACTTCTGCGCCGACATCAAACCCGGTCAGAAGGTCGCCATCGTCGGCCCGACCGGCGCCGGCAAGACCACCATGGTGAACCTCCTCATGCGCTTCTACGAGATCAACGAAGGCCGCATCCTGATCGACGGCGTGTCCACGAAGGACATGCGCCGCGAGGACATCCACGACATGTTCGGGATGGTGCTGCAGGATACCTGGATGTTCGAAGGGACCGTCCGCGAGAACCTCTGCTTCAACCTCGAAGGCGTAACGGAGGAGAAACTGGAACGGGTCGCGAAGGCCTGCGGCATCAGCCACTTCATTCACTCGCTCCCGCAGGGCTTCGATACCGTCCTTTCGGAAAGCACCACCATTTCCGCCGGACAGAAGCAGCTATTCACCATCGCCCGCGCCATGCTGCAGGCGAACCCGATGATCATCCTCGACGAAGCCACGAGCTCCGTGGATACCCGTACCGAGCAGATCATCCAGGATACGATGGAGCGGCTCACGGTCGGCCGCACCTGCTTCATCATCGCGCACCGCCTGAGCACGATCAAAAACGCCGACCTCATCTTGGTCATGAACGAGGGCGACGTGATCGAGAAAGGCACACACGAGGAACTGCTGGCGAAGGGCGGCTTCTACGCGAAGCTCTACAACGCGCAGTTCGAGCAGGCGGAAGCCCTGGCGTAACATATCACGGTAAAGGAGAAAAACATGTCAGCAACGATCAAACGTTTCGGCGGAGAAGTCGTTTTGAAATACGACGGCAGACGTTTCCGCAGCTTCAGCGGGGCGACCGTCTGCGAGCTTGACGGGAATTACGTCAGGCGCTTCGGCGGCGGCGTCATGTATAAGCTTGACGGAGATCTGGTCCGAGATTTCTACGGAACGATCGTCTACCGCTTTGACGGCGAGCTGTTCAAGAACTTTAGCCACGAGATCCTGATGCGCCTCCGCGGTGATCAGATCTGCAGTTTTGCCGGCCAGATCCTGTACAAGGTCGAGGGATACCTGGACCATGACGAAATGATGGCGCTGCTTGCAATTTTAGCGGTGGGGTGAATCATGGAAGAGAAAAACATTGTCCCCGGCTCCGTTCCCGCCGAAGGGCCGGAAACCGTTCCGGCTGCAAAAAGCAAAAACGCGGAGGTCATCCGCGTCATCAAGTTCGTCTTATTTTCCGCCAGTGCGGGGATCATCGAGATGGGCACCTTCGCCCTCCTGAACGAGACCCTGCATCTCGATTACTGGCTGAGCTATATGATCGCGCTCGTGCTGTCGGTCCTCTGGAACTTCACCCTGAACCGGAAGTTCACCTTCAAGTCGGCCGCGAACGTCCCCGTCGCCATGCTGAAGGTGGCCGCCTACTACCTGGTCTTTACGCCTCTCTCCTCCTGGCTGGAGCACGTTTACACCATGCAGCTCGGCTGGAACGAGTACCTCGCGACCGCTGCCAACATGATCCTGAACCTTGTCACGGAATTCCTCTACCAGCGCTTCTTCGTCTTCGGAAACAGCCTGGATACGCAGAAGAAATAAGTTCCGAACGAACTGCCCACATAAAAAAACGCGGAGGTTTTCCCTCCGCGTTTTTCATTGCGCTGCCGGTTTCAGCCCTTGCTCCGCATCATTCTTGCGACGCCGCTGACGATCCCGAAGGCGGCGCCGGCGATGGGCCAGACGATCCAGGTCCGGTGCCATTCCATGGTGAGGAAGCTCCAGCCGAGATAGCCGGCGGTGACGAGCGCCCAGTAGACGGACGCGATCGGCGCGATCTTCTTTTCCGCCGTTTTCTCGACGCGGCTGTAATCGTCCTCTTCAAGCAGGGCCTTGAAGCCGCCCCAGATGATCGAGGTACGGACGATCATCATCACGCCGACGGCAACGAGGACCAGCAGCACGCCGACGGCCAGGATCTCCGCCATCTCATTTTCCTCAAAGAAGAGTTCGGCAATGAAGATGGGGACGGCCGCGACCACGCAGAGGACGATCCCCGCGGTCAGCATGCGGGCGTTCACGGAGCGGTATCTTTCGCGGCGCTCCCTGGCCATGCCGGAAACGCCGTAGGCCGTGTCGATGATCTCTTCTTCCAGATATTCGAAGCGGCTGTGCCGGATGCCGCTGATCACGAAGAGCGCCACCGCCGCGCCGATCAGGAGAAAGAGAACGATGAGGCCGAGGCCTGCCGCCTGATTTTCCGTGAGGGCGATGCGTCCCGCCTCCTGCGCGCCGGTAAGGATGATCAGGAGCACGGGGGAGAGGATGCAGAGCATCACGCCGAGGGAAATGCGGCCCGCGGCCGTGTTCTTATGGTCAAGATAGGCTGAAGCTTCCTCCATGCTGACGCTCCGCGCGGCGGTATCCTCCGCCTGCAGACCAAGTTCGGGCGCCCCGTCAAGTTCCAGCTCATCCTTTAAGAGAACGTCCGTGCTTACGCCGAAGATCTGCGAGAGCGCAAGGATGCGGTTCATGTCCGGGACCGACTGCGCGCCTTCCCATTTGGAGATGGACTGGCGGCTCACGTCCAGTTTTTCGGCCAATTCTTCCTGTGACCAGCCGTTTCTTTTTCTGAGTTCGATGATTTTGTCTGCAAGTATCATGGTGTATCTCCTTTGCTTTCCTGCCGGTCACGTATCCGATCCGTGAGCCCGCGTCGCTTTCGTTTACGCCGCCATCATAGCGGTTTTCGCCGTTGCAGGCTATCAAACGGACCGTAAACTTACGCAACCGGCAGTTGCAAAGCAGTGTTTTTTCGGTTTACCGGATGCTTTCCAGCAGTTTTTCGACCTTTCCGGCCACCTCGGCGAGGGCGCCGGGCGTAAACGGCGAGGCAAGGCCGGCTTCTTCAAGAAGCTGCGGCCACAGCTCGGTGCCGCCCTTCTTGGACAGGGCGATGTAGCGCCTGAAGGCGTCGTCGTAGTCCTCCTGCGAGGCCAGCAGGAATTCGAAGGCTGCGGTCTGCGCGAGCACATAGTCGATGTAGTAGAAGGGGCTCTCGTAAATGTGCATCTGATACTGCCAACGCGTGCCCTCTTCGATGTAAGGGATGCCCTTCGTGCTGATCCACGGACGGAATTTCGCCTCCAGCTCGTTCCAGCAGGCCTTGCGCTCCGCCGGCGTCATGTCCGGGTTCTCGTACACGAGGTGCTGGTAGTAGTCCACGATGGTGCCGTAGGGGATGAAGGTCAGGGCGTCCAGCGCATGCATGAAGCGGTAGTCCGCCGCCCTGTCGCCAAAGAACTTGTCCATGTACGGCCAGGCAAAGAATTCCATGCTCATGGAGTGGGTCTCCGCCGTCTCCATGCCCATCTGGGCTTCAAACGGCTCGTTGTCGAAGGTGAACCAGGCGTTCAGGGCGTGGCCGGCCTCGTGGGTCATGACGTCCACGTCGCCCGCGGTGCCGTTGAAATTCGCGAGGATGAAGGGCTGCTTGTACAGTTCGAACGCGGTGCAGTAGCCGCCGCCCCATTTGTTCTTGCGGGAATCGACGTCGAAGGCTTCGGCTTCCATCATCATGTCGATGAAGCGGCCGGTCTCTTCGCCCATGGCGTGGTACATCTCTTTCGCAGCCTTGAAAATGGCTTCTTTGCCGAGGGGCTTCGGATCACCGCCGGGGATCACGACGTCGTTATCGTAGATCATGAAATCGCCTTCGATGCCGAGCTTCTTCGCATTCTCCAGGCGGAGCTTCGCGACCACGGGGACGATGTCTTTCAGGATGTTTTCGCGGAAGACCTTGATGTCTTCCTCGCCGTAGGCCAGACGGCCCATGCGGTAGTAGCCGAGCTCGACGAAGTTCTTGTAGCCCATCTTCTTCGCCATGCGGTCACGGATGTGCACCAGGCGGTCGAAGATGTCGTCCAGTTCGGCGGAGTGGGCGGCCAGGCCCCTGCCGAGCGCTTCGTAGCATTCCTTCCGGGTCGCGCGGTCTTCCGACTTCGCGAAGCCCATGAGGACGGAACGGGGCATCGTCTCGCCGCGGAACTCAAAGTCCATGCCGGCCATCAGCTTGCTGTATTCCATGACGACCTTGTTTTCCTCGACCATGTCTTCAATGATTGCGGGGGACATGCTCTTCAGCTCGATTTCCCACTGCCGGAACACCAACGTGCCAAGTTTTTCTTCCAGTTCGGGGCGGAACGGCGATTCCAGCATGGCCTTGGCATATTCCTGGGCCAGGGCCTGCGCCTCGGGACCGATCTCATCGTAATATTCATTCTCGGCCACGTAGAACTCGTCCACCGTGTTGATGGTATAGCGCATGGAAGCGAGCGAGGCGTTCGTATAGAAACGCTTCTGGAACGCCCGGTAGTCTTCACGTGCGGCGAGGACCTCCTCCACGCTTTTCGCGCTGCGGATCCGTTCCACGAGCTGCGGGAGTTTTTCCTTTACTTCTTCAATAGTTACCCGTTCGTAGGGCAGTTCGGAAACCTTCATGTTCTTCCTCCTGTATTGAAACGATTTGTTTTAATGCTTTTTTCTGTCCCGGCAGCGTGCTTTTTCGCCGGCAGCTGGGCCAGGATCACGGCCGAAAAGAGGACGGCACTGCCGATGATCTCGCGCCCCGTCATCCTCTCGTGCAGAACGATCAGCCCCGTCAGCGCCGAAAAGACCGCTTCCAGGCTCATGATAAGGGAAGCGATCGCGGGATCCGTGTATTTCTGACCGAGGATCTGCAGCGTGTAGCCGACCGCACCGCTCATGACGCCTGCGTAGAGGATCGGGAGCGCTGCCGCCGAAATGTCCGCCCAGCGGGGCGTTTCGAAAAGGAGCATCCCTATGCCGCTGACGGCAGCCGTCGTCAGGAACTGCAGTCCGGCCAGAAGCAGCAGGTTGTCCGTCCCCTTCGAGAAACGGTCCACGCTCATGATCTGGAACGAGAAAATGACGGCGCAGAGGATCATCAGGGCGTCGCCCTTCCCGATCGCAAGGCCTTCCTTCACGCTGATGAGGTAGAGGCCGATGACGCCGAGGAGCGCGCAGAACCAGATCCGAAGACCCGGACGCCTCCCGAAAAAGAGACCGAGGAGCGGCACGCCCACAACGTAGAGCGCCGTGATGAAGCCGGCCTTGCCTGCCGTGGTCGTTTCGATCCCCACCTGCTGCGAGAGGCTCGCAAGCGCAAGAAATACGCCGCAGACCGCGCCGCCTGTCAGCACATGCTTGAACTCCGCCCGGCGAAGCGGCATTTTTCCGCCCTTCCGCCCCGCGATGAGTCCGAGCGGGATCAGGATCGCCGCCGACAGAACGTAGCGCGTGCAGACGAAAGTGCAGGCCTCAACATACTTCGTCCCCTCGCTCTGGGCAACAAAAGCAGCGCCCCAGATCATTGCGGCGAGGACCAGAAGCAGGCTCATCAGTTTGCCGGACGGTTTTTTCTCCAATTATGATTCTTCTTACCTGAACTGCACCGCGGTGCCGTAGGCCATGACCTCAGCCGCACCCTGCGTCACGGAAGCAGAAGCATAGCGGACGCACACGATGGCGTCAGCACCGAGCGCTTCGGCTTCTTCGACCATGCGCTTGGTCGCGAGAGCACGCGCGTTGTTCATCATCTCGTTGTATTTCGTCAGTTCGCCGCCGACCAGGGTCTTCAGACCGGCGCCGATGTCGCGGAACGCGTTGACCGTCTGGATGGTGCTGCCCTTGACGAGGCCGAGGGTCTCGAAGTCTTTCCCGTTAATGGTTTCAGTAGTTGCTAAGATCATCTTCTTCTCCTTTGTCGATCTCCCGGATGCGGGTGATCAGTACCCAGATCATGCCGACGCCCAGCGCGGCGAGCGGAACGGCAAGCAGGATCAGCACCGGTGTCGTCGCTGCCGCCGCAAAGAACAGCAGCCAGAGATAAACGGCAAGATAGCCGACGAACAGGAAGGCGATGACGATCGGTGCGATCAGTTTCTTTCTGTGCTCTTTTTTCATGTCTGTTCACCTCCCGCCTCAAATATGCCACAAAAAAAGGAAATGCGCAAGATACGTCCTGCCGTTTCCCTTTTTTGCCCGTGGCCGTCCGCCCTGCGGCGCGGCGTATTCATTTTCCTTTTCGCGGCGGCATGCTTTCCGCAGCGACCTGCGCCGCCCTCTTGTTCTTCTCCTCGGCAAGGCGGTCGTCATGCATGGCAAGCATGAGCTTGAAGGTATCGGCCCGCGTGATCCTGAACTGCTTCGCGTATTCGGCGACCAGATGGCGCTGCAGGCCGAAAATGCTCTTTTTCCGGCGCGCCAGATACATTTCGTAGGCCTTGCGATAGTCTTCGTTGCTCAGAATCTTCGCGCGGTCGTAGCCCCCCACGCGGCTGACCGTGCTCTGGATCATGATCATGGCTTTCGGATCCACCCGCTCGATGTTTTCGCGGAAGATCCGGACCTGCTTGCGGTCGATCGTGGAGAGAATGAGATGCTTCGGCACGCCGTCGCGGCCGGCCTCCACGTTCAGCACGGTAAGACCGTAGCCAAAGGAACGGAGGTACGCAAGGATCTCCGGATCCCGGTGCGAGGTCACGACCTGCATGGTGACCTGACCGCTCACGAGGGCGCCGGCAAGCTTTCCGCCGACGAAGGTCCCCGTCGCGTAGCCGCCCGCGTAGGAGATCGCCGTGAGCAGCACGGGCGTATCGCCGGTCAGCGCATCCTTGACGATGATATACCAGATGAAGACTTCCATGAAGCCGATGATGGAAGACAGGAGCGTGCGTTCCTTGACCGTCAGGATCGTACGGATCGTCCCGAGCGACACGTCGATGATCCTGCAGCAGAAGATCGTGAGGCAGCTGATGAGAATATGCATGTTCATGATGATCTTTCCTTTTCTGCGCGGCTTTTCCCGCGCGACGCCCTATTATAACAGATAAAATGCAAAACGCTACAGCAAAATGCATCTATTCTTCGGCTTTTACGCCTGTCCGAAAGGATCGGCTTCCCGGATCCTGCGGCGCGAAAGCCCGTTCAGGACGAGCCCCAGGATCACCAGGCAGAGTCCGATGACGGCAGCCGTCAGATTTCTCGTCTGATGGAATCCCAGGAAGGCATTGGAAACGGAACGCGCAAGATATTCCCCCTCCGTGAGATACCGCCGGAAGAGCTTGTCCAGCGGATGCAGAACTCCCGCCGCGGCCAGAGGTCCGCAGACAGTGAGGAGCAGTGCCCCGATGCCGATGAACGCGTCCCCGGGAATGTGCCGGTCAGCGACAAAGTACAGCAGGACCAGGACGGCGATGATCCCGATCGCGGCATAGCCCGGCAGCGCGGAGAACGCGGTGCCGACGATCTTCTCCCCCTCGTCTTCCATTTCGCTCCGGAGATAGGCCGTGCTCAGTTTTCCCGTCACCTCATCCGTCAGCTTTTTTGCGATCTCATCCCTGTACATACCGGGAAACAGTTCCTTCGTCAGGAATTCGGTCAGAAGGTCCCTCTCTTTTTCTTCGACTGCTCCCGTCGCCTGAAACGTCCGGATCATCCCGTCATACTTTTTGGGCGGATCGTGTTTCTTCAGATAATCCCGAACGGTTTCCGCAAAGCCGGGATCCACCTCTCCGGCAACGACGGTGTCCACCGCCAGTGCAAGATCCTCTTCCGGCACGGAGGGGAGCAGGCCTTCAAACAGATGCCAGTTTTCCTCCACGAAGGCGGAAAGTTCCTCCGCCGTGACGGAGGCGCGGCTCGTCCCGTTCTTCAGATCCTCAAAAATGTCTCCCGCCTCCCGGGCAATGAAGGCTTTGGCCGTGGAAACGTCGATCATTTCCTTCATGTCGTCTGCCGTAACCTTTTTCGAACCGAGCACCTTATTGACCGAATCGGCCATCCTGTCGAGAAGCGTCTCTCCCCTGCCGGTTCCGGCGCCGGAAATCTTTATTTCCTCCGGTTTGATGCTGTCAAGGCAGTATTCGATCCCCTTCTGCGAAAGAATGTCCCGCAGTTCCCACCAGAAGACCCCCAGGGTCAGAGGCGCAAGCAGCAGGATCGACAGAAAGACCGAAGCGATCACGGATCCTGCCGTTCTGCGTTTTTTCTGTCCGGGCATGATAAAACTCCTTCGTTTTCTTAATTGATTTTCACTCGGGCGGCAGTGCCTGCCCGGCGGCGTTTCTCAGTCCTTCGGATAAAGGTAATCCATGAAGACCGGAATGCGTTTCTCCCAGGCAGCTTCGTTGTGTACGGCCCCCGGAACGACCCGGGCTGCCGTGTGTGCGCCGGCTCTGGAAAGGCGCGCTGCCGTGCGGAACATCTCCGCCCAGTGCCCTTTGCACTTTCCGTTCCACTCCGCGCTGCCGTAATCCATGTAAATGCGGGTCGGCTGGGCAAGCGGCGCCTTTTCCTTTATGAGCGCCGCGACCTCGCGGGGAAGCAGGAAGAAGCAGGGCGAAAGGGCCGCCGCACGGGAGAAAACGTCATTGTAGGCAACTGCGGCATAGACGGTAATGAGCCCGCCCATGGAACTGCCCGCGATCATGGTATGTTCGCGGTCCGGGAGCGTCCGGAACTCCGCGTCGACCGAGGATTTCAGGGTCTTTACGATCCAGTCCATCGTGACCTGCCCGCGGCCGGGAACGAAGCCCACCTCCCGGCGGGAAAAATCCCAGGGCGAATATTCCGAAAGCCGTTTTCCCTCCCGGTTGCTCTCGATCCCGACGACGATCAGCGGCAGTTTCGTCTTCTGCAGGTATTCCTTCATGCCCCAGCTCTTGCCGTAGGTCGCATGGCTGTTGTAGAAGACGTTATGGCCGTCGAACATGTAAAGCACGGGATAGCGGCGGTCCGAAACTTCGTAATCCTTCGGAAGATAGATGTAGAGCCTCCTCGGTTTCGCCGTTTCCAGTCCGGGGATCTGTATTTTCCTGACGATGATCATGGCGCATTCTCCTTATCAGGCGTTGAAAACGTATTCGTCCATCCGCCGGAATGCTTCGCGGATGCGGTGCGTGGGTGAGGCAAGGTTCAGGCGGATGCATTCGGGCGCCTGGAAGAGCGCGCCGTCCTGCCAGCCGACGCCGTGATCCCAGCCTTTCTGCAGAAGTTCCCCGGGCGCCGTGCCGTGAGCCGCAAGCCACCTGCTGCAGTCGAGGAACATCATGTAGGTGCCCTCCGGACGGAAAACCGAAACGCCTTCGAAGCGGCTTTCCACGCAGTCTGCGCCGAGGTTCGCGTTCTCCGTCAGCACCGGAAGCAGCTGGTCCAGCCAGTTTTCGCCCTCTGCGCCGTAAGCACCGATCAGGGCGTACTGCGAGAGCACGTTCATGGAATTGTAGATGACCTTGCTGCTGACGCTCTCGACCCGTTCGCGGAGCGTTCTGTCGTAAATGACGTGATAGCTGCCGATGAGCCCGGCCAGATTGAAGGTCTTGGACGGGGCGTAAAGTGCGACGGTGTGCGTCTTCGCCCAGCCGCTCACCGACTGCGCAGGGGTATATTTCGCCCCGCCGAGCAGAAGATCGGACCAGATCTCGTCGGAGATGACGCCCACGCCGTTCCGTTCATAGACCGCCATCGCTTCGGTGATCTCTTCCTTCGTCCAGACGCGCCCGCAGGGGTTGTGGGGATTGCAGAAGACCGCTGCGTGAATGTGATGCTCGCGGATCTTCCGTTCCATGTCCTCAAAATCCATGCGCCAGACACCGTCCGTGTTCCGTACGAGCGGACTGTGGACGATCTTAAAGCCGGCATCCTCCATGCTGTGCGTAAAGCCCATGTAGGTCGGGCTGTGCAGAAGGACTTTATCACCGGGTACGGCAAAGACCTTGAGAGCCGAGACCAGGCCGCCGAGCACGCCGTTTTCATACCCGATCACGGAGCGGTCCAGGTCGCTCACGCCCTTCCGGCGCGCATGCCATCCGATGATTGCCTGATAATATTCGTCCGAAGGGGAAAAGTAGCCGAAGGCCGGGTGTTCGATCCGTCTTATCATGGCCTCCTGCACCGACTTCGGCACGGGGAAATTCATGTCGGCGACCCACATCGGAATGCAGTCGAATCCTTCTTTCGGCGCGGTCGGCGCGAAGCCCTTCCAGTGCGGGTCTCCGACCGCATCCACGGCGATCGCATCATGCCCGCGGCGGTCCAGCAGCGTTTCAAAATCGTATTTCACGACTTCTCTCCTTCCCTGCCCGAAGTTTTTCCTTCCGGGCAGCTTCATCATAGCATATCCGCGGCAAAAACACTATCATAGTTCTGCCGGATATGCTATGCTGAAACTGATCTCAGGCTGTCTGCCTGACCGACGGCAAGGAGGCCGCAAATGACGTTCCCCGAAGAAACATCCGATAAAACCGAAGACCTGACAGCTGAAGCGCCTAAGGCCGGAGCGCCGGAAGACAGCGCTTCCGAAAGCCCGGAAGGCATTTCCGCGGAAGCGGTTCCGGAAGTTCCGCAGGCGCCGGAGGCGGCTGCCGAAGAAGTGTCCGAAGAAGCTGCAGAAGCTCCGGAAGAGGCTACCGGCAAAGAGACTCCGGCTCCGCCGAAGGATGCCCCGGAGACCGGTATCTTACCGTCCGCTCCGGCGCCGAAACCGAAGAAGGCCAAGGTAAAAAAAGTCTCGAAACTGCGTCGCCGGAAGCATAAGATCCTCGCACGCAGCGCCGAGAACGACATCCGCTACCGCGGGCCGCTTTCCTACCGCCACTTCCGCATATTCGCCTGGATCTGCCTCGCGCTCACCCAGGTCGTTCTTCTGATGGAGTTGGACCTGAAGCTCGCGCCGGAATATGCCGCGGTCTTCGATACTCCGATCGCCGTTCTCGGCTCGCTCTCTGCGCTCGCCCTGCCTCTCCTTCTGATCGCAAACTTTGCCGTTATCCTGGACGGCCGCGAAGGGTACGTCAGGCAGACGCTGCGCTACGGCGCCCTGGCTGCGGTGACCGGCGCCGGCTGCTGCCTCTTCATCAACCGCTATCTGCTGGGCTCCCTGGGCGTTCTCCTTCAGGCGCCCGAAGAGGCGCCGCAGTTTCTGGATATGCTCATTACCCGCTTCCGGCCGCAGGGCTTTTTCGCCTTCAACATCTTCATTGACCTCTTTCTTTGCTCGCTGTTCATGTGCCTTGTCAACTGCCGGCCGAAGCGGGGCTTCACGGGGAAGCGCGTCCTGATCCTGCGCTTTCTTGCCGTCATCCCGGCCGCGTACGAGATCGGCTGCATCGTGCTGAAGATCATGGCTGCCAACGGCTGGCTGCGTCTTCCCGTCACGGTCTGGCCTTTCCTGACCACGAAGCCACCCATGACCTTCCTGGTCTTCATTTTCCTCGCCTTCTATGTCAAGCGGCGCGAACGCCTCTTCCGAAGACACGGCCGCACGCACGAGGAATTCATGGAGCACATGCAGACGAACTACAATTCGCTGCGCTTTTCCCTCTTCACGGCCAAGATCTTCTTCCTCACCGCCCTGCTTGACGTCTTCGTGGTCTTCGTCCTGCCGCTCCTGATCCTTTTCATCGGCGGGCAGGATCTGAGCGGCTATGCCGCACTCACGGACGCCATAATCGCCAGCGGCTTCGGCGGCAGCATCGAACTGCTCCCGATGATTCCCTTCATGCTGCTCTTCTCCTATACGCGGACCCATAAGAACCGTGTCGTCGACGCAGTCCTGCCGCTCTTCGGCATCGCCCTCATCTTCATGGTCTGGATCGAGGGCGGCTATCAGGCCCTGCAGCTCTACGTCGGGACCCTTCCCGAAGGCTTCGGAGATATGATGAGGCTCCTGATCATCGGGCTGTCCGTCCAGCCGTAGACTGCCTGAACGGACAAAAAAGAACGATCTCTCCTTTGGGAGGGACCGTTCTTTTCGCGTTGTTCTCAGTTCCCGGCAGGGACGGCCGGCGTGTATTCCTGCCGATCCATCATCGCGCCGCCGTCGGCGCCGGTCTGCCGGTCCCTCCAGAAGCCTTCCGGACGGACCTCGAACCAGACCGCGTCACTCACGTAAGGATAGAAGGTGCACCAGTATCCCGCCTCCCGCAGAGCAGTCAGCATGGCATCGACCATGCCGTCATCCGGGTTGTATCCTTCTCCCGATACGGTGTCGACCTCCATGATGAGCGGCTCGGTACCGGCGATCTTCAGCAGTTCTTCCACGCTGCCGGCGGCATGAAGGGACAGCGCCGGGTTCTCGGTCTTCATGAAACTGACCGACGCCCGGAGCATGAGGCCGCCCAGGGCTTTCTCGATCAGGGCATTGATCTTATCCTCCGCCTCCTGCCGCAGATAGAGGCAGTAATAATCGTCCGTCGCCGTATCCTCTTCGCCGCGGCTGACCCAGACGGTAAAGTTCCCGCCGTAGGTCTTCGACGCGACCTTGAACGGAACAGACGCGGTCCTGTCCGAAAACTTCACCTTTTCATCGCTGAGCGTGAAGGTATCGGAAACGTCCGCGTGATGTGCCAGGCGGACAAGATGCGCCTGTGCTCGCTCCCGCAGTTTCTTCTCTTCTCCGGGCGTGCAGCCGGAAATCGCTCCGGCAAGCAGCGCAAGGACCAGCAGCACTGCCGTCAAACGGATCATCTTTTTCATGCGGCACCTCCTTATCTGACGACCGCCGTCTGAGAGACCGGAACGCGGCCGGTCTGTCCGTGCCCTCTCTTTCACGAAGGTCTTTGTCTTATATAATATTTTACCATCTGCAGGAGGTACCCGTCAACGGGGTATGCCCTGCAGTTAAAAAGAGGCGCCTTCGGGCGCCTCTTTCTATGTTCCGGCTTCGGCCTGTTTCAGACGGATCAGGTTGTAGCCGATGACGGAGAGGAAAACGATCGCTGCACCGACCAGGGACAGCGGCGTCAGCATCTCGCCGTAAAAGACCGCAACGAGAAGCGGATTCAGCACCGGCTCGATCCCGCTGATGAGGCTCGCGGTGACGGGCGGCGTGATCGCGAGGCCTTCCGTCAGGAAGACATAGGCAAGCCCCAGCTGGAAGATGCCCAGGATGAGGACTGGCCCCCAGACATCCATCCCCGCCGAAAACGGCTGCTCCCGGATGAGGAAGGGAAGGCCTGTCAGTACGTTCAGCACCATGCCGATGAGGACCGAGGACAGGCTGTCAGAATCCTCCCGCGCGTTCATCATGAAGACTCCCGCGTAGAAGATGCCCGAAAGCAAAGCGAGCAGGTCGCCGGCCAGATGCCCCGACGAGAGGCTGTCGATGAAAAAGCAGATGACGCCGGCAAAGACGAAAGCCGCCGCGATGAGGTCCAGCCGCCCCGGCTTCTTTTTCAGCAGAAGCGACGAGAAGACCATGACCCAGATCGGCGCCGTGAACTGCAGGATGATGGTGTTGCCGGCAGTGGTCAGTTTGTTCGCAAGGCTGTAGAGGATGTTCGTCCCCACGATGGCAAGCGCACCGATGAGCACGGTGCGGTTGATGACGAGCTTATGGCGGCGGATCCGGAAGAACGCGGCCAGCACGAGGACCGAAAAGACGTTCCGCGCGCTGTTGATCGCGAGCCCGTTCCAGGGGATCAGTTTCATGAAGAGGCCGCCGATACTGAAGAAAACCGCGGACAGAAAGACGAAGAGCGTTCCTTTTGCGGCTGCGGATCGGTCGTTTTGCATCGTTTCCCTCCTCCTATCTGAAGAAAAAGAAGCGGCGGCGCTTTCGCTTCAGCGCCTCCTTCGGCAGCATCCGGATAAGTCCGGCGCCGTTTTTCTTCAGCCATTCCCGCGGCTCCTTATACGCCGGGTAAAAGCGTTTTAACTCAAAGTAAAAGTACTTCGAGTGGTTCATGTATTTCAGATGACAGAGCTCGTGCACCACGACCATGTCCAGCGCCTCTGGCGGCGCGAGCAGGAGCAGGGCGTTGAAGTTGAGGTTTCCGTCTTTGGTACAGCTCCCCCAGCGTGTCTTCTGGGTGCGGACGGTGATGCGGCCCGACGTGACCTTCATGAGCGGTGCGTAATATGCCACCCGTTCCAGAAAGACGGGCCGCGCCCTCTTTACGAGCGCCTTCCGCTCCTCTTCGGTGAAGCGTTTGCCGTCCTTCGGGTAGAAAGAAAGATCCGGTTCATGCACGGCCGAACACTTCCTTTTCGAGGATCCGGGCAAAGGCTTCGAGGCCTTCCGCATCCGTTTCCGTAAAGCGGGCAGGCCGCGCCGAGTCAAGGTCGAGCACTCCGCTTACCTCGCCGCGCGCGTCAAACAGCGGCACCACGATCTCCGAACGGGAGGCGGCGTCGCAGGCGATGTGCCCCGGGAAGGCAAAAACGTCCGGAACGAGCTGGGTCCGGCGGGTCTTCGCCGCCGTTCCGCACACGCCCCGTCCCCAGGGGATCTCGATGCAGGCCGTCTTTCCCTGGAAGGGGCCGAGGACTAGCATCCTGCCCCGGTCCTCTTCCGGCAGATCCTTTATTCCGCCTTCCGCAAGCGTCGGCGTTCCCTCTTCGGCAAGGTAAAAGCCTGCCCAGCTTACGTCCGGCAGTTCCTGATAAAGAAGGGCGGCCGCGTTCGCGAGGCTCGCCGTTTGATGCGGTACGCCTGCGGTCAGGCCTTCAAGGCACATGTTGATCTCATCGTATGTCATGGCAAGTCTCCTGTCATCCTTCCCCTGCCCGTCATCGTGACGCCCGAAGGGCAGCCCCCCGGCAGCGGAGCGAAGGATCTTCTTAAGCATATCTTAAATCTATAAAATCTTCCAGCCCTTTTGCGATTTCTTTGACGAAAAGTTCTTTTCGTGCTATACTGTAAATGCAAGTTGTTCCCGGCAAATATCCACTTAAGGAATCGATATGAATGAAAAGCATTTAACGGAGAAAGACCTTCGGGCTTTCATCCGTCTTCTCGCAGGCGCCTCTCCCGCTCCGGGGGGAGGCGGCGGCAGCGCGCTCATCGGTGCGACGGGCGCCGCGCTCGGCGTCATGACTGCCGCTCTGACCGCCGGCAAGCCGAAATTCGCGGAGTTTGAGGAAGGCGCTCTGAAGGCGCAGGAACAGGGGATCCCCCTGACCGCGGCCTTCCTGGATGCGGTGGACCGCGACGCGGAGGTGTGGAAACGCTCTCTGCGCGCGCTGCTCATGCCGCAGGGCGACCGGATCCAGGAAGAGATCCGTCAGGATACGCTGGACCAGGCCGCGCGCGACTGCTCCCGGGTCCCGCTGGACGTCCTCAGGCTGTGCAAGGAAGCTGCCGACCTCCTGCTCGCGCTGGAGGGGCATGTGGATCCCGACTGCGCGGACGAGCTCGGCGTGGCCGCTGCGGCGCTTGCCGCATCCGCCAGAAGCTCCTGGCTGAACATCCTCAGCAGCCTGAAGAGCCTTTCGGGGCGGGACGATCCCTTTGTCATCTCGGCCTACGCGGAAGGAAAGCGCCTCACCGAATACGTCACTACCCGCTGCGACGCCATGTACGAAAGGATCCTCGCAGTCTGCGACCTGTAATAACTTAATGCAGCTCCTGTCTATAACCCCAAAAGGGCCTTGCAGTAATGCAAGGTCCTTTTTGTACGTTGTTTGTTAAACATACTGAACATCTGAACACAATTGTGAACAAACTAATATTCGCGCTGTAAAACATTATTGTTCTTTAGCTAAATCATCAGTTTACAGATCTGTTTTCCGCGTCTAAAACTGGCACTTTATTTGCTACTATTTTTATAGAATGATTTTTCTGCAGGAGGAAAGCATTTATGAAAATCACCCGGATCAATGTTCGGAATTTGCTGATTCCACTGAAAGTTCCTTACGCCTTACAAAAATCATACGGAGTCAAATCACACACATGCTGTGTCTTAGTTGCAGTCCATACTGACGAAGGTATTGTCGGATACGGCGAATGCAACCCTCAGCCCGGTTTCACTGACGAAAGTGCTGAAACCGCTAAGAGCGTGATTGGCAAAATACTAGCACCAGCAATCACCGGTATGGATCCTACCGATGTTGCCGCCATCGACCGCCGCATGGATATCGTCTGCAAAAACAACAATCTCCCAAAAGCTGCCGTCAATACGGCCTGTTATGATATCGCGGGAAAAGCAGCCGGCGTTCCGGTCTATAAACTGCTCGGAGGAAAACTGCAGTCATCGATCCCGATAATGCACGCAATTGGCAATATCAGCGCTGAAGAAGGTACAAAACTTGTCCTACAGCGCAAAAACGAAGGTTATCGTTCCGTCATGGTTAAATGCGGAATGGAGAGCGTCGAATATGATGCAGAACGCATTTTTGCCATCCAGGATGCAGTAGGCAAAGACTACCCGCTCGTTGTCGACGTTAATCAGGGTTGGGATTACCACAAGGCACTTCGTTTTCTGCGTCTTACGGAGGGCTGCAATATCGTCTGCCTAGAACAACCCGTTCCTCATTGGGACATCGAATCCCTGATACGTCTGAAAGCCGCGAGTGATGTTCCGATTTCTGCAGACGAGAGCGTTTTCTCGATCCACGAAGCCGTTCAGGTCATCAAAAACCGGGCAGTCGACATCATCAGCTTAAAAGTGAATAAGCACGGCGGCATTCTGAAAGAAAAACAGATTGCCATCATGGCTCAGTATGCAGGGATCAAGCTGCTGATGAACTCCATGCTGGAAGAAGGCTTGGCGCAGGCAGCCAGCCTGCAGATCGGTGTTACCCTGCCGAATCTTGTGGATTTCGGCAGTGCTTATTTTTCTCCGCTGCGTCTCGACGACGACATCACAACATATTCCGAACAAGTCCGAAACGGTTGGGTCCATATCAACGACAGACCCGGACTTGGCGTTGAAATTCGGGAGGATGTTGTTCAAAAATATTTACAAGATGAATTCTGGGCTGAAGCCTGATTTCTCCAATAAAAATAAAAAAGTGAGAAAAACGTATGGAATCCAAAATAACCGTTATTGGTGCGGGCAACGGCGGAACAGCCATTGCCGCCCATCTGACCAGTCTTGGTGTCGAAGTCAGACTTTGCGACCTGTTTCCTTCCTACCTTGAAGGAATCATTGCTGAAGGCGGTATCATTCTTACTGAGAATGGCACAACGAAAAAATATACTCCTTCCCTGGTTACAACAGATGTCGGCAAAGCTATCTCGGGTGTTCGTCTCATCATGGTCGTGACCCCGTCCTTTACCCACAAAATGATTGCCGAAGCCTGCAGTCCGCATCTTGAAGGCGGTCAAATCGTTGTCCTGAATCCGGGCAGAACTGCTGGCGCGATTGATTTTCTGAACACAGTACGGAAAAACGGCTGTAAGACCGATATTATTATCGCTGAAGCACAGACCCTGATCTACGCCTGCCGTAAGTCAGGGCCGGCGTCCGTCGAGATCTTCGGTACAAAAAAACAGGTCTCTTTGGGCGTTTTCCCTGCCTCGCGCACGAGAGAAGTCCTGAAAGTCATCACCCCTTTATATCCGCAGTTTATTCCTGCAGCCAACTGTCTGGAGACGTCTCTTTCCAATATCGGCGCTCTCTTCCATCCAACGCCGGTCCTGCTCAACATCGGCCGTATTGAATCGGATCCCCATGATTTTCGTTACTACATCGACGGGATTTCCCCTTCTGTTGCGCGCCTGATTCACAACATTGATCAGGAACGACTAGCTGTAGCCAAGGCTTACGGTGTGACGGTTCTGACTGCTGAGGAATGGATGCTGCAGTCCTACGAGACAAGCGGCAGCGATCTGTATGAACTGATCCAGAATAATCTTGCCTATCACGGTATCAAGGGTCCTCATGCGATAGATGTCCGTTATGTGACCGAAGATGTACCGATGAGTCTTGTTCCAATTTCGGAATTGGCCAGGATTGCCGGGGTTCCCACACCTAATATTGATGCCGTTATTCAGTTAGCTTCCACGATCTATGAACGCGATTTTCGTTCAGAAGGCCGAAGTGCGAAAAATCTTGGTCTGGAAGGCATGAGCATCACTGACACGCTTCAATTCTTTGAAAACGGAGCATAATATCGAAAGAACATAAAGGAGTCCCGGAAGCTATCGCTTCCGGGGCTCCTTTTGCTTGTTTTCCGAGTCTTAATTACCTTCTTCCAGGAAATGCATGAATTCTTCGGCATTCATCTTTTCAATGCCAAGTTCCTCCATGGTCCTGGCCTCCTTGTAAAAGTCACGGTTCATCACGAAACCAAGGATATCCGCAAGGGCCGTTATCGCTCTGTGTTCAAAGCCCATCTGATCCAGGAAAGCTGCTATCGGGATAAGGCCGAACGGAACATCTTCCGTTACGTAGCGGTAATCCAGAGTTTTCGGCATCCTGCTCTCCATAAAGATCTTCGGAACCAGTGAATGCTGAATCTCGCTGAGGGTCGTGCCTTCACCGCCCTGATAAGCGTACCAGTCAAGCGTAATTTCCGGAATGGAACGTACACGCATGTTAGGCCATACATTGACCTGCATCCGGTCTTTATCAGTAGCTTCGATCAGGTTATCCAAAGACTTTGTTACGCATTCCGCATAAAACAGGCGATCTTCCTGATTGTCGATATTAGCGGCGTTCAACAGCATCAAAGACGTGTGAAGCGTAGTATTGGTATTGCTCATACCTGTCTCCACGATGTTGTTATAACGGATAATATAAGGATAAATTCCTTTCAGACGTTCAAATGCCCCATCACTGTTCTTATTCGGGAACATGGCAACGCCTAGATTGTGCTTGTAACCTCGGACATAGGAGCCAGCAGGGCCATCCTTGCGTGTTGCATACATCATGCAGGAAAACTCGGCAAACTGAACTCTGGTCTTGCATCCGATATCTCTGAGCACTTTATTAAAATAAAGCGAACCACCGAAGTTAGCTGGGCAAAGCGCAACGATCTGACCATCTCTCAGAAAAGGAGCAGCCGTCTTCGCGATATTTGCCTGTGCATATGCCGGTGCAATAACAAAAACAATATCAGATTCTGCCAGCGCCTCTTCAATATCAGTTGTCACTTTATGAAGCTTAGCAAAACCACCCTGCAGACCATTGCTGGGAAGCGTGCGAAGCTTAATACCTCCTTGTTCAATGACCGGCTGCAGTCCGGCAGCAAATGCTGGTGAATCATACAGAGTAACCTGATGTCCGCGAATAGTAAGATCTGCCGCCGCGGCAAATCCACCGTTTCCTCCACCGATTATTGTGATCTTTTCCATTTTTATCCCCTCTTTTTATTATGCTTGAGCGGCTTTGACCTTTTTAGCCTTTACCGCCTGCGTTATGAACAGCAGCAGGATCATCCCGGCAGCAACCGCCAGCAAAATGCCGCGAAGCGCCCAGGATGAATCATTGAACATCATCGCATACAGCGACAGGAAGACGACCAGTCCAGCAAAACGTTGGATCTGATTCAGCGGACCGTTGAAGTATTTCTCCGTAAAAGTTCCCAAGAAATAGATAGCAACAATCGCAAATACTGCAATAATGCACTGCTCATACCATGTCCCGTTAATCAGCTGCGAGTAAACGAACAGTATCGGGACATAGTAGAAGGTGAATCCCAGTTTTAGCGCCGTGAAGCCCGTCTTCATTGGATTTCCTCCGGCAATACCTGCTGCTGCGAAAGCAGTCATGCAGACTGGCGGTGTGATCGTAGCCAATTGCGTGAACCAGAAAATCGTCAGATGAGCAACCAGCATGTCCACTCCAAGCGCCACGAGTGCGGGGCCGCTGAGCGTTGCCAGAATGATATAGGAGGTGCTGATTGGAAGGCCCATACCGAGCAGGTAGCCGATTGCAGCAACGAGCAGCAGAGTGATCCAAAGCTTACCCTGAGAGAAGCTCAGGATAATCGCCGTCGTTTTCATCATCAATCCTGTCACGTTGATCATTGATACGATGATCGATGCACAGAAGATCACACCGGCAATGGACATCAGTCCCTTGGCGCAGTTTTCCAACGCAAGAATCGTTTGCTTAAAGCTGATACGGGTACTTTTTCTGCTTTGCGCAAGTAAATAGATCAGCAACGTACAGCCAACGCCACTCAGGAAGGGCGTAAAGCCGCTGACTAACAAGCTAATCAGAATCAGGATCGGAAGGAAGAAAATTCCTCCGCTCTTCAATGTCTTTAAAAGATTCGGAATGTTGTCCGCAGGAAGCCCCTTCAAGCCTCTTTTTCTTGCCATCAGATCGACCAGGAAATAGATTGCGATGTAAAAAAGTAATGCAGGTATGATCGACAGAATACAAACTTTGCCATATGCTACACCGACTGTTTCTGCCAGGATAAAAGCTCCTGTGCCCATGATCGGCGGCATAATCTGACCTCCCGTTGAAGCACAGGTCTCAATGGCACCTGCCTCCTCCGGGGTATAGCCTGTCTTCTTCATCATCGGAATGGTCAGAGTTCCGGTCGTTACTACATTGGCAATTGCGCTACCCGAGATAGTTCCCATTGCCGCAGACGAAATAACGGCGACTTTAGCCGGTCCGCCACGGCGTTTTCCAGCTAGGGCAATACAAATATTCATGAAATGCTTATCCGCACCAGTTGCCTGAAGGAAAGTCCCAAAAGCCAGAAATCCAAAGAGCAGCGAGGAAGCCATGCCACTCAGAGAACCGAACATCCCTTCTGTCGTGAGGAAGACTTGTTCAGTAAACTTATTCAGATTCAGACCTTTGTAATAGAACATCTTCGGCATATGCGGTCCTAAAAAAGCATATGCAATGAACAATCCGCAGATGACCGTTATCGACAGTCCCAGCGTTCGCCGACCAGCTTCCAAAAGCATGAATACCAGGACGATTGCCACAACTTTGTCCATGGGCAAAACCTTGGACATAAAAGGGATGCGCGTCAGGATCCTCTCGTGATTGACCATGATATAGACCAAACTTGCTATTGAGGCTGCAATCAGGATCCAGTCATAGAAAGCCACTTTATCCCGGTCAAACTTGCTCTTTTTCGTTGTCGGATACCAGAGAAAAGTCAGTGCCAGCATAGCACACAGCACAATGCCGCGCTGAATATGCGGCAGAAAAACACCGGCAAATGCGGTATAAAACACCAGCAGAGTAGTAGCGACTGCAATGACCAATGCCAGATATCGAGGAAAGCCTTTCAGTCTTCTGTACTTACCGGTCGCTTTTTCCTGAAGTTCTTCTGAAACCTCAGCCTGTTCCATGGCTTCCGCCGAAAAGGTGCTTCCCGGAGTTTTTTGTTCTTCTTGATTCAAGGCTTCTTCTCCTTTCATATGATATCCCCCGCGGCAATCACTCACCGCGGGGGATGCCGTTAACTGCAGGTTCTTATACAGGACTTACTTTACTAATCCCACCTCTTTGTAGAATTTCAGAGCGCCAGGATGAATCTCAATAGCGGTACCTTCATTCATGTGCTCAGGATCGAATTCGCCAAACGAGGCGTGAACGCCGAGGAAGTAGTCTTTGTTCTCATAAAGGGTCTTAGTGAAGGTGTAGACCGTGTCTTCATCTGCATCTGCGGCGCAGAAGAAAACAATCGGCAGACCTACGGTTTGGATGTCTTCTTTCTGTCCTTCATAAGTACCGGCCTTGATGGTATACTTGGCAAATCCATACTTATCGCAAAGGGTTTGAATAACGTCTTCATCCAGGCTGACCAATTTGCCATCATTGCGGTTGACAAGAGCTTCTGTTACCGTGGAAGCCGGGACGTTCAGCATCGGGCTCTGAATGTCGATGTGGCGGTCTTTCCAGGCATCTGCCAAGGAAGCGCCGTCAGCGTAATAAACAGAAGCGCCCCATTTTTCCATGTCAGTAGGGTCATTCAGTCCATATGCTTGAAGGATCATGCTAACAATCAGAGTAGAGGCGTTGCCGACCGGGTACAAGCCGACCGTGCACTTCATCTGATCTTTGATGAACTGACCGTAAGTCTGAATATCCAAAGTAGTCAGCGGCTGGATGACCGTGGGCTGCAGACAGGCAATCGAGCGAAGATTCTCATACTTTTCTTCGTAAGGGCTGGTGCCGGCCACGGCAGCTGCCAGGAACGGGCCGTAGCTCATACCAATCTCTGATTCACCGGACGAAATAACACCGATGTTGCCAACGGAACCAGGCCCGGGAATCGCCGTCATCGGGAAGCCTTCATAACTTTCATTGAACTTATCCGCGATACCGGCGCCAATCGTATACCAGGAGCCAGTCGCTGAGCCGGTCAGAAGGTCAAGTGCCTCAATCTTCTTCTGACCTGCTTCGGTACTCTGTGCAGGAGCAGCCGTGCTGCCAGCAGGAGCCTGAGTACTAGCCTTCGGCGCTTCGGTGGTGGTCACAGGCTTCTCACCGCAGGCGGCAAGTCCCAAGACCAAAACGATTGCAATGACGAAACATAAAACTTTTTTCATTTCCTTTCTCCTTTTTCACGTTATTGCTGACAAACCAGCTTACACATATTATATAGCAAAGGTCATGCCAAAATATGTATGCCGGAAATGGCTTTTTTCTTATTTTTTTTGTAAACTATTATGCACATTGCAATTTTTCCTTTACAGGTTTGTTAAAATATGTTAAATTATTTCAACAAAGATAGAAGGTGGCACTAATATAATGATCAATCTTGCAGTGGTTGGCTCTTCCGCTTTCGGACTCTATGTCAAAAATATCACAGCACTCCAACTCTTTCCTGACGTTATCCTGAATTACTGCGGGGACACTTTAGCCGAGAGCATCCCAGTCATAGCACAGCGTGTTCTGGAGGCTAACAATCAGGTTCTGCTCATCGGTCCGAATGATTACATGAAAATCAAGGACTATGTCCAGATCCCGTATTATATCGTCAGTCCAACGCTATATGACTTTCTAAACATCCATGAGAGCATAAGCGATTATTCCCGCACAGCCATTGTCATAAGACGTGCGCACAACCTGGATCTCACACTGTTGGAGAAAGCTCTCGGGATTCGATACAACAAATTCATCTACAATTACAATGACGATGTCTATGCCCTTCTCTGCCAGCTGAAGGAGCAGGGTTACCACACAATCGTCGGTGTTCAATTTGTTGTTCAGATGGCAGAGTCGCTCGGATTGAAAGCTATCTATTATTATACGCAGCCAAATCTTGAAATTGCTGTCGGTAATGCGATTCAAATCGCACAGAATATGGAAAAGGAACGGGACTATCTCGAAGAGATCCAGTCTATTTTGGAAAATGCCATGTGCGGTGCTGTCTGTTTGAGCTACCCGGACCTGAATATCATCTACGCCAATCAAACAGCTGTTAATATGCTGCGCTGCAGCCCGCAGGACCTGATGCAAAGAAACATCAAGGATATGATCTCCAAGAGTTTTTATAAGACTATCAGTCTCGGTCAGGACGCGAGTGAGATCTCTCAGTTTGACTTTTATGGCGTTAATGTCGTGGGGAACGTTGTTCAATTAAAGCTTAGAGGCACTATTTCCCGACTTTGCATCCTCTTTGAAAACGCCTCGAACATTCTCGAATATGAGACGATTATCCGTCAGGAGATCAAAAGAAAAAGTTTCGAAACACATTACACCTTCAAAGATATCCTGGGTCAGAGCGAGCAGATTAAGGAAGCGGTCATGCAAGCCCGCCAGTTTGCCAGAAGTCAGTCAACGATTCTGATCAACGGAGAGACCGGGGCCGGAAAGGAAGTCTTTGCGCAAAGCATTCACGAATTCAGCGTTCGCCGGAATTATCCTTTTGTTGCCATCAACTGTGCCGCCATGCCGGATACGCTGATTGAAAGCGAACTCTTCGGCTACATGCCCGGCTCCTTTACAGGAGCCAGCAAAAAAGGCAAGACCGGACTGATCGAGCTTGCCAATCATGGCACAATGTTCCTGGATGATATCGATGCCTTGTCACCTGGTTTCCAGGCTAAACTTCTGCGGGTTATGCAGGAGCATGAGATAATCCGCGTCGGCGGGGACTCCCCCATCCCTGTCGACGTCCGTTTCATCGTTGCGACAAACCGAAATCTTAAGCAGTTGGTTCGAGAGGGACAGTTCCGTAATGATCTTTATTTTCGCGTCAATGTTCTGCACCTCTTTATTCCACCGCTCAGACAGCGGAAAGAAGACATTCCCGTGCTCTTCTCCCATTATCTCCAACAATTCAGCAAAAGCATTCATGCCGCAGTAAATAATCAGATGGATGAATTGATGCTTCCCCTGTCTGCATATCCTTTCCCGGGAAACATACGTGAACTAATCAGCGTTACAGAACGATTCGCCACACTTTTCGATGAAACCAGGCTTAACGATCGTGATTATGTCCTTAAACTGCTTTCCTACTGTCTGGACAATGAAGACGAAGACCTTCCGCCTGAATCCATCGTATGCCGTACTCCTGCCGAATCAGAGGCCAAATTAGATAAAACTCAGGAACCACTGTTCGAAAAACCGCTTATCACTGGTGACTACAAGGCCGACCTGGCTGAGGCAGAAAACAAGATCCTGCAAATCTATTACCAGCAATTTAACGGCAACATGACTCAGCTAGCTCAAAAACTTGGAATCAGCAGGACCACATTGTATAATAAGATCAATAAGAAGCAACGCTGAGCCGACCAGCTTAGCAAGCAGAACCGCAGGTATGGAGACAAGATGGAACTAAGCCAAAAGTTGGAATTGCAGCTGTCTCAGCAGCAGCTGATTAGCCTGCAGATCCTCCAGATGAATACGCTGGATCTTGCCGCTTATGTTGAAGAACAAGCACAATCTAATCCCGTCATTGAGCCTATCCACGAAACTGACGAGAGCCTTGTTTCCGTATCCGTAAAAGACTGGGAAGACTGTTATGACTGCGACGTTCAAAACCGCTATTATTCTGAACAGCCTATAGACCCATACGATCCTGTCTCAAATATCGCTCATACCGGCGGCTTGGAGATGACCCTTCCCAATGCACTTTGTCTGCTGATAGAGTGCTTGCACAAGCCGGAACCTCTTCGCAGCCGTATGCGTTTCCTTGCACACTGCCTTGATGAGGACGGTTATCTACGGATCAACCTCGAAGAACTTGCTGCCGAAGGAGGGTGCAGTACAGACGAAATTGCCGAAGCACTAAACGAACTGCAGCGAACTGCACCGCCCGGTATAGGCGCCCGTAGTCTGAGCGAGTGTTTGGCTCTTCAGTTAAAGGCGCGACATGCAGATGAGCGGATCGTATGTCTCGCCCGGGATCACCTGGAGGATCTTGCTGCTAGGCGTTATCAGTTGCTTTCCAGCCTGCTTGGTCTTTCCGAAGACGAACTCCACAAGGCAAAAAAACTTCTTTCCGAACTCCAGCCCCGCCCCGGTGCTGCTTATGCCTCAACCGCTAAAGCCGAATATATCGTTCCTGAACTTTTCGTCGAACAAGAAAACGGCGATTTCATTCTCAGCATCCGCGGCAGAGAGAAGCGCTACTTTTCTCTCGATTCTTATTACTGCTCACTGCTGAACACGACCGACGATGAAGAAGTCCGCCAGTATCTGACAGACAAAATCCAACAGGCAAAGCTCTTGCGCTGGAGGATCGAACAGCGCAGAAGCACGCTGGAACGCTGCGCAGAAGTCATCATTAAGCGACAGAAGGACTTTTTTACTATAGGACGCAGAGGACTGAAGCCCCTGTCTCTTGCGGATGTCGCTTCCGTTTTAGATCTGAACGTCTCCACGATCAGTCGAACGATCCGAAACAAATACCTGGCTTATCCCGGGGGAGTCGTACCGCTTTCTTTCTTCTTTATCCGCAAAGTTGGTTCAGAAAATGCTGATCAATCAGATACCGGGAATGTTGCTATTTGTGAGATCATCAAGGAGATCATTGCTGATGAAAACAAAAAACACCCCCTGTCCGACCAGACCATCTGCGAAAAACTGACTACACGAGGCATAAGAATCGCGCGTAGAACTATTGCCAAATATCGCGACAAACTGAGGATTCCTCCAGCATCAGAACGCAGGGAAAAATAAATTATTATATTATAAGAGAAACGGCATGATTCAAGGACCATGCCGTTTCTTCTTTCATTCGGAAATTATTTCCCGAAAAATTCTTTTTGCCTCCGCAGAGGCTTTCTTTTTCTGTGTGTGTGTGCGAGCTTATTCGACCGGTTCCACCGCGAGCACGTGCGGATTCACGGCGTTGTACCAGTACAGGAAGCAGACAATGTCGACCTTGTCATCGACCTTCAGACCTTCCACTGCCTTGTAAACGTCAGTGTCCGGACCGGTCAGGAAGGATTCCACGCAGAAGCTGATCTTATCTGCTTCAACGGCAGCGTCAAAATAGAGATCCGGATCGCTGTCGCTGTTCTTTTTGCTGATGGCTTCTCCGTTATCCTGCGGACGGACGACCGCACCTTTGAAGACGACCTTGCGGTTCATGTACTTCATCAGTTCCTCACCGCCGATGCCGGTCACGTCCACCGGCGCCGCAATGTATTTGCCTTCCAGGATTTTTTCCAGTTTGCCTTTTTCACCGACTTCCTGTTCGCCGTTGTAGATATCCTTCTCACCCTTGACCCGGATCTTCGTGCCGATCTCCAGCTGATCGAATTCTTCCTGCGTCATGAGCAGCTTGTAGCAGTAATAAGCGCCGTCCGCATCGGCCAGATAGACGTTGGCCGTACCCTCGGCGGCATAGTAGGACTGTTTGCCCTGAACATAGGCTTCGATCGTGACTTCGTCGAGTTTTTCCGCTGCAAGGAATTCCTCATAGGTCATGGCGCCTTCGCCCTTATCGTTCACGTTGCCCTTCACCGCGACAGCCGTCACGTGCGGGTTCGGGTTGTTGTACCAGTACAGGAAACCGCAGATATCGACGACGTCACCGACCTTCAGGGCGTCCGCAGCCTTGTAGGCTTCGCTGTCCGGACCGGTCAGATAGGATTCCACGCAGAATCCCACGCTGCCGTTTTCATTGCCGGCCGTGATGTAGATGTCGGGGTCGGAGTCGCTTTCCTTCCTGCCGAGTTCGGTAACGACCAGATCCTTGAAGATGACCTTCTGGTTCATCTTCTCAGCCAGAGCTTCGTCATCGCCGACCAGAGCGGTCACGTTTACGGGCGGGGCAATGTAGCTGCCGCTCATGATCGCTTCCAGCTTGCCGTTTGCAACTTCGATCTCACCGGCGTATTCGCCCATCTCGCCGCTGACCCGGACCTTGACGCCGATCTCCAGATTATCGAACTCTTCCTGCGTCATCTTGCAGCCGTAGCAGTAGTAGGCGCCGTCGGCATCCGCCAGGTACAGGTTAGCCGTTTCGTTTTTCGCATAGTAGCTCTGCTTGCCCTGGACGTAGGCTTCGACGATGACCGGTTCCATCTTCTCGGTCGCAACATATTCCGCATAGGACAGGACCTCCTCGCCGCTCTTTTCATTGACGTTTCCGTAAAGGGAGATCTCCGTCACGTGCGGGTTCGCGCCGTTGTACCAGTACAGGAAGCCATATACGGAGATGTTGTCGCCGACCTTCAGGGCTTCCGCAGCCTTATAGGCTTCGGTGTCCGGGCCGGTCAGGTAGGATTCCACGCAGAAATCCACGATGCCGTACCGGTTGCCCGCACGGAAATACAGGTCGGGATCCGAATCGCTTTCCTTCTTGCTCACGGCAGAGCCGTCAGCCTGCGCAAGGACGACGAGATCGTCAAAATAGGCTTTCTGATTCATGAACTTCGCCAGTTCTTCGGTATTGCCGATGAATTCGGCGACGTCCACTTGCGCGGTTTCGTTGTAGTCCGTGTCATCGATCGCTTCCAGCTTGCCGTTGCTGATCTCGATCTCGCCGGCATATTCGGCTTTCTCGCCGGAAACAAGGACCTTGATGCCGACTTCCAGCTTGTCGAACTGTTCCTGCGTCATCTTGCAGCCGTAGCAGTAGTAGGCGCCGTCTTCGTCAGCCAGATACAGGTTTGCCGTTTCGTTTTTCGCATAGTAGCTCTGCCAGCCCTGGACGTAGGCTTCGATCTCGACCGGTTCCATCAGCTCAGCTGCCATGAATTCCGCGTAGGTCATGCCCTTCGCAGCCGGTTCGGTGGGCGCTTCGGTAGGGGCTTCGGTCGGGGCCTCGGTAGGGGCCGCAGTCGGCGCCTCGGTGGTCGCCGGAACTTCCGTCGTCTTCGGCGGCTCGGTCGGAGCCGAAGTGGTCTCCTTCGGATTGCCGCATGCCGCGAGGCCGAGTACCATGGCCAGCGCCAGCACGATTGCTAAAAGTTTTTTCATGTTATTTCTCCTTTTAACTGTTAACGTCCCGTCCGGGAACATTACAAAAATGGAACATAAATATTATAGCGGAACACGGGGAAAATTCAAGGGTTTTCGGGTTCCGCCGGCGTCTGCCGCGATCCTCTCACCGCTTTTCGCGTTTTTCCTTTATGAGACGGATGATCCACGCCGCGGCAATGCCGACCCAGGCGATGACCAGGCAGTACAGCAGGCTCCTTGCGGTCTTCGGCAGCGGTTCGGGTCCCGAAGGAACGGGCTCCGGCGCCTCGGTAGGCGGCGTGACGGTCTCGCCGGCTTCGTCCGTCTCCGGCTCCGTCATCGGCGGGACCGAAGGATCCACGACCGCACTCTTATCCAGATGGTAGAGGGCGATGGTCTTATCGTACAGCGCCATGATGAAGGCGTCGTCGGTCACCTTCTTCCGGTAGCCGTTCTTCACGGTCTCCTCCACGAGGGTCCCGGCGGCGTTCCGAAGCGATGCCGAGCCGTTGAATACCGGCGTGACGAAGCTCTTGTCCACGTTGTTGATCAGAAGCTCAGCCGCTTCGATCTTCACGTGATAGTAGGCGTCATTGTCCTCGCCGGCACGGGACAGGTAGTCCTGATATTCAGCGGAGTTCTGCGCCTTCAGCGTGACCGGGACGTAGCCCTCGGTGCGCGAATAGGCGATCTGCACGTCGTTCGTGAGCAAAAACTGGGCGAAGAGCCAGCTCGCCAGGACCTCCTGCGGGTCGCTCTTGTTGAAGATGCAGACCGACGGGCCCTGGGAGATCATCTTCATGTTCTCCGTGTCGAACTGCGGCACGGGCTGCACGGCGATCTCGAATTTCACCATCTGTTCCTTCGGGATGTCCTGGTTGTGAGCGTCGTGCCCCATCCAGGTCGCACCGGCGGTGGAGTCCACCGCGAAGATGCACTGTCCGGCGTTCAGGTAGTTGCCGGGATAGCTCGAGATCTTGAACGTGGAGAAGCTCCGGGTCTGCGCGTGGGCCGCGATCTCCTTAAGCAGCGCCGCCGTTTCATCGTTAAACAGCAGGATTTTCCCGTCTTCCGTGGAGTAGCCCGCGTCCCGTTGCCGAAGCATCTGGATCATCATGTTGTCCGTCGACTTGTAGATGAAGGGGATCAGCACCTTCTGGCCGTTGACCGCGAAGGTCCCGTCATCCCTTTTCTTCATGGCCGCCTCGGAGACTTTCCAGATGAAATCCCAGGTGCAGACTTCGGGCAGAGTGAAGCCGAGTTTCTCGACCATGGACTTGTTGATGTAGAGTGCCTCGGTCGAACGCATGAAGGGCAGGGCGTACTGGTGTCCCTGCAGGACGCCTTCTTCCAGGAACTTCGGCACGATCTCGTCCGTCTTCGGGCTGTCAAAACGCAGGTCACTGCCGCCGAAGCCGTATTTCGGGTCAGCCATCAGATGATCCAGGCTGACCATCGTGTCCGCACCGGTAAGATAGGTCGCAATGTGGTCCGGGTAGGTGATGCAGACGTTCGGCGTGGTCTTCGTCGCGATGTTCGTGATGACGTCGTTGTAGATCTCGCCGTAGTCGGTGTACTTCTTCACCTTGAACGTGACGTTCGGATAGAGGGCGGTGAAATCGTCCATGGCCTTCTGGTAGATGGCCACCTGAGCGGAGTTGCTGTCGTTCTTGAGCCAGAAGGTCAGTTCGAATTTCCGCGAGGTATCGAAGCTTTCCGGTACCTTGAAGGTCTTTCCGGAAGGGACCGCCTCCGTTTCCTTCGTTTCGCCGGGTTCCGCGCTCTCTTTCGTTCCGTCCGGCGCTTCAGTCTGCGCTGCCGTGGTATCCGGGACGAGCGTCCCGTGGCAGCCGCTGAGCGTTCCCGCGGCAAGGAGCAGGGCTAAAAGCAGGCAGATGATCTTTTTCATCCCTTTGTCCCTCCTCTCGATACGCCGGCCATGATCTTCTTGTGGAAGATCAGGAACAGCACGATGAGCGGCACGCTGATGACCACGACCGCGGCCATCATGGCCGGGATGTTCTGGCGGCCGAAGCCGTGCTCGCGAATCTCCTGAATGCCGTTAGAGACCAGGAAGTAGTTCGGATCGTCCGTGATCAGGCGCGGCCACACGTAGGAGTTCCAGCACTCGATGACCTTCAGGATGATCACCGTGACGAGGGTCGGGGCGCTGATCGGGATCATGACCCTGGTCAGGTACTTGAAATCCGAGCAGCCGTCCACCTTGGCCGCCTTATAGAGTTCTTCGGGGATCTGCGCGAAGTTCTCCTTCAGCAGATAAATGTAGAAGACCGAGGTGACCGACGGCAGGATCAGACCCCAGAAAGTGTTGCGCATGCCCCAGTTGGTGATGGTGACGAAGTTGGTGATGATGACCAGTTCGTTCGGGATCATCATCAGGGCAAGGAACAGGGTGAAGACCAGATTTTTCCCCTTGAACTCCAGGCGCGAAAACGCAAATGCGGCCAGCGTGACAACGATCAGCATGATCAGGGTGGTCGCCACCGTGAAGATCAAGGTGTTCAGGAAATATCTGGCCAGAGGAACCGTGGTGAAGGCCGCCCGGTAGTTCGCGAGGGTCGGCGCCGCCGTCCAGAATTTCGGCGTATATTCGGCGTTGTAGGCACTGTAGCTTTTCACCGAAGTCAGCAGCATCCAGTAGAACGGGAAAAGCACCAGGATGCCCCATACGGACAGGAAGAAGTAGGTGAGGCTCTTGCCCGTCACGCGCTTCACCCGGGCTTTCCGCTCGATCTTCGCGAGCTCGGCCTGCGAATTTTGCATGGTCATGGCTTCCTCCTCCCTTAATAATGCACGTTCTTCCGGCTCACCATCAGGTTGATGACCGTGATCGTCAGCACGATGACGAACAGGATGAGCGCTGCCGCGCTGGCGAACGACGGATAGCCGCCGGAATCGCCGTAGAGCATGTCGTAGACGTAGCCCACGATGGTATTCATGCCGGCGACGTTCAGGTCGGTGCCGAAGATGGCGACTTCGTCCGAGTAGGCCTTGAACGCGCCGATGAAGCCCGTAATGACCAGGTAGAAGATCATCGGGGAGATCATGGGCAGGGTGATGCGCCGGAAGATGCGGCCTTTCGAGGTGCCGTCGATCTTCGCCGCCTTGTAATAGTCTTCGTTCACCGAGGCGAGAGCGCTCGTCAGGATCAGGATCTTGAAGGGCATGACCACCCAGACGGTGTAGAAGCACATGACGAACATCTTCGCCCAGTAGGGACCGTCGATGAAGTCGATGCTCTCACTGCCGAACCAGTTAATGATCAGGTTGACGAGACCGTCGGTGTAGGCCGTCTTTTTGAAGAGGATCATGAAGACCAGGCCGACCGCAAGCGTATTCGTCACGTACGGCAGGAAATAGACAGTCTGGAAGAGGTTCTTTAACGGCTTGATCGAGTTCAGCCCCAGCGAGATCAGCAGGGCGAGGCCCGTGGAGACCGGCACCGTGATGATCACGATGATGAAGGTGTTCTTCACGGCCTGCAGGAAATAAGGATCGCGCAGGACGTAGGAGAAATTGTACCAGCCCACGCCCTTATAAGTCTGGGAGGCAAAATTGAATCCCTCCTGGAAGGCGTAGACGAAAACGTCCACGAGCGGATAGACCATAAAGATGCCCAGGAAGACGATCGCGGGCAGCAGGTACAGCCATCCTTTCAGTTTACTCTTTTTCATGGCAGCTCCTCCGGCTTAAAAGCGGATGCGTTCTTCGCTCTCCGCCGCGAAGAGGAAGACCTTCTTCGGCTTCAGGGAGAAGCGCACCTTCGCCGCCCCGGTATCCACCTCGTTTTCCGAACTGATGATGGCGCGCACCGAAGGGCTCTGCGCGAAGGGATGCGCCGCGACCACGCTCGTATCCCGGCCCATGACCTCGACTCTCGTCAGGTCCAGGGTGAAGGGGCCGTTTTCGTCCAGGACGAAGCCCTCGGGACGAATGCCGACGAAGACCTCCTGATCCGGGACGCCGGGCGCGTCCAGAACGACTTCGCTGCCGATGTAGACGTGGCCGCCCTGCACTTCGCCCGTGAAGGTGTTGATGGCAGGAGTTCCCAGGAACTGCGCAACGAAAAGATTCACGGGGTCGTTGTAGACCTCCTGGGGCTTGCCGATCTGCTGCAGCACGCCCAGCTTCATGACCACGATCTCGTCGGAGATGCTCATGGCCTCTTCCTGGTCGTGGGTGACGAAGATGGTGGTGATGCCGGTCTCGCGCTGGATGCGGCGGATCTCCTCGCGGGTCTGAAGGCGGAGGCGCGCGTCCAGGTTGGACAGCGGTTCGTCAAGCAGCAGGACCCGCGGCATCTTGACCAGGGCTCTCGCAATGGCGACGCGCTGCTGCTGTCCGCCGGACATCTGCGAGGGCTTGCGGTCCATCAGTGCCTCGATCTGGACCATGCGCGCGGCCTCATCGGCGCGGCGCAGCATTTCCTCCTTACTGAGCTTGTCCGCGCCTTTCAGGTTCTGCAGCGGGAACATGATGTTCTGGCGCACGGTGAGGTGCGGATAAAGGGCGTAGTTCTGGAAAACAAGGCCGACGCCGCGGTTTTCCGGTTCCAGATCTGTTACATCCGTCTCGCCGAAAAAGACCTTGCCGCTCGTGGGCTTTTCCAGGCCGCTGATGAGGTTCAGGCAGGTGGATTTTCCGCAGCCGGAGGGGCCGAGCAGGCCGATCAGCTTGCCGTCCGGGATCTCAAAGGTGAAATCGTTGACGGCGATCACGTCCGGCTCGCCTTTGGTGCGGTTCGGAAACCTTTTAGTCAGATGATCCAATACCACTTTCATAACTTTTCTCGCAGGGCCCGCGGATTGAGCGCGGTACGGCCTCCTCCTGCCGCGCCGCCTGCTCCGGGCTTTTCTTATTTATCAATATAAAACAGCGGACTGGGAAAGTCAAACGGGAGGGCTGCCGGACCGCCTCTTTTCGCGCAAAAAAAGAACCGTGAAAGCTTCACGGTCCTTTGGCTTCTTCCGCTTCCTGCGGCGCGGCGGCTTCCGCCTTCATCTTTTCTCTTCGCTCGAGGAAACGGTCGAAACGGATCTTCAGCAGCGCCATGGCGGGGATCGCGATCAGCATGCCGACGATCCCGCCGACCGCGCCGCCCGCAATGAGGGCAACGATCACGAGCAGCGGATGGATCAGGATGCTGCGGTTCATCAGCTTGGGACAGATCCAGTAGGCGTCGGCCGTCTGGATGACCGTCAGGACGACAACGCCGATCCAGGCCTCGGAAAAGTTTCCGCCGACCAAGTAAGCAAGCAGCACGATCACATAGCCGATGACATAGCCGACGTAGGGGATCAGGTTGACCGCGCCGGTCAGGATGCCGACGATGAAGGCATAAGGCACGCCCGCGATCCGGTAGACGACGGCAAGAGCGGTCCCGAGGATGAGCGAGTCCAGGATCCTGCCGCGAAGGTACCCGGAAAAGACCCTGTCCGCGTCCTGCGCCAGCTGCTTCGTTTTCCGGACCGTGCTTTCCCGGCACAGTACGGTAAAGGCATGCCGCAGATAGTCGGCGACCCGTTTGCCGTCCAGCAGGAAGTAGACGGAAAAGACCGTCGCGAACAGGATAGTGCCCGCCGTTTTCGGGAGCCCCGCAATGACGTCCGAGATCCAGACGCCCACGTTTTCGATCAGATCGGAGAGAATGTTCTCCAGCCTGCCGGCCGGCAGCTCCAGTCCGGAGATCGTATCCTGAATGGCCTTGTAGAAGGCCGTCAGTTCATTTTTAACCGCTGTGATCAGGTTCCGGAGCTCCTCCAGGCTGATGGCCCGGATCCCCCGGTATACGAAGAGCGACAGCAGAAAGATCAGTCCGACCACGACAGCCAGGATCAGCAGGATGGTCAGGATCACCGCGACCGGCCTTACCCAGGACTTCGCTTCCTTATCCCTGCCGCTCAGCAGCCGGATCAGGCGGTCGGTGATGGGCGTCAGGAGGTAACAGATCACCGCGCCGATGATGATCGGTGTGAAAACGGTCTTGATAATGCTCCAGACGCCGGCAAAGAAGCTCTGGGACCGAAGCAGGAGCAGGCACAGGGCAAACGTCACTGCGACGGAGACCGCGGCATAAACGCTGATCTTCAGATATTTGGGATCAATCCTGTCTTTTATGCGCTTTATCGGCCTTTCGGGCGCGGCGCCCCGTTTTTCGGCAGATTCATCCTTCATTACTTTTTCCTTTTCGCGATCGTCACCGCGCCGAAGAGGATGGCAAAGGCCACGGGGGTCCCGAGCAGGGCCGCGCCGGCGCCTGCCGTATAGGCCAGGATCCCGGAGATCAGGAAGCCGGCTGCGGAAACGGCCGCCGTGGTGATGGCATAGGGCAGCTGCGTGGACACGTGCTCAACGTGGTTGCAGCCTGCGCCCGCGGAGCTCATGATGGTCGTATCAGAGATCGGGCTGCAGTGGTCGCCGCAGACAGCGCCGGAAAGACAGGCCGCGATCGAGACGAGGAGCATCGCCTCATTTTCCGGGAAGACGCCGCAGATGATCGGGATCAGGATCATGAAGGTGCCCCAGCTGGTCCCCGAGGCGAACGCCAGGAAGACCGAGATCAGGAAGATGATGACCGGCAGGAACATCTGCAGGGACCCGGCCGAGGCTTCCACCACGTCGTGGATGTACGGCGCCGCGCCGAGCAGGCCCGTCATGCCGGACAGGTTCCAGGAGAGGATCAGGATGATCATGGGCGCGCACATGGTCCGAAGGCCGGCCGGGATCCCGCCCATGAAGGTCTTGAAATCCAGGATGCCGCGGAGCAGGAAGAAGATGCAGGTGAAAATCAGGGTGAAAAGGCTCCCCATGACCAGGGCGCGCGGCGAATCACAGTCGGCGAAGGCCATCTGCAGGGAGGCTCCCTCGAAGATGCCGCCGGTATAGGCCATACAGAAAACGCAGGTCACGATCAGCAGCACGACCGGCAGGATCAGGTCGACAGGCTTCGCCTTGCCCTGCATCCCCTTCGAAGGGGCGTCGGTCGAAAGCGCTTCGGAGGCACCCACGTCGCCGGCAAGCGCTTTTGCTTCAGACTTCTTCATGGGGCCGAAATCGACCTTCATGGTCACCAGAAGGACCATCATGAGCAGGGTCAGCAGCGCGTACAGGTTGTAAGGAATCAGCTTCACGAACATCGCGAAGCCGTTGATTCCCATGGATTCTGGAACGGAGCTCGTGACCGCGGCCGCCCAGCTGGAGATGGGCGCGATGATGCACACCGGCGCCGCCGTGGAGTCGATGATGTACGCGAGCTTGGCGCGGGAGATCTTCTGGCGGTCGGACAGAGGCCGCATCACGGAGCCGACGGTCATGCAGTTGAAGCCGTCGTCCACGAAGATCAGAACCCCCAGCAGGATGGCGGCGAGCTGCGTGCCCACGCGGGACTTGATCCTGGACGTGGCAAACTTCCCGAAGGCAGCCACCGCACCGGCGCGGTTCAGGATCTCCACCAGCATGAAAAGCAGGGCGCAGAAGACCAGAATGGACGCATGGGAAGTGTCCGCGATGTTGGGGATGAGGCCGCCTTCTTCGTTGAAAAGCAGGGTGTTGTAAGCCAGTTCAAGATTGCCGCCGGCATAGAGAAGGGCGCCGGCCACGATCCCGATGAACAGGGAACTGTAGACTTCCTTGGTGATGAGTGCCAGCGTGATGGCGAGCAGCGCGGGCAGCAGAGAGAAAAACGTGGAATAGAGTGCGGGTTCGTAAGTGTTCATTGAACTCTCCTCATGGATGCCGGTCTAAGGCAGGTGCAGCGTTTCATTATCAGATGAAAAACCTGCCGGATATCGCTCTTCCGGCAGGTCTTCCGCGGCAGTCGGCTTGTCAGCCCGGAAGGCCGTTAGCCTGGCGTTCCATGTCTTCGACGACGATATCGTAGATTTCGCCGATGGAGGCGCCGTATTCCAGCACCTTCCAGGGTTCGTTGGTATGGAAATGGATCTTGATGAGTTCTTCGTCACCGACCGCCAGGAGGCAGTCACCCTTGAAGTTTTCGGTGATGTAATCGGTGATCTCGTCTTCGTCAAGGTCGCGGGTCGTTCTTTCGATCAAAAGCTGTGTGTCATAGCGGTATTCCAGCATGGTTTTGCCTCCAAGTTTGTTCTGGAAATATCATACTCGGGTTGAAAAGAAAATGCAAGTGTCACTGCCGGCGCGCTCGCTGCGAACGAATGCCGGCATGCCGTCCGGAGCGGTCAGGCAGTGGTGATCCTGCGGTAATTCTCGGGGTCGGTGTCGCCCTCGGTGCTGACAAGCAGGAAGACGGAATCTTCGGTGACGCCGAAGAGTTTTCGCAGTTCGGCGTCGCGGGCGATGCGGGCGGCAAGGCCGAGGGTGACGGCGCCGGATTCGCCGGAAACGATCTTCGGATCGTTTCCGAGCGGCTGTGCATAAAGGCGCATGCCTTCCTCGGTGACTTCGTCGGCGAGGGCGCAGGCAAAGTCGGTCTCATCGCGGAGCACGGGCCAGGTGACGCCGCAGGGCGTGCCGCAGTTAAGGCCGGCCATCTCGGTCTCCGGGTTGCCTTCCACGATGCGGATCTGCCCGTCCCCGGCTTCGAGCGAGCGGTAGAGGCAGTTTGCCTCGTCCGGCTCGGCCAGAATGAAGACCGGCCGCTTTTCGAAGGCATGGGCCAGGTAGTCGGTTAGGCCGCCGGCCATCGCGCCGACGCCCGCCTGCAGGATCACGTGGGTCGGAGCGGTCCCGGCAAGCTGCCGCACGGCTTCATTTCCCAAGGTGAGATAGCCCTGGACGATCCGGGCCGGGATCTCCTCGTAGCCTTCCCAGGAAGTATCCTGCACCAGGACCCAGCCGTTTTCCTCTGCAAGGCGCGCGGCGTGGGCGACCGCGCCGTCATAGTTGTAAGGCGTGATCACGGCCTCGGCCTCAAAACCGACTTCCTCGATCGCCCGGCGGCGTGCTTCCGCACTGCCCGCCGGCATGAAAACGTGCGCCCGGCAGCCGAAAAGGCCGGCCGCCCAGGAGACGCCTCTCCCATGGTTTCCGTCCGTCGCGGTGGTGAATTCCACCGCGCGGCATTTCGTGCGGTACGGTTCCTGCAGAAGGTCTGCGAAGTCCGTCTTCCGCGGGTCAAACCCGAAACGTTCGCAGAGCAGCCTGAACAGCGCGTAACTGCCCCCGAGCCCCTTGAAGGCGTTCAGGCCGAAACGGCCGGATTCGTCCTTCACGAAGATCCCGCCGAGGCGAAGCGACTTCGCGAGCGCATCCAGGGAACACAGCGCCGATTCTCCGTAGGCGGGCAGGCTCCGGTGGAAACGGAGCGCCTCCTGCGCCTTTTCTTCAGTAAAAACGGCCTTCGGGCGTTCCTTCCTCTGCGGATTTTTCAGGATGCGGATCCCGTCTCTTCGTATTTCCATGTCGTCCTCCTGCAGAAAGGGCGCGGCGGAAAGCCGCGCCCCGCATTTCTGCGTTCATTATATCACATTTCCCGGAAACAGGCGATTCTCCGAAGTTCCTTATTCCACCACGGTCTGTTCGGTCTCGCTGATTGCGAAGACCGTGAGGAAGAGGGAATCGAGATCTTCCGTGTTCGTCCACACGCGGTAGTAGTAGCGGCCGATCGGAACGTTGACGCGGTGCTGTTCCGCTTCATCCTCGTGTACGTACATGCCGCTTGTTTCGATACGGGCCACGGGTGCGCCGTCCTTCGAGAGGTTGTAAACGAGGTTCGGGAACTTGCTGATAATGTCGGTCTCCAGGCGCAGGCCGCTTTCATGCAGCACGTCCCAGACGTTCTTTCCGTCAAACTTGAACCAGGACTTCGCGGAGAAGAACTCGTTGTTGAAGGTCTGGGTCACGGTATGGCCCACCTCGTGCGGCTGCACGGCGCCGGTCACGTGGTTCCTGAACTCGAAGGGACGGGCGCCGACAAGGTTCTGCTTCAGCATCGTGCCTTCGTAGAGGATGTTCCTGTCTGCATCTTCCATGACATAGCCGGGCTTTAAGCTGTGGCCGTCGAAGCGGACGTAGTATTCGGTCACGCCGGGGGCGGTCTTGAAGCCCGCAAAATCGGCGCGGCTGGCCGCCGGCGCCTGCTGATCGAGCGCTTTGCTCTTCTTTGCGGCCTTCACCATCAGAAGGACGCCGAGCACGATCACGAGAGCGCCGCCGCCCATCATGGCCGGGGAGAAGAACTTGCTCACGCTGCTGTTGGAGTTCCGGTTGGGATCCGCAGGATCGTAAAGGACCTTGATATCCTCGCCGACCTTGGGCGCATTGGGGAGGTTCGGAAAAACGGTCTCGTAGGGCTTTCCGTCCGCCGTAAAGCTGACGGTTGCGTCGTACTGTTTTTCCTCTTTTCCGTCGATCACTTCACTGTGTTCTTCCACGGCGGTGACCTTACCGACAGTCTCCACGAAGTTTTCGGTATTGAAGCCGCGGGTCAGGAAACCGAAGACGATCAGGACGATCCCCAGAGGGATCAGGAAACGGGCCGGGCCACTGTTGCGCATGAAGCGCGCAAATTTGTTCTCAAACATGTCTGTCTGCTCCTTTTGCATGTCTCATCTGCCGCTCTCCGTCCCGGGAAGCGGCGCATGCGGCATCTGCCGCACAAAAATTATTATCTCACGAAGTACCCTGCCGTGTCAACGGCAAGACGTCTTTTTGACACTATTGCGGGTCCGTATCCGCTTAAAAAGCGGTTTACGCCTGCCTGCCGAGAACTTCTTCCTTCTGCATCTGCAGTTCGGCGATCTGCTTCTTGCCGAGCGGATAGACGAAGCGCAGGATGATGAAGACGAGAAGGAACAGGACCGCGGGGATCATCACGGAGGAGTTGTACATGCTCTTCAGGGCTTCCGCGGAAAGGCCTTCGGTCTTCAGCTCGCTGCCGTTGTAGCCGATCTTCAGGAGCGGGACGTTGATGAGCACGGTCGCGACAGTCTGGCCGAGCTTGCGCATGAAGGAATAGAAGGCGTAGCTCGTAGCCTCGTCGTTCAGCCCGTAGGTCACCTTGTTGTAGTCGATCGCATCTGTCGCGAGCGCCCAGATCAGCAGGAAGATGAATGCCGTGCCGATGCCGCTCATGAGACAGGCCGCGAGATACAACCAGACGCTGGTGACGCCGAAGAGCGCCAGCACGAAGAGCAGGATATAGAAGGCTGCGGCGACCAGGATGCCGTAGGAGCAGACCTCTCTCCGGCCGAACTTATTGCCGAGCTTCGTGGCAAAGAACATGACGACGGCCACGGGCAGGTACTGGAATACCGTAGGCAGCATGGTCAGGCCGGGCTTGCCGAAATAATGGTGGAACAGATAGGTGTTGTAGCCCTGGCCGAACATCTGCGCGGCAAGGAAGAGCATGCTCGCGAGGCTGACCGCCATGAACGGGCGGCTCTTCACGAGGATCTTGATGACGCGCATCGTTTCGCCCTTCTGTCTGGGCGCGGGCTTCGATTCCACGCGTTCCTTCGTCCAGGCGTAGCAGAGCATGTAGGCGATGACGCTGAGCACGGCGATGGCGGCTGCACCGATGAGGACCTTGTTCTGGCTCATCTGCCTGGTCCCGTCCGCGAGCTTCACGTAGCAGATGCTGGCAAGGACCATGGCGGGCATGGCGCCGAAGGTGGAACCGATGGAGCGGAACACGGACAGCGCAGAGCGCTCCTTATCGTCGGAGGTGATGACCTGCGCGAGAGATCCGTAGGGGATGTTGATGCAGGTGTACAGCATGCCGAAGAAGATGTAGGTGACATAGATCCAGGCGAGCCTTCCGCCGGCACCAAAGCCCCTGACATCCAGGAACATCAGGACCGCGGCGAGCGCGACCGGTACGGCGAAGATCTTGATCCATCTGCGGTAGCGGCCGTCCTTACCGGGCTTCGCACCGTCGATGAGGCGGCCCCAGATCGGGTCGTTGACCGCGTCCCAGATGCGGGCGATGATGGTCATGATCATGACGCTTAAAACGCTGATCTCCAGGACGTCGGTGTAGTACTTGTTCAGGACGCTCTGGGTCAGGCCAAAGACCAGGCAGGACGCCAGGTCACCCATGGCATAGCCGATCTTATCCTTTGCCTTGATCCCGCTCGTGCGGGAAATGTAAGATTGCTCCACGGTGATTCTCCTTTATGTGAAAATAATGAAGTGCTTATTCTTGCGGCCTCGCTGCCTCGGGTAAACTTTCTCAGCTCCGCTCCGCTTACGCTTCGAAGTCGCTTCGAAAGTTCACTCCGGGCGCGCTCGGCCGCTTTTTCTCAGCGTTTTTTCCGGCTCTGCGGGACGTCTCCGGTCTCTGCAGCCGCGCGGAAAACTTCCGTAAATTCGCTGCCGGCGCGGTAAAAGACCGGTATCTTCCCGAGCGGCGCCTGCGCAGTGAAGGACAGCGGCCCGTAATGCGTCTTCCCGTCCCAGAGGCCGATCCATTTTCCTGCAGGCAGATGCACGCGGCGCCAGGTCTTCCTTTTTTCGATCACCGGGCAGACGAAAAGATCGTCGCCGAGGAAATAGGCGTAGGGATCGCGGCTCTCCTGAATGCTTCCGGCTTCCCAGAAGTCCGGACGCATGGCGGGGATGCCCTCCTTCGCGTCTTCCAGCAGCCGTTCGAGATACGGGCGGAGCGCGGCGTGAACTTTCGACAGCATCACGGTATAGGGTGCGACGCCCTCGTCGTACGGCTGGGCATTCGTCCAGGGGCGGATCGCCTCGTGGCTGCGCATGAGCGGGGAGAAGGTCCCCATCTCCATCCAGCGGATGAAGAGTTCGGCATCGCGCTTCATCTTCCCGAAGGTGAAGAAGCCGCCGATGTCGCCGTGGACGAGCGGGACACCCGAGAAGCCGAGCGAGAAGCTGGCCGGCATCACGCAGGGCATGCCGTAGTCCTTCGTCAGGTCGGTGTGCTGGTCGCCGTTCCAGAGGATGGGCGCGTACGCCGCAATGCCCAGATAGCCGGAGCGCGAGAAGAACATCTCGTCGCCCGTACCGAATTCCTCAATGGCTTCGCGGTTCACCTTCGCCCACAGGACCGGCCAGACGTTGTGGAGCTTCGTCGGATCGCCGTCATGCAGGACGCAGTCGGTGGGCAGGTATTCGCCGAAGTCGGCCATCCAGCCCGAAATGCCGAGCGCGAGCATGTTGTCGCGGATGAGGGTCTCCTTGACGTATTTCACGACTTCGGGGTCGGTCAGGTCCAGCATGCCGGCGTCGAAGGTCGTCGATTTGATATGGTAGATGCTGCCGTCCGCGCGGCGGATGAGATAGCCCTTCTCCGCGCACTCCTCATAGAGGCGGCCGCCTTTCACGAGATACGGATTGATGTAGGCGAGGAAGCGGATGCCCTTTTCGCGGAGCTTTGCGACCGCCTCCTTCAGACCGGGATAGAGTTCTTCGCTCACTTCCCAGTTCCACCAGACCTGCTTGCCCATGACCGTGCGGTTCTCGCCGCACCAGTCCTGGCACCAGACGCCGGCGACCCGCGCACCGGCTTCCTGCAGGGCAAAGGCTTTTTCCAGCACGCGTTCCGTACCGCCCTGTACGCCCACGATCATGCCGTCCAGGCACCAGTCGGGCAGGTACTGCCGCACCGGATGGAGCCGTGCGAGGCGCCTTGCCTGTTCGCGGAAGCTGTCCGCCTGCGAGAGGATCATCTCCTCCGGGCAGGCATCGAAGCCGAAACGGTAAAAGCTGCCGTCCAGGCTGCTCACGCCGTCGTAGGGTGTTTCGAAAAGCACCATGAGGCCTCTGTCCGATACAAAGACGGGCATCGGCGCGTAGCTGCCGATCTCCCTATGCGGTTTTTCCTGATAAAACGCGGCGGGCAGGAGCGTTTTTTCGATGATCGTCTTCGCCTTGATGTGTTCCGAGACGAAATTGACCACCGCTTCGCCCTTCAGATTGACCTGCCGGTACTGTTCGCCGCCGCCGAAGATGCCTTCCTCCGGATCGGCCGGCAGGGCAAATTCATAGCCCCAGCCTTCTTCGCCGCTGATCTTCAGACGCAGCATCCCTTCCCCGGGTTCGGAAAGGTTCACACGGACGAGACGGCCTTCCGCCGAAAAGAGGAGCGTTCCGTCTTCGTCCGTTTTCAGTTCGGTCAGGGCGATCCTGGCCTTTTCCACGATGGTCTCCTTCACGGTCCCGCGGTTCGACACATAGGTCTTTTCCTTCCGGATCGCGAAAATGAAGGGTTTTTCCGGCGAATGCATGGCGATGGTCCGGCCGCCGAGAGTCACGGTCCAGACACTGTTTTCAATATGGGGACGGTACATGTTTTCTCCTTTTCGGCAGATGCGGGCCCTCACCCGCTCAGTTCTGCCGGTCTCCCTCTTCCGGGAGAGGGTATTCGCAGACCTTGAAGCCGTACAGGCCGGCAAGCGCCTTCAGCGTTCCGGCGTGGCGGCCGTGAATCACGGCAAAGTGCGGTTCGAAACCCGCGGCGACGCTCTGTTCCACGAGGGCGCGGCTGTCCGCGTCGGTGCGGACGACGAGCGAGGTCCCGATGAACTGTTTCGGTCTGTCAAGCGCTTCGCCTTCCGCGATGAAGAAGCGGAAGCTGCCGTCCGGCTCGCGGCCGATGCGGAAGATGGTCGCCGAAGGGAAGCTCTCGCAGCCGAAATCCATGGCCGGGCCGATCTTCCGGTTCGGATGCACGCCCACCGCGGCGCCGGTATCCCTGCGCGCCAGCGAACAGGCAGCCATGCCGCAGTGCCAGAAGGTCAGAGTATTTTCTTCTTCATCAAGCGCGACGGGATCGCCGAAGAAGACCGGCCTTCCCGAAAGTTCCTGCCCGATCCACATGGACAGCGCGCCGTAAAGGTCGGCTTCGCAGGCCGCCGCGACGCCTTCGTCGTTCAGGAGCGAGAGCACCGTGCAGACGGGCGTGCCGAATTCGGTGAAGAGATCCGGCCAGCAGCGGGACGCGAGCGCGCCGATCCCGTTTTCGCGGACGAAATCCGTGTACGCCTTGTACAGGCGGGCGTGGTCCAGGCGGTTCTTCTCCGGCGTCTTCCCGAAGCCGCAGGTCGCTTCTTCCGTGCGCGCAAGGTATTCCGCACACTCTTCGTCGGCATAGCTCTTCGCCTTATTAATGAGTTCGCGGACTTCGACCGAGACCAGCTCTGCGCCAAAGTTGTGCATCATTTCGGCATCCAGCGCGCGGCCGAAACCGAAGCCCTGGGGCGTGTGGCCGACCGCGGCGATCTTCAGACTGCGCATCTTGTCCCGGATCGAAGCCGCAAAGACTTCTTCGGGGGTCTTCTCCCGCTCTTCCGGCTTCTCATCAAGAAGCGACGTGACACATTCGTCCGCCGCAGCCCTGATCGCTTTCCGTACGGCTTCCCTGACGTTTTCCTCTTCGGGCGCACCGAAAACGTAGGAAAACGGCCGGTTCCCGAAGTTCCGCAGCGTGTGCGCCGCCGAATAGGCGCCGGTCAGGGAGTTCAGCTTCAGCCGCCCCCCGTCGCCCGCCGGCTCGCGCAGGGTCCAGAGAAGGACCGGGCCGTCGTAGCGGCGCAGGACCTCCGCCATATAGGCACCGTTCGCGAAAGTCAGGTCCTGAAAGATGACCAGACCGGGCCGAAGCGGCGCAAGAAAGTCCCGAAGAGCCTCCACCGAAAGCAGGGGCTTGTCCGGGACAACAACATCTCCGTCAATGCTTTTCAGGAGCCTGACGGAGCGTGCGAACTGATCGGCCGCCGTTTCCATGTGGAAAGTTCCGACGCCGACCGGCAGATATACGGTAATTAACGATTCCATGGCACCTCCGGTGCATTTCTGAATTCTCTAGCAATTTTATGCGCGATCGCATTTCATGTCAAGGGGCGGGAGCCGTTTCGCCTTCGATCCAGTCCGTGATCACGGCAGTGACGTAGGCCTGTTCCTCTTCCGTCAGGACCTTGCCCGCCGGGATGTGATGCCATTTTTCCAGGCAGGCACGGCAGCAGCAGGCAGTCGCGTGCTGGGCGATGAAGACCGGATGTCCCTTCATGGGCGTCTGTTTCCCGTCATTGTCGGGGTTTTCCGGCGCCAGGCGTTTCGCGACGATCTCCGCGGCGTGGCGGCGGACCGTCTCCATGCCTTTCTCCGCGACGTACTTTCTGTCCTCTTCGCTCAGGTGAAAGCGGCTCCGGAAGGCCGAGCGCCCGAGGGCTTCCCGCAGCGCCTCCCGCGGCGGCAGGCGGTAGACGACGGCCGCGCCGGAATTCTCCCCGGGAACGTAGCTCCAGCCGGACTTCCGCGCCTGCGGGATCTGGTCCTTCCGCTCGATACGGTAGGTCCTGCCGTCCATGACGAAGACTGCCCCCGTCTGCTTGAAAGTAAAGGGCACACCCTGACGGATGCATTCCCGCCGGACCTCGCGGATCCATTTATCCTCACAGGGTCTGGCCTTCGGTCCCGACTCGCCGCCGCAGGTCACATGCTCAATGAGGCCCGTCGCCAGATACTTCTCCATTTCCACGGGGCCGAGCATGGGCTCGCCGATCAGCTCTCGGTGCTTAAGCGGCAGATCCAGCAGGACCGGCAGGCGCAGGTCCGCCCGCGTCTGGTCTTCGCAGGTACTGCAGACCGTGACGTTGTCCCAGCCGTCTCCCCAGTCCGGCGGCGCACACTCCCTGAAGCGCCCGATCCGCTTGGTGATGATGAAAAAGTGCAGGTCCGTCCGCGCGCGGATCATGTCCCAGCACGCCGGCCGCCATGCATCCGCCTCGTCCAGGAAGAAATCCGAGGTCATGCAGGTGAAAACGGTTCCGCCCTCCGGCGTCAGCTTATATTTCCCCTTCCGGTCCTTCTTCAGCGGCAGGTCAAAATCGCCCGTCTTTGTCACGGCGGACGCGTCTTTTCCTATGCTTTCGTCCCGGCGGTAAACGTAGCAGTTCGCGCAGCCGGGACTGATCTTACGGCAGCCGTGCCAGGGATTCCAGACAGACATGGTCAGTGAGCCCTCTTCGAAAGGGGCGGACGGTCGTTCACATAGGTCTCCCATACGCCGATCCGGTCGTTTTCGTCGAGTTTCCGGATCACGCGCGCGGGCACGCCGCCGACGATGCAGTCCGGCGGAACGTCCCTGGTCACCACGGCTCCTGCCGCAATGATGCTGTTCTCGCCGACGGTGACGCCGCCGGAAATGATGACGCCCGAGCTGATCCAGCAGTTATTCCTGATCGTGATAGGCTTCGCGTATTCCAGATCGTGGACCCCGTCCGGGTATTCCCGGATGATCCGTTCTTCGGCAAGGTAGGGATGCATGGGCGCCGCGAGCGTCACGTTCGCCCCGATCCAGACGTCGTCCCCCAGCGTGATGGGCGCGACGTCCAGGAAAGTGCAGCCGTAATTGACGAAGCAGTCTTTCCCCACGCTGATATTGACGCCGTATTCACAGTAAAACGGACCGAAAACGACCAGATCCTTCCCCGCGGACGAGGGGATCAGTTTTTCCAGCAGGCGCGCCTTTTTCCGGCGGCGCCTGAGCGGCGTCCTGTTGAAGCGGTCACAGAGTTCCATGCCCTGCCTGTGCCGCGGATCGATATCTTCCTTGCCGGGGTCGTAGAGCCGCCCCGTCGTCATCCGTTCCCATTCTGTCATTGTTTCGTCTCCTCCGGGTCCGCAGATCCTGATCCCGATGCAGTCATTATATCAGCCGGAGCGGGAGATTTCCAGCAGAAAACAGGGTGGGACGGAGGCGCCTTTGCCTTGACATTCCCGCCGCCTGTGCTATGCTAATGGCGCATCAAATCATCCGGAGGCGACAAGTTGAATCCATCTCTCAAACAGCACTGTCTGGACATCCGCTGCGACACCCTGCGGGCCATCGGGCACCTCGGCGTCGGCCACATCGGCGGCTGTCTGTCCGTCATCGAACTCCTCACCGTCTTATATTTTGAGGCCATGAACATCGATCCCGCGCAGCCGAAAATGCCCGGCCGCGACCGTTTCATCTGCTCCAAGGGGCATGCCGGTCCGGCCGTATATGCGGCGCTCGCGAACCGCGGCTTTTTCCCGAAGGAAATGCTGCTGACCCTGAACCAGGGCGGGACCGACCTCCCTTCGCACTGCGACATGAACCGGACGCCCGGCATCGACATGACTACCGGCTCGCTCGGCCAGGGCTTTTCCTGCGCCGTCGGCGCCGCCCTCGGTTCAAAACTTGAAGGCGACGGAGCCGTCATCTACACCCTGATCGGCGACGGCGAAAGCCAGGAAGGCCAGATCTGGGAAGCCGCCATGTTTGCGGCGGCAAAGCACCTGGATCACCTGATCGCCTTTACCGATTACAATAAACTGCAGATCGACGATACGGTGGCGAAGGTGAACGACATCGCGCCGCTTGCCGACAAATGGAAAGCCTTCGGCTGGAACGTCATCGACGTCGTGGACGGGAACGACCTCGCCGCCGTCTCGGCAGCCGTGGACAGGGCCCGCGCGAACACCGGTTCCGGCCGGCCGACCATGGTCATTCTGAACACGAAGAAGGGCTGCGGCGTGCCCGCCGTCGAAGCGATGGGCGCCGGCAACCACAACTGCCCCTTCACCGAAGCCGAAGCGGACGAAGCCATCCGCGCGCTTCGGGAAGCCTTTGCCCGCGAAGAAGCCGGAAACGGCGGAAAGGAGGCCTGAGCCATGGAAATGAGAGCAGCCTATGCCGAATGCCTGGCTGAAATGATGGCAAACGACCGTCACGTGGTCGTTCTGGACGCCGACCTTGCGAAGGCCAGCGGAACGAGGAAGCTGTACGAACGCTTCCCCGGGCAGATGTTTGACTGCGGCGTCGCCGAGCAGAACATGGCCTCCATCGCCGCGGGACTTGCCAGCTACGGCTTTACGCCCTGGATCGAGAGCTTCACGCCCTTCGCGACCCGCCGCATCTGCGACCAGGTCGCCATTTCGATCGCCTATGCGGGCATGAACGTCAAGATCGTGGGTACCGACCCCGGCATCTCCGCAGAACTGAACGGCGGGACGCACATGAGCATGGAAGACATCGGCGTCATGCGTTCCATCCCCGGGATGGTGATCGTGGAGCCGGTCGACGAGGTCCAGCTGCGCGCCGCGATGCCGGCCATTCAGGCCTACCGGGGCCCGCTGTACCTGCGGCTGTTCCGCAAGGAGACTCCCGCGGTCTTTAAGGCGGGTTACGCCTTCGACCTGATGAAGGCCGACCTCCTGCGGGAAGGCCGGGATCTTTCGATCTTCGTCAGCGGCCTGCCGACTGCGGATACGCTGGAGGCCGCCCGCACGCTGGCGGAAGAAGGGATCGAAGCCGAGGTCATCAACGTCCATACGATCAAGCCGATCGACCGGGAGACCGTCATCCGCTCGGCGAAAAAGACCGGCTGCGTTCTGACTGTCGAGAACCACAACATCATCGGCGGCCTGCACAGCGCCGTTGCCGAAGCTCTCGCCGCGGATCCCGTGCCCGCCTTTGCGCTCGGCATCCCGGACCGCTTCGGCGAGGTCGGAAAGCTCCCGTATCTGAAGAAGGTCATGGGACTCACGCCGGAGAACATCGTCCGCCGCGCGAAGGCAGCGCTCGCCGCGAAGGAATGACGCATAAACAAACCGTTAACACGCATTAACAAAAAGTATATACAAAACCACATTTGCATTTCGTCAAAACAGGAGGATCATCATGAAGATCGCACTCGGAAGCGATAAGTCCGGCTTTAATGCCAAGGAAGCCGTCAAAGCCTGGCTCACGCAGGAAGGATATGAATTCGAAGACCTCGGCACGCTCGATCCCGAACAGCCGCAGCCCTACTATCAGGTCGCCGCGAAGGCTGCCCCGCTCGTCGCGGACGGGACCTTCGACCGCGCGGTGCTCATCTGCGGGACCGGCGCCGGCATGTGCATCGTATCGAACAAGTTCAAGGGCGTCCACGCCGTGGTCTGCGAAAGTCCCTACACCGCGAAGATGGCCCGTGCCATCAACAACGCGAAGATCCTTTGCATGGGCGGCTGGGTCGTCGGACCGGAGCTTGCCGTCGACATGACGAAGACCTTCCTGAACACCGAATGGTGCCAGGATCTCGAGGACTGGCGCGCCGCCAACATGCATAAGTTCGCTGCGCAGCTGGACGCCATCGAGGACAGAAACTATGGCAAATGATTTCATCTACGCCCAGCCGGTGAAGATCTTCTTCGGCGAAGGCAGTTTTGACCGTCTGGACGCGGTCCTTGACGAGCTGAAGGTCCGCCGGGCTGTTCTGGTCTGCGGCAGGCACTTTGCCGCGGAGGCTTCGCTGCTGCAAAAGAAGATCCCGCAGATCTGCGCCGTCTTCTCCGACGTGGAACCGAATCCGCAGCTTTCCGGCGCCGCCGAAGCAGCAGCGCTCGCCCGGAAGCACGAAGCGGACGCCGTCATCGGCGTCGGCGGCGGAAGCGCCATGGATACGGCCAAGTTCGCTGCGGCGATCGTCCCCGGGGACGCGCCTGCGGAGGCTTATTTCCGCGGAGAGAAGCCGCTTCCTTCGCAGGCACTTACCATCGTCTGCGTCCCCACCACAGCCGGCACCGGCAGCGAGGTCACGCAGGTCTCCGTCATCAGCCACGGCACGGAAAAGCGCACCATGAACCACCCGTCCTTCATGCCGAAGGCCGCGGTCGTGGATCCGCTGCTGACGCTCACGGTCTCCCCGTACACCACCATGATCACCGGGCTCGACGCCATGGCGCACGCCCTGGAAGGCTGCTGGAGCAAAAACCATCAGCCCATTACCGATCTTCTGGCTGCGGAAGCCGTCCGCCTGATCCTGGAGAACCTTTCCGCCGCTTACCGGGACGGCAGCGACCGGAGCGCTCGCGCCGCGCTTTCCTATGCCTCTCTCCTCGGCGGCCTTTCCTTCGCCATGCCGAAGACGGCCGGCTGCCACGCCTGCAGCTATCCCTTAAGCGAGAACTGGCACCTGCCGCACGGCGAAGCCTGCGCCTTTACCCTGGACAGTTTCGTGCGCATCAATGCCGATAAGCGCCTGGAGGAGCTCTGCCGCCGGGCAGGCCTTTCCGGCACGGACGAACTTGCGGAACGCATCCGTGCCTTCAAACAGGAAGCCGGTCTGAAAACGCGCCTTTCCGATCTCGGGGAAGTCGACATTCCCGCGCTGGCAAAAGCTGCGGCCGTGCATCCCCTCATGAAAAACAACCCCGTCCCGATGGATGAGGCAGCGCTGCGGGAGATGTTCGAAGCGCTGCGCTGAAGCCGCACAAAATAAAGACAGAGGACGGTGATATGTACCCAGTTTTCTGGACACATTGAATTATGACTGAGGCTTAACAGGTGGATGCCATTCTGTACTTTACAGGAGGCATCCACTTTGTTTT
>CADAOF010000003.1 GCA_902789555.1 uncultured Lachnospiraceae bacterium
CGAATACGCCGCCCGGGACGAGCGGGTGCGCGTGCTGCACCTGCCGGAAAACCACATGCAGGGCTACGGCCGCAACCGCGGGCTTGAAATGGCCCGGGGGAAGTATGTTTACTTCCTGGACTCCGACGATATGATCACGCCGAAGGCCATGGAGGAGCTCTATGAGCTGGCGGAGCGGGACAGTCTGGACGGGATATATTTCGACTCGCAGGTGCTTGTGGAGTCGGAGGATCTGGCGGTCTATGCGGAGAGCTATATCGCGATGCGCAGGGGAGAGTACCCGGACCGGGTGATGACCGGCCAGGCATTGATAGAGCTTTGCATGAAGAACCGGGAGTGGATGGTCTACGTCCAGCGGCAATTCTGGCGCAGGGACTTTCTGCTCCGGAATGAGCTCTTCTTTCCTGAAGCGACAGAGCACGAGGATGAGCTTTTCTCCTACACGGCGGGCTTTCTCGCGAAGCGGGTGCGCTATGTACGAAAGGATTACTTCATCCGCCGCTACCGGAAAGACTCCGTCATGACCAGAGAGCGGCATCCCAAGGATTTCGTGGGCTATTTCAGGATCTTTTGCCGGATGATCGAATTTGCCCATGAACATCAGCTCACAGGAGCGGCTGTAAACGACAGCATTTACAGCATGTTTAGCTGTGTGGTCTCCTTCCTGCCCGAATATGAAAACCGGGAGGATTCGGTAAACTGGCTCTCGCCCGAGGAAGAGAAGGACTACCGGCTGCTCCGGGCCGTCCTCATGAATCATGAGGTCCTGCTGGCAAAAGATATCGATATCTGGCTGCCGCTGGATCCGTATCAGTACATCTGGCTGTACGGCGCGGGGACTATGGCCAAAACCGTTTACACACGGCTGAAAAGATTCGGTATCGGCATTGAGGGCTTCCTTGTTACGGACGCGGAAGGGAATCCCGAACGGCTGCTGGATCAGCCCGTACGCGCCGTCGATTCGGTCGGGAGCTTCCCGGAAGGCACTGCCGTGATCATCGCCATGTCCTTCAGGCAGCACGCCGGACCGGCGGAAAAACTGCGTGAAAAGAAAGTCCCGTTTTTCCTGTTTGCCAATAATCGGCTGATCGGACCGATGGGGCCTGGGGCGGAGACAGAATAAGATGACGGAAGTCGATTACATTTTAGCCAATTTCGATGAACACTTCGCCTGGGCGCGCGGCAAACGGATCCTGCTTCACGGATCCAGAAATTACGCCGAGGCGATTTTGCAGCGCTTTGGGGAAGAGTACGGCTTTGCGGGCGTCATGAGCCTGGATCCCCTGGAGGGGGAAACGTGGAACGGCCTGCCGGTCCTCCGGGAGGAGGACCTTTCCGGAGGCCGCATCGATCTTGTGATCCTTACGGAGCGGGTAAGGCACGAGGAAGCAGCGTTTCGGGCGATCCGCCGGAGCTGCAGAAAAAACAATATCGCGATTTACGATATGTACGGACTTGATGCTCAGCTGCTCCATTATCAGGCCTGCATCACCGGAGCCCCTGACCTGAACAGCGCTCTGAAGCGCTGCCTTCCGTATGACATTATTTCCTTTGAGGTCATCGGTACTGTTTTCCCTGAGACCGCGGAAGAGGTGAAAGCTCCGTACGATCTGTTTACCGGGCTGATCCCGGCGCTGCGTGCCAAAGGCAAGGAGATCCGTTTCAGCCTCAGAAGATCCTTTTCGGAGGAGAAGCAGATACGGGCTTTGAAGGAGAGCGGATTCCTTCCGGACGAGCGGGAACTGATCCGCCGCAGCGGAGAGGATCTCTCTTTTCGTACGCTTAAGGAGAGCGAACCGGGGAAAAAGATCCTGTATTTCGGCAGCACGATGGGCAACGAGTTTATTCTGCCGCGTTATTACGGGATCGACAGCATCCTGCTCGATCAGCGGACCGTTTCGAGCTTCAGCGGTTATACGCCGGACAGCGGAGCGCCGGAAAGGATCTCATTTTCTCCCGGCCGGCGGGAGACATTTCTTGATGCGATCCGCCGTCATTCGGTGATCTCGTTCGATATCTTTGACACGCTTCTGATCCGGAAGATACTTTATCCGCGTGACGTATTTGCGCTGACGGAAAGGAAGGCAGCCGCTGCCGGATACAGAGCGGAGGGCTTTGCTGCCGCCCGGGCAAGGGTCGAAGACGGCAGCCCGCTCTGCACCCTGGATCATTTTTATGAAGAGCTTGCGGATCTTTTTTCCTGGGACCCGGAAACAGAAGACGCGATAAAACGTCTGGAGCTGGACACGGAGCGGACAGTCACGGAGGCTCGCTGCGCCGTCCTCCGGCTGCTGGAGTTCGCGCTGCAGGAGGGGAAGCATGTCGTGCTGACCAGCGACATGTATCTTCCCGAGACCGAGCTCCGAAAGCTGCTGGAGGAAAAAGGCGTCCGCGGGTTTGAGAAGATCTTTGTCTCCTGTGACTGCAGGAAAACAAAGCGGGACGGATTATATACGGAAGTGGCAGAGTACGCTGCCGGCATGGGGACGGTCCTTCATATCGGAGACGATCCGGAAGCGGACGGCGCCGCGCCGAAAATCGCCGGGATCGACAGTATGCGGATCCCGTCGCCGCTCTCCCTGGCGAAAAACAGTACCTGGTCAGGTGCTGTTTCCAAAGCATCTTCGCTTATGGAGCGCTGTCTGTTGGGAACGGTCATCTGCCGGATGTTTGCAGATCCCTTTCAGGATCCCAATCTTTGGGAGCTCCCTATAGCGGAACGTATGGACCTTCTGGGGTATAACGTGCTCGGTCCCATGATCACGGGCTATCTGTGCTGGCTTATGCAGAAGCTGCGGGCCGGGCAGTATGACGGGGTGCTGTTTTTTGCCAGAGACGGCTGGCTCCCGTTCCAGTATTATCAAAGGATCAGCGGCGTTCTTTCCCTTCCTCCCGGATACTATTTCCTCACCAACCGGCGCGCGGCCTTTCTCTGCTGCGCGGACGACGAGCAGCAGACCGACAGGATAGCAGAGGTCGGGAAGCTCCTCGGTCTGGACATGGAACAGATCCTGGAAAGAGTTTATACGGTCGCTCCGAAGCAGCAGCTTCCGCGTGAGTACGGAGAGCTTGACGCCGAGTACATTGAAAAGCATATGCCGCTCCTTCACGAGATCGCGGAACATTCCCGCAGAGGATACAGACGTTATGCGGAGCAGCTGGGGCTGCGGGCCGGAGGACGCTGTGCCGTCGTGGATTTTGTGGCTCTGGGCACTACGCAGAGGTACCTGTCGCAGGTCCTTCCGTTCTTCATGCAGGGCTTTTATTTCGCAAACTATGCACCGGGGAGAGAAGAGGCTTCGATCGAGTATTTCCTTCAAGGGGAAAACACGGCCTTTCTCAGGAACTATCTGGACGTGGAGGCCTACATGTCCTCGCCCGACCCCTCTCTGGACCATATCTCCGAACAGGGAGAACCTGTTTTTCAGGCGGAAAGCCGCTCCGGAGAAAACCTTCAGGCGCTGGCTGCGGCATGGGACGCGGCCGGATCGTTCATACAGAAATTCTTCGAGTCGTATTATTGCCCGGAAGACAGCATACAGCCGGGACTGATCGAGGAAATGTATGCTGCCCAGACTTATCTCGGGGCGGAAATGCCGCTGATGGAAGACTGGTTTCAAACTCCCCTGAAAAAATAAACAGCCATCGGAACAGGCCCGGCGGCCGCAGGATGCCCTTCCGGCTTTGGCCTCTGCTTCAGGAAAATGCTGAAAAATAACGGCCTGAACGAAAATACCCGCTGCCGCGGATCCGGCAGCGGGTATTTTTCTGCTATTTTCATCGCGAAGCAAGCAGCTCTTCGATCTCTTTTCTTTCCGGCATGACGCGCAGGGCGCCTTTCCGGGTCGTGATCAGGGATGCCGGCCTTTACGATCCTTCCCTGACCACGGCGAAGATCCCCGGGGGCGAGATCGGCCGGATCGCTGTGTCGGTCCTTCTCAAAAGGATCAGCGAACCGGACCTGCCTTACCTTCGCGTCAGCATCAAAACGACACCGGTATTCGGGGGCAGCACCCGCTGAGGCGCCGCTTCAGTGCTTCAGATCCTCCTCCAGCGTATTCATCACATCCAGTATCTTCTTCCAGGAGATACTGGATTTTTCTTTTTCCATCTGTTTCAGATACTCTGCGTTGTCATCGAGGCTCCGCGCCCTGACGTAGGCGTGGTAATAACGGCCGAAGGCTTCGTACTGGGAGACGTCTACGGAGAGCTCGTCGTCAGCGTAGCGGTTGACGGCAGCAGCGGTATAGATCTTGTGGTAATTGCCTTCGTCAAACCACTCGTTCATGGTTTGGAGACCCGTACTCTGCGAGCCGTACAGGACGTCCCTCCGGATCTCCCTGAACAGCGTGAACGCGTTGATGAACAGGATGAGCATGAACAGCAGGGCCAGCACTCTGGCGACGCCTATCCATTTGCTTGCTTTATGTTTTTTCATTTCGCGAGCCTCTCATTCACAAGGATCAGGAGCGAGGATTCGTTCATGTCCTTGATTCCGGCGATGTCCTCATCGGTAAGTCCCAGATAGTTTTTGAGGAAACCGTTCACCTCGGTGTTGATCTTCTCTGCATGGAACAGGACCTTTTCGCTGTTGTCCCTCTTGCTGAGCCGGACATATTCTTCCTCATAGTCCGCGACGGCCTGGCAGGTCCGGACCAGGGGATCCCCGTAGTTTTCGGTCCCGTAGAGGTACTGGGTCATGGCATCGGTCATGCGGCTCTGATAACCGGCGAGATATGAGATCTTGCGGTAGTCCTCGTAATCCCGGTAAGAAAGGGAAAACTTATCCATGAAGAGGTCCATCTCGATGTATTCGCCCGCGTCGAGGAATTCGTCCAGCTTCGCCTTGATCTCGGTCTCCGACATCTTGGAAGCGATGACGCGCTCCGCGATGTCATAGGTCATCCCGTGCATCACAAAGATCACGAGGTTCGCGAGCAGCAGCATCACCAGGATCAGCAGGATGCCGTAGCCTTTCCTGCTTTTCCTGACCTCGGCGGCGACTTCAAGGCTTGCGTCTTCAAAGCGCTGATCCAGCTGCTGCAGTTTTTTCAGGTGCTCCTGGGCTTCGGGATTGGGTGTGCCGCAGTGAGGGCAGAAAGCGTCGTTAAGGGTGAGCGGCGCGCCGCAGTTCTTGCAGTTGACCATGTCAGCCCTCCTTCATGTATTGCTTCAGCAGATCGGAATCCGCGTAACCGTAGGAATCCGCGCACTTTTCATAGATATCTTCGAGTTCGGGAAGGGAATAGCCCCTCGTTTCAAGTTCTGCGATCAGATCGTCCCGCATTTCCGCGTATTCCGCTTCATCCACCCGGCTCATGCCGTTGTATCCGGCGAAGATCTCCGGCCGGAAGATGAGATGCAGCATGCGCTGGAAGCAGTACGCGTCGAAACGGTCCTCGCCCTTGATCTTCTGATAGGCGAGCTTCAGGGCGTAGGAAGGGTAGCGGGACCAGTTCCGGACGGCGTTCGGCTGCTGGTAATACAGCTTTTCCACGGCCTTCATGTCCCCGCTCTCATAAGCCTCGTTGAGTTTCGACAGGTTGTCGTTCATCCACGTGATCTCTTCGTAGGCCTGCTGATCGTATTTCGGGTCGTTCTTATAGTTGACCTGCGCCGTGCGGGAGAAGGCAAAGGCGATCCCGATGATGACGGCGATGAAGATCAGGGAGCGCAGAAGAGAAGACAGGACGATCCGGCTGACGGACTGCTCCACATTCTCCTTCAGACCGAGCATGGAGTCGATCAGCGCAGAGATCTTCATGCGGAATTCGGCATAGGCGCCCCGTTTGTTCATGGTGCCGCAGTAGGGGCAGTAGCCCTTCCTGCCGTCGAAGACCGACCCGCAGTTTTTGCATTGTACCGTGCTCATGACATCCTTTCTCCTGCGTTGTTTTCCTGCTTATTATATGCCCGGAAGACGGGTTTGGCAATTGAAAACGTACTGCCGGGCTTCTGAATTTTGAATTCGGACAGCAAAAAACCGCGGCTTTTTCAGCCGCGGCCTTTGCCCGGGGCTAGATCACTGTTCGCGCTTCGTGAACTTGTCGATCAGGCTGTCGACGAGCGGGATGCGGACGGTCTTGATGCGGCAGGCCAGGAAAGCCAGCAGCATGAGCAGGACAGCCTTGCAGGTAGTAACGATCCAGATGAGGAAGTTGAAGAACTGTTCGATCTTGTTGATGGCCGACAGGCTGCTGAAAGGGGTTTCCGCGCCGAAAAGACGGGAAAGACGGTCAAACAGCTCAAAAACGATATCCGGCAGAACGCCGAGCAGCCAGTTCAGCACGGCGGCGCACAGGACGATCATGACGGCTTTGAGGGCAGACATTCTGAGGAAGTCATTCTCTTCGCGGATCAGGATGTAACCCGCGAGCAGTGCCAGGGGGGTCAGACCGCCGAACTGGGCGACGAGAAAGCAGATGCAGGCCAGAAAGCCAATGTGAATGCCGAGTTTCGATTTCATGTCGAGTCTCCTTTGTGTATTGGGAAAGATGCCGTCATATTACACCTCTTCGATGATTTTGTCAAAGGGCTTGCATTTTCTGTGAAAGTGCCTATAATAGGCGAAAGTCCGGCCGATACTTCTGCCGGGCTTTATGATGCTCTGAGGTGAGATTTCATGAATTATCAGTTTTTCGATTATAAGTACCGGATAAACGGCTTTGTAAGCGATCTGTTTTCTGCGCCGCATATCATCTATATCGCAGCCGTTTTTATTCTGTCATTCGCAGCTGCTTATGCACTGCGCAGCACCGATCATGCCCGCATCAGGCAGTGGCTGAAGATCCAGTCGGTATTCACCGTACTCCTCGAAGCTGCAAAAATCAGCTGGGAAAGTTACTATGACATCACGACGGGACAGGGCTTCAACTGGGGCGGCCTGCTTCCGATCTATGCCTGCTCTCTCTTCATCTACATGCTGCCGCTTGCGGCATGGGGGAAGGGAAAGGGAAAAGCGTGTGCCGGCGCATACCTGACGACCGTCGGTCTGCTTTTCGGCGGCATAGGCGTCATTTACTGCAACGGGCTGAATTTTTATCCGTTCTGGACTTTCGGTGCGTTTTACTCGCTGTATTTTCACGCAGCCATGTTTTTTACCGGTGTACTTCTTCTGATGACCGGTTATGTGCAGCCGGAGTGGAAAAACGTGAAGCTGGCCATGGTGCCGGTCCTTCTGCTCGCGCTCGCTGCGATCCCGGTCAATTATGCGCTCGGTTCCGATTACATGCAGATCTACAGCGGTGAAGGCGTTCCGGTATATGAAGAACTGGCTGCCTTTCTGGCAGAAAAAGGCCTTCGTCCTGTCTATACCGTCATCATGCTGCTTACTTATGTTCCGCTGGCCGCGCTCGTGGTTGAGGTGAGCCGGAGACTGAAAGCCGCACGGTCGGGGAAGGAAAGCGTAAGACCGGCTCCCTTCCGGCTGCAGCTCCGCCGTTAGGAAAGAAGGTTGTCTCCTGCTTCTGACATTGCCCGTCAATGCCCGGGGGGGATCAGGCGCTGAAAAGAATACAGCAAACCGAAAGAGCAGCAGACTTTTGGTCTGCTGCTCTTTTCTGCTTGTTGGAAACTGTTGCCTCAGGCGTTCGTTCCGGCGTCTTCCTGCGCGCGCTTCTTGCGGGCGATGACGTCTTTGGCAACGCTCACGATGTGCTCGGCGGTCAGGCCGAAGCGTTCGGCCAGATACTTCTGCGGGCCGACCTCGCCGAATTCATCCTCCACGGCGACCGCGCCGGCAGGGACGGGAGCTTCTTCCAGCAGCACCTGCGAGACGGCGGAATACAGGCCTCCGAAGCGGTTGTGGTTCTCCGCGATCACGGCAGCGCCGCATTTCTTCGCCCAGGCGGCAACGGCTTCGCGGTCAAGGGGCTTCACGGTGAAGCAGTCCACGACGGCAGCGCTGATACCGTTTTCCCTGGCTAACGCGTCCGCGGCTTTCATTGCTTCGTGCAGCATCAGGCCGCAGGCGAAAATGACGACGTCCGTGCCGTCGCGGAGCGTCACGGCCTTGCCGATCGGCAGTTCGGAGCCTTCGTCGTAGATCTTCGCGTAATCCTTGCGGCTGAAGCGGATGTATTTCACGCCCGGACGGTCCACGCACTGGCGGAGCACGCTCTCCAGACAGGTGGCGTCGGAAACGTCAATGACGGTCGCGCCCGGCAGAGCGCTGTAGAGCGCCATGTCCTCAAAGGGCATATGGGTGCCGCCATTCAGGGCGGCGGAAACGCCCGCGTCGGAACCGAGGATGGTGATGTCGTTCTTCGCGTAGCCGGCGGACAGGAAAGCCTGGTCAAAGACACGGCGGGAAGCGAAGATGCCGAAGCTGTGGCAGATGGGCTTGAAGCCCGCGGCGGCAAGTCCCGCGGCTACGCCGATCATGTTGGCCTCGGCTATGCCGCACTCAATGGCACGGGGATTCGTTTTCGCGTACTTTAACGTGCCGATGCAGCTCATGAGGTCGGCGTCAAGATAGACGACCTTCGGGTCCTTTTCCATGATATCGGGAATGACCTTGCCGGTCACGGCCTTGCCCTGGCGGGGATCCATTTCTCCGTTGTATACGATGTTCAGCATGGCTCAACCCTCCAGTTCATTAAGCTGCGCCTTGAGATCGGCGGTCCATTTGGCATACTGCGCGTCGTCGACGGCAATGCTGTGGTTCATCGGGAGCTGTTCGACCTCGGGGATGCCGGCGCCCTTGACGGTGTCCATGACGATGGCATAAGGCCTGTCGCCGCCCCCTCGGGTGTGGGCGAGGGCTTCAGCCAGTTCGTCCACGTCGTTGCCGTTCACCTTCACGGTGTCAAAGCCGAAAGCCCGGAACTTGGCCACGAAGTCGCCCATGGGCAGGCAGTCGTCAAGATAGCCGTCCAGCTGGCGCTTGTTCCAGTCGAGCAGCACCACGAGGTTGGAGAGCTTCTTGGCTGCGGCAAATTCAAAGGCTTCCCAGCACTGTCCTTCCTGCGCTTCGCCGTCGCCGACGATGCAGAACACGCGGCAGTCGGAGCCTTTCAGCTTTTCGCCGAGCGCCATGCCGGCGGCAAGGGACGTGCCCTGTCCGAGGGAACCGGTGGTCATGTCGATGCCGGGGGTCTTGTTCCGGTCGGTGTGGCTCGGCAGGCGGGTGCCGGGCTTGTTCATGGTCAGCAGTTCTTCATAGGGGAAGAAGCCTTTGACAGCCAGGGTCGCGTAAACGGCCGGGCCGCAGTGCCCCTTGGAGGTGACCAGACGGTCGCGGCCTTCCCACTTCGGATCCTGCGGATAGTAGCGCATTTCCCGTCCGTACAGCACGGCCAGCACGTCGGCGATGCTTAAGGAACCGCCGATGTGGCCGGAGCCCACGGAGTGGATGGCGTCCAGGATGCCCAGGCGGATGCGCGTCGCCAGGGCCTTGACCTGTTTGCTTTCTTTTTCCTGCATATTTCGTTCTCCTTGTCTTTCTTCTGCAAGAAGCATGATTTACATTTAATTATTATACATTCGTTTCGGCGAAATGGAAATAGGAAAAAAGATTTTATCGCAGACAATGCAGATGACGGCCTGAAAAATGACTTTTTCGTACAGATCAAATATAAAATGTTTATAAAAAAACAAAGCAGTGATCTGTAGCATGCGCAGTTTCGAGGCGGAAATCGGTGAAATACTTCAAAGGCAGTCGAAAGGATAATTACCTCAATGACTTGATTATTCTCACCATGTATGATACAATTGACGAGAATAAAAACGAGGTGAGTAAATTGCGGAGATTTGATTATAGTTTTCTGAAAGATAAGGCCTGGGATAATGAGATCGTAGGGTACCTTTCCCAGATTCATGAACTAAAGGGAAAGCAGATGTTATACCTGCGTCAAAAACCAGCCGATGCCACAAAGCTGGTTGAGATCGCAAAGATCCAGAGTACAGAATCCTCCAATGAAATAGAGGGAATCCGCACGACGGATACGCGCCTGCGGCAGCTGATGAGCGAGAAGACGACGCCGCGCACCCGCGATGAAAAGGAAATCGCAGGCTACCGCGATGCGCTGAATACGGTGCATGAGAATTTCGAGTATATCCCGCTGACGCCCAACTATATCCTTCAGCTTCACAAGATCATGTTCAGCCACACCGACAGCGCCTTTGGCGGTTCCTTCAAGAACGTACAGAATTATATCAGTGCGACCACGGCAGACGGAAGGACCTATGCGCTGTTTACACCCTTGGCACCGTATGAAACGCCGGAGGCGATGCGTGAGCTGTGCGATGCGTACAACTTTGCAGTTGGTGAAGGCAAGGTGGATCCGCTGTTGATCATCCCGTGCTTTATCCACGATTTCCTCTGTATTCATCCGTTCATCGACGGTAACGGCAGAATGTCGCGTCTGTTGACAACGCTTCTTCTCTATCGCTGTGGGTATGAGGTCGGCAAGTATATCTCTCTGGAAGCCAAGATCGCACGGACGAAGGAGAGCTATTATGACGCGCTGGAAGCCTCGCAGACCGGCTGGCACGAGGGAAATGACGATCCAACCGCGTTTATCAAATATCTGCTGGGAACGATCATCGCGGCATACCGTGATTTTGAGGAACGGATGGAGCTCGTTGCCTCTTCTCCGCTTGATACAGTGCGCAACGCCGTGAAAACGAGAATTGGCAAATTCACAAAGGCTGAAATCGCCGACCTTGTCACTTCAATGAGCGCCACGTCGGTTGAACGCCATCTTCGGGCGCTCTGCGCCAGCGGCGAGATCGAAAAGCGCGGCGGCGGGCGATCTACTTACTATATCCGCAAGACAATCTAATCCATCATTGGTTTTCCATCATATTCAGTTTTTTCGTGTTTCTGCCGTTGTGGTCAAACATGTGGTCAAAGGCCCATGATCGAGCAATTTGCGGAGAAGGGGAAGTGCGAAAACCCCAGTAATTACAGGGGATAGCGGGATTTCGGATTTCGACCGATTGCCGGGGGTGTTACACGCTCCCAAAAAGTACATATATAGTGAAAGGACCTTTCAGCTTAGAAAGAAAGGCCACATGGCGATCAGGAATTGATTCAGTTGTTCCGGGAGCGAAATGAAGAGGCAATAAGAGAAACGGATGCTAAATATAGAAAACTCTGCTTCGGGATCGCGTTCAATATTCTTGGAAATGAATATGACGCAGAAGAATGCGTAAATGATACTTAACAGAAGTATCGATAGAGGAGCTGGAAGATATGCTGCCCGGCGGTTTCAGTATGCCGGATCTTGATGCGGAACAGCTGGGAAAACTGATCAACGATTTATTCAAAACAGAAATAGAAGAAATCACAAAGCGATATGAGCTTTCTGAAAACATGCTTTTTCTTAAGATCTCTCAGTTCTTTCAGCCGGAGATCAATATCAAACAGTTTTCGAAAAATTTTGGAAATCCCCAATAATACGGACCGCGATGGCGAAAAACCATGCTGTGGTCCGTTTTATAGGACTGAGGGGACTTGCAGAAACGAGAACAAGAGAAAGAATGCATGGTTTATTCGGGAGGTTGCCAAAGAAACAGGTCTGCGGTAGAATAACAAGTGATATAAATCCATGTATGATGTGAAAAGGAGATAAGATGAACCCCTGGATCGAAGAACATGCGGACGAGCAGCTTGCCCTGCTGAAAACCCTTGCGGCCATTCCTGCGCCTTCGCACGATGAGGGCAGAAGAGTGGAATTTCTGCTGAACTGGCTTGCGGGGATCGGGATCGATAACGCCTACGCCGATGAAGCGAAAAACGTGATCGTGCCCTTCGCCGCACCGGACGCGGAAGGAATCACGATCTATACGGCGCATACCGACGTCGTCTTTCCGGACGTAACGCCCCTGCCCGTGGTGCAGGAGGGAGACCTTCTGAAGGCGCCGGGGGTGGGCGACGATACCGCGAACGTGGTCGGTATCCTGATGCTGCTGAAATACATCAAAGAGAAAAAACTTGTGCCGAAGGATCCGGTGATCTTCGTGCTGAACAGCTGCGAAGAAGGCCTTGGGAACCTGAAGGGCATCCGGCAGATCATGAAGGATTTCGGTCCCCGTACGAAGGAACATGTTTCCTTTGACGGCCCTTACAACTTCGGCATCGTGACGCAGGCGGTGGGCTCCGAACGCTGGCGCGTGACGGCGAAGACCGTGGGCGGCCACAGCTATGCGGCCTTCGGCAACCCGAACGCGATCGTGGAGCTGTCGCGCCTCATCATGAAGCTGAATGAGCAGGAGGTGCCGAAGAAGGAGGGCGTTCATACGACTTTCAACGTGGGCACCATATCCGGCGGGACTTCGGTCAATACCATCGCGCAGAATGCGGAAATGCTATACGAATACCGCTCGAACGACCGGGAACACCTCGCGCAGATGCGCCGCCAATTCGAAGAGGCGCTGGAAAGCGTCCGGAGCGAGCGGGCGGAATTCTCCCTCGAGTGCGTCGGCGAACGCCCCTGCGGCGGTGAGATCGACAGGGAGGCACTGGAAAGGCTTCATGTGCGCGCCGAGGAAGCGATCCGCGAAGCCGTAGGTCCGGAAGGCGAGATCTGGAAACGGCCCGGCTCCACGGATTCCAACATCCCGCTGTCGATGGGCATCCCTTCGGTGACCTTCGGCCTGTACGTGGGCGACGGCGAGCATACGCGCGAAGAATGGCTGGAGATCCCTTCACTTGCGAAGGGGCTGCAGATCGGCTTTAAGATGGTGCTGCCGCACTTCGAATAACAAGGGTAAAGGATACGAAGAACAGATGAAGACGGAACGGGCATACCCGAAGATCACGGTCACGAAAAAGGCGGAAGCGGCGCTTGCGGGCGGGCATCCCTGGGTCTATGACGCGGAACTGCTCGGCACGGAAGGCGAGCCGGAAAACGGCGGCCTCGTGGACGTGGTGAGCCTGAAAGGGAAATACCTAGGCACCGGGTTCCTCAGCGAGAGCTCGAAGATCCGGATCCGCATCATTTCGCGGAATGCCAACGATACGTTTGACGAAGCCTTCTGGAGAAGGCGGCTTTCCTATGCCTGGAACTACCGGAAGACCGTGATGCGGGACGACATATCCGCCTGCCGGATCATCTTCGGCGAAGCGGATCAGTTCCCGGGACTTACCGTGGACCGCTACGGGGATATTCTCGTTACACAGACCCTGAGCCTCGGGATGGAGAAAAGGAAGGACCTGATCTTCCCGCTGCTGGTGCAGATCCTCAGGGAGGATGGACAGAAGATAGGCGGCATCTTCGAACGGAACGACGTCGCGATCCGGGCGCTGGAAGGCCTTGAGGAGAATAAGGGCTGGTACGTCCTGCCCGGAGAAAGCGTTCCGGAAAGTGCGGTCACCGAGATCGTCGAGAACGGCGTCCGCTATAAGGTCGACGTCGAGAACGGTCAGAAGACAGGCTTCTTCTTGGATCAGAAATACAACCGCCTGGAGGTGGCGCGGCTCGCAAGAGGGCACCGGGTGCTGGACTGCTTTACCCACACAGGGAGCTTCGCGATGAACGCTGTCATGGGCGGCGCCGTGAGTGCGACGGCGGTGGACGTCTCTGCTTCCGCAATCGACATGGCGAAGGAAAACGCGCGGCTGAACGGCATCGAAGACCGCATGGATTTCATCGTCGCGGACGTGTTCGACCTGCTGCCGAAACTGGAGGAAGAGGGGAGCCCCTACGACTTCATCATCCTCGATCCGCCGGCTTTCACGAAGAGCAGGAAAACGGTCAGCAATGCCCTGCGCGGCTATAAGGAGATCAATAAGCGGGCCATGCACCTGCTCCCGCGGGGCGGGTATCTTGCGACCTGCAGCTGCAGCCACTTTGCCGATGAGGAGCATTTCAAGGCAATGCTCGCGGAGGCGGCGAGGGAGGCAGGCGTCTCGCTCCGGCAGATCGAAGGCCGGAAGCAGTCACCGGACCATCCCATCCTCTGGGGCGTCCCGGAGACGGATTATCTGAAATTTTTCCTGTTTCAGGTCGTATAAACACCAACAATAATTTATTTCAAAGGAGAAATTCACCATGAAACCGCTTATCGGCATCAGCTGCTCGATCAAATGTCTGGAAAAGTCCGCCAATTTCACCCTGCTGCCGCAGCAGTTCCATTTCCTCGGCGAAGCCTACACAAACGCCGTGGAACGCGCGGGGGGGCATTCCCGTGATCCTGCCTTCCTTTGAGGATCCGGAACTCATGAAGGAAGCTGTCGGACGTCTGGACGGTGTGATCCTTTCCGGCGGTGCGGACATCGACCCGGCGCTCTTCGGCGAGCGCATCATCAGCGGCGTCGGCCCCATCGATTTCCGCCGCGATCAGGCGGAGGCCGTGCTGACGAACTTCGTGCTGGACGAGACGGACCTGCCGGTCCTCGGCATCTGCCGCGGCATGCAGCTCCTGAACGCGGTCCGCGGCGGCAAGGACATCCAGGACCTGAAGTCCGAAGGCTACGCGGAACACCGCCTCAGCATGTACCAGCGGAACATCCCGTCCCACGACGTGGATCTCGTGCCCGGCAGCCGCATCGCGGAGATCATGGGCAGCACGCGCGTCCGGACCAATTCCTTCCACCATCAGGCGGTGAGGACGGCGGCGCCCGGCTGGACCGTCACCGGCCATGCCGCAGACGATCAGGTGATCGAAGCCATGGAAGTGCCCGGCGAACGTTTCCTCCTCTGCGTCCAGTGGCACCCCGAGGGCATGGTGAATAATGACGAGGAACAGGCGCTTTTCCGCGCGCTGGTGAATGCCGCGAAGGCGCACCTCGGCTGAGACGGAGGAAAACCGCTTCCGCCCGTTTTTTGCCGTTGACAAAGCGCTGCGGAGGGTGATAGACTGATTTCAGCAAAATTCGAAAAAGTCGGTTGAACGGTTCGGGAGAGAGCGCTTTTTTCGTGCGCCGCCGAAGGGGATAAAAACTCTCAGGCAAAAGGATCGGATCGGGACGAAACTCCGAAAAGTGCAGCCATGCACGCCGAAGGTGCAACCCGCAAGGGGAATCTCTCAGGCTTGAAACGGAGGCATGAAGACCTTTGGTCTTCGTGCCTTCTTTTTACGTTTTTCGCAGACAATGAACGCCCGGAGCGTTCAGATAAGGGAGGGTCCGGAATGAGCGAACTGAAACGGACACAGCTTTATGACATCCATGTGGCGGCAGGCGCCACGATGGTGGACTTCGGCGGCTGGGAGATGCCGGTGCAGTACCCGACGGGTATCGTGGCCGAGCATCTGTACACCCGCAGCAAATGCAGCCTCTTTGACGTCTCGCATATGGGGCGCCTGCTGGTGGAGGGATCCGAACGGGTCGCTTTCCTGCAGCACGTCGTGAGCGCGAACGTCGAAGGCCTTCTGCCCGGTCGCGCAATGTACTGCATCCTGCCGGATGAAGACGGCAGCGCCGTGGACGACGCCTACCTCTACCGCTTTGAGGAAGACCGTCTGCTGCTCGTCGTGAATGCCGCGAACATCGACAAGGATTTAGAACATCTCGCGAAATACGTCGGCGAATATGACTGCCGCATCACGAACATCTCTGCGGACTGGGCCTGCATCGCGGTCCAGGGGCCGGCAAGCAAGGACATGCTGATGACGCTTTCGAGCGGCGTACCGGTCACGGAACCGATGAAGAATTACGTCAATACCGTGCTGCTGGAAGGCCGCGAGGCGAAGATCGCAAAGACCGGCTACACCGGCGAGCCGCTCGGCTACGAAGTCTTCGTGAAGACCGAAGACGGCGCCTGGCTGTGGAACCGCCTCTGCGAACTCGGCGCCCGCCCCGCCGGCCTCGGCGCCCGCGATACGCTGCGTCTCGAAGCGGGACTTCCGCTCTACGGTCATGAGATGGGGAGAGATCCTGAAGGTGTCCCGATGCCCGTCTATTCTGCGCCGGTCGCCCGCTTTGCCGTGAGCTTCGCGCCGCAGAAGGGCGAATACATCGGCCGCGCCGCGCTGGCAAAACAATACGAAGCCTACCAGCGGATCATGAACCGCGACGACAGCGACAATTCAGCTCTGCCGCGCCGCATCCAGTGCATCGCGCTCCTTGACCGCGGCGTCATGCGTGCGGGCATGCCCCTCTATAAGGGCGACAGGCAGGTTGGCTGGGTCACCAGCGGGACCATGGTGCCTTTCTATAAGGCGGAAGGCGAAGGCCTCGAATCCGTGATCACGGAAGAGGTCATGAAGCGTGCCATCGGCATGGCTTACGTGGACAGCGACATCCGCCCGGATGACGAAGTGGAAGTGGACATCCGCGGAAAGCGCATCCGCGCCGTGATCGCGGAGCGTCACCTGGATACCATGGCGCCGCCTTTTGCGCGCCCGATCATTTACGGCTACACGCTCGCAGAGCACGCACCGGAAGAGGGAAGCCGCCTCGAAAAGGCCGTCCGCCTCATCGGAAAGGCTGCGGACAACCACGAGTGGCGCCAGCGCCGCTGCATCAACCTGATCCCTTCGGAGAACACGCCTAGCCGCGCCGTAAGGCTCCTTTCCTCGTCCGATCCGAGCGGCCGCTATGCCGAACATAAGACCGTGAAGTCCTTCTATGACAAGGACATTTTCTACTACCAGGGCACGAAGTTCATCGACTGGGTCGAGCAGCAGCTGGTGGAGGAGATGAAATATTACCTCGGTTCGAAGGAGGCTGAGACGCGCGTCACCAGCGGCCAGATGGCCAACACGGCAGTCTTCTCGGCCCTCATGGATTTCAAGAACCGCCTGAACCGCAAGGTGACGCCCAAACGCCTCGGCTACGTGCTGAACAACCACATCATCAAGGGCGGGCATCTTTCGGCGCAGCCCATGGGCGCGCTGCACGACTACATTGCCGTGGATCCCGTGACCGAGCAGAATGCAATCGTCAATTTCCCGGTCTGCCCCGACAACATTTATAAGATCGACGTCGAGGAGACCAAGAAGGTCATTGCCGAGTACAAGCCCGAACTGATCATCTTCGGCAAGAGCATGGTGCTCTGCAAAGAGCCCGTGGCCGCGATCCGGAAGTTCGTGGACGAACAGGGCATCAAAACCACGATCATGTACGATATGGCGCACGTGCTCGGCCTCATCGGCCCGCACTTCCAGGAACCCTTCAAGGAAGGCGCTGAGATCGTGACCGGCTCGACGCACAAGACCTTCTTCGGCCCGCAGCGCGGCGTGATCGGCACGAACTGGGACGAAGACGATCTGAAGTACGAGCTGTGGGAGACCATCCAGAGACGCGTCTTCCCGGGCAGCGTTTCCAACCACCACCTCGGCACGCAGCTCGGCCAGCTCATGGCGGCTTACGAGATGAACACCTTCAAGGATGAGTACCAGAAGGCGGTCATTGCAAATGCGAAGCACTTCGCGAAAGCTCTCGCGGCACGCGGCCTCACGGTCGAAGGTGACCCGGCCATGGATTACACCGAGACCCACCAGGTGATCGTAAGCGTCGGCTACGGCAAAGGCGCAGAGGTCGCGGAGCGGCTCGAAAGGAACAACATCATCGTGAACTACCAGGCGACGCCCGACGAGGAAGGCTTCACGGCCTCCGGCGCGCTCCGCATGGGCGTTTCCGAGATGACCCGCTTCGGTTTCGGCTCCGCGGAATTCGACAAACTTGCCGACCTCATCGCGGACTGCATCCTGAACGGAAAGGAAGTCGGAGAGGATGCCGCGGCGCTGCGCGACGGCTATACGGCGATGCGCTACTGCTTCAGCGACGAAGAACTCGGCGAAGCGCTTGACCGCCTTGCCGGCATGCTGAGGTAGGAAGAGAGAAGATCCTTCGATCGCTTCGCTCCCTCAGGATGACAAATGATGGTTTCATTCTGTCATCCGGCATCCTCTGTCATCCTGAGCGAAGCGAAGGATCTGCATCAATAACAAGACAATTACGATCATAAAACATTTGCTCACAGGAGGAACAATCATGAATTATCCCGCAAGCTTACAGTATTCCCGCGACCATGAATGGCTCAGCCAGGAAGGCGACATCGCCGTTATCGGCATCACCGATTTTGCCCAGCATGAGCTCGGCGACGTCGTGTTCATCAACCTGCCCGAGGTCGGCGACCAAGTGACCGCGGGCGAAGCTTTCGGCGACGTTGAATCCGTGAAGGCCGTGTCCGATCTGCTCAGCCCGGTCACCGGTATCGTTGCGGAGATCAACGAAGAACTGCTGGATTCCCCGGAACTGCTGAACGACGATCCCTATGCCAACTGGATCATCAAGGTGGAACAGGTGACGGATACCGAAGAACTGATGAGCGCCGCGGCCTACGCGGATCTGTGCGAAACGGAGGCATAAGATGGGCAGTTACATCCCCTCTTCCGAAGCGGAAAGGCGGGAGATGCTGGAGGCCCTCGGCATGGAAAGCGTCCGGGAACTCTATAAGGACGTTCCGGAAAGCGTACTGCTTGACCGGCCGCTTAACCTGCCGGAAGGCCTCAGCGAGATGGAAGTGCGGGCAAAGCTCGAGGACATGGCGAAGCTCAACAGGAACTACAGGACCATCCTGCGCGGCGCCGGCGCCTACGACCACTACATCCCCTCCATCGTCCGCTACATCCCCGCGAAAGAAGAATTCCTGACGGCCTATACGCCGTATCAGGCAGAAATGAGCCAGGGCGTGCTGCAGTCCATTTTCGAGTACCAGACCATGATCTGCGAACTGACCGGGATGGACGTATCGAACGCCTCGGTTTACGACGGCGCGAGCGCGGCGGCTGAGGCAGCTGCGATGTGCCGCGACCGGAAGCGGAGCGTCACCCTGATCTCCGAAACCGTCCATCCTGACGTCATCAACACGGTCCGTACCTACTGCTACGGCGCGAATGCCGAACTGAAGGTCGTGCCGGCGAAGGATGGGAAGACCGACCTTGCCGCCCTGAAGGAAATGCTCGCGGCCGATACCGCCGGGGTGATCTTCCAGCAGCCGAACTTTTTCGGCCTCTTTGAGGACGCGGAAGAGATCATCGCCGCGGTCCACGAGGCCGGCGCGATGGCGGTCATGAGCTGCAATCCGATCGCCCTTGCCGTGATGAAGACGCCGGGCGAACTGGGTGCGGACGTTGCGGTCGGCGAAGGTCAGCCGCTCGGGCTTCCGCTCGGCTTCGGCGGCCCGTATCTCGGCTTCATGGCGACCACGCAGAAGCACATGCGGCGCCTTCCGGGCCGCATCGTGGGCGAGACCGTGGACAGCCGCGGCGGACGGGCTTATGTTCTGTCCCTGCAGGCAAGAGAGCAGCATATCCGCCGTGAAAAGGCCAGCTCCAACATCTGCTCGAACGAGGCGCTCTGCGCCCTGACGGCCGGCCTGTACATGGCGACAATGGGCCCTGACGGCATGGCCGAAGTTGCCCGCCAGTGCATGGCGAAGGCGCATTATCTGGCGCAGAAACTGATCGAAGCCGGCTGCCGGCTGGAGTACTCCGGCAGATTCTTCCATGAATTCGTGACCCGGCAGGAGAACTGCCGGGAGATTCTCGGCGCGCTTTCCGATGAAGGCATTCTGGGCGGCCTGCTGCTTCCTGACGGCGAAAGCATCCTCTGGTGCGTGACCGAGAAGGCATCGAAAGAAGCACTGGATGAAGTCGCGGACATCGTAAAGGAGGCACTCGCATGAAACTGATTTTTGAAAAGAGCATGCCCGGCCACCGCTCGGACCTTCTGCCGGCGCTTGACGTTCCGGCTTTTGACCTACCCGCGTCCATGAAGCGCGCGGAAAAGCCGGCTCTGCCGGAACTTTCCGAGACTGAAGTTTCCCGCCACTATACCGAACTGGTGCAGCAAGTGCATGGCGTCAACTGCGGCTTCTATCCGCTCGGTTCCTGTACCATGAAATACAACCCGCGCATCGACGAGGAGACGGCTGCCCTCGAGGGTTTTACCCACGTCCATCCGCTCGCGGACGAGCGCGATACCGCCGGCTGCCGCAAGGTGCTGGAGACCGCGAAGGAACTGCTCTGCGAGATCACGGGCATGGACGACATGACCTTTGAACCCGCGGCCGGCGCGCACGGCGAATTCACCGGCGTGCTGCTGATCAAGCAGTACCACAAGTCGCGCGGCGACGAGGCGAGACGGAAGATCATCGTGCCGGACTCCGCGCACGGGACCAATCCCGCGACGGCGGCCATGTGCGGCTTCGACGTCGTGAACATCGCCTCCGGTCCCGACGGCCTGGTCGATCTGGACGCCCTGAAGGCGGCGCTCGGTCCGGACGTGGCCGGCCTCATGCTGACCAATCCGAATACGGTAGGCCTCTTCGACAGCAACATCCTCGAGATCACCAGGCTCGTTCACGAGGCAGGAGGCCTGTGTTACTACGACGGCGCGAACCTGAACGCGGTCATGGGCGTGGTCAGACCCGGCGACATGGGCTTCGATTGCGTGCACCTGAACCTCCACAAGACTTTCGCGACGCCTCACGGCGGCGGAGGACCCGGCGCCGGCGCGGTCGGCTGCAAGGCCTTCCTTGCGGACTTCCTGCCCCGCTCCGTGACCATGGACGGCGAGGGCCGCCTGCAGGTCAGAAGCTTTGCCGGCAACTTCCTCGTGGTCGTGAAGGCGCTCACCTACATCCTGACCCTCGGCCGGGAAGGCATTCCGGAGGCCGCCGAAAACGCGGTCCTGAACGCCAACTACCTGATGGAGAAGATCAAAGGTACCTTCGAGCCCGCCTTCGACCGCGTGTGCATGCACGAATTCGTGCTGACGCTGGATAAGTACAAGAAGGAGACCGGCGTCTCCGCCCTGGACGTGGCCAAGTCGCTGATCGATTACGGCATGCATCCGCCGACAATGTACTTCCCGCTCATCGTGCACGAAGCGCTGATGCTGGAGCCTACGGAGACGGAAAGCAAGGCCACGCTCGACGAAGCCGCTGAGATCTTCCGCAAGCTGTACAAGCAGGGCTTTGAAGATCCGGAAACCATGAGGACCGCCCCGCACCACGCCGTGATCGGAAGACCCGACGAGGTCCGCGCAGCTCGCAACCCCATCCTGCGGTGGAAGAAGGAAGAATAAAATTCACATATACCTGTGGGACAGAGATCCCGGAGACGAAGAGAAAAGAAGTCTGCGCCGGCGAACGCGAGCACGGAACTTTCGAGGAACATTTGAACGAATGTGAATCGTTCCGAGAAAGTTTTGTGCGAACAAGGAGCCGGAAAAGCTCCTATCTGCTTTGTCTCCGGGATTTTTGTTAAGCGAGCGGAGAAAAATTGACCGTCGGGCATTCCTGCGCTATAATCGCCTTATCATCCGAAAGGAGGATCCCCGATGCTGAAAACACTGAACAGTCCCACCATGTATCTGATCTGCGGCGCCATCGTCTTATTTGTCGCCGGGGTCTCGGTCTTTTTCATGGTCCGCGCCTGGCGCGCCGGTATCGCCATCGGCATGGATAAGACAAAAATGAAGCGCACCATCACGGCCAGCGCTACCTTCTCCGTGCTGCCGAGCCTCGGCATTTTGCTTGGCGTCATCGCACTTTCCGGCGCACTCGGCACGCCACTGCCCTGGCTGCGCCTTTCCGTCATCGGCGCCCTGCACTATGAGACCCAGGTGGCTGAAGCCGCGGCGGAAGCGGCAGGCTTGTCCGGTCTTTCCGCCTCGGAAATGACGCCGCGTGCCTTCGTCACCATTGCCTTCCTCATGTCGGTTTGCATCATGTGGGGCATGGTCTTTTCCGTATTCTTCAACAAAAAGTACCTGAAAAAGCTGAGCGCGGGCGGCGCGAAGACGGCTAAGGCCGGCGGCTTCGGCGACGCTGCCATGACGGCCATGTTCATCGGCCTCGTCTCGGCTTACATCGGCAGCTATATCGGCGGTTTCGTTTCCGAAAAGGGACTCTTCACGTTTAAGGGCAGCTGGATGCCGCTGCTGGTCGCCGGCGTTTCCGCAGCCGTGATGGCGCTGTTCATCCGGATCGAAGAAAAGAAGAAGGCCGAGTGGGTCGAAGGCTTTGCCCTTGCCGCCAGCATGCTGGCCGGCATGGCTGCCGCAGCGATCGCGTCCGCGCTGTAAGGAGGTGCGAAGATGGAAGAGAAGAGAATCGTCCTTACGGAAGAAGAGAAAGCGAAAACCTTCGAGACCTACAATGAGCGTACGCACGTCATCGGCCGCGTCGTCTGCATTGCCACGCTGATCCTGCTGACCGGGGCGCCCTTCCTTATGGGAGCTTTCCTCGGCGCGATGCCGGACTTCAAGGCGGTCGGAAGAGGCTTCCTCTCGATCGGCATTGTCTATTTCGTGAGCTGCATCGCGGAATTCCTGGTCTATACGCCCATGCTCGGCGCGGGCGGCACCTACCTTGCCTTCATCACCGGGAACCTCATTAACATGAAGATCCCCTGCGCCATGAATGCCCGCGACATCGTCGGCGCAAAGACCGGCACGGCGGAGAACGAGATCATTTCCACCCTGTCGATCGCGACCTCGTCGCTTGTCACCATCCTCGTGCTGGCGGCAGGCGTCGCGCTGCTCATCCCGCTGCAGCCCATCCTGCAGAATCCGGCGCTCCAGCCCGCCTTCGACCAGGTCGTTCCGGCTCTTTTCGGCGCCATGGCGTACAAATATTACCGGAAGAACATTGGTACCGCCGTCTGGCCGCTCCTCGTCATGAGCATCCTGTTCATGCTGGTCCCGAGCCTTACCGGTTCCACGAGCTTCATGATCATCCCGAGCGGCGCCATCGCCATCCTGGTTGCCTGGCTGAAGTATAAGAAGGCGAGATAAGAGCCGTTTCCGGCACGCGAAAAGGGACTGCTTCGGCAGTCCCTTTTTTATGGATGTCCCCTTTCCCTCCCTCGCCGCCGGCCGGCGATACGGTAGTAAACGTGCGCGATGATCCGTGCGCTTGTAAATATACTGGGCGTCACGTTAAGATTTGAAACGCGCCCCGCGTTCCGATCCTGGTGCGGCTCATTCTCAACCGCTGAGATCACGCCCGCTCCGGCGGTTACCGACATGTTAAGTTATTCCATCAGATCGGTGGTCCAGTTGAGCTCCTGGATCTTTTCGTCGAGCTCGCGCAGATCCTTCGAAAGTCCATCGAGCTGCTTCTGGAGCTTCGTGACGGACACCGTGCTCTGGATCACGATCTCGCTGCGCGAATAGCGGTCCACCGTGGAGCTTGCCGTATCCAGAAAGCTTCTCAAGATGGATAGTTTCAGCTTCAGCGCATCGCGCCGTGCGAGCATTTCCGTCATGGTAACGCCGTCCGCTTCCGTGCGGCTGTTGGTCAGATTGATCGCCGCAACGAGCGCTTCCTGGCGGCTGCAGAGCGCATCCAGCTCTTTCAGAAGAGCATTGGGATCCTCGGCAGGTTTCTGGCCTTCCTGGACCTTCGCGTTATTGTTCATCCGTACGGCCAGCTGCTGCAGGCGCTTCTGCACGTCGGCGCGTTCCGATAAGGCATTCGCAAGTTTCATATCATCCTCCGTCATCCGCCCGCGGGCGGTCATTTGTCACCTTCTCAGTATAGCGCGGACGGCAGGAAAAAGGAAGAGCAACTTGACTTTTTCTCCCCTGCGGATTACCATCGAAGCAAACTGAAACGCAGGAGATGCAGCATGATCCAGGATATCGCACCGCATGTTTACGATAACGCATTTGCCCACAGAAGAGAGGCCCGCCCGGACGACGCCGTCCTCATCACGAAGGACGAAAAAGCCGTTCTGATCCGGGAGACCGAAGACGGCTTCCGCTTTCCGACGGTCGCCGAAGTCGGTGACATGCCGCTGCGCTTCGGCTTCCTGATCGACAGCATCGCCTACTTTTTCGGCGAAGAAGGCGTCGAAATGGAGGGCTTTTCCTACGCGAAGCAGGCGGAATTCCGCGCGAAGAAGCCGCGCTACCTGGCCTTCGCGGCGGTTACCGGCTTTCAGCTCGTCCGCTGGATGCATACGCAGAACTTCTGCGGCGCCTGCGGAACGAAACTTGAGCCGAGCACCTGGGAACGCGCCTTCGTCTGCCCGAAATGCGGCAGGATCAATTATCCGCGTCTGAACCCGGCGGTGATCGTCGCGGTCCTGCATGAAGACAAAATCCTGGTGACGACCTACTCCGACCGGCCGAGCAAGGGCATGGCCTGCATCGCAGGCTTCGCGGAGATCGGCGAGACGATCGAAGAGTGCGTGCACCGCGAGGTCTTTGAAGAGACAGGGCTCAGGGTGAAGAACCTGCGCTTCTACAAGAGTCAGCCCTGGTCATTTACCGATACGCTGCTGTTCGGGTTTTACTGCGAACTGGATGGCGACGACGAGACCGTTCACGTAGACCCGACCGAACTGAAGGAAGGCCACTGGATCAGACGTGAGGACATGCCGGACCGGAGCGGCGAGGCCAGCCTCACGGCGGAAATGCAGGAAATGTTCCGCCGCGGGCAGGAACTGAGATAAAAAACACCCAACATTTCGCCCCTGACGAATGCCCGGCTGAGGGACTTTACGGCAGGCCTCTGACCGAACGGGCAGCGGCACATGCGGAAGGATCCGCTGAAGCCGGACGAAAACCGCGGTTTCCCTGTCCGCGGTTTTCACCGAGTGCGGAGCGGGAATGCATCAGGCATTCCTGCGACTCACGAGGCTGCCGGAGCGGAAGCGGATAATGCCGCATTTCGTGCCGCTCCGTACGGGCAGCCGGCCTGCTGGGGAGCCCTCAGCGGGCAAAGAAGCCCGGTGCGGGCGAAAGCAGGATCTGAGAGAGCAGCCGGCCTGCCGGGGAGCCCTCAGCGGGCAAAAAAGCCCGGTGTGGGCGGAAGCAGGATCTGAGAGAGCAGCCGGCCTGCCGGGGAGCCCTCAGCGGGCAAGGCAGCAATAATAAAGAAAGGAACAACCATGACTGAACATACGAACAGAGAAGATTACGTCGTAAGCGCGATCGCTGCGGGCGGACACATCCGCGCCTACGCGGCCACGACGCGTGCGATGGCAGAGGAAGCAAGAGTGCGTCATGACCAGAGCCCGGTCGTCACCGCCGCCCTCGGACGGCTCATGACCGGCGCCGCCATGATGGGCGTCCAGATGAAGGAGGCCGCGGGAAAGATCACGCTGACGGTCAAGGGCGACGGCCCCGTGCAGATGCTCACCGCCGTCGCGGATACCGAAGGAAACGTCAAGGCCTACGCCGCCGAGCCGCAGGCGATCGCCCACTCGTCAAACGGCAAACTGAACGTAAAGGGCATCGTCGGAAAAGGCGAACTCACGGTCGTGAAGGACATTGGCCTGAAGGAACCTTATGTGGGGACGACGCAGCTCGTGAGCGGCGAGATCGCCGAAGACCTCACCTACTACTATGCCGTTTCCGAACAGACGCCCACCGTGATGGCCCTCGGCGTCCTGATGAACAAGGACAACACCGTACGGCAGGCCGGCGGCTTCATGCTGCAGCTCATGCCGGATGCTTCCGACGAGCTCGCAGAGGACCTCGAAAACATCGTCCTTGCTTTGCCGCCCATCACCTCCATGCTGGATGAAAACGAAACGCCCGAGGAGATCCTTGAGGACATTCTCGTGCATTTCGGCTACGAAGAACTGGAAAAGAAGCCGGTCCGCTTCCGCTGCGACTGCAGCCGGGAAAAGATCGCTCTCGCTCTCGCAGGCCTGAACAAATATGACATGCTGGACCTCATGGTCTCCCAGAAGGAAGTCGAGGTCAGGTGCGACTACTGCGGCACCGCCTATACCTTTGACCGCGAGGAAATGAAGACGCTCTACAAGAAATTCCACAGAGCCGGAAAAGATGACCGAAAAGAAGAAAACAAAACCGAAGAAAACGGAGAGCAGTAAGAAAAAAACGCGGAAGACCCCGGAAAAGCCGGTGCCCGTGCATGTTCTCGTGTTCCGCTTCCTGCTTGCCCTGATTCCCGGGGCGGCAGCATTTGCCCTGCTGAAATACTCGGAGAGCCACAAGGATTTCTCCGAGTGGTTCGCGCTGCGCGTGCAGCCGCTCTGGCAGGGCTCCATGGGGCGCTTCACCTCGCTCTTTCCCTTCTCCGTCAACGAGATCGTGATCTATCTTGCGATCCTTGCCGCGGTTTACTTTCTCGTGCGGGACATCACGCGCCTCTTCAGGGGCACCGCAAAGAGACTCTGGCTCTACCTGTGGCTCCGCGACGCCGTGCTGGTGGGCGGCATTCTCTTTCTCATGTCCACCGTCGGGAGCGGCGTTAATTTCTCGCGTTATACCTTCGCGGAGAAGACGGGGCTTTCGACCGCCGGCGGCACCGTGGACGAACTGGAGGCGCTCTGCCGGGAGATGGTTGCCGGCGTCAACCGCTATGCGGATCTCGTGGAGCGGGATGAGGACGGCTGCTGCGCCGTTTCCGACAGCCTTGCGAAGGACTCCGTCGCGGCCATGAAGAAACTCGCGGAGACCTATGCTTTCCTGGACGTTTACTATCCGCGTCCCAAGGCGATCCTCTGGTCCGAATTCATGTCCCATGCCAATTTCACCGGCATCTACTCGCCCTTCACCGGTGAGAGCCAGTACAACGCCAACGCGCCGGACTACGGCAAGCCGCACACCGTCTGCCATGAGCTCGGCCACGCTGCCGGCTTCGAGAGGGAAGACGAAGCCAACTTCATCGGCTTCCTTGCCTGCCTGGAATCGGGCGACCCGACCTTTGCCTACAGCGGATATCTCCTCGGCTACATTTATGCGACGAATGCGCTCTACAGTGCGGACTACGACCGCTTTGTCCTGGCGCGGAAAGGCCTCGATCCGAGAGCGAGCCACGACCTGGACGTGAATACCGAATACTGGAGTCACTATAAGGGCAAGGTCGCCGAGGTGTCGGACCATATCAACAACAGTACCCTGGAATTCCACGGCGTCGAGGACGGTGTCAAGAGCTACGGGCGGGTCGTCGATCTGATGATCGCCTGGTACCGCGAAAAATGACCTGCAGCCGCGCCTGAACGGTGCGGCGGGGAGCAAATGATGTTTGACGTTTTCAGAAATCTTCTGAACCCGCTGCTCTATATTTTCCTGTTCATTGCGATCGGCTTCGCGCTGAGGCGGCTCAGGCTGCTGCCGGATAACGCGGCGGCAGTTTTATCGCGCCTGGAAAGTGATTTCATCATCCCGGGCATGGTCCTGAATTCCTTCATCCACCACTGCACGGTCGCGTCGATCCGTTCGTTTTCCGGGCCGATACTGCTGTGCTTCGGCCTCCAGATCGTGATCATCCTGCTGTCCGGGCCGCTGTCAAAACTGTTCGTGAAGGAAGGCTATTACCGGAACCTCTACCGCTACCAGCTGATCTACGTCAGCTGGGGCTTCATGGGCTACGCGCTGGTCCAGTCGCTGTTCGGCGCCGAGACACTTTATTATTTCATTCTTTTTGCGCTTCCGATGAACGTCGGCTGCTACGTTTACGGCGTGCCCCTGCTGACGCCGCACCGGGAAGGCGCCTCTGCGCTGAAGAACCTCTTCAGCCCCTCCCTGATGGCAACGCTGGCCGGTGCGGTGCTGGGGCTTGCCGGTTTTGCCGAGGTCATGCCGAAGTTTCTGGAAGACGCGCTGTCCGCATGTGCGAACATGTTCAGCCCCGTTGCGATGCTGCTGACCGGCTTTACGATCGGCGGCTTCGTCCTGAAGGAAATGTTCACGGACCGGAAGGCCTGGCTTCTCTGCCTGATCCGTATGGTCCTGATGCCGCTGCTCCTGCTGCCGATCGCGTATCTTGCCGGGGCAAATGAGCAGGTCCTGACTTTCGTCCTTTTCATGCACGCGATGCCGATGGGACTGTTCACGGTGATCTATCCGCCGCGCTACGGCATGGACGCCAAGCCCGGTGCTTCGATGGTCCTGGTTTCCTACCTGCTGTGCTCGGTCACGCTGCCCGTTTTTTACGCGCTTTTGCTGAAGGTCCTGAGGACAAGCTGAGCAGAGCGGGCAGTCATTCCGAAACTCGGGCGGGATCCCGCCTGACAGGAGACAGTCAATATGCTGACGGTTTTCAAGGGGCTTCTGAGCCCGATGCTCTACATGCTGTTTTTCATCGCGGCAGGCTTCGTCCTGCGGCGTCTTAAGGTGCTGCCGGACAATGCCGCTCTCGTTCTGTCACGGCTGGAAAGCAGCCTCATCATCCCGGCGATGATCCTGAACGCCTTCATCCGCAGCTGCACGCTCGAATCGATCCGGGCAAATTATCCGGCGATGCTTCTGTCCGCCGGGCTGGAGATGGTGCTGATCATCGTTTCCCGGCCTCTGTCCGGACTTTTCGCGAAGGCGGGCTATGAGCGGGACCTTTACCGCTACGAGCTGATCTACACGAATACGGGCTTTTTCGGATATGCACTGGTGCAGGCCGTGTTCGGGCCGGAGATCCTCTACCACTACATGCTCTTTGTCCTGCCCATGACCATGGGCTGCTATACGGTAGGCGTATCGATGCTTATGCCTGCAGGTCGTGACGCGAAAAGCCAGTGGAAGCGCCTGCTGAATCCCTCGATGATCTCGATTGCAGCCGGTATCGCGCTCGGACTTCTGGGAGTCGGGAAGATCCTGCCGCCTTTCCTGTCGGATGCCCTTTCCGCGGGTGCAGGCATGTTCAGCCCGCTCGCAATGCTTCTCACCGGCTTTACGGTCGGCGGCTTCGCCCTGAAGGACATGTTCGGGGACAAACGCTCCTATCTGATGATCCTGATCCGCATGGTTCTGCTGCCTGGGGCTGCTGTCAGCCTTGCTTACCTTTCCGGCGCGGACGACAGGATCCTGATCTTCGCGCTCTTCGTACACGCGCTGCCGTTAGGCCTGAATCCGGTGATCTATCCGCCGCAGTACGGAAAGGACGCGCGTCCCGGCGCCTCCATGGCGCTGGTGTCGACGCTTTTCGCCCTGATCTCACTGCCGCTGTTCTATGCCCTGCTGCTGAAGCTCCTCGGCGCCCTGCCGACGGCGTGAGCTTCCGTCCCCCGGAGAGGGGTTCATAAACTCTTAAGATTTCCCTGCCGGCGGCTTTCTTGCCACCGGCGGTTCTTTATGTTATAATGATATTTTGTGAAAGTGGGGGAATTTTCACGAAGAGGAGAGACATTGCAGCATGGCAGAATTCCATCTGAGATCCGAATACGCACCCACCGGCGACCAGCCGGAAGCGATCGCCGATCTGGTTCGCGGCTTTAAGGCCGGGAACCGCTTCGAGACGCTGCTGGGCGTGACCGGATCCGGGAAGACCTTTACCATGGCGAACGTCATTAAGGAGCTCGGCAGGCCGACGCTGGTGCTTGCGCACAACAAGACGCTGGCAGCGCAGCTCTACGGCGAATTCAAGGAATTCTTCCCCGACAACGCCGTCGAATATTTCGTCAGCTACTACGATTACTATCAGCCCGAGGCCTACGTGCCGTCTTCGGATACCTACATCGCCAAGGATTCCTCCATCAACGACGAGATCGACCGTCTGCGCCACTCGGCGACCGCTTCGCTTTCGGAGCGGGAAGACGTGATCATCGTTTCCTCGGTCTCCTGCATCTACGGCCTGGGCAGCCCGGTGGATTACCAGAACATGACCCTTTCGGTCCGCCCCGGACAGGAGCGCGACCGGAACGAAGTCTTAAGACGCCTTGTCGACATGCAGTACGCGCGGAACGACATGGAACTGAAGCGCGGCTGCTTCAGGGTACGCGGCGACGTGGTCGAACTGGTCCCCGCGGCAGAAGTTTCGAACGCCTTCCGCATCGAATTCTTCGGGGATGAGATCGACCGGATCCTGGAGATCGACATCGTGACCGGGCACGTCAAGGCCAGCATGGACCACCTCGTGGTGTTCCCGGCTTCGCACTACGTCGTGGCTCACGACGAGCTCATCCGCGCGACGAACGACATCGAAGCGGAGCTGAAGGAACAGGAAGCGTGGTTCGTGCGGCACGACCGCCTGCTTGAGGCGCAGCGGATCTCGGAGCGGACCCGCTTCGACATCGAGATGCTGCGCGAGACGGGTTTTTGCAGCGGCATCGAGAACTATTCGAGACATCTTGCGGGGCGCCCTGCCGGCGCGACGCCGCATACTTTATTTGACTATTTCCCGAAAGATTTCATCCTGATGATCGACGAGTCGCACATGACCGTGCCGCAGGTGCGGGCCATGTACGCGGGGGACCGCAGCCGCAAGCAGACGCTGGTGGATTACGGCTTCCGCCTGCCCTCGGCGCTCGACAACCGGCCGCTCAACTTTACGGAGTTTGAGTCAAAACTGGACAAGGTGCTGCTCGTTTCCGCGACGCCCGCGGATTACGAGAAGGCGCACGAGCAGCTGCGGGCGGAGCAGGTCATCCGGCCGACGGGCCTTCTGGACCCGGAGGTCACGGTCTGCCCGGTCGAAGGCCAGGTGGACGACCTCATCAGCCGCTGCCGGAAAGAGACGGAGAAGGGCGGCAAGGTCCTCGTCACCACGCTCACGAAGCGCATGGCGGAGGACCTGACGCAGTATCTCAGGGAAGCCGGCATCCGTGTCCGATACCTGCATTCGGACATCGACACGCTGGAACGGGTGGAGATCATCCGCGACATGCGCATGAACGTGTTCGACGTGCTGGTCGGCATCAACCTGCTGCGCGAGGGCCTGGACATCCCGGAAATCTCGCTCGTAGCGATCCTGGACGCCGACAAGGAAGGGTTCCTCCGTTCGGAGACGGCGCTCATCCAGACCATCGGCCGTGCAGCGCGGAACGCGGAAGGGCACGTGGTGCTCTATGCGGATACCGTGACCGATTCCATGGCCGGCGCCATCGGGGAGACGAACCGGCGGCGCAGGATCCAGCAGGCCTACAACGACGCACACGGTATCACGCCGCAGTCCGTGAAGAAAGCGGTCCGCGACCTGATCGCCATTTCCCATAAACTGGACGAGAAGAAGTCCCTGAAGAAGACCCTGGACAAGGATCCGGAGTCCATGGACGATAAGGAACTGAAGAACCTGATCGCCGAGGTCACGAAACGGATGCATACGGCCGCGGCAGAACTGAATTTCGAGGAAGCTGCACTCCAGCGCGACCGCATGATCGAGCTGAAAAAGATTTTGATGGACAGAGGAGAGTGACGCCGTGGAAAGAATGCCGAAACAGTATATCAAGGTCCGCGGCGCGGCGGAGAACAACTTAAAGCACCTGAACGTGGACATTCCGCGGAACGAACTCGTGGTGCTGACGGGCCTCTCCGGTTCGGGCAAGTCCTCGCTCGCCTTCGAGACCATTTACGCGGAAGGGCAGCGGCGCTACATGGAGTCGCTTTCCTCCTACGCGAGACAGTTCCTGGGACAGATGGACAAGCCGGATGTCGAGTCCATCACCGGCCTTTCGCCGGCCATTTCCATCGACCAGAAATCGACGAACCGGAACCCGCGCTCGACCGTGGGGACCGTGACGGAGATCTACGATTACCTGCGCCTTCTGTACGCGCGGGTGGGCATTCCGCACTGCCCGAACTGCGGCCGCGAGATCCGCAGGCAGACCGTCGACGAGATGGTCGAGCAGCTGATGCGTTATCCCGAACGGACGCGCATCCAGATCCTCGCTCCGGTCGTGCGCGGCAAGAAAGGCCGCCATGAAAAACTCCTGGAGGACGCAAAGCGCCGCGGATTCGTGCGGGCGCGCGTGGACGGCGAGGTCAGGGACCTCGACGAGGAGATCGTCCTTGACAAGAACATCAAGCACAATATTGAGATCGTCGTGGACCGCATCGCGGTGCGGCCGGGCATCGGCACCCGCATGACGGATTCGCTCGAGACGGCGCTCGGCCTTGCGGACGGCCTGGTCTCAGCGGATGTCGAGGGAGAGGTCCTGACCTTCAGCGAGCATTTCGCCTGCCCCGACTGCGGCATCAGTATGGAAGAAATCGAGCCGCGGAGCTTTTCCTTCAACAATCCCTTCGGCGCCTGTCCGGACTGCCTGGGTCTCGGCTATACGATGAAGTTCGCGAAGGAACTGATCGTCGACGAAGAGAAGAGCTTCAGCGAAGGCTGCATCCTCGCGCCGGGCTGGATCAATTCAAACAAGAAGGACAGCTTCGGCTACGCGGTGAACAAGGCGCTTGCGGATTTCTACCATATCGACATGAGCGTTCCTTTTAAGGATCTCGACCCGGTCTTTCAGCAGCGCTTCGTGTTTGACGGTTTTCCGGATACCGTTCCGGTGCATTACAAGAGCCAGCGCGGTACCGGCGTCTACGACGTGAAGTTCGAAGGGCTGATCGCGAACCTGGAGCGGCGCTACCGCGAAAGCAGCGCGACCTTCAAGGCTGAATACGAAAATTATATGAGATTTTCACCGTGTGAGACCTGTAAGGGGATGAGGCTTAAGAAAACTTCCCTGGCGGTCACGATCGGCGGCAAGAATATCTACGATCTGACGAACCAGCCCGTGGGCGACATCAAAAAAGATCTGGCGGCGATGCACTTCACGCCGAATGAGCAGACGATCGCAACGCCCATCCTTCGCGAGGTGAACGCGAGACTCGGCTTCCTCGTGGACGTGGGCCTCGATTACCTGAGCCTCACTCGGGCAGCCGGTACTCTTTCCGGCGGCGAGAGCCAGCGCATCCGCCTGGCGACGCAGGTGGGGAGCGGCCTTGTGGGCGTCTCCTACATCCTGGACGAGCCGTCCATCGGCCTGCACCAACGGGACAACGCCAAGCTCCTCGCGACCTTAAAGCATCTGCGCGACCTCGGCAACAGCGTGCTCGTGGTCGAACACGACGAGGAGACGATGTGGGCCGCGGATACGATCATCGACATCGGTCCAGGCGCCGGCGAGCACGGCGGCGAGGTCGTGGCAGTGGGGACCGCACAGGACCTGATCAATTGTCCGAGATCGGTCACCGGCGATTATCTTTCCGGCAGGAAGCGCATCCCGGTGCCGAAGGTGAGGAAACAGCCGACCGGCTGGATCACCGTGCGCGGCGCAGCGGAGCATAACTTAAAGCACATTGACGTGGCCTTCCCGACGGGCGTCTTCACCTGCGTGACCGGCGTTTCCGGTTCAGGCAAGAGCTCGCTCGTCAACGAGATCCTGTACAAGAACGCGTCGCGGATGCTGTACCGCACGAAGATCGAAGCCGGCAAGTGCGACGGCATCGACGGCCTGGACCGGATCGACAAGGTCATCGCCATCGACCAGTCCCCGATCGGGCGCACGCCCCGCTCGAACCCGGCGACCTATACCGGCGCCTTCGACCTGATCCGCGACCTCTTCGCGCAGACGGCCGACGCGAAGGCAAGAGGCTACCAGAAGGGGCGCTTCAGCTTCAATGTCAAGGGCGGGCGCTGCGAAGCCTGCTCGGGCGACGGCATCATCAAGATCGAGATGCACTTCCTGGCCGACGTCTACGTGCCCTGCGAGGTCTGCGGCGGCAAACGCTACAACCGCGAGACCCTGGAGGTGCGCTATAAGGGGAAGAACATCGCGGAGGTCCTGGACATGACCGTGGAAGAGGCGCTGCCCTTCTTCGAACATGTGCCGGCCATCCGCCAGAAGATTAAAATGCTGTACGAGGTCGGACTCGGCTACATCCGGCTCGGCCAGCCCTCGACCACCCTTTCGGGCGGCGAGGCGCAGCGCATCAAACTGGCGACCGAACTGTCCCGCCGGGAGACCGGCCGGACTCTGTACATCCTGGATGAACCGACCACCGGCCTGCATTTCGCAGACGTTCACAAGCTGACGGAGATCCTGAAGAAACTGGCTTCCGGCGGCAACACGGTGGTGGTCATTGAACATAATCTGGACGTGATCAAGTGTGCTGACTGGATCATCGACCTCGGCCCCGAAGGCGGCGACGCCGGCGGCACCCTGCTCGCGCAGGGAACGCCCGAGGAGGTGGCGGCGGTCGAAAGTTCCTATACCGGCCAGTACATCAAAAAGACGCTGGAACGGACATATCTCTGTGAGGAAAAGCAAGATGATGAGTGAATTTGACAACGATAAACGTACGGATGACGACGTGGATACCGACATCCTGGACGCCGTGGAAGAAGAGGGCGGAAAACCCTCCGGCGGAGACGGAAAAGGCGGAAAGCAGCAGAGCCCGGGCGGCGGAGGACGCCGCAGCGAGCGCTACTGCAGCATGTGCCACCGTCCGGAAAGCCAGACGAGCGGCATGATGCAGCTGCCCGGCGGCTTCAACATCTGCACGGACTGCATGCAGAAGTCCTTTGACAGTTTTAATCAAAGCGGGCTCGACATCAACAGTCTGCCGAAGATCCCCATCGGCCGCATCCAGCTCGGCCGCATCACGCCGGACGGTGCCGAAGGCCAGGGAAGGACCGTGAAGAAACGGAAGACCGAAGCCGAAAAGGAAGCCGAAAAACTGACCATGAAGGACATTCCGCGCCCGCACCGCATCAAGGCGATGCTGGACGAATACGTGGTCGGCCAGGAACGGGCCAAGAAAGCCATGTCCGTGGCCGTATACAACCATTACAAGCGCGTGTTCTGCGAGAAGAAGGACGGCATTGAGATCGAGAAATCGAACATGCTGATGATCGGACCGACGGGCTCCGGCAAGACTTACCTCGTGAAGACGCTGGCAGGCCTCCTGAAGGTGCCGCTTGCGATCGCGGATGCGACCAGCCTCACCGAAGCCGGCTACATCGGCGACGACATCGAAAGCGTGCTTTCGAAGCTGCTCATGGCGTCGGACAATGACGTCGACCGCGCCGAGCACGGCATCGTTTACATCGATGAGATCGACAAGATCGCGAAGAAGCAGAACATGACGAGCCGCGACGTTTCCGGCGAATCGGTGCAGCAGGAACTCCTGAAGATGCTCGAGGGCACGAAAATGGAGATCCCGATCGGCGCGACCAGCAAGAACCCGATGGTGCCGACGACGGTGATCGATACGAGCAACATCCTCTTCATCTGCGGCGGCGCCTTCCCTGAAATGGAGAACATCATCCGCGAGCGCCTGAACAAGACCGCAGGCATCGGCTTCTCCGGCGAACTGAAAATCGGCGAGGGAAGCACGGACGACGACAACATTCTCATGAAGGCGAGCATGGAAGACCTCCGGAAGTTCGGGATGATCCCGGAATTCCTCGGCCGCCTGCCCGTCCTCGTGACGCTCGAGAGCCTTTCCCGCGACTACCTGGTGCGGATCCTGAAGGAACCGAAGAACGCCATCCTGAAGCAGTACGTGAAGCTCCTCGCCATGGACGAGGTGGACCTGCGTTTCGAAGAAGGGGCGCTCGAACTGATCGCCGAGAAGGCCATGGAAAAGAAGACAGGCGCCCGCGGGCTCCGGGCTATCCTGGAGGAATATATGCTCGACATCATGTACGAGATTCCGAAGGACGACAGCATCGGCCGCGTGACCATCACCCGGGACTACCTGGAAAAGAAGGGCGGACCGAAGATCGAACTGCGGGGACAGCTTGCGCTGCCGGATACGGCCGGTGAGAGCGCCCTGTCGGCGGGAGAGACGAGATGAAGCGGGAACTGAAGGAAAAGTATGACCTTGCCGAACTCAGGGAGATCATCCACGAGCTGCGCGGCGAAGGCGGATGCCCCTGGGACCGCTCCCTCGATTACGTGAGCCTGAAGCCCTTCATCCTCGATGAGGCGCAGGAAGTTCAGGAAGCCGTCGATCACGGCGACATGGACAATCTCTGCGAGGAACTCGGCGACGTGCTCCTGCAGCTTCTGCTCTACGCCGACATGGCTAAGGCGGACGGATATTTCGACTTTGACAGCGTCATTACGAGCTGCGCGCGGAAGATGATCCGCCGCCATCCGCACGTTTTCGGCGACGAAAAGGCGGAAACGCCCGAGGAAGCGTTAGACATCTGGAAACGGGTGAAGGCCGAGGAAAAAGCCGGAAGGCTGAAGAAATAAGGAAACGGCGATTCGGAGGAAAAACCGATGAGATTGGACAAATATCTGAAGGTCTCGCGGCTCATCAAGCGCCGCACCGTGGCAAACGAAGCCTGCGACGCGGGACGGGTCTCGGTGAACGGACGGCCGGTGAAGGCTTCATATGAGGTGAAAGAGGGCGACGTGCTGGAGATCGGCTTCGGCAACCGCGCCGTAAAGGTGAGGGTCCTGAGCGTGCAGGAGACGGTCCGCAAGGAAGAGGCCGACGGCCTGTTCGAATATCTGTAGGGGCAGAGCGATGAAAAACGGAGAGCAGCATTTTGAAGACCGCATGACGGGCGCCCGCATCGAACGGGAAGCCCGGGCGAAGAAAGCCCGGAAGGAACGCCGGCAGCGAAAGGCTTCGGTCATCGCGCTGGCGGTCGTTGCCGTCTTCCTCATCGTCGGCATGGGCATCTACATCCGCTCCCTGAAGCAGAAAGAGGCATCGTACCTGGCCCGCGAGAGCGAGCTTGTCGCCGAACTGGAGATCGAAGAGAGCGTCGCTGAGAAACTGGATCTGGAGACCCGCCTCCGGCAGACCCTGAAGTACATCGAGCAGGTGGCCAGGGAGAAACTGGGACTCGTCTTTCCGGACGACGTCATCGTAAAACCGAGCGAATAAAGGGAAAGACCGGGCGGAGAAAAGTCCCGGAACCCGAAAACGGGAGCGGCAAAGCCTGATGGAACGAAGGACGGCGGAATATATCCGTGATAATGCCCTGCTCGCTCCGGGCGAGCGCGTTGTATGCGCGCTTTCCGGGGGCTGTGATTCCGTCTGCCTGCTGCTGCTTTTGACGAAGCTCGCGGGGGAGCTTGGGCTTGCGGGCGTTTCCGCCCTGCACGTCAATCACGGGATCCGCGGCGAAGAAGCGGAGCGTGACGAAGCTTTCTGCCGGGAACTCTGCGAACGCCTCGGCGTCCCGCTGACCGTGAGGCATGAGGACATTCCGAAGATCGCCGCGGCAAGCGGGGAGAGCCTCGAGGAAGCCGGAAGGCGGCGCCGCCTGGAGATCTTTGCCGAAGAGGCGAAGGCGAGAGGCGCGAAAGTTGCCGCTGCCCACCATCTGAACGATCAGGCGGAAACGCTGCTGATGAGCCTCGCCCGCGGAACGGGGCCGGCCGGACTTGCCGGCATGCGGCCGCTGCGGGAAGATGCGCGCGGCTTCACGCTCATCCGCCCGCTGCTTAGGGCATCCCGCGAAGAGATCGAAGCCTACGCCGCGGCGCAGGGAACGGGCTGGTGCGAAGATTCGACCAATGCCTCCGGCGAAAACAGCCGGAGCCGCCTGCGGGCGGAAGTCCTGCCGGTGCTGGAGGATCTGTGGCCGGGAGCGGCACGGCATGCTGCAGCGCTCGCCGCAAAGCTGGCAGCTCAGGAGGACTTTCTGGACCGTTTGGCCTGGAAAGCCCTGGAAAAGCTCCGCCGTCCGGACGGAAGCATTGATGCAGACGCTCTGCGGAGGGAAGATCCGGTCCTCAGGCAGCGCATCTTTGCCTTATGGCTTGAGGAAAACGGCGGTCTTAAGGACGTCGGCGAAGTACATTACGCGGCGCTGGAAGACCTGCTGTCCGGTCAGAGCGGAAGAAAGATCCGCCTTCCCGGCGGCCGCACGGTCCTCCTCGAACAGACCGGGCTGCGCCTCATTTCCGGACCCGCCCGCAGAGACGGCACCGAAACGGAAGAAAATGCCCCGGCCGACCTTTCAGACCGCTTTGAGACCCGGGTATTTCCGGCAGGAAAAAACCCGGAGATCCAGAAAAAGCAGTATACGAAACGGCTGGATTATGATACAATTAACGGAACGCTGTGCTTCCGCACGAGACGGAAAGGCGATTATCTGACACTTCCCGGCGGAGGCAGGCAGAGCCTGCAGGACTTTTTCGTCAACGAAAAGATCCCGTCCGGCAGGAGGGACCGGGTCCCGCTTGCGGCAGACGGCAGCCACATCCTGTGGATCGTCGGATACCGCATTTCCGAAGCGGCGAAGATAACGGACAATACCAAAACGATCATTGAGATAAGATACGGGGGAGATCATGAAGAAACATCATCTGGGCGTTCTGATCAGCAGTGAGGAAGTCGAAGCGCGCATCCGCGAGGTAGCCGCGCAGATCAACCGGGACTATGAGGGAAAGCAGCTCCATCTCATCTGCATCCTGAAGGGCAGCGTGCCGTTCATGTGCGAACTGTCGAAATATCTGACGGTCCCCGTGACCTTTGACTACATGAGCTGTTCGAGCTACGGCAGCGGTACGGTCTCCAGCGGTGCGGTCCGCATGAACAAGGACCTTGACGAACCGATCGAAGGCCGCCACGTGATCATCATCGAGGACATCATCGATTCCGGCAATACACTGTGGTATCTGCAGGACATCCTGGCCCGCCGCAAACCGGCCTCCCTGAAGCTCGCGACCCTGCTCGACAAGCCGTCGCGCCGGGTGCATCCGGAAGTCGTGGTGGACTACTGCGGCTTTACCATCGAGGACAAGTTCGTGGTCGGCTACGGCCTGGATTACGACCAGTACTACCGCAACCTGAACTACATCGGCTACGTGATTTTTGACGAGGAATAATTAAGGAGTTTTTTATGAGCCAGAACCAGCCGCAGATGCAGCGCCGAAGCCCCGGGATCATGATCCTGCTGCTTCTGGTGCTGTCGATCGTGTTTTATGCCATTGCGCTGGGCGGAAACCGGAACACCAAGGAAGTGTATCTGAGCGAGTTCATCGACCAACTGGAGAAAAATACCGTAACGGTCGTGACCATCAAACAGAACACCGACGTACCGACCGGTACGGTCTATTTCAATATCGACAACGACAAGACCAATTACTATTTCTTTACCGGCGATACCGGCGAAGTCCAGAAAACGCTCATGCAGTACCAGAGCAAGGGCGCAAAGCTCAAATGGACGATGACCGACGTGCAGTCGAAAACGGACGTGTGGACGATCATTTCGATCGTGCTGACGGTCGGTGTGCTGGCCTTCGTGGTCATCATGCTGGTCCGTGCGAACGGCGGAGGCGGCGCGAATGCGAAGATGATGGACTTCGGCAAGAGCCGGGCAACGCTCGTCCGGGGCAGCAAGACGACCTTCAGGGACGTGGCCGGCCTGCAGGAGGAGAAGGAGGATCTGGAGGAGATCGTTGATTTCCTGAAGGATCCGAAGAAATATACCGACCTCGGCGCGCGGATCCCGAAGGGCATCCTGCTCGTCGGCCCGCCCGGCACCGGCAAGACGCTGCTGGCGAAGGCCATCGCCGGTGAGGCGCACGTGCCTTTCTTCAGCATTTCCGGTTCCGATTTCGTGGAGATGTTCGTCGGCGTCGGCGCGAGCCGCGTCCGCGACCTCTTTGCGGAGGCAAAGAAAATGGCACCGTGCATCGTCTTCATCGATGAGATCGACGCCGTGGCGCGCCAGCGCGGCGCAGGCCTCGGCGGCAGCCACGATGAAAGAGAGCAGACCCTAAACCAGCTGCTCGTGGAAATGGACGGCTTCGGCGTGAACTCCGGCATTATCGTGATGGCGGCGACGAACCGTGTGGACATCCTTGACCCGGCGATCCTGAGACCCGGCCGTTTCGACCGGAAGATCGGCGTTTCGCGCCCCGACGTCAAGGGCCGCGAAGCGATCCTCAAGGTGCATGCCCGCAACAAGCCGCTGGGCGATGACGTTGACTTAAGGCGCGTCGCGCAGACGACGGCCGGCTTTTCCGGCGCGGATCTGGAAAACCTTCTGAACGAAGCAGCCATCCTGGCCGCGAAGGAAAACCGTCAGTACCTCATCCAGTCCGACCTGGACCGTGCCTTCATCAAGGTGGGCATCGGCGCGGAGAAGAAGAGCCACGTCATTTCCGAGAGGGAAAAACGCATTACGGCTTACCACGAATCCGGCCATGCGATCCTGTTCCAGGTGCTGCCGCATGTCGGCCCGGTGCATACGATCTCCGTGATCCCGACGGGCGTAGGCGCCGCCGGCTATACCATGCCGCTGCCGGAAAAGGATGAGATGTTCAGCACGAAGACCGAGATCCTTGAGCAGATCATGGTCGACCTGGGCGGCCGCATCGCGGAGGAACTGACCTTCGGCGACATCACGACCGGTGCCAGCCAGGACATCAAGAATGCGACGGCGCGTGCGAAGGCCATGGTCATGAAGTACGGCATGAGCGATTCGATCGGCATGATCGACTACGGCGGAGAGGGCGAGGTTTTCATCGGCCGCGACTACGGTCACACCCGCGAATACGGCGAGCAGACTGCTTCCCTCATTGACAACGAGATTCGCGGCATCGTGGACAGCTGCTACAGAAAGGCCAAGGAGATCCTTGAGGAGAACCGCCCGGCCCTGAAAGCAGTTGCGGAAGCCCTGGTCGACAAGGAAAAGCTCGATCAGTTCGAATTCGAAGCCATCTTCAGCGAAGCCATGGGCATCGCCCCGAAGGTTGAAGAAAAGCCCGAAGCGCAGCCCGAAACACAGACTGAAACACAGACCGAAGCCTGAAGCGTCCGTGCCGAAGGTCTTTCGAAATCAATCACGAATCTAAACAACAGGAAGAGGTTTGTCCTCCGATGACCCTGCAGTATTTCAGCGATGAGACAGTAAATTTCCGCACGCCCGCGGAGCCCCGCGAAGGCGAACCGTTTACGGTACGCTTCCGGGTCCTGAAGGGCCTGGAAACCACTGTCTCTCTGCATCTTACGGCAGACGGCGAGGCGTCGTCGCGCGAGATGAAGCCGGTACGCGAGGAAGGCATTTACGTTTTCTGGGAGGCCGAAGCAGAGGGGGTACGGGACAAGGCAGAGTACTATTTCATCACGGCCGCGGAAGACGGGACCGTCTGGTATTACGGCAAGAACGGCCTGTCGCAGATGGCGGCGGAGGTGCAGCCTTTCACCGTGCTGCCTCACTTTTCCGTGCCGGAATGGGCGCGCGGCGCTGTCTGGTACCAGATCTTCCCGGACCGCTTCGCAAACGGCGACCCTTCGAACGATCCGGTGGACGGGGAATATACGGATGCGACCGGCGTGCCCTGCCGGCATGCGGCCTGGGACGAGCCTGTCACGGCCGGTGATTTCAACTGCTTCTACGGCGGCGACTTTCAGGGCATCATCGATCATCTGGACTATCTGAAGGAACTCGGAACCGATGTCATTTATCTGAACCCGGTCTTCGTGTCGCCTTCGAGCCACAAATACAATACCCAGGACTACGAGCACGCGGATCCGCACTTCGGCGTGATCGTGAAGGATGCGGAAGGCGCGGACCGCTACGGTATCCGCACGACGTCGAAGGAGAACCTGGAGGCCTCTGACGCTTTGCTTGCGAAGCTGATCGAAGGCGCCCACTCCCGCGGCATGCGCGTGGTGCTTGACGGCGTGTTCAACCACTGCGGCGATTTCCATAAGTGGATGGATCGCTACGGCTTATATCGGAAATATACCGGTGAAGTGGGAGCTTGGTGGGACTCTGAGTGCAGATCGTCCCAGTTTTTCCGCTATCTGGGATATCACGAATACGAGAGCTGGTGGAACAACGAAACCCTCCCGAAACTGAACCTGGACGGTTCGAAGGAACTGCGGGAGGAGATCTTCCGCATTGCCGAAAAATGGGTCAGCCCGCCGTTTAACGCGGACGGCTGGCGCCTGGACGTCGCGGCGGATGCCGCCCACAGTCCGGAAGCGAACCACGCCTTCTGGAAGGAATTTCGTCAGCACGTACGCGCGGCAAGGCCGGATGCGCTCATCCTGGCTGAGCATTACGGGGACGCTTCATCCTGGCTGTCCGGCGACGAGTGGGACAGTGTCATGAACTATGACGCCTTCATGGATCCCGTGAGCCTCTTCCTCACCGGCATGGATAAGCACAGCAACGGCTACGATCCGGAGGAAGAGGGCGACGGTGCGCTCTTCTGGGATCGCTACAGCAAAGCCTCGGCAAGGCTGCCGCAGCAATCGCTCCAGACTGCGCTGAACGAACTGGACAACCACGACCACTCACGCTTCCTGTCGCGTACGAACCACACGGCCGGACGCCTTGGACCGCTCGGCCCCGACGAGGCTGAGAAAGGCGTTTCGAAAGCTATCCTTCGGGCTGCTGTCGTGATGCAGATGACTCTGCCCGGCGCACCCGGGATCTACTACGGCGACGAAGCCGGTCTCTGCGGGTTTACCGATCCGGACAACCGCCGGCCTTTCCCCTGGGGGAAGGAAGATACGGTCCTGCAGGATTTCTACCTGAACGCGGTGCGGCTGCACAAGAACATTCCCGTGTTCAGAGACGGATCTCTCGTTCCGGTGATCATGGATGACGACCTGGCGGTCTACGGCCGCTTCCTGGGAAAGGAGGCGGCACTCGTCGTGATCCATATCGGAACGGAACCCGCCCGTCTGCGCATCGATCTTTCGGACGTCACCGGCGCAGCGCCGCACGCCGTCACGCGGGTGCTGCATTCGAGCACGCTTGCCTGCAGCCTGGGGCGTAAGAATGTCCCGACGCCCATGGGTACGGTGGATCTGAACCTGCTTCCGCAGAGCGCGGAAATATACGTCTGGTAAAGGAAAAAGAACCGAATAAAAAGACCGCCCTGTCACGGCAGACAGGGCGGTCTTTTGTTCGGAATGAAGAACTTCGTCAGGACAGCTTCTTCTCCTTCCGCAGTTCGGCAAGGCGTTCCGGATCCAGAAAATAGGTGAGGTCTTCCGGCTTGTCGATCACGGCGTTGCCGATGAGTCTCGCGGCGAGTTTCGTGTACTTCTCCCGCTCGTCCCAGGTTCCGAAGACGGCGGCGCGCTCGATGGGACGGATATCCATCCGCGGCCAGAGCGCCTTCGCGGCTTCGGCGAAGAGGAAGAGGGCACCGTCATACAGTTTCGCAGTCTCGTCCGGAAGGGCAGGAGGTTCCGCTTCGCGGCGCTCCAGGATTTTCGCGATCCGGTCGCGCAGTTCCGTCTTCTTTTTGATCGTGATCCCGGTCAGGACGCCGGACGGATCGGGGAGGAAGAACTCCGCCTGCGGGATCTCGTCAAGCCCGGCCAGAAGCTCTGCCTTTGCTTCAAGAAGGAAGAAGGCGATCAGAGTTTTCGGCTCTCCGCCGAAAGCCTGCAGGAGCTCCGGACGTTCCCGGACGGCGCGGTCAAGTACCGGTTCTTCTTCAGAAAAGCACGCTTTCCCGGAGATCCTGAGGAAGACTTCACTTTCCCGGTCGAAGGCGGTCAGGCAGATGTGCGGCTTCCGGCAGAGTTCAGCGTAGAAGCGGCGGTTTTTCGCCGTCAGGAAGTACAGTGCGCCGTCCTCCGCAAAGAGAAAGGTGACAGGCCGGATCTCAGGCCGGCCGTTTAAGCCTTCGGCGGCCGCGAGGACCGGAAAGCTGCGTGCAAGAAAGTCCGCGGCAAACGCTGCGGCTTCGGCCTCAGAAGGAGGGAGAAGGTTTGCAGAACGATCCATGGGGGACCTCCGTCATTTTTTATTTTTCCAGCAGCCTGCGCAGCAGCAGATAAACGGGAACGGCGACGGCAAATGCGCCGGCAGTAAGGAGCGCGGCCGGAAGCGACAGGGGAACGAGCTCCAGCAGGCCGTGGAGGACCAGCATGGTCAGGACGAGGCCGGCGCCGCAGAGGACGAAAACGACCGTCTTGTAGCGGTCGAGCGGCCGCGCGATCCCGTAGTGGATCAGCATGCCGATCGCGGCAACGGTCACGGTCGCGGCGGTGCGGATCTCCGCCTGCGGCAGCCCCTTGCCGGAGGCGATCAGAACGAGCGGGATGACGGTGACTGCGTCTGCGATCCCGCCCGGCAAAGCTTTCCGGAAAACGTTTTTCAGGAAGTTTCCGCGGATCAGATCCTTGTTCGGCGCCTGTGCGAGGAAGAAGGACGGCACACCGATGGTGAACGCGCCGATCAGCGTGATCTGGAGCGGCAGCAGCGGGTAGGTAAAGCCGATGCAGATGGCGGAAAGCGCGATCAGGAAGGAAAAGACGTTCTTCACCAGATAGAAACTGCCCGAACGCTCGAGGTTGTTCACGACACGGCGGCCTTCATCCACGACGGCGGGCATCTTCGCGAAATCGGATTCCAGCAGGACCAGCTGGGAAGCCTGCACCGCGGCGTCGCTCCCCGCGGCCATGGCGACCGAGCAGTCGGATTCTTTCATGGCCAGGATGTCGTTTACGCCGTCGCCGGTCATCGCGACCGTGTGGCCGGCTTCCTTAAGCGCGCTCACGAAAATCTTTTTCTGCTCCGGAGAAACGCGGCCGAAGACGGTGTGGGCGAGGATCGCGGCTTTTGCCTCCTCCTCGGTCTTAAGCGCCGACGCGTCCACGTAGCTTTCCGCGTCCGGGATGCCGGCGCGGGCGGCGATGCGGCTTACTGTGACCGGATTGTCGCCGGAGATGACCTTGATGGTGACACCCTGTTCTGCGAAGAAGCGGAAGGTGGCCGGTGCGCTTTCACGGATGGCATTGTCGAGGAAGACCAGACCGAGAAGCCTTACGGGAGCCGTCAGTTCTCTGCCGTCGGGGATGGCTTCGGTCGTACCGAAGGCCAGCACGCGGAGGCCTTCCCGGCTGCGCGCTTCGATCCGTTCACGGTATGTTTCATAGGAGGCTTTCAGCAGAAATTCGGGCGCACCGAGAACGTAGTTTGCGCCTTCAAAGCAGACGCCGCTGTATTTGAACTGGGAAGAGAAACCGGAGACGGACACCGCCTTCCGGCCGGATGGCGCGGTGAAATACGCTTTCAGGGCGCGCATGGTGATATTGTCCGCATCCTGCGCGGCGGCAAAATCGGAGAGGAGGGCGTTAAGCGCTTCGGGCGTCCCTTCGGCCGCTTCGCAGGCTGCAACCGTCATCGCTGGCTCGGTGATGGTCCCGGTCTTGTCAACGCAGAGGACGTCGACTCTGGCCAGGGTCTCGATGCACTTCATGTTGTGAATGAGGACCTGGTTCTGTGCGAGTCTGACGGCGCTGATCGCGAGCGTGATGCTGGCGAGCAGGAAGAGCCCTTCGGGGATCATGCCCATGACTGCGGCGATCGTGGAGCGCATGTTGTCGTTGAAGCCGAAGAGGGGCTGCTGGCGGAAAAAGAGCGCAGCACCGATCGGGATGATGGCGAAGCCCATGATCTTGACGAGGCGGTTGAGCGAGCGGACGATCTCGGAATCCTCACCGCTCTTCATGGCCTTGGCCTTCAGGGTCAGCTGCGAGATGTAGGACTCGGCGCCGACGCGGGTAAGACGCGCCCTGAGCGAACCGGAGACCACGAAGGAACCGGACATCAGTTCATCGCCCGGCGCCTTTTTGATCTCGTCCGCTTCACCGGTAAGGAGCGATTCATTGAGCGAGGCGGCCCCGGAAACGACCTCTGCATCCGCTGGGATCTGGTCGCCGGCCTTGAAGAGGACGAGGTCATCCCGGACAAGTTCCGCTGCGGGGATCCGCTGCTCCTTCCCTTCCCGGAGGACGAGCGCCGTCGGGGCATGCAGCACGTTCAGCCGGTCCAGCACCTTCTTGGAGCGCAGCTCCTGTACGATCCCGATCAGGGTGTTGCAGACGATGACGCCCATGAAACCGAGGTCGCGGTAGGAACCGATCGACAGGAGGATCGCTGCGAAAATCGAATAGACCAGGTTGAAATAGGTAAAAACGTTGCTGAAAATGATCTGCGGAACGGATTTGGACGGGGGCTTGACGGGTGTGTTGACAAGGCCCTCCGCCTTACGCTCGGCAGCTTCGGCCTCGGAAAGGCCGGTCAGCGGATAGGATTCGGAAAGTGTTTGCATGCTGCTCCTTGGCGTGTTCAAGATTTATTTGACTCTTCCTTCCCCTTTTCGCGCACGGATGAAGCCGATCTCGGTGCCTTCTTTGATGCGCTTAAAGTTGTCGCGGTGCTTTATGAACATGATGACCGGCCCGATGAAGACGATGACGCCCAGAAGGACGTTCCGGTGAAGGATGGAGAGGGCGATGGGGACGGCTATCGCGGCGGTGAGCGTGCCGATGGCGATGTAATCCGTGATGAGGGTAATGGCTGCGACGATCACGAGCGCGCCGAGGAAGACCCTCCAGTCGAGGACGAGTGTCATGCCCAGGAAGCAGGCAAGCCCCTTTCCGCCCTTAAACTGCAGATAGAAGGGGAAGATGTGGCCGATGATCGCGGCAACGCCGGCGACCGCGCCGACGCAGGGGAGCGTTTCCCCCAGCAGGCGGTCCGCGGCGAAAACGCAGAGCGCAGCCTTGGCCATGTCGAAGAGGGCGGTAATGACGCCGGCGCCCCAGCCCATGGTGATCATGGCGTTCGACGCCCCCATGTTGCCGGAGCCTTTCTCGCGGATGTCAAAGCCTTTCCGGCCGGAAAGGAAATGCGCCATGCTCATGCTGCCTATCGCATAACTGATGAGAATGACGGGAAGATACAGAAGATATTTCATGAAAGGGCTCCTTTCGAAGATCCTTTGTCGCTTCGCTCCGCAGGATGACAGAGGCTTTTCTGAATAAAGAAAACAGCCTCTCTGCATTGCTTATAGCATTTTGCAGGGAGGCTGTCAAATCAGCAGAGATCATTTGATCTTCCTGGCCTCGAGATAGTAGCGCTTATCCCTCGCATGACCCATGGAGAAGGTCTTGCGCGGCAGAACGCCGTCCGCCATGACGGTCTTGAAGAGCTGGTCCTTGCCCATTGCCGGCAGCTTGAAGCCGATGGCATTCTTCTGCATGGACAGGCGTTCCACGACGTCGTCATCGTGGATGTAGTCGACGCTCGCAGCTTCGTGGGCTTTCAGGTACTCGTCCAGGAAGGCCTGGAGCGTCCCGACCGGCAGCTGCTTCTCGGGATCCGGCACGGTCACGAAGCCATGTCCGCCGCCGAAGAGATATTCGATCACGTGGCCTTCGCCGATGCCGTCGTGCGCGCCGGGATGCGCGGCGAAGAAGGCCGTCATGACGTCTTCCGGATCGACGCCGAAGACCACCCGGTGGATGGGTTCGAACTGCAGGGCGTCATCATGGTTGTTGACGAGTTCCACGAGCGCGTAGCGGGCAGGAGAGGCGTAAGCTGCCTCGCCTTCGCGGGCTTTCAGGTCTTCAAAGCACTGCTTCGCGGTGGCAAGAGAGTGGTTGCCGTCGCCCATGGCATAAAGAAGCGGAGCGGCATCTTTCAGGCCGTATTTTGCTTCCTGGACTTCAGGGCACTTCAGGGCGTTCAGCGCGGCCGAGACGGCGGCTTTCTGCGCGCTGTTAAGGAGCCAGCCTCTGATATGGCCGCCGCCCTGCATCAGCTCGAAATCGTAGACCGGCTGCATGCCGTCCGTTCCTGCAGTCAGCGGTTCGATGACGGTCTTTTCCGGGTCGTCGATCAGCACCATGATGTGCGGAAGCTCGATCGGAGCGTCCCTGCGGACCCGTACCCGCGGCGGGATGCGGTCAAGGACCGTGCCTTCGGTCGCGCGGATGAGGGCGCCGCTGCCGGGGGTGAAGTCGTAGCAGTCAAGGTCGACCTTGCCGATCAGACCGTGACGGACCCTGCCGTCCGTTTGCGTGCGCTCGACGTAGATCAGAGCGTCTTCATACGTTCTGAAGATGCCGTCGGCAAGATATTTTTTCATGGACGCGTTGATCGCGGCGATCTGCGCATCAACGTCCGCGTCGTTTAAGTGCGCTTCCGGCAGGATCAGGCGGTAGGCAGAGGGGGCGTCCCCGACCTGCTCTTCCACGGCCTGCCAGTACTCGGGCTCGGAGGTGAACTGGTCGCAGGCGATGACCGCCCATTTGGTCATGTCCGTGCCGTCTTTCGGCAGGAGAATATCGGCCGGTGCAAAGCCGAGGCCGTCAAATAAATGAGTATTCATGATCTTTCCTTTCAAAAAAGCCGTGAAGAGAAACTGCTGCTGTCATGCAGTCCGTTCACGGCTTTCCGCTGTTTTATTCAAAGAATCCCTTGACGACGCTGATCAGCTCTTTTCCGATCTTCTTCTGGGCTTCTTTCGTGCCCGCACCGACGTGCGGCGTGCAGCTGACGGCAGGGTGTTCGGCGAGCGCCCAGTTGGGTTCCTTCTCGCTCAGCCAGACGTCAAGGCCGGCGGCTTTCACCTTGCCGGAATTCAGGGCATCCAGGAGGGCAGCCTCGTCCACGTTGGAGCCGCGGGAGACGTTGATGATCACCACGCCGTCCTTCATCTTCGCGATCGCTTCGGCATCGATGATGGGCTTTTCGCCGCTCGGGGCGCAGAGGCAGACGACGTCGGAATTCGCCAGCAGCTCATCCATGGTCACGAAATGCATGGTCTCGCATTCGACGCCTTCAGGTTTATTGCGGTGGACGACAGACAGGACGTTCATGCCGAGTGCCTGTGCCTTCTTTCCGACCAGGCGGCCGATGCGGCCGTAGCCGATGACGCCCATGGTCTTGCCTTCCAGTTCAAATCCCTTGGAATAGGCTTTCTTCTCCCACAGATGCTCGCGCATGGTGTGGCCGGCAAGGGAAATGTATCTGGCGCAGGAGAAGAGGTGTGCGATCGCAAGCTCCGCTACTGCATTGGAGGAGGAGTTTGGGGTATTCTTCACGGCGATGCCGTTCGCTTCCGCGTACTTGACGGCGATATTGTCGACGCCGACGCCGGCGCGGATGATGAGTTTCAGGCGGGAGCCCTTCGCTTCATCGATCTGCGCTTCCTTGATCTTGGTCGCGGAGCGGATGATGACACAGTCAAAGTCGCGGAGCGCCGCACCGAGCTCAGCCGGTTCATAGAATTTCTCGACGATCTCGTAACCGTCGTTCCGTAAGGTCTCAACTGCCGCGGCATCCATGCCGTCGGTCACTAAGATACGAATTGCCATGGTCTTATCCTTTCCGTCTCAGTGTTTCGCTTCGTAGTCTTTCAGGAAAGCAACAAGGGCTTCGACGCCTTCCTTCGGCATGGCGTTGTAAATGGAGGCTCTGAGGCCGCCCACGCTCTTGTGGCCTTTCAGGTTGCTGAAGCCGGCGGCGACGGAGGCTGCGACGACGTCCGCATCCATTTCCTTGCTCGGGGTGACGAACGGCACGTTCATCAGGGAGCGGTCCTTCTTCACGACGGCGCCCTTGAAGAGTTTGCTGCTGTCCAGGAAATCGTACAGGACGGCGGCCTTTTCTTCGTTGAGCTTATTCATCGCTTCCAGTCCGCCGATGGTGTTCTGCAGATATTTGAACACTTTGCCGCAGCAGTAGATAGCCCAGCAGTTCGGGGTGTTGTAGAGGGAGGCGGCGTCGGCATGAGTCTTGTAGCTCATGTAGGTCGGGACGAAATGCGGCAGATCGTCGCGGATCAGATCCTCGCGGATGATCACGACGGCAAGGCCGGCAGGACCCACGTTCTTCTGCACGCCGGCCCAGATGAGGCCGTACTTGGAGACGTCGCAGGGACGGGAGAGGAACATGGAGGACTGGTCGGAAACGAGGACGTGGCCTTTGGTGTTCGGCAGCTCAAAGTAGGTGGTGCCGTTGATGGTCTCGTTCTCGCAGATGTAGACGTAGTCGGCGTCTTCCGGGATGTCCAGATCGGAGCAGTCCGGAATGTAGCTGAAGTTCTTATCCTTCGAAGAGGCGGCGATGATCACTTCGCCGTATTTTTTTGCTTCGTTAATGGCCTTCTTGGACCAGGAACCGGTCTCGATGTAGACGGCCTTGCCGTTCTTCATCAGATTCATGGGGACCATGGCGAACTGCAGGGTGCCGCCGCCCTGGATGAAGAGGACCTTGTAATTGTCCGGGATATTCATCAGTTTACGGAGATCGGCTTCCGCATCCTGAATGATCTGCTCGAAGACCTTGGAGCGGTGGCTCATTTCCATCACGCACATGCCGCTGCCGCGGTAGTTCATCATCTCGTCACGGATCTCTTCCAGCACGGGTTCCGGCATCATGGCGGGGCCGGCGGAGAAGTTAAAAGTACGACCGTAATTCATCACAGTTCCTCCTTGAATATGCATGCCCTGGGGCAATTGTTTACTGCTTTGCGATAATAAAATTATAGTTGCATATTTAGCGGAATAATATCATAATAAAGGATGAAAATATAACAGGATTGAGAATTGATATGATTTCGATAAGCGTACTTGACGATCAGAAGGAGATAAAGCAGCACGGGACCGCGGAATTCCCCGTGGCGGTCTACCATTACGTCATGAGCGAGTGCGTTCTGGGCTACATCAACTGGCACTGGCATGATGAGATCCAGCTCTGCGTGGTGACGAAAGGACGCATGAATTTTCAGGTAAGCGGGGCGCAGTACCTGCTTGCAGAGGGCGAAGGCTTCTTCGTGAACAGCGGACGCCTTCACATGGCAAGGCCGGTCGGTGATCCGGACTCCGCCTACCTCTGCCTGGATTTTCATCCGCGGATGCTGGGCGGCTTCCCCGGCTCCGTCTCGGCAAGAAAATACGTGGAGCCCTATGTCGGCGCCGGCGGACCGGAACACGGCTCTCTGAAAAAAGAGATCCCCTGGCAGCACGAACTGCTGGAGGAGATCCGGGCGATCGGTGCGCTCTACGACGCGAAAACTTTCGGCTATGAGATGGCCATTCAGGCACGGATCAGCCTGCTGTGGCTGGCGCTCCTGCAGGGGACTGCGGCGGGGAACTCAGGCGAGGAGAGCGGGCAGGAGGAGACCGGCGAACTCGTGCGCCGCATCATGGCATACCTGCGGGCGCATTTTGCCGAGCCCGTGAGTCTTGAGGGGATCGCCCGCGAGGTGATGTACTCCGGCAGCGAGTGCTGCCGGCAGTTCAAGCGGACGACCGGCGAAACGATCTTCCATTACCTGAAGGCCTACCGCCTCGCGAGGGCAACCGAACTTCTCGAGGAGACCGACTGGCCGGTCTCCCGCATCGCGCTTGAGACCGGATTCTGCTCTTCGTCCTACTTCATCGAAGCCTTCCGCGCCGAGCTGAAGACCACGCCGCTCAAATACCGGAGCCGAGTTTCATATAAATAGAATTATTTTTTCAAAAATCTCTTGACACGAATAAAAACAAGGCATAGAATAGCCGCATATTAAGTTTTTCCTTCTGAGAGGAGTTATGCCCCATGTTCACCCTTTCGTCCGGTATCATTCTTGTACTGGTAAGCCTGCTGGTCATCGTACGGCAGGCTGTTCTCCGTGTGGACAAAAGCATAAGGCAGAGCTGTTAGGCGGAAGGAGTTTTCAAGATAAAAACGGCCTCGCAGCAGCGGGGCCGTTTTTATATATTCCCAGCAAGGAAGCAGGAGGAAATAAAAATGAAGAAACTGTTGAGCCTGGTACTGACCGTTATGATGGTCATGAGCCTTGCCGCATGCGGCGGCGATAAGCCCGCGAGCACTCCCGCAGGCACGGAAGGAACGAAGGAGACGCTGAAGATCGGCGGCATCGGCCCGCTGACCGGCGACTATGCGAACTACGGCATCTCGGTCAAGCAGGGCGCGGAGCTGGCCGTAAAGGAGATCAACGCGGCAGGCGGCATCGCCGGACAGCAGCTGGAACTCTCGTTCCAGGATTCCCAGGGCGATCCCGAGAGCGCGGTGAACGCTTACGGGAAACTCCTTGACTGGGGCATGAAGCTGTCTCTCGGCTGCGTGTTCTCCGGCGAAACGGCGACGGTCGTCGCGGCAGCGAAGGATGACGACATCCTCCTGCTGACCCCGAGCGGCTCCTCCGACAAGATCCTGGAGAGCAACGACAAAGCGTTCCGTGTCTGCTTCAACGACTCCTATCAGGGCGTCGTGGCGGCCGATTTCATCAAGGATCATGATATCGCCGACAAGGTAGCGGTCCTGTATCAGAGCGACTACGATTACTCCGTCGGCCTGTATGAAGCGTTCAAAGGCGAATGCGACAAGCTCGGCATTTCCATCGCCGAGGTCCAGACCTTCACCGAAGGCACCAAGACCGACTTCACCACGCAGATCAACAAGCTTCTGGCGGCCGACGTCAAGATGATCTTCATCCCGATCTACGCGGAGCCCGCCTCGACCTTCCTGACCCAGGCCAAGGGCAAGTTCGGCGATGACGTTTACTTCTTCGGCGCCGACGGCCTGGACGGTATTCTGGAAAAGGTCGCGCAGGACGTGAGCATTGCGAACAACGTGCTGATGCTGACTCCGTTTGCCGCGGACAGCACCGAGGCGAACGTGCAGGCTTTCGTGAAAGCTTACCAGGAAGCCTACAAATCCACGCCCGACCAGTTCGCCGCCGACGGCTATGACGCCGTCTACGCACTGAAGGCTGCGATGGAAAAGGCAGGTTCGTCCAGCGGCGCGGCCATGGCGAAGGCCATGACCGAGATCGAAGTGCCCGGCGTTACCGGTACGATGAAGTGGACTGCGGACGGCAATACCCAGAAGAAAGCCATGGCCATCATTTACAAGGACGGCACCGGCAGCCTGTTCGGACAGTGATTATGATCGAATTCATTAAGACACTCATCAGCGGTCTGGGACTGGGGAGCATCTACGCCCTGATCGCTCTCGGATACACGATGGTCTACGGCATCGCGAAGATGCTGAACTTCGCGCACGGCGACGTGATCATGGTCGGCGCCTACGCCGGCATCGTAGCCTTCACCTCGGCAGGCCTGCCGCCGGTCTTTACGGTCTTTCTGTCCGTCCTGGCCTGCACGCTGCTCGGCATCACTATCGAACACTTTGCCTATAAGCCCCTTCGCGGGGCTTCTTCGCTGAGCGTCCTCATCACCGCCATCGGCATGAGCTACCTGCTCCAGAACCTGGCGCTGATGATCTTCGGCTCGCAGCAGAAGGCCTACCCGCAGTACATCAAACTCGGTCAGGTCTCGATCGGCCCCGTTACGGTCGACGGCATCACGCTGCTGACGCTCGGCGTTACCGCCTGCATCATGGTCGGCATGAGCCTTTTCATCAACCGGACGAAACTCGGCAAGGCCATGCGGGCGGTCGCCGAAGACCGCGGTGCGGCGGAACTCATGGGCATCAGCGTGGACAGGACCATTGCCCTGACCTTTGCCATCGGTTCCGCTCTTGCGGCCGTCGCGAGCATGTGCTACGGCCTCACCTACGTCTACATCAAGCCGACGACCGGCGCCATGCCCGGCATCAAGGCCTTTACGGCTGCGGTGTTCGGCGGCATCGGCTCCCTGCCGGGCGCCATGCTCGGCGGCATTGCCCTCGGCGTGATCGAGCAGATGGCCAAGACCTACATTTCTCCGCTGTGGGCTGATGCCATCGTGTTTGCCGTCCTGGTCCTCGTTCTGGTGGTTCGTCCCACCGGTCTGCTGGGCAAGGAGATCCAGGAGAAGGTGTGACATGGCCAGGGTGAAGTCTTTGCTGAAAAACAAAAATGCCGTCACGCTGATGCTGCTGGCGGCGTTCTACGCGGTCGTTTCGTGGATGCTCTACAGCGGCCATATCACCAGACAGTTCACGAACATGCTCATCCCGATGTCCATGTACATCGTGCTGGCGGTGTCTCTGAACCTGGTCGTCGGTTTCCTCGGCGAGCTGAACCTGGGGCACGCCGGCTTCATGAGCGTGGGTCTCTTTACGGGCTGCCTGGTCTCCATTGCGCTGTCCGGAAAACTGCCGCTCATCGCCCGCCTGCCGCTCTGCATGCTGATCGGCGGGGTCTGCGCGGGGCTGTTCGGCTTCGCCGTGGGCATGCCGGCGCTGCGCCTTAAGGGCGACTATCTGGCCATCGTGACCCTGGCCTGCGGCGAGATCGTGAAGAACGTCATCACCAACCTGAAGATCACCGGCGGCGCGAGAGGGCTGAACACGCAGTCCATCTATTCCGGGGCGAAGCAGCTTCTGCCGTACGCGATCGTGACGGTCTTCCTCACGGTCATCGTGATGATGCACATCAAGAAGTCCAAGCAGGGACGCGCCATCATGGCGATCCGCGACAACCGGATCGCGGCGGAATCCATCGGCCTCAACGTGACCTATTATAAGCTGGCGGTGTTCATCATCGCAGCGTTCTTTGCCGGCGCGGCAGGCGCGCTCTACGGCCACTTTTTCGCCAACGTGAAAGCCGTGACCTTCGACTACAACATGTCCATCGAGATCCTCGTCATCGTGGTGCTCGGCGGCATGGGGAGCGTGCGCGGCTCGGTCATCGCAGCCATGGTGCTGCAGGCGCTGCCGGAAGTCTTCCGTGACTTCGGCGACTACCGCATGCTCGTGTACGCGGTCGCCTTGATCCTGGCGATGCTCTTTACGAACAGTCCGCGCCTGCAGGAATTCCGCCGCCGGGTGGATGTGGTCCCGCGGGCGAAAGAGGCACTCAGAAAGAGGCATCTCGCACGGGTGATCTCCGGAGCGAAGCAGGAAGGAGGCGAGGACCATGGCGCTTAAGAATTCACGCGAGACTGCCAGACTGGTTCCCGTCCACCGCACCTGGTTCGTGCCGGAACGCGACGCAGACAAGCGGCCCATTCTGGAATGCATCGGCCTCGGCGTCAATTTCGGCGGCCTCGCCGCGGTGAAGGATTTCAACCTGACCCTCGGCCCGACCGAGATCGCCGGGCTCATCGGCCCGAACGGCGCCGGCAAGACGACCATCTTCAACCTGCTGACCAAGGTCTACGAACCGACGAGCGGGACGATCCTGCTGGACGGCAGGGACACGCACGACATGACGACGGCAGGCGTCTGCCACGCCGGGATCGCGCGGACCTTCCAGAACATCCGCCTCTTCTCCAACATGACGGTGGAGCAGAACATCACCGTGGCCATGGACCGGGAGATCGGCTATTCGCTGCTTGCCGGGATCGTGCACGGACCGGGCTGGAGACGGAAGGAAAAGGAAGCCCGCGAAAAGGCTGCGGAGCTCCTGTCGATCTTCGGCATGGAAAAGTACGCCGGCGCGCGGGCGGGGAGCCTTCCCTACGGCGCGCAGAGGCGGCTCGAGATCCTGCGGGCGCTTGCGACGAAGCCGAAGCTCCTGCTGCTTGACGAACCTGCGGCCGGGATGAACCCTTCCGAAACGGCGGAGCTGACGGAAAACATCCGCCTGATCCGCGACCGCTTCGAGATCGCCGTCCTGCTGATCGAACACGACATGAACCTGGTCATGAACCTCTGCGAAGGCATCTGCGTGCTGAACTTCGGCGAAGTCATCGCCAAGGGCTCGCCGGAGGACATCCAGCAGGATCCGGCCGTGATCGAAGCCTACCTCGGGAGGAAAAAGGAATGAGCGAAGCGATGTTATCGGTGAAAGACCTGAGCGTTTCCTACGGCAGCATTCATGCCGTGAAGAACATTTCCTTCGAGGTAAAGGAGGGCGAGATCGTGACCCTGATCGGCGCGAACGGCGCGGGCAAGTCGACTACGCTGAACGCGATCGCAAGACTCCTGCCGGCGAGCGGCGAGATCCTGTTTCACGGCAGCTCGCTGATGCACGTACCGGGGCATTCCGTGGTGAAAAAAGGCCTTGCGATGGTACCCGAAGGGCGGCGGATCTTCCTCAGGATGAGCGTGGAAGAGAACCTGGAGATGGGGGCGTACATTTCGTCCCGCACGGAAGTGAAAGAGCAGATGGAAGACGTGTTCCGCCGCTTCCCGCGGCTTCTGGAGCGCCGGGAACAGACGGCCGGAACGCTCTCGGGCGGCGAGCAGCAGATGCTGGCGATGGGCCGGGCGCTGATGTCGAAGCCGAAGCTTCTGATGATGGACGAGCCGTCCATGGGTCTCGCCCCAATTCTGGTTGAGCAGATTTTCGGGATCATCCGGGAACTGAACGCCGCCGGGACCACGATCCTGCTGGTCGAGCAGAATGCGCAGGCGGCGCTGTCGGTCGCGGACCGGGCGTACGTGATGGAGACCGGCCGCATCGTCATGAGCGGCGCAGCGAATGAACTGCTCGCCTCCCCTGCCGTGAAGAAAGCCTATCTGGGCGGATGAAAAACCACAAAAAAACGGCCGCGCGGCCGGGTGCAGACCCGCTCCGCACGGCTTTTTATTATTCCCGCTCAGGATGACAGTAAGGAGGGCGCTCAGATCGACAGTTCTTCGTCCGTTATCTCGCCCTTCGCGACGATATTGGTCGGCCCGGTCAGATAAAGGTCGGTGATCCGGCCGTTTTCGTCCCGCAGGACATCCATCTTCAGCACGCCGCCGCGCATGGAAAAGCTCGTGCCGCGGCCGGAAATGAGTCCCTTCGTGACCAGTACGGCGGCAGTGGAACCGGTACCCGTACCGCAGGCGTAGGTGAAGTCTTCGACGCCGCGTTCGTAGGTCAGCAGCAGGACCTCGTCCGGTCCGGTGATCTCATAGAAATTGACGTTGGCACCCTTCGGGAAAGAAGAATGGTACCGCAGCAGCTCACCCAACTCGCGGAGCGTCGCACGGTCCGCGCGGGCAAGGCCGGCGACCGGGACGACGGCATGCGGGATGCCGGGATCGCCGAGTTCCACGTAAGCTGCCTGACAGGGCTGGCCGTCCACGTCCACCACCCGGTCGGTATCCAGCACCGACGGGTCGTTCAGGCGGATCCGGTAGTTCCGTTCGTCCAGACGCTCGCCCGTGACGAGCCCGGCAGTGGTCTCAACGGTCTGCGTCTCACCGGCAAGACCGTTTTCAAAGGCATAGCGGCAGATGCAGCGCGCCCCGTTGCCGCACATCTCGCCGGCCGAGCCGTCCGAGTTGAAATAGCGCATCCGAACGTCCGCCGCAGGATCATCCGGCGTTTCGACCAGCATCACGCCGTCCGCGCCGACGGAGAGATGCCGTTCGCACACCGTGCGGATGATCTGCGTGAGTTTATCCTCGGGCAGCCTGGCTTCTTTATTGTCGATGATGATGAAATCGTTGCCTGCACCGTTCATTTTCCAGAATTTCATGATCGATCCCCTTTGACTGACAGGATGTTTTGCATAATTATAAATGATGTGAAAACGCTTGACAAGCGGACTCTGCTTCTTTCTTCTGCTTCCGGAGGCTTGCTTTTTTCCGGGGCATATGGTACACTTTATCCAATAATTGGCGGGGTATGCCTGCCGCGGAGGACGAAATGAGCAATAAAAAGCTGGATTTCTTCATGACGATCCTGGGACTTATGCTGCTGGCGGTATTTGTCGTCAGCATCGTCGGGTACGGAAAGGACCTGAAGCGCGCAGAAAAGAGAGTGGACAGCATTGCCGACATTGAGGTGCCGGTTGTTCCGTCTGTGACGACGAACCGCCTGAACGGCGTCGTTTCCGCCGAGGAATGGGCGAAGCATTATCCGGATATCTATGCCAGCTACATGAAAAATGCTGACAACAAAGGCCACGGCAGCAGCCGGATCTCCTATGTCGAGACCGATCCGGACATCAAGGTCCTCTACGACGGCATGGGCTTTTCCTTCGACTATACGGAAGCGATCGGGCATAATTATACGCTGGAAGACATTGCCGAGACGACCCGCCCGCACAAGCTGGCGAACTGCCTGACCTGCAAGACGCCGGACATGACGGCCATGGTCAATGCCATGGGCACGCAGGTCTATGCCACGGATTTCAATGAAGTCTTTGGCAAGGTCAGTGAACCGGTAAGCTGCTGGAACTGCCACGCGAACACCCCCGGCACGGTCGTGATCACCCACGATTACATGGCGAATGCCATGGGCGACGAGATCGAAGCCGGCAAGGTGCCGGCGAGCTCCGTTTCCTGTGCACAGTGCCATATCGAATACTATTTCGACCCCGATACCAAGGCCACGCTGACGCCGTATTCCACCCTGGATGAGATTGCGCCGGAGGCCATTTACGCCTACTATAAGGAACTGAACAACTTCACCGATTACACCAATAAGAACACCGGCGTGGGCATGATCAAGGTCCAGCATCCGGAATTTGAGACTTATTACGGCAAGGGCAGCCAGCATGCGGGCATGTATACCTGTGCGGACTGCCACATGGGCGTCGCCTACAACGAAAAGACCGGCGATCCCTATGCCAACCACTACCTCGTGAGTCCGCTGGAGAACACCGAACTGCTGATCAGTACCTGTTCCCTCTGCCACAGCGACCTGAAGGGACAGGTAAAGGAGATCCAGGCGAAGGTCACGGCCCGCGAGAAGACGATCAGTGCCCTTCTGGTGCAGGTCAACGAGAAACTGGCGAAGGCCGTGGAAGCCGGAAGCCTCAGCGAAGAGAAACTTGCCGAGATCCGGGAACTGGACCGCGAAGCGCAGTTCTACTGGGATTTCGTCTATGTGGAGAATGCGGAAGGCGCGCATAACAGCAATCTTTCCCATGCCTGCCTTGACAAGGCGGAGGAACTGGCCAAAAAGGCTCTGGAGCTTTTGAAATAATGCCTGATACGGAAAAGCAGCAAAACCGAACGGGTGCTGTCAGAAAGATCCTGCGTTTTCTGAGCGGCATGCCGTTCAGTTTTGCTTTACTGGTCATCATTCTGGCAGCCTGCGCCGCGGGCAGCATCATTCCGCAGGGAAAGACGCTCAGCTATTACTTCGAGACCTACGGTGCCTCAAAGGGCGGGCTGGTCGTCGGCCTGAAGCTGAATGACGTCTTCCACAGCGTCTGGTTCTTAGTGCTCGCGGGGCTTTTGTGCCTCAACCTCATTCTCTGCAGCGTTTCGCGTTTCGGCAAGGTCCTTGCCGCCTTTCGGAAGACGAAGAACTTCGGGATCTGGGGCAGCTGGCTCACGCATCTGGGCCTCCTGCTTTTGATCGTGAGTTTTACTGCCGGGCAGTTCCTGGCGAAGGAAGAGGTGGTCTACGGTATCGCAGGCAGCACGCAGCCCCTCGGCCGCACCGGCCTGCTTCTCACGATCGACAGTTTTAACGTATCGCTCCGCGACGATTACACGGTGGAGCAGTATACCGCAGGCCTGACCGTGACCGACGCGCAGGGCAGGACGGTTTCCGGCAAGGCTTCGGTCAACCACCCGCTTGATGCCTTCGGCTACAGTTTTTATCAGGACAGCATGGGCTGGGCCTCCTGGGTCGACATCCTGAAGGACGGGCAGCCGGTGAAGACGGACCTGATCTGCACCGGCGAGTATACCACCCCGGACGAACTGCCGGCCCTGGCACTGTATTTCAACAAGTTTTACCCGGACTTCGGCTTGGATGACAACGGTTACTTTACCACTAAGACGCCGCTCCTGAATGCCCCCCGCTGCCTGTACGGGATCTATTATGACGGCAGTCTGATCTCGATGAACATCACGGAGCCCGGCGCGCCGATCGATGTCCACGGCTATACCTTCGTGATGCGCGACCCGACCGAATATACTCTGATCGTGGCGCGGACCGATCCGGCTGCTCCGGCTGCCGGCATGAGCGCCCTGATCCTGATCGCAGGCCTGGTGTTGGCTTTCTACGTCCGCCCGTGGGAGGAAAAGAGGAGAAAAGAAAATGGATCCGCTCCTGACAAAGATTGAGAACATAAGCTTCATGGCAGCGCTCGCCGCCTATCTCGTGACGGCAGCTGCGTGTTTCTTCCATGCGGTGGCGAAGAAGGAGTGGGCGCGGAAGGCGGCCTACGGGCTCATGTGCCTGGCCTTCGTCCTGCAGACCGTCTGCATTGCCGTGCGCGGCATCCATGCCGGGCGGCTTCCGCTCACCAACCAGTACGAGTTTGCGAACGCCTTCGCCTGGGGCGTCGCACTGTGCTTCCTGATCTTCGTGCGGAAGTATAAGTTCGACATGCTCGGCACATTCATCGCGCCGGTCATTTTCCTGATCATCGGCTATGCCTCCATGCAAAGCCGCGAGATCCACGAACTGATGCCGGCCCTGCAGAGCAGCTGGCTGGGCTTCCACGTATCCATGGCCATCATCGGCTACGGCGCGTTCGGCGTGGCTTTCGGTGTTGCGTTAGCCTTCCTCATCAAGGATACCTTCCCCGGGAGCCTTTCCGGGATCCCGGATAATGAGACCCTGGACAGGATCATTTACCGCGCGGTCGCGCTCGGCTTTCTCTTCCTGACGCTGTGCATGGTCACCGGCGCCATCTGGGCGAAGAAAGCCTGGGGCACCTACTGGAACTGGGATCCCAAGGAGACCTGGAGCCTCATCACCTGGCTGATTTATGCGATCTTCCTGCATCTCAGGCTGAGAAAGGGAATGACGGGCCGGAAAGCAGCGATATTTGCCGTGGCGGGGTTTCTCTGCGTGATCTTCACCTATGTCGGCGTCAACACGCTGATCGCCGGCCTGCACAGCTACAAATAAGAGATCCGTCAGGATGGCGGGTTCCCGGAGGGGCCTGCCTTTTTATTGCCCGATGTTGTGTTTTTCTTTCTGTTTTGCTATAATATATGCCGAAAAATCTGCCTGACAGAAAGGATGGCATATGGACGAACGGTTAATGCAAAACATAAATGAATTCATCGAGAAGGAAAAGGAAAACATCCGGCGCGACATCGCACGCCTCGTCGCGGTCAACAGCGTGGAAGACATGTCCGCGGCTGCAGCAGATGCGCCTTTCGGACCCGGTCCGAAGAAAGCGCTGGACGAAGGCCTCGCGGTCGCCCGCGAGCTGGGGCTTGAGACCCGGAACTGCGAAAACCGCATCGGCTACGCATATGTCGGCGGTGAAGGAGATAACTACCTTGCGACCATCACCCACCTGGACATCGTAGGAGCCGGAGAGGGCTGGCTTGCGGATCCCTTTGTCATGCGGGAGCGTGAAGGCTATCTCATCGGCCGCGGCGTAATGGACGACAAGGGACCGTCCGTCATCTGCCTTTATGCGCTGAAATATCTGAAGGAGCAGGGCATCCCGCTCCGCTATCCCGTCCGTGCCCTCCTCGGCGCGAACGAAGAGACGGGCATGGGTGACCTTTCCTACTACCTGGAGCATTATCCGGCGCCGCTGTTCTGCTTCTCGCCGGATGCGGATTTCCCGCTCATCAACGGCGAAAAAGGCATTTATCACGCCCGCATGAGTTCCCTGCCGATCGAAAACGGCAATCTCCGTTTCATCAAGGGCGGTTTTGCACCGAATGCCATTCCCGAGAAGGCGGAAGCGGACGTTTTCGTTCCGGCGGAAAAGGAAGCACTGATGGTGAAGACGCCCGAGGTCGAAGCGGTGAAGACGGGCGATGAAGAGGGCGGAAGCATCTGGCATCTCCGGGCGTTCGGCAAGGGCGGTCATGCGGCCATGCCGGCCGGGACGGTGAATGCGATCGGCCTGCTGCTGCATTACGTCACGGACCGCGGCCTTGCTTCGAACGAAGAGGCGGCCTTCATCGAATTTGCTCTGAAGGCCCATGATGCGACTGACGGGAGCCTTCTCGGCATTGCCCGCGACGACGGCCGCTTTAAACCGCTCACCGCGGTCAGCGGCATGATCTTCCTTGAGAACAGCTGCCTCGTAACCACGCTCGACTGCCGCTACCCGACGAACATCACCGGCGAAGAGATCACGGAGATCCTTGAAAAGACCGCCGGCGGCGCAGCGGTGATCCGTGCCGGCCTTGCGGCGCCGCCCTTCTGGAAGGACCCGGATTCGCCGGAGATCGAAGCCTGCATGAAAGCCTACAGGGAGGTCACCGGAGAGGATGCGAAGCCTTTCTCCATCGGCGGAGGCACTTACGCGAGACATTTCCCGAACGCTGTCGCTTTCGGACCGGAACATCAGGGGCGTCCCCGCCCGGCCTTTGCCGGCTCCATCCACGGCGCCGAAGAAGCTGCTTCCGAAGCAGAACTGCTGGAAAGCCTGAAGATCTATATCCTTGCACTGCTCGGCCTCGAGCAGCTGGACTTTGCCTGAACCACGGGCGATAAAGAAAGGAGACCCATGACGAATAATGTGAGCGGACGGAAATGTCCGAACTGCGGTTCAGCGCTGCACTACGATCCCGAGAACGGGAATCTGCGCTGCGATTTCTGCGATTCCGTTTTTACCATCGAACAGGTAGATGCGGCTGACCGGGATCAGGCACAGCAGGTCGGCAGCATGAACTTTACCGCAGGCAATGAAGCCCTGCAGAACCTGAAAGCCTACGTCTGCCAGTCGTGCGGCGCCGAGGTCGTGTGCGATCCGCAGACGGTCTCGCTCTTCTGCCCTTACTGCGGCAGCAATATCGTCCTGTCCGACAAGATCGGCGGCGAACTGACGCCGGACGGCATCATCCCCTTTGCCATCACGCCGAAGGCCCTTCCTGCGGCCGTACGTTCCTTCTATAAGGGCAAGAAGCTCCTGCCCCGGAATTTCTTCTCGGACAGCAGCATCGGCACCGTACAGGGCGTCTACGTCCCGTTCTGGCTCTATGACAGCAATCCTTCAGGCGAGATCGTCTTTAACGGCAGCGTGGACCGTACCTACCGCGACGGCGACTACGTGGTCACCGAGCATCAGAATTACGAGCTCTACCGGAACATTAAGATGAGCTTCCGCGACATCCCGACCGATGCGAGCGAACGCATGGAAGACGCGCTGATGGATTCCCTTGAGCCCTTTGATTTCAAGGCGCTGAAGGCCTTTAATACCGATTACCTGGCAGGATACGTGGCCGACCGCTGGGATAAGAACGCGAAAGAAATGAAGGCCAGAACGGACCGCCGCGTGCTCAACAGCACGCTGACGATCGCGATGGGCCGCGCGACGACGGGCTTCTCCGACGTGACTCTGCACGACCGTTCGCGGCTCGACATGTCGAATTCCACGGCGCGCTTCGTGCTGCTGCCGGTGTACGTCTTCGACGTGAAGTGGAACGGTGAAAAGTACAGTTTCGCGGTGAACGGACAGACCGGCAAGGTCGTCGGTACGCTTCCCGAAGACGCTGCGCTCAAGAGAAAGTACTTCTGGAAATGGGCGGCCATCGGTGCCGCCGTGATCATGGCGGCCAACTGGCTGCTGTTCCTGCAGTAGGAGGTGAGAGCGATGCGTAAGAAACTCTGGATGATCCTTCTTCTGGCGGCTGTGCTTCTCGTCCCTGCAGGCAGGGCGAAGGCAGATGCGCCGCTTCTCGTCAGTCCCGCTCCGGGGGCAGTCTCGGACAAGCCGGCCTGGTATCCCGAAAGCACCGTTGGCTTCCAGTTCTATAACGACGCTGATGCGCCGCGCGTCGTGGATACGGCGGATATCTTCACCGATGAAGAAGAAGCCGTGATCCTGAAGGCGATCGCAGAACAGTCCGCCCGCGGAAACGCGGACATCGTGGTCGTCACGGACGATAACGCCTACGGCATGAGCCATCAGGAATATGCCGACGATTTCTACGATTACAACGGCTACGGCTTCGGACCCGGCCGGGACGGCATCGTGCTCTTCATCTGCATGGAGCCGGGCAACCGCGGCTGGTGGACGAGTGTCACGGGACGTCTGGTCCCTGCGACCGGAGACGGCCCCGTGCGCTACACGGAAGCCGTTGCCAACCAGCTGGACGACGCACTTTACGGCGACATGGTCGCCGGACGCTATGCCGAAGGCGTCACCGACTGGGTCCGCAACGTCGGGACCTGGCTGACCTACGGCGTTCCGTTTGCCCCGATCTGGTATCCGACCGTGGAAGAGCAGGCAGGCTGGGTACGCGAGAGAAACGCGGATGCGCCGCGGATCTCCGATACGGCAGGCTGGTTCTCCAAGAGCGAAGCGAAGTCGCTGGAGGAAAAGGCGGCTGCCCTGTCCGAACGTTACGGCGTGGACGTCATCATCCACACGGGACGCAGCGACTGCGGCATGGGGAAGGAAGCCTATGCGAAGGCCTTCTATCAGTACGGCGGCTACGGCCTCTTCAATGATTACAGCGGCGTGCTGCTGGTGATGCTGTCGGGTGAGACCGGCGGCTATGCGCTCTATACCGAGGGCGACGTTCCTTCCGTGCTGAAGGATGAAGACTCGGTCACCCGTCTGCTTGAGATGAGTGAGAACGACGCGTATAAGGCGGACAGTGCCGCGGCGGGCTGCGAGAGCTATCTGAAGCTGCTCGACAAGGCACTGAAGAGCAACAAGGTGCCGCACAGCACGGGCAGCTGGATCATGAGCGGTGTCTTCGCGGCGCTCGCCGGCCTTCTTTCCGGCGGTGTTTCCCGCGGCAGCGCGGCCGCCAGCATGAAGACGGTCCGGACCGCTTTCGACTCCAATGACTATCTGGTCGACGGCAGCTTCCAGGTGGTGAACAGCTACGACAAGTTCATCGACGTCACGACGACGAGGGTCTACAGCCCGCCGTCGCAGAATAAGAGCAACGGCTCCGGCAGCAGCGGCTCTTCCGACTACAGCGGCGGCCACGTCTCGTCCTCCGGCACCTCGCATGCCGGCAGCGGCAGAAAGTTCTGACCGCGGATCCCAGGGAGAAACTGATTCATGATCGAGATCACATACAATAACGGAAAAAAACTGGAAGTTCCCGTGGGTACTTCCTACCTTGCGATGGCTGAACGGGTCCAGCCGGAATTCGAACACCGCATCGTCCTGGCCAAGGTACGGGGCAAACTGAAGGAGCTGTTCAAGACCGTCTCCGACAACGAAGAGGTGCAGTTCATCACGGCCGCCGAACGCGACGGCATGCTGACGTATGAGCGCAGCATGCTGATGCTGCTGGGCAAAGCGATCCACGACCTGTCCGCGACCCGTGAAGAAGAGCAGTTCCTGGTCAAGTTTTCCGTCATTAACGGCTACTACGTCGAGTTCAGGGACAGGCGCCCGGTGACGGCAGAATATGCTGCCCGCCTTACCGAGCGCATGAATGCGCTGGCTGCAGCCGACCTGCCGATTCGGAAGAAGAGCGTCCGTGTCGACGTCGCCAGGAAGTATTTCCGCGAGATCGGCATGCAGGACAAGGACGACCTGCTGCGCTTCCGCCGCAGTTCCACGGTCAATCTTTACAGCATCGAAGACTACGTCGACTATTTCTACGGCTTTACCGTGCCTTCGACCGGGTACCTGAAATATTTCGAGGTGGTCCCTTACGAAGCCGGCATGGCACTTCTGATGCCGAAGCAGGCGGCACCGGAGACCGTGGAGCCTCTGCTGCCGCAGCCCAAGCTGTTTAACGTGCTTCAGGATACTTCCGACTGGTGTGAAGAAATGGACATGGACACCGTCGGCGCGATCAACCAGAAGATCGCGAAGGGAGAGATCGCCGACATGATCCTGATGGCGGAAGCCAGGCAGGAGATGAAGATCGCCGCCATCGCCACGATGATCGCCGAGAGGCCTTCGGTCAAGTGCGTGATGATCGCCGGCCCGTCCTCTTCGGGCAAGACGAGTTTCTCGCACCGGCTGTCCGTACAGCTGCGCGGTCTGGGCCTCCGCCCGCATCCCATCGAGGTGGACAATTACTTCGTCAGCCGAGACCGGACGCCGCGCGATGAGAACGGCGAATACGACTTCGAGTCGATCAAGGCGGTGGACACCGAGCTGTTCAACAAGGACATGCTGGGGCTGCTGGCCGGGGAGGAAGTCCAGCTGCCGACTTTCAATTTCAAGGCCGGCATGCCGGAGTACAAGGGAAATTCCCTTAAGCTCGGTCCGAACGACATCCTGGTCATTGAGGGCATCCACTGCCTGAACGAAGAACTGAGCTACCGGATCCCGGCGGATCAGAAGTTCAAAATCTACATTTCCGCGCTGACCACGATCAATATCGACGAGCACAACCGGATCCCGACCTCCGACGGCCGCCTGATCCGCCGTATGGTGCGCGACGCGCGGACAAGAGGCTATTCGGCAGAGGATACGATTGCCCGCTGGGCAAGCGTACGGCACGGTGAACACAAGAACATCTTCCCGTACCAGGAGAGCGCAGACGTGGTCTTCAACTCCTCACTGGTCTATGAGCTTTCGGTGCTGAAATCCTATGCGGAGCAGCTGCTCTTCGGGATCGCCGAGGACTCGCCGGCCTTTTCGGAAGCGACCCGCCTGCTGCGTTTCTTCAATTACTTCCTGGCGACGGATTCCACGCAGGTGCCGCAGAACTCTCTTCTCAAGGAATTCATCGGGGGAAGCATCTTCCACGTGTAAGCCGATCGGCGCGAAAAAACGGACCGCCCGCGGGCGGTCCGTTTTCTTGTATGAAGAGGCTGTCAGGGCCTTCTGTGGTTTTCGGCCCAGTTGTTCAGCATCCGTTTGAAGGCGGTGTATTTCTTCTCCGGAACGGGGAGAACCGTCCCGTCGGACAGCGTCAGTGAAAAACGCTTCAGGCTGCGCACGTAGAAGGGGTTCACCAGGTAGGAGGCATGGCAGCGCAGGAGGCAGTCGCCGTAGCGTTCGGCAAGGCTCGTTACCTTGTCCAGGCAGGGAATGACCTTGTTTTCGGTATGGATCAGGCTGTGATGGCTGCTGTCCGTACTTTCGATATAGATGACGCTGTCAGCATCCAGATAGTGCGATTCGTCCTTCATTCCGCGGACCAGGATGCGCTTCGGCAGCTCTGCGGTCTTCGTCCGCGCAGGAAGCTCATCGAAGGGAAAACGGCTCCCCTCACTGGAGAAGGTGTTCGAGATCATGATCATGGTCAGGCGCGGAACAGATTCTTCTTCGTCGTTGGTCTGGAGCCTTTGCTCTTCCCAGGCGAGAAGCGTGCGCTGCCGGCTGACGACGGAGGTCCCTTCCGGCAGATGGGCAAGGATGTCGTAGAACAGGACGATGTTCATGCCTTTCTTGCCGACAGGGGAGATCTGTGTGGACATGTTGCCAAGGGTATAGACGATCTTTTCCTGCCATCCCTGCATGATGCTGCAAAGCACGTCCTTGCCGCGCAGGAACTGGCCGTCCCGTGGGCCGAGCCAGAGAACATTTTCACTCAGATGCTCGATCAGAGGTTCGGGGGTGCCGTCAAAGAACTGGCTGACGACTTCGAGGGAGAGTGCGGAGATTTCTTTCTGCTTCATGGTGCTTAAGCATCCCTTCTAAAGAACTGAAGAGCGCGGAAACCGCTGAATGCCTGCAGTATACACGAAATACAGGGGCTTGGCAAGCGTTTTTGAACTATTCGAAGTGAAATTACGATTAAGAAAATCAGGTTTTGGGTTTCCGAAGACAGGATCCGGGGGCTGCGGGGACCTGTCCGGCGATTTGTTCCTTGAAATCCGCGGCTTTTCATGATATATATGGGACTGCGGAGCAGGGCGGATGATCGCGGGGCCTTCGGGCCGTGAGGAAAGTCCGGGCTTCACAGGGCAGGATGCCGGATAACGTCCGGCGGAGGCGACTCCCGGGAAAGCGCCACAGAGAACAGACCGCCGCTTTGCCTTACGGCAAAGCGGTAAGGGTGAAACGGCAGTGTAAGAGACTACCGCTCCGGCAGCAATGCAGGAGGCAGGGCAAGCCCCATCCGAAGCAAGACCAAACAGAAGGCATAAGGCGGCCCGTCTGCCTTCGGGTAGGTCGCTTGAGCCGTCCGGCAACGGGCGGTCTAGACAGATGATCATCCGCGACAGAACCCGGCTTACAGCCCTGCTCCGCCTTGAAAGGAAAAAACATGGGACGTGTCCTTAACCATCTGAATACGGTGCTGAACGCGGTATTCATCGTGTCGGCAGCCGGCGCCGCCGTGTTCGCGGTCCTGTGCCTTGTCAAGGGACCGACGCTGCATTACGCCCCTTATGTTCTTGCATTCTGCGCAGTGTATTATCTGGGAACGGCGGTAAAAGTCCTTGCGGACGGCGGCCGGCACAGCGCCGGGAAGGGGCTTGGCCTGCTGCTTTTGGTGCTTGTTCTCGCTGCACTGACAGTTATCACGTACGGGAGTGTCGCATGATCGATCCTGAACGTCTGAAAATCGCATGGGAGGCGGCCGTATGCCGCGGACATGAGGAAGGCACGGGCCTTCCGTTTTTTGAAGCGTGGGACGTGCTGCCGTCGACGAACGACCGCGCGGCAAAGCTCGCTGCGGACGGTGCGCCCGATTTTACCATGGTGACGGCAGACCGGCAGACAGCCGGCAAGGGAAGGCGCGGGCGCGTCTGGGAGACCCCGGCGGACAGCAGCATCGCCATGAGCCTGGTACTGCGGCCGAAGGTGGATCTTTCCGCACTGTCGGAACTGACCATCCTTGCCGGGATCGCGGTCGCCCGCTGCCTGAAGATGCTCGGCGCAGAGCCGAAGATCAAGTGGCCGAATGACATCCGGCTTAAGGACAGGAAGGTCTGCGGGATCCTGGCAGAGACGAAACTGAAGAACGGCGCTGCGGACCATGTCATTCTCGGCATCGGGATCAACGTGACGAAGGCGGCTTATTCGAGAGAGGTTGCCGAAGTCGCCGTCAGTCTGGAGGAAGCCGGCGTCACGGCCGTGCGCGAAGACCTGATGGCGGGGATCACCGCCGAAATGATGAAGCTTATCGCCGCCTGGGAAAAGACGGGAAATGTTTCCTTTATAGCAGAAGAATATGAAGCGTCAATGGAGTGGAAAGGTAAAAATTGCCGCGTGATCGCTGCAGACGGCAGTTTTACCGAAGGAACACCCCTGGGCATTGCCGCGGACGGCACCCTTCGTTTTCTTACGGAAAACGGCGAGCGGCACGTCACCGCCGGCGAGGTCAGCCTGCGCCGCGGATGACTTATTTATTCCTTAAGGAAAAGTTTCAAAAACCCCTTGCATTTCCGCGCGGGGCATGTTAAAGTATATCGCTGTGACATATCACGATCCTTGCTTTCCCGGACAGGGAAGGCCAAAGTCCAAAAGGAGGTAATAGCATGAGTAAGTACGAATTAGCCGTTGTTCTCAGTGCTGCCATCGATGACGAAGCGAGGTCCGCGACTCTTGACAGAGTGAAGGATTACGTGGAGAAGGCCGGCGGCAGCATCACCAACGTAGACGACTGGGGAAAGAAGAAGCTTGCGTACGACATCCAGAAGATGAGCGAAGCTTACTACTACTTCATCCAGTTCGAAGCTGAGACCGACGCTCCCGGTGAGATCGAATCCAACGTTCGTCTCATGGAGTCGGTCATTCGTTTCCTTTGCATCAAGAAGGACGAAGACTGAGAAAAGAGGTAATCATGAACAAAGTTATTTTGATGGGCCGTCTGACGAGAGATCCGGAAGTTCGCTACTCTAACGGAGATAATGCCACCGCCATCGCCCGCTTCTCCATCGCCGTCGACCGCCGCTTCAAGCGCGGAAATGACGGACAGGACGCGGATTTCTTCAACTGCACCGCTTTCGGAAAACAGGGTGAGTTCGTGGAGAAGTACCTGAAGAAGGGCACCAAGATCCTTCTGTCGGGCCGTATCCAGAACGACAATTACACCAACCGTGACGGTCAGAAGGTTTCTTCCGTGCAGATCATTGCCGAAGAGATCGAATTTGCCGAGAGCAAGAACTCCGGTTCCGGCTCCGGCGCCCCGCAGAGCTACAACGCTCCCGCGGAGGGAAGCCGCCCCGCTGCTGACGGATTCATGAACATTCCGGACAGCATCGACAGCGAGGAGCTTCCGTTTAATTTCTAAACAGGAGGGTATTACGATGGCTTTCAATAGAACCGATAAGAGCGATGCGCCCAAGAAGCACATGCCGATCCGCAGAAAGAAAAAAGTCTGCACGTTCTGCGGCGTGGAGGGTGAAGTCGATTACAAGGATGTCGCCAGGCTGAAAAAGTACATCTCCGAGCGCGGCAAGATCCTGCCCCGCCGGGTGACCGGTACCTGCGCGAAGCATCAGCGTGCTCTTACGACCGCTGTGAAGCGCGCCCGCAACCTTGCGCTTCTGCCTTATTCCATGGACTGAAGGCAAAACTGATCCGGACCGGATTACGGTCCGGATTTTTTGTAAGAAAGAAGGGACTGTCATGGACGGAAAAGTCTTATGCGGCGCGAGCGCCGAGCAGCTCAAATATTATTTCAATCCGGAGTTTGCCCGTCTGCCGGAGACTGTCCGGCAGGAACTGCACGACATCACGGTGGTCATGGCCGACCGCATCGGCGCGACCTTCCTGATGGTCTTTGCCGGCGACGGATCGCTTCGTCTTGAGATCGTTCCGGACGAAGCGGACTTCGGCTACGACGAGATCGAGGCCGAACTGCAGATCCGCGCCCTGCAGCGCGAAAAAGAAGAACTTTTCACGCAGCTGGAGGCATTTTATCAGGCCTTTTTCACGGAGGACGGAGAGTAAATGCACCTCGGAGAACTGACACTCGATCATCCGGTCTTCATCGCACCGATGGCCGGCGTGACGGACAAGGCCTTCCGGGAGATCTGCTTTGACTGCGGTGCGGACGCGGCGGTGACGGAGATGGTCAGCGCTAAGGCGCTGTACTATGGGAACCGCGGAACGGAGACGCTCCTTCAGCGTGCCGCGAATGAGAAACTCCTGGCTGTCCAGATCTTCGGCCGCGATCCGGAGATCATGGCGGACATGGCGCTTGCGCTCGAAGACCGCTTCGACTGGATCGACGTCAACATGGGCTGTCCCATGCCGAAGATCGTGAACAACGGCGAAGGCTCGGCGCTCATGAAGGAGCCGGAACTGGCCGCAGAGATCATCCGCACCATGGCGAAGAAACTGCATAAGCCCGTGACCGTAAAGCTCCGCAGGGGCTTCGCGGCAGGAGAGGAGACGGCTCCGGAACTGGCGAAGCGCCTTGAGGACGCCGGCTGCGCGATGCTGACCGTTCACGGCCGCACCCGCGAGGATTACTATGCGGGAAAAGCCGACTGGGAGGTCATCCGCAAGGTGAAGGAAGCGGTGAGCATCCCGGTCATCGGGAACGGGGACGTCGACGGCCCGGAGAGTGCGCAGGCCATCCGCGAACGGACCGGCTGCGACGGCGTGATGATCGGGCGGGCGCTCCGGGGAAGACCCTGGATCCTGGCGGAAGTTTCGGCAGCGCTCCGCGGTGAGTCCGTACCGGCCGCACCGTCGCGCGAAGAGACCGTAAGGATCATCCGCCGGCACGCGGAAGCCGAGGTACTGGAAAAGGGCGAACACGTCGGCTGGCAGGAGATGAGAAAACATCTCGCCTGGTATGCTGCCGGTTTCCCGGGCGCCGCAGCGCTCCGGAAAGAAGCGAACGTGCTGTCGTCAAAAGACGGCCTAGAAAAATGGCTGGGAGCCTTCCTGAAGGCTTGACAGACGTAATGCGGCAGAGTATAATCTTGCCGTTCGCGGAGCATATTCCGCATTCCCGGGGCTTTTTCCGGGAGAGAAAGGGTGTATACAATGGCAGAAAAGAAGATCCTGACCCGTTCCGGGTATGAGAAATTAGAGAACGAGCTCAACGACCTGACCGTGAATCAGCGCAAGGAGATCGCGCAGAAGATCAAGGAGGCCCGCGAGCAGGGTGACCTTTCCGAAAACGCCGAATACGACGCCGCGAAGGAAGAACAGCGCAACATTGAAGCCCGTATCGCCGAACTGGAAACGATCCTGAAGAACGTCGAGATCGTTGAGGAAGAAGAACTTTCCTTCGACCGCGTGAACATCGGCTGCCTCGTCACCGTCCAGGAAAAGAAGTCCAAGAAGAACATGGTCTTCCACATGGTCGGTTCGACCGAAGCGAATTCCATGACCGGCAAGATCTCGAACGAGTCCCCGATCGGCAGCGCCCTCATGGGCCACAAGAAGGGTGAGACCGTCGTAGTGCTGGCTCCAGTGGGCGAGATCACCTACAAGATCGTCAAGATCGAAAAAGCCTGAAAAATGCGGGCGGAAAGCGCCGCGTTCCCGGAAAGGGGATGCGGCGCTTTTGCGTTGCCGGAAGGTTTCACAGACATTTCAAAAAATAGTTTGCCGCTGTTTGCGATCATATGGTATAATGGCTACAACCATAACTATGACCACGGCTCCGCAGGGAACAGGGGAAAGGAGGCGGCATGCTGCGGCAGGACAAAGTCATTTTAATGACGAGGCTTGCGATGGAAGAGAAGACCAGAACGCGCTGGCATTTCATTACCGGCAGCTTCTGGTTTGACGACTATGCTGCCAAGGAACTCTGGGAATCGTTCTTTGCCATCACCTTTGCCTACGGGCTCACGGTGCTGCTGGGGCTGGTCGCCTACGGCGACAGCTGGACCGTCAGTTATCACATTGCCGACGCGGTGGCGCTCGGAAAGAAACTGCTCGACATCTGGCTGGTCCTTCTGGCCTTCGGCATGCTGATCTGTCTCCTGGTGCATGTTGCCGTGTACCGTGAAGCGTTCCGCAAGCGGCAGCGCGTGGAAAAATATCTGCGCCGTCTGCGTGCGATCTACGAAGCAGAGGAAGAAGGTGCGCAGGATGAATGATCTCATGCAGCGCCTGCAGACCTGGCGCCTTTACGGACAGCGTATCCTGGCCGCCGGCGACCCTTACGTTGTCATGGCTGCGAAAGCTGCCTCGGCGCTTACCGTACTGCTCAGTGTCAACGCGGCCTTCCCCTACCGGGCGGTCCTTTCCCGGGGCCTGATCGTTGCCGCGGTCTCGCTTCTTTGCAGCATCCTCCCTTGGACGTACATCACGGTGTTCGGTGCCGTTTTCTTACTGGGCCAGCTGAGCGCCCTGTCGCTCGAAGCCTTCGTATTCGTTCTGGTGATCGCAGTCATTCTGGCTGTTCTGTCATACGTCACGCTGCCCGGCTGCGGCATCCTGCTGGCTCTCCTTCCGGTCCTTCTCAGCTGGAAGATCCCGACTGCGGCGGTACTGCTCGCAGGCCTGTTCGGCGGGGTCACGGCCTTCGTCTCCGTCGCCGGAGGAACGGCAGTCTATTACGTGCTCAGGCTGATCGCGGATAACGCCGCCGTCCTGTCCGGAGCGGAAACCGTGACGGCGTCCGGCGAGACCGTTTCCACGCTGGTCCAGCGGTTTCTGCTGCTGGTGAAGGGTGTGCTCGGCCATGAGGAAATGCTGGCTGCGGTCCTGGTTTTCAGCCTGACGACCCTGCTAGTGCATCTTCTCAGCCGCGCTGACGTGGACTACGCGCGCCTGATCGCCGTAGGCGCAGGAACCGTTTTCTGCCCTGCGCTGATGCTGGCGGCTTCGCGCCTGACAGATGTCCGGATCCCGGCGGGAACGGTGATCCTCAGTGCCTTCGTCGGGCTCCTCGTGACCCTGGCCGCCCTGTTCCTCACCGTCAGCCCGGACTATCCTCATACGGAAAAAGTCCGCTTTGAAGATGACGATTACTACTACTTTGTTAAAGCCGTGCCCAAGATCAAGCTTCCGGAAGAGCAGGCAGAGAAAGGAGAGGATTAAATGCCGCAACTGTTCTCCAATCTGATTCGGTATTTCAGGACGATGCAGATCGCCCCTAAAAATATAATCGAGATCGCCGTGCTGGCGTTTCTGATCTACCATCTGCTGCGGTGGGTAAGGAATACTCGGACCTGGTTCCTCCTGAAGGGGATCGGCCTGCTGCTTTTATTCGTTTTCCTGGTCAATATTCTGGAACTGAACGTACTGACCTACATTGCCGGAGAGACACTGAGCGTTCTCCTCATTGCACTGCTGGTCATATTCGCTCCCGAACTCAGGCAGGCTCTGGAGCAGATCGGGCAGAGCAATTTCTTTTCCCGCCTGTTCGGGACCGCAAGGCTGCGCAGCAACGCGCTTCATACCAAGGAGATCACCGGCGAGCTGGTCAAGGCCTCTTTCGCCATGGGGAAGAACCGCACCGGCGCCCTCATCGTCATCGAGAGGGAGATCCGCCTGGATGAATACGTCAAGACCGGCATTCCGGTGGACGGCGTGGTCTCCAGCGCTCTGCTCATCAACATTTTCGAGAAAAATACGCCGCTGCACGACGGCGCCGTGATCATGCGGGGCGGCCGTGTCGTGGCAGCCACCTGTTATCTCCCTCTGTCGACCAACATGGAAATCAATAAATCCTACGGGACCAGACACCGCGCGGCCATCGGCATCAGCGAAGTCACGGACAGCCTTACGATCGTGGTCTCGGAAGAGACCGGCGCGGTCTCCCTGGCCGTCGGCGGTACTTTAAAGCACGCTCTGACTCCCGAACAGCTCCGCCGCGAGCTTGAGATCATGGAAGAGAAGGACGAGAAGGAAACGGAAGGCACTTCCCTGATCGGCCGTCTGATCGCCGCCGGAAAGAACGGGATCAAGGGGACGCAGACGGAGAAGCAGCCCCTCGAACGGGGCCGCAAGCGCGGCAGACACCGCCGGAAAAATGCCGGATCCGTCCCGAAACAGGAGATAGTTCAGGCAGAAAACGGAAAGGAGGCGGACGGCAATGAAGTTTAAGAATCTGTTCAATGACTGGAAACTGAAACTGCTGTCTGTCGTTCTGGCCATAGTGGCATGGGTGGTCATCCTTGGTTTTGTGGATCCGACGCTGAACAGGACCATCGCGAACGTTCCGATCACGGTCACAAACGAAGACATCTTCTCCGAAGCCGGAAAGTCCTATACGGTCGACGGCAGGCTTTACACTTCAGTCCGGGTGAGCGGACCCACTTCAGTCGTGCGGAACCTGACGGCAGGCGATTTTACCGCTACCGCCGATCTGGCGCAGATGTACGACGTGACGGGTCAGGTGCCGCTCACGCTGACCTGCACCGCACGCGGCGCCTCCTCCATTACCTACTCACTGGTGACGGCCTCGCTGAAGATCAAGATCGAGGACGTTCTTTCGAAACGCTTTGCCGTTCAGGTGGATAAGGAGGGAGAGGTCGCAGACGGATACCTCATCGGCTCTGTCACGGCAGCTCCCGAATACATCACGGTCAAAGCACCGGAATCAGTCATCGAAAGAATCGCCGAAGTGCGCGTCTCGGTCGATCTGAACGGCCTCACGGACAATGCTTCCTTTGTCTGCACGCCGCATTACTACAGTACGGTCGGCGCTGAACTGGATCTCGGAATAGCCGATGAGACCGTCGTCAGCCATAACGAAGTGCACGTTGATGTCGAGATCCTGACCATGAAGACCGTCCCTGTGGTCATCAACGTCGCCGGACAGGATGAAGTGGCGTCCGGATACCGCTATACCGGCGCGCAGCAGTCCGTTTCGGCCGTCAAGGTCCGGGGGCTTCGCAGCCGTCTGGCGGCACTCACTTCGGTCACCATTCCCGATGCGGATCTGTCCGTCGCGGGCGCGTCCGAGGACGTAAACGTTGAGATCGCGCTGTCACGGTACCTGCCGGAAGGCATTGAACTGGTAGATGGCGAAGATCCGGTCCTGACGGTCATCCTTCAGGTGGCACCGCTGATCGTGAAGACCTGCGATGTCGAGACCGTCACGCTGAACGGAAAGAATCCCAACTACGAATACGTTCTCCGCAACATGCCGCTGCACATCCAGCTGCGGGCACTTGAGGAGGATTTCAAGGGCATTACGGAGCAGCACATCGCAGCACTGCTGGACGTCGCGGGTTACGGCCCCGGCGAGTACAGCCTGCCGGTGACGATCGAACTGGATGACAGCGTGTTTGAGATGCTGGGCGCCGCGCGTCTCAGCCTCAGCATCGTCGATCCGAGCGCGAAAGGAACTCCGGCGGAAACAGAGGATGTTGACGAATGAAAGCAGTCATCCAGCGCGTATCGCATGCCGCAGTCAGCGTGGACGGCAGGACCGAAGGCAGTATCGGCAGAGGTTTCCTGATCCTTCTCGGCGTGACGCACGGCGATACGGAGGCACAGGCGGAAAAACTTGCCAAGAAGATCTGCGGCCTGCGGATCTTCCCTGATGAAAACGGAAAGACGAATCTCTCACTGAAAGATGTCGGCGGAGAACTGCTGGTCATTTCGCAGTTCACGCTTTACGCGGACTGCCATAAAGGCTACCGCCCGAGTTTCATTCAGGCGGCGGAACCGGGAGAGGCAAACCGGCTGTACGAATACTTTACCGGGCTCTGCCGGCAGGAGATCGAAAAGGTGGATACCGGGGTATTCGGGGCACACATGAAGGTCGAACTGGAAAACGACGGTCCCTTCACGCTGGTGCTGGAAGAACTGCCGGGATAATACGGAAGGAACGGTTTATGATCGCCTATATCAAAGGCATTTTTGAAGAACTGACGGAGGACGGGATCGTGGTGGAAGCCGGCGGCGTCGGCTACGGGATCACGGTCCCGCCGTCTCTGGCCGGTGAACTGACCTTCGGCGAAGAAGTGAAGATCTACACCTATTTCCAGGTCGCCGAGGACATGCAGAAGCTGTACGGTTTCGCGAACCGCGAAGACCGGCGCGTTTTCACGATGCTTCTCAAGGTGAGCGGGATCGGACCGAAGCTGGCCATGAGCATCATGAGCGCCGTTCCGACCGACGAACTGAAACTGGCCGTGGTTACGGGAGACGTAAAGACCCTGTCCCGCGCGCCGGGTCTGGGGAAGAAGACGGCGGAAAAGCTGATCCTGGAACTGAAGGATTCCTTCGATGCCGCCGAGGTGATCACCGGAGGCAGAGCGCCGCAGAGCGCGCCGCTCGTCCTGGATGACGCCTTCTCGGAAGCGGCGCAGGCGCTGATGGCTCTGGGCTACAGCTCTTCGGAAGCGATGAAGGCGGTCCGGCAGGTGGAAGCGCGGGAAGGTATCACGGTAGACGACGTGCTGCAGGAAGCCTTCCGGCATCTGGCGGCATTTTAAGAGGTGTCTATGGAACGAAGAACGATCACGACCAAACGTCTGCCGGAGGAGGAAAAACTCGAACTTTCGCTGCGGCCGCAGACGCTTGAGGAATATATCGGACAGGAAGAACTGAAGGCGACCCTGAAGGTCTATATTGAGGCGGCAAGGCGCCGCGGGGAGCCGCTGGACCACATCCTGTTCTACGGCCCGCCCGGTCTCGGCAAGACGACCCTTGCCGGGATCATCGCCAACGAGATGGGGGCGAAGATCAAGGTGACCTCCGGTCCTGCGATCGAACGTCCCGGCGACCTCGTTGCGGTGCTTTCCGGCATGAAACCCGGCGACGTGCTGTTCATTGACGAGATCCACCGCCTGAACCGCCAGGTGGAGGAGGTGCTTTATCCGGCCATGGAAGATTTCACGGTCGATATCGTGCTCGGCAAGGAAAGCGGCGCGCGTTCCATGCGCTACAAGCTGCCGCCGTTCACCCTCGTGGGGGCAACGACCCGGGCCGGCATGCTGACGGCACCGCTCAGAGACCGTTTCGGCGTGGTGCACCGCCTGGAATTCTACCGTCCCGAGGAACTGAAGACCATCGTTCTGCGTTCGGCAAAAGTGCTTGGCGTGGAGATCGAAGAAGAGGGGGCTGCAGAGATCGCACGCCGCTCACGCGGCACGCCGCGTCTGGCCAACCGCTTCCTGAAGCGGGTCCGCGACTTCGCCGAGGTGAAGTACGACGGCCGCATCACGAAGGCTGTGGCCGACGAGACCCTGAAGCTCCTGCAGGTCGACGAACTGGGACTTGACCGAACCGACAGGATGTTTCTGCGCCTGATCATCGAAAACTACGCCGGCGGCCCGGTGGGGCTGGAAACGCTCTCCGCGGCCATGGGTGAAGACTCCGGAACCATGGAGGACGTCTGCGAGCCCTACCTGCTGCAGAACGGTTTCATCAAACGCACGCCGCGCGGACGCACGGTCACTGAGAAGGCTTACCGGCATCTCGGCATCCCGGTCCCGGCCGGAAACACGGCGGCGCCGGAGCAGCTCTCGCTGTTCGACTGAGGACGTTCAGGAGAGCCGCCGAAGCACTGATACATCAGACATACCGCTATATCTTGGGGACAGAACGGAATAATTTCCGTTCTGCTCCCAATTTATGGGATTTCACTCTTGTCATTTGCCGGACATCGCCTTATAATATATCTGTTAATGAGACAGCCGGAGGCGTGTTATGGCAGACAAGATTTTTACGGATGTTAATCTGATGGGAAAGACGTACCGTCTGGGCGGCTACGAGGACGAGGCATATCTGCAGCGCGTGGCGACCTACGTGAACGGCAAGTGGACCGAACTTCGCGGCACCTCGGGCTTTCTGCGCCAGAAACCGGAGATGCAGCAGGTCATGCTGGCCCTGAATCTCGCGGATGACTATTTCAAGTCTCAGGAAAAGGTCGAGGAACTGAAAGCAAGACAGGAGATGCTGGAGCGCAGCATCTACGAACTGAAACACGAACTGGTCTCGCGCCGTCTGACGGAGCAGGATCAGCCGTGACGGCATTTTTTGCCGACACGAAAAGCATGAGCCTCTGCCTGCAGCAGGGGCTCATGCTTGCATAATGTACCGTTATATGCTAAACTATCCTGCGTGCCTTCGGGCACGCTGTGAGGAAATCTATGAGCAATCAGAAGAAAAATTCGATATGGTGGCTGAAACCGCTGCTGGCAGTGCTGGGGGCCCTGCTCCTGCTGTTTGTCGGCGTAAAGATCAGCACGGTCATCTGGGACAGGTATCTTGACCCGGAAAGAACAACGGAAAGCAGTGCCGTGTCCGGACTGACGCTGCCGGAATTCAATCCCGGTTCCGTCATGACCTCTGCGGAGCAGACGCCCGGAAGCCTTCCGGAAACGACGTCCGCACCGGAGACGGAGACCTCCTCGGACGCGCACGAGACGGACACGGAATATACCGGCGAGCTGCAGGTGCCCTACACCCGCGCGCCGGGGAAGATCATCCTGACGAACAAGGACTTCAACATTCCGGAATATAAGAGCCCGCACGACGCCAACGGCGACGGGATCGACGACCAGACCCAGTTCGTGCTCGGCGCGAAGGAATTCCTGGCGCAGGATCCGCAGTATAAGAGCAGCGCCTACTATAAGGGCGGATATCCTTTCCCGGATGCCCAGGGCGTTCTCTACGGCGTCTGCACCGACGTGATCGCGTTTGCCTTTAAGGCGGCCGGCTACGATCTCAAGGCACTGATCGATGCCGACATGGCGGCGCATCCCGAGACCTACATCCGCGTCACCGAGAACTTCGACCCGAACATCAATTTCCGCCGCGTGCGGAATCAGTTCTGCTTCTTCAAGAATCATGCAGTCAGCCTGACGACCGATCCGTACGATTATAAGGAATGGCAGCCGGGCGACATCGTGGTGACCGGTGACCCCGCGTCTCATGCGCATATCTGCATGGTTTCCACGCGCCGCGCCGAAGACGGCGTTCCCTACGTGCTGCAGCTGGCATCGACGGGACAGAGCCTTTTCGAAGAAGATTATCTGACGACCTGCCAGTTCAGCACCGTTTCGAAGCCGATCTACGCGCATTTCCGCTACGACGGGTTTAACGGAGAATAACGGCCGGCAGAGAAGCAATGCATTCATTTTTGCAGACTGAAAGCACAGAAAGCGCGGCCATCCCCGGGATGACGGCGCTTTCTGCCGTTTTCCGGACGGATGCGTCCGAGGAGAGAGAATGATCAACACGACGCTTTGCTACATTTCCCGGGGCGATGAGTACCTGATGCTTCACCGGGTAAAGAAGGAAAACGACCTGAACCGCGACAAATGGATCGGTTTCGGCGGCAAACTCGAGGAAAACGAGAGCCCCGAGGAGGGAATCCTCCGCGAGGTGAAGGAAGAAACAGGTCTCACGCTGACTGACTTGCAGTACCGCGGGATCGTGACCTTCGTGAGCGACCGCTATGAAGGCGAATATATGCATCTTTTCACGGCAGAGCGCTTCGAAGGAGAACTTCTGGACTGTGACGAGGGTGAGATCGCCTGGATCCGGAAGGCGGATTTCGCGGCGCTCCCCCAGTGGGAAGGTGACCGTATCTTCCTGAAACTGCTGGAAGACGGCGCAGGGTTTTTCTCCCTGAAGCTGTGCTATGAAGGCGACCGGCTGGTCGAGGCCGTGCTGGACGGAAAGGAGATCCTGAAATGATCATTTATCTGGTGCGGCACGGACAGACGGACTGGAACGCCCGGAAGATCGTGCAGGGAGTCACCGACATTCCCCTGAATGAAACAGGCCTTGCGCAGGCAGCCCGTGCAAGGGACCTGATGAAGGACGTCCCCATCGACATCATTTATTCCTCCCCGCTCGTACGGGCTTACCGGACCGCGGAGATCATCAACGAATGCCACGGCGTTCCCATCATTACCGAGCCGCGCATCCGGGAACGCAATTACGGCATGTATGAGGCCGCGGGCTATGAGGAATACCCCGGCGTCGAGTACTGGGACTACGACAAGAACAAACGCTTTCCCGGTGCGGAAACGGTACGGGAGGTCTTTGCGCGGGTCTACGAATGCCTCGACGACATCCGCCGGAAGCATCCCGGAAAGAGCGTGATGCTGGCGATGCACGGCGGCGCGGCGCGGGCGGTCCACGTCTACTTTAACGGGTTCCCGAAGGACGGGACCCTGAAATCCCTTGTTACGCCGAACGCAGAGCCGGTCCGCTTCGAGATCGCGGACGACGCGCCGGCGCACACCCCGGTCCCCGAGCACGTCTGACAGGGCAGTGCGTACGGAAAAGGAAAACGCCACAGAGCAGGAAAGGAGCTTGCAATGAACAGGAAACAGGTGAGACAGATCCTGAAGGACACGGATTACATCCATACGAGCGGCACGCCGGAGGAACTGAAGGCGGCAAAGTATCTGCAGGAAGCCTGCGAAAAACTGGGTGCGCCTGCGCATCTGGAAGCCTTCCCGGTGGACATGGCAGAGGTTAAGGCGGCTTCCCTGACGGTAACGCTCCCGGGCGGCGGAAAACGCGATATTCCCTGCAAGGGCTACAAGCTCTGCGGCAGCGGAGAGGTCGCGGCGCCGTTCCTGTATCTTCCGGATACGGACCCGGCTTCGCTCGCGAAGGCGAAAGGCTGCATCGTGATGCTTGATACCGGGATCGGTTTCTACACCTACCGGGATCTTCTGGATGGCGGCGTGAAGGGGATCGTTACCTATGACGGCAACGTGAACTTCTCGGACCGCGACATCGATCATAAGGAACTGCGGCCTTACGTGGTCGGCGATCTGCCGAAGCTGCCCGCGGTCAGCATCAACGCGAAGGATGCGTTCGAACTGGTAAAGAGCGGCGTGACGGCGGCAGAGATCCGCGTAGAACAGAAGGAATTCAAGGGGGAATCCCACGACGTGGTCGCGGAACTGCCCGGCGAAACGGATGAATGGATCATCCTGACGGCGCACTATGACACGACGCCCCTTTCCCGCGGTTCCTACGACAACATGAGCGGCTGCATCGGCCTCCTGGCGGTGATCGATGCGCTGCACGGCGTGAAACATCGCTACGGCCTGCGCTTCGTTTTCTGCGGAAGCGAAGAACGCGGCCTCTTAGGCTCGAAAGCCTACGCGGCCGCGCATGAGGACGAACTCCCGAAGGTCGTTCTGAATATCAATCTGGACATGATCGGCACCTATATGGGCCGCTTCATTGCACGGGTGAGCGCCGAGGAAGGCCTCATGCAGTACATCCGCTACTTTGCCTCGATCCGGGGCTTCGGCATCAAGGCTTCAATGGGCGTGTATTCCAGCGATTCCACACCCTTTGCCGACAAAGGCGTGCCTGCCCTGTCCTTCGCGAGACTGGCCGGCGGAAACATGGCTCCCATCCACAACCGCTACGATACGCCCGCGGTGCTTTCGGACAAGCAGATCCTCGAGGACTGCGCTTTCATCACCGCTTTCACGAAGGAAATGGCTGACGCGGTCAAATGCCCCGTGAAGCGCGAGATCCCCGAAAAGGTGAAGAAGGAACTCGACGAATACCTGGGCAGAAAGCGGAGAGAGGACTGATCGTTAAGCGGCCGTTCCCAGGAAGGCAAGTACGCAGAGCGTGCCGGCGGAGAGCATCAGCCAGGGCTTAAAGGTCTTCTTCCCGGAGATGAGGTGGATCCCCCAGGCAAGGCAGGCCGCAGCCAGTACCCCGACGAGCCACAGACTCTGGATCCGCTTGGGCGTCCAGCCGAGGTCGGAAACGTAGAGGATGATCTTGGACGCGGCGATCATGGCAAACAGCAGGCTTTCAAACAGAAGCAGCAGGCAGCAGAACTTCAGCAGCCTGCTGTTATTTGTGTCTTTTTCACTCATGCGGGTGACGAGCCACAGCAGGGCGAAGTTGATCGCCATGACGCGGCAGAGCTCGAAGAAGCCTTCGCGGGCATAGCGGGAGACGATGAAGCCTTCCGGCAGGGTGTGCGTGAAGGCCCCGAGGAAGTAGCTGGTCTGCAGGGCAAAGAAGGCGATGTAAAGTGCGGAAAACAGCAGGATGACGGCTGCCCAGAAACCGGCCGGGACGCGGCGGATCGCCGCAAGGAAGCGCTCTGAGGCATTCTTCTCGCGGCTGAGGAATTCTTCTTCCGTACGGACGGAGCCGCCGATGAGGCCGAAAATGTAAGCGCCGACGGGCAGGCTGCAGAGCACGTAAACGATGACTTCTTCGTCGGGCTCCAGGTGCCGCAGGATCCGGTCAAGGGACTGTGCGAAGTTGCTGTCCGCCTGCATGAGCAGCCCGGCAGCCGCGGCAAAAAGCGCGACGGCAAGCAGGACGGCGAGGGCAGTCCACAGGAGGCTCGCACCTTTCCGCGAGCGCTTCATCCAGCGGCCGATACCGTGAAAGACGCAGCGGATCCGCAGGAAAAAGTGCCGGAAGGGAATGATGATGAGCCCGTTCGTACCGTCGACGGGAAGGAAACGGCTGCTTTCGCCTTCGAGAAGCTTCCCGCTGTGCGAAAGCGTCCACCAGATGAGGCAGGCGTGAATGAGGAGGAAGAGCTGGGACTCGTCCCAGACGCCGTGCAGGTTGAACGTAAACGCGGCGACCAATGCGGTAAAGCAGGCAAGCCAGAACCACGATTCGGCGCTTTTTTTCTTCCCTCGGTTCAGAATGAGGACCGCGCATGCAGCAAACACCGCGACAGGGAGGACCCGCCACAGGACGAAGGTCCTCTCCGGATATCCGAGGTCGTTAAACCACAGCAGTACATAGAAGTAGGCGGCAGCGTAGGAGAGGAACGCGAACGCGATCTCCGTGCTGCTTGCTGCAAAGGGCTTTTTATCCGGCACTGACGGTACCGGCGCGAAGCGGTCCGGTGCCGTATTTACGGTCTGATCCGTATTGTTAATGATGTTTTCATTCATGACTTCATTCATGACGATCTCCTTCCCGCAGCTCATTCTTTGTATTCCAGGATATCGCCCGGCTGGCACTGCAGTTCGCGGCAAAGTGCCATGAGCGTTGAAAAACGGATCGCTTTTGCCTTGCCGTTCTTCAGGATCGACAGATTGGCCGGGGTGATCCCGACCCGCTCCGCCAGTTCGCCCGAGGAGATCTTGCGCTTTGCCATCATGACGTCGAGGTTTACGATAATGTCCATCGGAGACCTCCTAGATCGTCAGGTCCAGCTCATCCTTCATGCGGATGGCGGCTTCGAAACTGTTCTTGACGATGCGGACGATGAGCGCCATGAAAGCGGCGGCGAGCGCCGGCACGAACATGCCCGGATAGAAGAAGGTTCCGGCGAGGCAGACGGCGGCTGCGCCTACGCAGGCCCAGGAGGCGATGCGCATGTGCCGGACCGTACCGGCCTCAAAGACCCGGTTTTTCCGGAAGCAGATGAGGATCATGCGCAGTTCACAGAGGGCGATCCAGGCAGGGACGCTGAACAGCAGCCAGAAAACGGTCAGGAGAGGCGTTTCCGCGTCTGCGGCAATTCTGCCGTATGTTTCAGACAGAAACGGCGCTTCTCCCGTAAGCTGCCCGATCAGGTATGCGGCCGCCGCAGCGTCGCTTGCGAGCAGCAAGAGGGCGAAAAGCCAGACACAGACAAAGGAAAGCACGATGCTTTTGTCCTGATTCCAGTTCATGAAAAGACCTCCCGGCCGGGATCGCCGCAGGGCTGCGGCTTTTCTTCGGCCAGGAGGCAGTGTAGCATGATGCATTATCGAATGTCAAGTAAAATTTATCGAAAAACGATATGAACCGTTCTCAGACGATCGTCAGAAGATCTTCCGGCTTCTGGATGATGTATTTTGCCCCTGCGCCTTCCAGTTCCTCCCGGCTGCCGTAGCCGTAGAGGACGCCGCAGCAGTCGATGCCGGCAAGACGGGCGCCGAGGACGTCATTGTCGCGGTCGCCGACCATCAGTACGCAGCTTCTGTCCGCCGCGCCGAGTTCCTTCAGCGCCAGTTCGATGATGTCATTCTTTTCGGAACGGCTCTCATCCAGGGTCGCACCGGCAACAAAGGAAAAATAATCTGCCCAGCCGAAGTGCTGCAGGATGTCTTCGGCCATGGAAGTCGGCTTTCCGGTCGCCGCAGCCAGGATCTTTCCGCGCGCCTTCAGGGTGCGGAGCGTCTCCTCCATGCCTTCGTAAGGGGTATTCATGTAGATCGCGCCGGCCAGGTAATCCTCACGGTAATACGCGAGCGCCTGCGCCGCCTGCTCGCGGGTGAAACCGTAGAAGCGCATGTAGGCGGGGATCATCGGCGGACCGACGAAGCGCCGGAGCGCTTCCTCGCTTTCTCCGGTGATGCCGAATTTTGCCAGGGCGTAACGGACGGAATGCATGATCCCGGGACCGGAGTCCGAGAGCGTGCCGTCAAGGTCGAATAAGATGATGTCGTACATGATGCCTCCTCAGCTGCCCTTTGCGGTCCTGCTGTTTCGGAGCGGATGCCCGCGGACCGGACGGAACCATCATAGCAGATCCTTTGCCGTTTGTCATTCGGAACCCGCGGACGACGCGGAAAAAGAATTCCTTGACGGCGCCATGCGGCTAAATTAAAATGAAATCGCAGAACAGCCGTACAGCTGGATCGTACGGAAGAAAGACAAGGCGCGGATCCTGACGTTCAGGACCGGATGAGGAGACGGCATCATGGCATATACCGCATTGGAGCAGATGAGAAAAGTGAACAGGCAGCGTTTCGGCTCGGACGTCGGACCGTTTGAACCGGCTCTTTACGGTGCGGAAAGAACGGGGAATGACCTCAGATCCGCAGCGCTGCGTTTTCTGCATGAGCGCTGCGAAGGCCTCCGCTTCTCGCCTGAAAAGACCGAGGAGGAAGTGCGGACCGGACGGTATCTGGGCACGGCGGCTTCACGGAATCAGATCCCGTATGACATGCAGATGGACATCGACCGCCTCTGCCTCGAGCGCGAATTGGAAAACTTCATCGCATCCGGTGTCGCAGAGGACGCATACACCGTCTATTACAGCTTTTTACGGATGTTCGTGGGGACCTACGGGCAGTCAAGCAAGATGATCGAACTGCTGTCCGAATTTGAATCGAACGCGAGCACGCTCCTGATGAAGCACCGTGACCATTATTCGCACTCGGTCTACGTGTTTGCGCTCGGCCTTGCGATCTACGAAACGAACGAGAAGTTCCGCAGGACCTTCCAGACTTTCTACGGCTTTGTGCCCGGACAGGACGAACATCCTGCCGCGGCATTCTTTCTCGAGTTCTGGGGACTGACGGCGCTCTTCCATGACATCGGCTATCCGTTTGAGATCCCGTTTGAACAGGTGATGGCTTATTTTGAAGTCGACCGGAGACAGCGCGGCAAGGGCAGCCTGTTCCTGGCTTATCATGATCTCGACTGCCTCTCCGGCATGAGCAGCAAAGCGAAAGAGCACTTTGCGGATCTGTTCGGCCGTCCGTTCGATTCCGTCGAAGCACTGCTGGCTTACGGGATCGAAAAGCGCCTCGGCGCAGCATACGGCGTGTCGGAGGAAGACCTCTTCGATACGATCCGCAGCAAGCCGACCGAACCGGACCGTTTCGGCTATTTCATGGATCACGCCTATTTCAGCGCTGCGAGACTTTATCAGGAACTTGCCGAGGTGCTCGGCGAGGAACGGATCACCGAAGCACACGTCGATGCGCTGACGGCGATCATGCTGCACAACAGCATGTTCAAGTTTTCGATCGCCTTTTACAAGGACAATGAGAAGCGCAGGGCGCCGCTGAAGGCGGAACTGCACCCGTTAGCCTACCTTCTGATGCTCTGCGACGAACTGCAGTGCTGGGACCGCACCGCCTACGGCAGAAACTCACGGATCGAGCTGCATCCGATGGATGCGGAGTTCGATTTCGGCCGGGGCATGATCCACGTGCTGTACTGCTTTGATGCCGAGGAATCCGAAAAAATCGGCCGGTACGAAGCGGATTACCGCGCCTGGGAACAGAACGGTTCCGCCGGCGAGCCGCCCCGGCTGAAGGCATACAGTGACATGGCGGAGAAGGAGCAGCGCTTTCGCACGGATATTGAAAAGATCGTCGATCTTTCCGGCTATCCGCTGTTCGTCACGACGTTCATGCGAACTGCAGACAGAAAGAGCAAGCACACGTATCTTTCCGGCAGCAGCTTCCTGCACATGTACGATTTTGCCGTGGCGATCAACGGACGCTACCGGTACGAAGGGAGAGAAGAGGAGATCCCGGCGGAACAGCTCGAGCGCGATTTCGATGAGATGTCCCTGGAATATCAGCTGAGCAACATCAATCAGGTCAAGAGCTTTGCGAAATATCTGAACGCGATCGGCTGTTTCTATACGGACCGTCCCGTCGACTTTGAGATGCTCCGCGCGTTTACCGAAGAGCAGTGCGCCGTGTTTGCACCGATGGAACATGCCCGCTGGCTCCGTGCGCACCGCGCAATGGGCTGGACGGCGGGAGATCTTTACGAGACCGCCGCCGCGGATGAAGGGACGGACCGCTCCGCGCTGCGGGAACAGATGCGCCAGCACAAACTGTGCATAAACGGCGATTTCGGCGAACTCGAGATCGCGCGGCATTATCTGCAGCTGTCCGAAGCGGACCAGGGCAAGGACTGGAAGCCGTTCAACTCCATGCTGAAGCTGATCCGCAAGTTCGACGGACTGCGGATCTATAAACTTGACTGAAAAAGGAGACGGTATGGCACTGCAGGATACAGTCCCGATCGTCGTCGGCGTGACGGGGCATCGGGACATTCGGACCGAAGACCGTGAAAGGCTCGGCCGCGCCGTTGAGAAACAACTTCTGGCACTCCGCGAAAAATGCCCGCACTCCCGGATCGTCATGCTGAACAGTCTTGCAGCAGGCGCAGATCAGCTTTGCGCGGAAGCCGCGCGCAAACTCTCGATCCCGCTGATCGCTGTGCTGCCGATGGCCCGGGAGGAGTACGAGAAAGTCTTTTCCGGGGAGCAACTGCTGCATTTCCGGACCCTCTGCAGCGCGGCAGAAGAGTGCTTTACCGCACCCGAAACGGAGGAGGCACCGCCTTCGCCGGACAGGGATTTTACCTACCGACAGGCCGGCATCTACATCGCGTCGCATGCGCACGTGCTGCTGGCACTATGGGACGGAAAAGAATCGGCCCCGTCGCACTGCGGTACCGCCGAAACCGTACGCTTTGCTCTGGAGGGCGCGTACGAACCGAAAAATGCGATCCCGCTGGGAGGAAGCTGTCCCGTATGGCACGTTCAGACACCGCGAACGGGTACGGAAGATGCTGCGGACGCGGGGATGCTGCGCTTCCTCGGCGACGAAGCAGCCTTTGAAGAAGTTCTTGCCCGTACCGATGAATTCAACAAACTTTCCGCAGAGGAAGCTCTGCCGCAGAACGGTCTGCTGCCTGCAGAGCGTGAAGCGGACGAATGCCTGGACAGAACGGAGGCGCTGTACGCAAAAGCGGATGCTCTGAGCATCCGCTTTGCGGGACAGTACCGGAGGCTGCTGGCTGCGCTCGCCGTGGTCAGCACGGTCATTACGGTCGCGTTCCTGCTCTACGATGAGGCGGAACTGCACTGGATGATCCTTGTCTGCGGGGCCATGCTGCTCCTTGCCTTTTTCCTGCGGCGGCGCGAAATGCGCGCTGCCTCGCACCGGCGCTATCTGGAATACCGGATGCTCGCGGAGGGACTGCGGGTACAGGCACTGCTGCGCTATGCCGGAAGCAGCGGATCCGCTGCGGAGATCCTTCCGTGGTCAGCAAAGACCGAGGCCGGATGGGTCGTCTGTGCGCTGAAGACCTGCGTCATCGCCGGCAGGCCAGCAGCCGTTCACCGCATACGGGACGTATGGGTGGATCAGCAGCGAAGGTACCATCAGGAGGTGATTGGACGCTCGAGGCGCGCGTACGAAGGGAGCGAACGGATCGTCGGCATTGCCCTGCGGATCAGCATTCTGCTTTATCTGGCCGTACTGGCCTTTGAGATCATCTGGGGTGGCCTGCTGCCGTTTTCCCGCAGCATATCCGCAGCGGAAACGTACCGTACGCTGTCCAAACTCATCCTCGGCAGCATATCGGCGGGGGCGCTGTTCATTTCAAATTATTACGGCCGCCTCTCGCTTTCGCGGGTGACATCCGACCATGCCAAAATGGAACGCTTTTACCGGGAAGCCCTGGAGCGCATCGACCGTTACGGCGAGACCCCCGCTCTGCTTCTTCTCATCGCCCGCGAGGAACTGATCGAGAACGGAAACTGGTGTTCCTACCAGCGCGACAATACGGCTGACTTCAATCTGTAACGTTTTGAGATAAATACGATAAAAGCCCCGTCCGCAGCCGCGGACGGGGCTTTTTCGTGCCGAAGAGATCATTTCGTGCCCGCGGCGAACGTGCGCAGGCGTTCGACCAGCACGTCTTCATCGGCAAACAGATCCCCGATCACATAAGAACCTGATTCCGTCCTGCCGACTGCATATGCGCCGTCCTCGGAGAACGTTGCTTCCGCGAACGGTTCATCGGCGTGCATGGAGAAGAGCAGCCGGCAGCCGTCGTTCAGGTCGAAGACGTCGATCTTCGTCTTTCCTTCGCACAGCGCTGTCATCAGGGAGGCGTCCGTATTGAAGGAGAAGGCCGAATACTGTGTTTCGTTCTTCCAGATCTTCTCCACGGACTTCGTCTTCAAGTTGTAGACCATCATGCGGGTGTCCATGTCGATTGCGATCAGGCGGTCTTCCGTGATCGCCAGGGTGTTGATGTAGGTGTACAGCTGGCCGACCGTATCTCGGACCTGGCCGTCTCCCTGTGTATCGAACAGTTCGACGGTACCGTCCGGATACGCGATCGCGGCGGTGCTTCCGTCCCGTGAGAAAGCCATTTTGGACGGATAGTCCTTATAGAAATTTGTTTGCTTAAACGTCGGTGAGAGTTCGTGCAGACCGAAGAGCGTAACGCATTCGACGGCCCGCTGCGCCTGGTACGGTTCCATGAGCGTTCCGGAAAAACTGTCTGCTGCCGTAACTGACGAGAGCTTCGGCAGGCTGTAGAAATTGATTACGCCGTCGTAGCGGGAGCCAAGCACCATGCTGTCCATCGGAACGATGCCGTTGTAATTCGTCCCCTCCGCCGATTCGATGAGTTCGGGGGCCCAGGTATCGGTGTTGATGATGAACATCGCTTCGTTGGTCATAAGAAGGTGCTTTCCGTCGGAAGAGAAGGAGATCGACGGCGTATAGCTGGTATCGTCGATGTTCGCCGTCAGGATCCCGGCATTCGTTCTGGCATCGGAAATGTACAGCTTCGGACCGAAGGTGTAAGCAAAAAGCGTGGAGTCCGGTGAGTAGACCGGCTGCGACGGCATGGCCCAGGATTCTTCGCTTTCGACATAATCGATGAAGAGCATGTTTCCGGTATCCACGTCCCATCCGGCAATGACATGGTACATTGAGAGGAGGCACAGGGTCTTTCCGTCCGGCGAGAGGGCCCACTTATCCGCAAAAGTCCCCGGCATCTTGCAGCTCGGATCGTTCGGAAGCGCCGGAATGAACAGGCGTTTCCCCTCGCCGTCCAGTACGATGACAGCGATCTCGCCGGCCTTGCCGGTGAGGACGATGCGGTCCCGGTCCGGCGAGACCAGCATCTGCATGGCGTAACCGTCTGCGACATTCGTGAAGATCTTATCCAGAGGCGCATCCATCAGACGTGAGAGGAAATTGTTGTTCGGATCGTAATCGTCCATCTGCGTCCCGACGGTATAGAACAACTTTTCGCTGCCGTCATCGCCGACCAGCAGAAACTTATCCGCATCCTGCAGAAGGAGCGTCCCGCTGTCTTTCCAGAAACAGACGTTGAGGATCTCGTAGGGCTGATTTGCTTTACTCGTGTAGCGGAAGGCTTCCGATCCGTCTTCCGTGTTCCAGACCTGGACGAAGCGGCCGTAATCGCAGTCAGCCAGAAAACGAGTTCCGTCTTCGGAGAAGTGCGGATACATCATGATCGCGTTGTCCGCGGATACGGTATACAGGATCTCGTTGTTCGCCAGATCGACCATGGCGATCGAGTTATTGTTGACCACACCGACCGCCCGCGTGCCGTCCGGCGACGGCTCAATGTAAAGCAGCTGCATGTTCTGGTTGTTGAAACTGGAGACGACCGAGAACGGTTCGATGTACATCGTGCGGCGCATCACGGCCAGAAGCTCGTCGCGGCGCATTCCCTCGTTCTGCTCGCTGATGTCCAGGGCGTCCGCGAGGATCCTTGCTGCTTCGCGCCTTTCTCCCTTGTCGAGGGCAGCCCGTGCACGCTCCATCCGTTCACCGAGATCGTTCCGGACCGCGTTTTTGCGTTCCTCTTCAGCACGGCGCTGTTCCTCCTCGGCACGGCGCTGTTCCTCTGCGGCGCGGCTTTGTTCCTCTTCAGCCAGCCTTGAATGCTCTGCCGCGATGCTTGCCTGCGCCTCCGCCTCGCGCTTCAGTGCTTCATTTCGCCTGTGATTAACGATCAGGAAAATAGTAAGTGCCGCAGCCGCGGCAAGGACCGCCGAACTGACAGCCGCGGTGATGCGGATCTTTCGCTGTCTTGCACGGCGCTTCAGATCGTCGAAGCCCAGCCCGAGCATCGGTGCGAGAATGCGCAGTTTTTCATTTTTCAGCTTAGCGAGACTCTTTGCGGATGTTTCGGCGCGCACGTCGCCGGCCAGGGGCTCGAGTTCTTCTTTTGTCCCGTCGGCGTTTTCGATAAAACGGATCATTTCCGGGAAACTGTCCTGAGGTTCACCCTCGACAAGCACGGTCAGGACGCGGTCGTGCCCCTTGTGTTCGATGAAATACTCAAGTTCCCTAAGGCACCATTTGCTTTCGAGATAGCGCGGCGAACAGATCGCGATGAACCATTCGCTCCGGTCCAGTGCTGCCTCGATGTCCGCCCCGAGATCCGATGACAAAGGCAGTTCTTCCTGGTCGCGGAATACCTTGCCCATGCGCTTTTTGCCTGTTTGTTTGCGGACGCTTCCGGGGATCCCGTAGGTCTCGATCGCCGTATGCAGTGCCTTCGCGATCTCCTGGTCAGGCGACTGGTGCCGGTAACTGATAAACGCGCAGTAGGATCGCTGTTCCATATTGATCTGCCTCCTTGTCGTTGTTAAAATAATGTTATCATAGATTTTTCCTGTAATCCACCAAAAAAAATAAAACGCGCCCGTAAAACGGACGCGTTTTGCCTGTTTCAGAGGCGGTTCGGGATCAGCTCAGCAGTTTGAACTTTCCGATGACGGGCAGTTCCTGTGCCTTGCCGTTCACGACGTTGACGATGCCGATGATCGCCAGGGCGAACACGACGACGCCGCAAAGCCAGCCGATCACGGGGATCCAGGAGATGGCTGCAACGATAAGGCCGAGGATCAGGAGGGTCAGGCCCTGGTTCAGGTGATACTTCACGAAGGGGGATTCCTTTGCCGTAAGGAAGGGGATCAGCCAGAGAATGCCCAGATAGCAGAGGACAGCCATCACCTTGTTGTTATTGATGTCGGCTGCGCTGTAATTCGCCGTGGTATCGGGCGTATCGGCCAGTTTCTTCAGATCTTCGGTAAAGTCGGTCTTGGAAGCGGATTTTTCTCCGTCGATCCTGGCACCGCAGTTCGGGCAGAACGTCGTGCCGTCTTCCAGTTTGGTTCCGCATTTGGGACAGAATGCCATTTTTTTAGTCTCCTTTCAATAAGCGTCAATTCCCGAAAGGAAATGCGTTTCTGATGCTGTCGATGATTGCCCGCCAGTCGATCTCGGCGCCGGCCGCCTTCAGGGCGATCCTGGCGACGATCCAAAGCGCGATCGCGGTGATCAGGGCAACGATGACCCATACGATGTGGGCACGGGCAAAGTTGCGAAGATTTTTGTTCTTTACGGCGCAGGCAAAGACCAGCATGGCGATGAAGCCGACGACGGGAACGGCGAAGAGCAGCATGAGCCAGAAATAGCCGGCGGTGCTGATCTCTTTCGAGCGTTTCTCGGGTTCCGCAGCCGGTACGGGGACGGGAGCCGGGACAGGCGGTGCAGTCTGCCGGACCTGCTCGGGCCTTACGGTCTCAGGCTGCGGCCTTACGGGCTCGGGCTCGGGTCCGGGGCCCGCAGGTTCGGATAAAATATCTTCCTGCAGTTCGGGACGGATCTCCGGTGCGGGCGTTTCCTCCGCCGCGGGAGCGCCGAAGGGTGTCCCGCATTCCGGACAGAAAACGGCGTCGTCTTCAAGCGTCGCGCCGCAGTTCGTACAGAATTTGGACATGAGAGTTCTCCTTTCCCGGGGCTCAGTCTTCGGTCCCGGCATTGTAGACCATGCGCTTCATGGCCATGATGTCGTCCGCCAGGTATTCGTCATAGGTCGTGATCTTGTCGATGATCCTGCCCTGGATGATCTCAATGATGCGGTTTGCGGTGGTCTGGACGATCTGATGGTCGCGGGAGGTGAAGAGGATCACGCCCGGGAATCTGATCATACCGTTGTTGAGTGCGGTGATCGATTCCATGTCCAGATGGTTGGTCGGCTCGTCGAAGATCAGGACGTTCGCGCCGCTGATCATCATCTTCGAGAACATGCAGCGCACGCGCTCGCCCCCGGAAAGGACCGTCAGCTTCTTCACGCCGTCGTCACCGGCGAAGAGCATGCGGCCGAGGAAGCCGCGGACATAGGTCATGTCCTTGACGGGAGAGTAGCCGGTCAGCCATTCGGTGATGGTAAGGTCGGCCTTGAACTCGTCGGAACTGTCCTTCGGGAAGTAGGCGCGGCTCGTGGTGACGCCCCATTTGTAGGAACCGCTGTCGGGTTCCATCTCGCCCATGAGGATCTGGAAGAGCACGGTCTTGGCAAATTCGTCGGCGCCCACGAAGGCGACCTTGTCGTCATGCCGCAGTACGAAACTGATATCGTCCAGGATCTTCACGCCCTGGATGGACTTGCTGAGGTGCTTCACTTCCAGCACCTCGTTGCCGATCGTGCGGTCGGGACGGAAATCGATGTAGGGGTACTTGCGGCTCGAAGGGCGGATGTCGTCCAGCTGGATCTTTTCCAGGGCACGCTTTCTTGAGGTCGCCTGCTTGGATTTCGAGGCGTTCGCGGAGAAGCGCTGGATGAATTCCTGCAGTTCCTTGATCTGTTCCTCTTTCTTCTTGTTGGCTTCCTTCATCTGGCGCACGCGTAGCTGGCTGGATTCGTACCAGAAATCGTAGTTGCCGGCGTAGAGCTGGATCTTGTTGTAGTCGATGTCCGCGATCATGGTGCAGACCTTGTTGAGGAAATAGCGGTCATGAGAGACGACGATCACGGTGTTCTCGAAATTGATCAGGAATTCCTCGAGCCAGGCGATGGCGGCGAGGTCCAGATGGTTGGTCGGCTCGTCCATGAGCAGGATGTCGGGGTTGCCGAAGAGCGCCTGGGCGAGCAGGACTTTCACCTTCTCGGCGCCGGAGAGCTCGCTCATCATCTTCTCGTGCAGCTCCGGCTCGATGCCGAGGCCGTTCAGGAGGGTCGCCGCATCGGACTCGGCCTCCCAGCCGTTCATGGAGGCAAATTCGGCTTCCAGCTCGCTTGCGCGGATGCCGTCCTCCTCGGTGAAGTCCTCCTTCATGTAGAGGGCGTCCTTCTCCTTCATGACTTCGAAAAGCCGCGGGTTGCCGAGCATGACGGTTTCCAGGACCTGGTGTGCGTCATAGGCATTGTGGTCCTGCTTCAGGATGCTGATGCGTTCGCCGGGCGTGACGAACACGTCCCCCTTGGACGGCTCCAGTTCGCCGGTGAGGACGCGCAGGAAGGTGGACTTGCCGGCGCCGTTCGCCCCGATGATGCCGTAGCATTCGCCGGGGACGAATTTGACGTTGACGTCTTCGAAAAGCGGTACTTTGCCGAACCGCACGGTAACATTGCTGACAGTGATCATAAGTCTCCTCAATCAATACACATAATCCCTTATATTTTCTCATAAATCCCGGAAAAATCAAGATGGAAAAGCGCGGCGGGGCCTAATTTTTGCACTGTGTTTCGTTGACTTGACTGCGTGCCTGTGCTACCATATATTGGGTCATATCCGGATGGCTGATACTTGAAAATGAGGTTCGAAATGGATCTGAAGACAGTATTGTCCTTTTTCGGCGGCATCGGGCTTTTCCTGTACGGCATGTCCGTCATGTCGACAGGACTGAAAAACGCCGCCGGCGATAAACTGAAGATCATTCTGGAAAAGGTAGCCGGGAAACGTATCACGGCTATCCTGGTCGGTATTCTGGTGACCATGCTGATCCAGAGCTCGTCGGCCACGGACATGATGGTGATCGGCTTCGTGGACTCAGCCCTGATGAACTTGTCCCAGGCGATCGGCGTGATCATGGGGGCGAACATCGGTACCACGGTCACGGCGCAGATCACGGCTTTTGATCTGGCGAGCTACGCGCCCTTCCTGCTCTTTGCCGGCTGCATCGTTGCCCTGTTCGTGAAGAACACGACCGCTCAGAATATCGGTAAGGTGGTCCTCGGCTTCGGCATGCTTTTCGTCGGCATCGGGATCCTGAAGAGCGCCATCAAGGTGCTTGCGGACAGCGCGGCCTTCGTAAAGGCCCTGACCTTCCTGGAGCATCCGGCGGTCTGTATCCTGTTCGGCATTCTGTTTACGGCACTGCTGCAGAGTTCTTCCTCTTCGATCGTCATCTTCCAGGCTTTTGCCGTGGAGGGGATGCTGAGTTATGAGGAGTGCGTATTCCTGATCATCGGTGCAGCGATCGGTTCGGTGACGCCGAACCTGCTCGCGTCGCTTACGACCGGCCGGAACGGCAAGCGGACGGCCCTGCTCAATCTGTTTTTCAACCTGATCCGGGGCGCCATGCTGACTTTGATCGTCCTGCTCATCCCGGCGGTGCCGAGGTTTATTCAAAGCCTGTCGCCCGGAGACGTCGCCCGCCAGGTCGCGAATACCCACACGGTCTTTGCCGTTTTCGCGGTGCTGGTCATCAGCCCCTTCGCGGACCGGATCGTGAAGCTGACGGAGAAGACGGTTCCGCTCCGGGAAAGCGAGCAGCAGACCCTGGAGGACCGGCGGCTCGTGTATCTCGCAAACATCAGCACCAAGACCATCCCTGCGGTGGCCATGAGCCAGGCAAAACTCGAGACCGTCCGGATGGGCGGGATCGCTGCCGGCAACCTGAAGACTGCTGTCCGCTATTTCTTCGATCCGTCGCAGACAGAACTGTTTGACCAGGTAGAGGAAACGGAAGAGACGGTCGACTGGCTGAACAAGGCGATCGAAGACCGGATGGTGGAACTCAGGACCATGCCGATGTCGGATAAGGACGTGTTCCGCCTGTCCCGACTGATCCTGGTGGTCTCCAATTTCGAGCGGATCAGCGACCATGCGGAAAACATCATTGAGTTCGCGGCGAAGATGAAATCTGCGAAGGCGGTCCTTTCGGAGACTGCCGTGGCGGAACTGAAGACGCTCGCCGACGCGGTGATCGACAACCTGGACCGCGCGATGGAGGTCTTCAAAGAGGAACGCTTCGAACTGCTGGAGGAGACGAAGGCAAAGGAGCAGGAGATCGACGACATGCAGGAGCGCTTCATTGCGAACCACGTCAGCCGGCTGATGACCTCAGCCTGCGACCCGCTCGGCGGCGTTATCTTTACGGACATGTGCACGGACCTCGAGCGCTGCGGCGACCAGGCCATGAACATTGCCGAGGCACTCGTGAGAGATCAGGCCTGACCGCCTGAAACGGACAAAAAACGAATCCGCTCCGGCGGAAGACGAAAACATACGGAAGAGGCAAAGCATTGTCAATTACGGAAGAAATCAAGAGACGGCGGACCTTCGCCATCATATCCCACCCCGACGCCGGCAAGACCACGCTCACGGAAAAATTCCTGCTCTACGGCGGCGCCATCAACCTGGCCGGTTCCGTTAAAGGCCGGAAGACCGCGCGCCACGCCGTGTCCGACTGGATGGAGATCGAAAAGGAGAGAGGCATTTCGGTGACCTCCTCGGTGCTCCAGTTCCAGTACGACGGGAAATGCGTCAACATCCTCGACACGCCCGGACACCAGGACTTCTCGGAAGATACTTACCGGACACTCATGGCGGCGGACTCCGCGGTCATGGTCATCGACGGCAGCAAGGGCGTCGAGGCGCAGACCATCAAGCTCTTCAAGGTCTGCGTGATGCGGCACATTCCGATCTTTACCTTCATCAACAAGATGGACCGTGAGGCGAAGGATCCCTTCGAGCTGCTGGACGACATCGAACACGTGCTGGGCATCGCGACCTGCCCGGTGAGCTGGCCGCTCGGTTCCGGCAAGTCCTTCAAGGGTATTTACGAACGCGACCGGAAGGTGATCACTACCTTTACCGCGGCGGACGCCGGACAGCACGAGATCGCTTCCGAGACGCTGGATCCGGACGCGCCTTCGACCCGGGAAAAGGTCGGCGGCCCGGCCATGGACCAGTTGGCGGAGGATCTGGAACTCCTGGATGCCGTAGCCGAACTGGACATGGACGAGGTCCTCGGCGGGCGGCTCAGCCCGGTATTCTTCGGCTCGGCGCTCACGAACTTCGGCGTGCAGAACTTCCTGGAGCATTTCCTCGCAATGGCACCCTGCCCCGGACCGCGCGCGGCCGATACGCATGTGGTGGAACCGGAGGAACCCTTCTCAGCCTTCGTCTTCAAGATCCAGGCCAACATGAACAAGGCGCACCGCGACCGCATCGCCTTCCTGCGCATCGTATCCGGAAAGTACACGGCCGGCATGGAAGTGAACCACGTGCAGGGCGGCCGGAAGATCCGCCTGTCCCAGTCCACCCAGATGATGGCGCAGGAGCGCACGATCGTGGAGGAAGCCTGGGCGGGCGACATCATCGGCGTTTTCGATCCGGGGATCTTCTCCATCGGCGATACGCTGACGGAAAGCGATGACATTTTCTGCTACGAGGGCATCCCGACCTTCGCGCCGGAGCACTTCGCGAGGCTCCGCCAGGTCGATACCATGAAGCGCAAGCAGTTCCTGAAGGGCGTGATGCAGATCGCCCAGGAAGGCGCCATCCAGATCTTCCAGGAGATGCGCGGCGGCATGGAGGAGATCATCGTCGGCGTGGTGGGCGTGCTGCAGTTCGACGTGCTCATGTTCCGCCTGAAGAACGAATACAACGTGGAAGCCGGGCTGGACATGCTGCCCTATGAATACATCCGCTGGATCGTGAGCGATACCGACCCGGCGAAGATCTCCGGCACTTCCGACATGAAGTGCGTGACTGACCTTAAAGGGCGGCCGCTCCTGCTCTTTGCCAACAGCTGGAGCCCCGGCATGGTGCTGGACCGCAACCCCGGACTGAAACTCGAAGAATTTGGGAGGAATACGTAAATGAAATGCCCCTTTTGCAGCGCGGAAGATACGAAAGTTATCGATTCCCGTCCCGCCGAAGGCACGATCAGAAGACGCCGCCAGTGCGAAAAATGCGGCAAGCGCTTTACGACCTATGAACGTGTGGAAGTGATCCCGCTCATGGTGATCAAGAAGGACGGCGTGCGCGAGGAATTCGACCGCTCGAAGATCGAAAAGGGCATTTTCCGTGCCTGCCACAAGCGCCCGGTACCCGTCGACCGGATCACCGGCCTCGTGGACGATATCGAGAACGAGCTGATTGGGAGCGGAGAGAAGGAGATCCCGTCGAACGTGATCGGCGAGATGGTCATGAACAAGCTGGCGGCCCTGGACGGCGTCGCCTACGTCCGCTTTGCTTCGGTCTACCGCGAATTCAAGGACCTGGATACTCTGCTCGAAGAGATCAACAAGCTGGCGCATAAGAAATGAACGGCCCGCTTCACCTGTTTTATCCGACGGAATATGTCTCCGGGATCGCTGAGATCACGCCGGAGTGGCTTTCCGCGCGCGGGGCGAAAGGCGTCGTCTTTGATATCGACAACACCGTGGTCCCGCAGGACGCGCCGGCAGACGAGGCGGCAAGACGCTATTTCGAGAAACTGCACGCGGCAGGGATAAAGACCTTCGTGGTCTCAAACAATGCGGAGCCGCGGGTAAAGGCCTTTGCCGAGGCGGTCGGCTGCGGCTACTGCCATAAGGCAAAAAAGCCGTCGCGAAGAGGGTATCTCGCGGCGATCCGGGGCATGCACCTCAGACGCAGGGAAGTGGTCGTCGTGGGCGACCAGCTTTTTACGGACATCTGGGGCGCGAACCGCTCGCGCATCCGGAGCGTGCTCGTCGCACCTCTCGAACCGAAAAAAGACACGGCCGGCGTACGCCTCAAACGGCCTTTCGAGAAGATCGTTTTCGGCTTCTGGAAAAGACGCCAAAAAAATAGTTGAAATCGGCGTTTTTATCGCATATAATATTGCAGGAAAATCAGACAACCGGCGCCGCAGGGCGCATCGAAAGAAAACCCTACAGACTTCAGGAGGAACTTTATGGTATCAGCAGGTGATTTCAAGAACGGCATTACGATCGAATATGAGGACGGCGTCTGGCAGATCATTGAATTCCAGCACGTCAAACCCGGCAAGGGCGCTGCCTTTGTCCGCACCAAACTGAAAAACATCATCAGCGGCGGCGTCGTGGAAACTTCCTTCCGCCCGACCGACCGTTTCGAAAACGCCATCATCGACCGCAAGGACATGCAGTATCTGTACAACGACGGCGATTTCTACTACTTCATGGACAATGAGACCTTCGAACAGGTCGCGCTGACGAAAGATCAGATCGGCGACACGCTGAAGTTCGTGAAGGAAAACGAGATCTGCAAGCTCTGCTCCTACAAGGGGAACGTCTTCTCCGTGGAACCGCCTCTCTTCGTGGAACTGGAGATCACCGACACCGAACCCGGCTTCAAGGGCAACACCGCGACCGGCGCCACCAAGCCCGCCATCGTGGAGACCGGCGCGCAGATCGCCGTTCCGCTGTTCGTGAACCAGGGCGACCGCGTACGCATCGACACCCGTACCGGCGAATACATGCAGAGAGCGTAAGATTCGCAGAGCTGCCGCAGAGACTTGCGGCGCACAAAAAACGGAAGGCAAATGCCTTCCGTTTTTTGTTTTTATGTCATCCTGAGACGCGGAGCGGCGAAGGATCCTTCACTTCGCTCAGGATGACAGGAGAGTGGGTCAGGAGAGTGTGACAAGGAATGCTCAGATCCTTGCGACGCCCGTCCTTCTTGCGGCTTCGGCAACGGCCTTGGCAACGGCAGCACCTACGCGCGGATCGAAGGCCTTCGGGATGATGTAATCCGCAGAAAGTTCCTCGTCGCTGATGAGGCCAGCCAGCGCTTCGGCGGCAGCCATCTTCATTTCCTCGTTGATGTCGCTCGCGCGCACGTCAAAGGTGCCGCGGAAGACACCCGGGAAAGCCAGAACGTTGTTGATCTGGTTCGGATAGTCGCTGCGTCCGGTGGAGATGACCTTCGCGCCGCCCGCCTTCGCGTCTTCGGGGAAGATCTCGGGCGTCGGGTTCGCGCAGGCAAAGACGATAGCGTCCTTGTTCATGGTCTTCACCATCTCGGTGGTCACGGTGCCGGGAGCGGAAACGCCGATGAAAACGTCCGCGCCGACCAGCTGCTCGGCAAGGGTGCCGGGCTTTCTTTCAAGGTTGGTGACCTCGGCCATCTCTTCCTTGATCCAGTTGAGGCCTTCGCGTCCCTTGTAGATGGCGCCTTTCCGGTCGCACATGGTGACGTGCTTAAAGCCCGCGGAAAGCAGGAGCTTCACGATGGAGATCGCAGCAGCGCCTGCACCGCTCGTAACGACCTTCACGTCCTCTTTCTTCTTGCCGACGACTTTGAGGGCGTTGGTGAGGCCTGCCAGCGTGATGATGGCGGTGCCGTGCTGGTCGTCGTGGAAGATCGGGATGTCGCATTTTTCCTTCAGTTTCCGTTCGATCTCGAAGCAGCGGGGCGCGGAGATGTCTTCCAGGTTGATGCCGCCGAAGCTGCCGGAGATGAGATAGACGGTATTCACGAATTCGTCAACGTCCTTGGTCTTCACGCAGAGCGGGAAGGCGTCCACGTCGCCGAAGGCCTTGAAAAGCACGCATTTGCCCTCCATGACCGGCATGCCGGCTTCGGGGCCGATGTCGCCGAGGCCGAGCACCGCGCTGCCGTCGGTAATGACCGCGCAGAGATTGTGGCGCAGGGTCAGGTCGTAGCTCTTATTGATATCCTTCTGGATCTCCAGGCAGGGCTGTGCCACGCCGGGGGTATAGGCTAAGGACAGGTCGTCCTTGGATTTGACCGGGACCTTGGAAATGACTTCGATCTTGCCCTTCCATTCGCCGTGCAGACGTAACGATTCTTTTGCGTAATCCATGCTAAGCTCCTTTATTTGTTTTCAAAGTCGAAATGATACGGCAGGTTAAAGCGGTCTCTGAGACCGATGAGTTCCTTCTGGATGGATTCGCCCACCGGAACGCCCTTGTCTTTTCTGTCCTGCCAGGCTTCCCATTCCTTTTCGCCGGCGGTGTAGATGCGGTCTGCGCCAGGGGCCTTTTCGGAATTCCGGAGGCCGCGCAGGATCTCGCCGGTCGTATGCTTAAAGGTGTCCAGACCCATGAAGAATTCGGGGTTGATGACGAAGAAGAAGTGGCCGAGGCGGTACATGCGGTTCGTGCCGTCGGGGTTCTTCCCGGAAAGCTCCTTCATGAAGGGACCGCCGCAGAGCGCCGCGGAGAGGATCTCCACGATGGTGGTGAAGCCGTAGCCCTTGTAGCCGCCGGTCGCTTCGCCGAGGCCGCCGATGGAAAGAAGAGCGCACTTACCGGCGCGCATGTCCTTTAGGATCTGGCCGGAATCGGTCATGGTGCCGCCGTCCTTTGTGACGACGAGGCCGGCAGGAGTCTCTTTGCCGCTTCTTTCGTAGAACTCGATCTTGCCGTTCTGGACGATGCTCGTCGCACAGTCGAAGTTGAAGGGGAAGTCCTCATCGGTCGGCATGGTGAAGGTGAAGGGGTTCGTTCCCATCATCGGCTCCACGCCCCAGGTCGGCGCCACGGAAGGGCGGGCGTTGGTCCCGGAAATGCCGATCATGCCGGCCTTCTCCGCCATGGTGGTCCAGTAACCGGCGATGCCGTAGTGGGTGGAATTCATGATGGCGCCGCCGGCCATGCCGTAGACTTTCGCCTTTTCAATCAGCTTTTCCATCATGTGATAGCTTGCCACCATGCCCATGCCGTTGTTCGCGTCCATGACGACGGTAGTGGGGGTCTCTTTCAGAATGTCGATCTTCGTGACCGGCAGCAGAGTGCCGTTGTCGATGCGGTCCAGATAGATCGGCTTAAAACGGTTGCAGCCGTGGCTTTCGATGCCGCGGCGGTCCGATTCCAGAAGCACGTCGGCGCAGATCTTCGCGTCCTCCTCCGGCACGCCGTAGGCCTTGAACACGTCGATCATGAAGTTGTTCATGAGTTCCCAGGAAACATAGGGTCTGGTTTCCATTTTAACCTCCTTGAAGAAGGCAGGACGCACCTGCCTGATTTTCCGCAGATACTTTACTCCTTTTCCCGCTGCTTTTCAAGAAGGAGATGCGGAAAAAGACCTGCTTGCAGTAAAAAAACCTTCGAAAGGCGCGATTTCTTAAATTTTCGTAAATTAATAGGAAGAAAGTTCTTTACAGATCTTCGAAAAAGAGTAAAATTGTTTCAGGGTCAGATGACCCGCAACCCTTATCCCGAGAGGAGAAGAAAAAATGATCAAAACCATTTATCAAAGAGCGATTGCCGTTCTGATGAAGAAGCCGATCCGTCTGTGGGCCATCGGTCTTCTCGGCGCCGTGCTGGTTGGTTTTTTAAGCTTGCTTGGCGGATTCGTTCCGATCATCGGCATCATCCTGACGACGCCGGCTGAAATCGGTCTGCTGCTCGTCTATCTGCACGGCTACCGCGGCGAGGAGGTCTACTCCGCCCAACTGCTGGAAGTCTATGAGAAGAAGGATGACACCTGGAAACGCCTCGTGATCGGCATGCTGTGGAAGGACCTGTGGGTCTTCATCTGGGCGCTGATCCCGATCGCCGGCATCGTCCTTGCCATTATCAAGTCCTATCAGTACCGCCTGACCCCTTACATCCTGGCGCAGGAACCTGAAGTGAAGCCCACCGACGCCATCAGACTGTCCAAGGAACGCACCAAGGGCTACGTCGGCGCGATGTTCGGCGCGGACTTCCTGCCTTACCTGGCCGTCAGCATCGTCGCCATGATCCTGGCCGCGCTTGCCCGCATCAAGTACATCGGCTGGTTGTTCGGCATCGTGCTGTTCGTCGTGGTCCTGGCCTGCGCGCTGTTCATGAGACTGTTCCTCGGCCTCGTCGGCGCAGCGTTCTATGAAGAACTGATGCACCCGACCATGCCCGCTCCCGGCGCACAGGCCGGCGGCGAGAAGGTGTTCTGCCCGCAGTGCGGTGCTGCCGTTGATAAGGGCACCGCGTTCTGCCCGAGCTGCGGCGCGAAGATCGAACAGTAAAACACCCGCTGTCACGGTGAAAACCGCGTGTGATGCATGCGGAAAAGAGCTGCAGGAGATCCCCTGCGGCTCTTTTTTCTTGCGGCAGAGCGGCTTTGGTGCTATACTTAATCAGTTAGAAAGGAGCTTCGTATGCCGCGTATCCCAGACAGCATGATCCCCATCCTCCGCGAGAGAATGATGAAGATGAAGCAGGCGCCCGAGCCGGATCCTGTGGAAACGGAACGGAAACTGATGAATTTTGCCGGCGCCGCGATGCGGAATCTTCTGCGGAAGGGAACAACGCGGAAAGTGATCCCGCTCGAGCACTGCAGGGCGGCGCTGCTTGTCCCGAAAACGGTTTCCTGCGAGGGTGCGGTCATGTATCTCCACGGCGGCGGCTACTGCACCGGCGACCTGGACTATGCCAGTCTCTACGGCGAAGTCCTGGCTTCGGACACCGGCGCGGTCACCTTCTGCCCGGCTTACCGCCTGGCGCCGGAGGAACCCTATCCGGCGGCGCTTGACGACGCACTCGAAGCTTACGAATGGATCCTGAACGCGTATCCCGGAAAGCCCGTCTCGCTGATCGGTGAGTCTGCGGGAGGCGGCCTCTGCTATGCGCTCGCCGTGAAACTGAAGGAGAAGGGGCTCCCGCTCCCGGCCGGGATCGCGGCGCTTTCGCCATGGACCGACCTTACGCTTTCCGGAGACTCCTACGTATATAACCGGGAGGCTGACCCGTCGCTGACCGCGGAAAAACTGGCCGTTTTCGCTGCCGATTACTGCGCTGGGACCGACCCTTCGGATCCCTTCGTCTCGCCGCTTTTCGCTGACCTCCGGGGCCTTCCGGAAAGCCTGATTTTCGCGGGTGGGGACGAGATCCTTTTGGACGATGCCGTCCGGATGAAGGCGGCACTTGAAGCTGCCGGCTGTCAGGCGGAACTGACCGTCGCAGACGGCCTGTGGCATGCGTATGTTCTGTACGGACTGAAGGCAAGAGAAGCGGATTCCGAGAGGATCCGGGACTTCTTAAGGAGCAGATCGCAATGAGACCCTGGATGCGTCTTGACAATGCGGCGCTGATCTTTCCCGCGACCCAGAACAGCCGCTGGGTCAACACTTTCCGCCTTTCCGCGGACCTTGCGGAAACGGTGGATCCCGCCCTTCTCGGGCAGGCGGTGAGGGACCTGATGCCGCGCTTTCCGACGGTATACGTCAGACTCGGCAGAGGGCTCTTCTGGTATTACCTGCAGGCGGTGGACAAGGCGCCGGACGTCATTCCCGAGTACGCCTATCCCCTGACCCACATGAGCCGCCGCGAGCAGAAACGCTGCTGCTTCCGCGTGCTTTATCATGAAAACCGAATCGCTGTTGAGTTCTTCCACGCGATAACAGACGGGACTGGCGGTGAAATTTTCCTGAAATCCCTTGTGGCACGTTATCTTGAACTCCGTTATGGGGTACCGGTGGAAACGGTATTCGGCATCCGGGACCGGCGGGACGCACCGACAGCCGAAGAACGCCGGGATGCTTTCCAGACTTATACCGGCGACTTCCCCATGAGCCGCCGCGAAGATACGGTCTACCGCCTTTTCGGAACGCCTGATGCGACCGGCTTCATGCACGTCATTACGGGGATCGTCCCGACCGGCGAACTCATCCGGAAGGCAAGAGAGTACGGCGCGACGGTGACGGGCTTCCTTGCCGCAGTCATGTTGAAGACCATCATCGGCATGCAGGAAGGCCACGTCCGAAGAGAGAAGCGCCGCCCCGTCAAGGTTACGATCCCGATCAACCTCCGGAAGGTCTTCGGCGCAGATACGCTCCGCAATTTTGCCCTGGTCCTCAACATCGGCGTCGACCCGCGTCTCAAGGACTATTCGCTGGCAGACCTCTGCCGCGAGTACCGGCACCAGATGGACCTGGAAAATACGCCGGAAAGGATGGCGGCGCGCATTGCCGCGAACGTGCTTCCCGCCCGGAACAAACTGCTGCGCATCGCCCCGCTCTTCATCAAGAACATCGCCATGCGGAGCGTCTACAACCGCTGCGGGGAACGGAAGGGCTGCATCAACATCTCGAACCTCGGCAGCATTGGCCTGCCGGAAGGGATGCGGCCTTACGTCACCCGGGTCGATTTCATGATCGGCGTGCAGCTCAGCTACCCGAACAACTGCTCGGTGGCCAGCTGCGGCGACGTCACCACCATCAACATGATCCGGAACATCCGGGAGACCGAACTCGAGCGCCGTTTCTTTTCGGAACTCGTCCGGCTCGGGATCCCCGTGTCCGTGGAATCCAACGATCCCTGAGCGAAAGGAGGAAGAGCCATGTACTGCGTAAAATGCGGCGTGTCGCTGGAAGAAGGCGCGGCCGAATGCCCGCTCTGCGGAACGCCGGTCTGGAATCCGGAAAACAGGGAGAGGAACACGCACTACAATGCCGACCTGTACCCGGAACCTGAAAAAAGCGGGAAATATACCCTGCTCACGGTCATCACCCTGGTGATGCTCGGGACGGCACTCGGCTGCCTCATTGCCTGTCTGGCGGTCTACGAACGCATGGCCTGGTCGGGGTACGTGGTCATCGGCGAAGCGTTCCTCTACGTGACGCTGGTGCTGCCGTTCTGGTTCAGACGCTATTATCCGGCCGTCTTCATTCCCTTAAGCTTTCTTGCGCTCGGCGGATATCTGGTATATATCAATGCGGCAACGGGCGGACACTGGTTCCTGCCGTTCGCTTTTCCGGTGACCGGCATGACGTTCATCGTTACTTACCTCGGTACGGGGATCGCGCTGCTGCGCTTTAAGCCCCGTACGAAGCTGAGGCTCATCGGCCTTTTATTCATCCTGATCGGCGGCTTCACGATGCTGCTGGAATTCTTTCTGCATATCACCTTCAAGGTCAGGATGTTCAATTGGTCACTCTATTCCGCAGGCTTTTTCGGACTGATCGGCGCGTTCCTATTCGCCTCGTCGCTGATCAAGCCGCTGCGCCGTGCGATGTATAAGAAACTGTTCATCTGACAGGAAAACGTCATCCTGTACGGCGGGGGAAGATCCTTCGTCACTGCGCTCCTCAGGATGACAGGGAAGAGGCGCTCCTTACGGCCTCTGAAAGGAAGAGATCCATGAACACACAGGAAGCATTCAGAAAAGGTCTGGAAACGATCCGCAGGCTTGCCGGGGAAAACGGCGGCGCCGTCACGGTGTCCGAGATCCTGCAGGCTTTCCCGGGCGTTGATCTGGACGAAGATCAGATCGGCGAGATCTACGATTATCTGGAACGGGAGAACATCACGCTGAAGGACTACGTCCCGCACGACACGCGCACGCTCGACCTTTCCGGCGAAGAAGAGGAAGACGCGGAACTTTCGGAGGAGGACCGGAAGATGCTCGACTTCTACCTGGAAGATCTGGAGGCGGTCCTGCCGCTGGCCCAGGGTGAGATCGAAGCGCTTGCGGAAAAACTGACCGGCGGCGATGAAGACGCGCGGGATGCCGCGCGCACGCGCCTTACCGAAGGAAATCTTCATTACGCGGTCATCCTCGCCCGTGAGTTTGCCGGGAAGGGCGTCCCGCTCATCGACCTCATCCAGGAGACGAACCTCAGCCTGATGGAGAGCCTTGACGCCTACGGCGCGGGTGACGGCGACCTCGAGGATTTCCTGGAGAAAGGCGCGCGGAAGACCCTTCGGGCTCTCGTGAAGGAAGAAGAGGGCTTTGCCCGTATGCAGGAAGACATGACGAACGCCGCGAACCGCGTGCTGGAGGCGGTGAAGGAGCAGGAGGCCGCGGAAGGCCGCGCTCTTTCCGCCGAAGAACTCGCGGAGCGCCTCGGCATGCCGGTCTCCCGGGTGGAAGCGGTGCTGAAGGAATCCGCGAAGGCCATCAGGAACGCGGAGAAGTAGGCAGGGCGTACCGCTTTCCGCGCTTTTTCGGAAGTGCTTGAATTGTTAATCGAAACGCGGACGAGACCTAAGATTCTTAAGTGCTTTCTTATATCCCGCCGCGGCGTTTTGTGCTAAAATATTCGCGTTAAAAATGTATCACATTGACTCACTATCACTTAGGAGGAATTTTACATGAAGAAATGGGTGTATCTGTTCTCGGAAGGCAACGCCAAGATGCGCAACCTTCTGGGCGGCAAAGGCGCCAACCTGGCCGAAATGTCCAACATCGGCCTTCCCGTGCCGCAGGGCTTTACCATCACCACCGAAGCCTGCACGCAGTACTATGAAGACGGCCGTCAGATCAACGACGAGATCATGGGACAGGTCATGGAATACGTGGCCAAGATGGAAGAGATCAACGGCAAGAAGTTCGGCGACCTGGAGAACCCTCTGCTGGTGTCCGTGCGCTCCGGCGCCCGCGCGTCCATGCCCGGCATGATGGATACCATCCTGAACCTCGGCCTGAACGACGAAGTCGTTGCGGCAATGATCGCGAAGAACCCCGATCCGAAGTTCGAACGTTTCGTTTACGACTCCTACCGCCGCTTCATCCAGATGTTCTCTGACGTCGTCATGGAAGTCGGCAAGAAGTATTTCGAGCAGCTCATCGACAAGATGAAAGAAGAACGCGGCGTGCACTTTGACGTGGAACTGACCGCGGCCGACCTGAAGGAACTGGCCGAACAGTTCAAGGCCGAATACAAGAGCCAGCTGGGCGAAGATTTCCCGTCCGACCCGGTCGTGCAGCTTAAGGAAGCCATCCGTGCGGTGTTCCGCAGCTGGGACAACCCCCGTGCGAACGTCTACCGCCGCGACAACGACATCCCTTATTCCTGGGGCACTGCCGTCAACGTCATGCCGATGGTCTTCGGCAACCTGAATGATAACTCCGGTACCGGCGTCGCCTTCACCCGCGATCCCGCGACCGGCGAGAAGAAGCTCATGGGCGAGTTCCTGACCAACGCGCAGGGCGAAGACGTCGTGGCCGGCGTCCGCACTCCCATGCCCATCAGCGAAATGGAAGAGAAGTTCCCGCAGGCTTACGAGGAATTCATCAAGGTCTGCGACCTGCTGGAGAACCACTATCACGACATGCAGGACATGGAGTTCACCGTTGAGAACGGCAAGCTCTACATGCTGCAGTGCCGCAACGGCAAGCGCACCGCTCCCGCCGCCCTGAAGATCGCCTGCGATCTGGTGGACGAGGGCATGAAGACCGAACAGGAAGCCGTCCTGATGATCGATCCGCGCAACCTGGACACCCTGCTGCATCCGCAGTTCGACGCAGCTGCCCTGAAGGCAGCGACGCCGCTCGGCAAGGGCCTCGGCGCCTCTCCCGGCGCTGCCTGCGGCAAGGTTGTTTTCAACGCCGATGACGCCGTTGCCTGGAAGGAACGCGGCGAGAAGGTCGTTCTGGTCCGTCTGGAGACCTCCCCTGAGGACATCACCGGCATGAAGGCTGCGCAGGGCATCCTGACCGTGCGCGGCGGCATGACCAGCCACGCGGCCGTCGTTGCCCGCGGCATGGGCAAGTGCTGCGTTTCCGGCTGCACCGCCATCAACATGGATGAAGAGAACAAGTGCTTCACCCTCGGCGGACAGGAATTCCACGAAGGCGACTGCATCTCCATCGACGGTTCCACCGGCAACATCTACAGCGGTCTGATTCCGACCGTGGATGCTTCGATCGCCGGCGAATTCGGCCGTGTCATGGCCTGGGCTGACAAGTATCGCCGTCTGGGCGTCAGAACCAACGCGGATACCCCGCAGGATGCGCAGAAGGCCCGCGAGCTCGGCGCGGAAGGCATCGGCCTGTGCCGCACGGAGCACATGTTCTTCGAAGAAAACCGTATCGCGGCATTCCGTGAAATGATCTGCTCCGACACGGTGGAAGAAAGAGAAAAAGCGCTGGAGAAGATCCTGCCTTATCAGCAGAGCGACTTCGAAGGCATTTACGAAGCCATGGAAGGCTGCCCCGTGACGATCCGTTTCCTGGATCCGCCGCTTCACGAATTCCTGCCTACCGAAGAGGATGATATCCGCAAGCTGGCGGATGCCCAGGGCAAGACCGTGGAACAGATCAAGGCCATCATTGCCTCCCTGCACGAGTTCAACCCGATGATGGGCCACCGCGGCTGCCGTCTGGCCGTCACCTATCCGGAGATCGCGGTCATGCAGACCAAGGCGGTCATCCGCGCAGCGATCAACGTCCAGAAGAAGCACCCCGAATGGACCATGCGTCCCGAGATCATGATCCCGCTTGTCGGCGACGTGGCCGAGCTCAAGTACGTCAAGAACTTTGTCGTCGAGACGGCTGACGCCGAGATCGCGGCTGCCGGCGTGGACATGAAGTACATGGTCGGTACCATGATCGAGATCCCTCGTGCGGCGCTCACTGCTGACGAGATCGCGAAGGAAGCGGAATTCTTCTCCTTCGGCACCAACGATCTGACCCAGATGACCTTCGGCTTCTCCCGTGACGATGCGGGCAAGTTCCTCAGCTCCTACTACGAGAAGAAGATCTACGAGAACGATCCGTTTGCCAAGATCGACCAGAACGGCGTCGGCAAGCTGGTCAAGATGGCTGCGAAGCTCGGCCGCGAGACCCGTCCGGATCTGCACCTCGGCGTGTGCGGCGAGCACGGCGGCGATCCTTCGTCCGTGGAATTCTTCCACAAGGCCGGCATGGATTACGTCTCCTGCAGCCCGTTCCGTGTTCCGATCGCGAGACTGGCCGCTGCCCAGGCTGCGATCACGGCCGAGAAGGAAGCGGCTGAGAAGGTCGATCTGAAGGCGAAAGCCGAGGACGTCAAGGCCGATCTGAACGATAAGCTCGAGACCGCGAAGGCCGCTCTGAAGGAAGCTTCCGAGAAGTACCGCGCCATCGCCGCCGACAAGGCCGATGACCTGAAGGACGTTGCCGCTGCGGCATGGAAGAGCCTTAAGGCCGGCTGGGAAGAAGCCAAGAAGACCTTTGACGAAGAAAAGAAATAATGCGGAATAAGCTTCCGTACCGTAAGGGACCGTTCCCGCCTGAAAAGGCCGGGGACGGTCCCTTTTCCGTTTCAGAAGCGGAGACGGCTGTTTTCCTGTAGGAAAATGCGGCAGGGTATGTTATAATAAATCAATTAAAGCAAAGGAGGTTCGGCATGGAACGATTCAGAAAACTGAGCAACTTTCAGAAACTGCTGCTGATCGCACAGGCGGTCATGGTACTTGTTTTCAGCGTGCTCTATGCGGTAACGGTCCGGCGGGAAGGTTTCGCCTATGAGGACGGCCTCCTCATGCGCTCAGAGGAGAACGGCGATATCCTCTGGTCAGGTACCGTGGGCGGCCGGAACGCAGTCTTCACCGTGCATCCGGACAGGACCGTGGAATACCGGGTCGGGGACAGTTCCTACGGTCCTTATGAAGTCAGGGAGGATCCGTCTGCCGCGCCAAAGGGACACGCACTGAGCGCGTCCATGACCGGCATCGAAATATACCGCGGAGAAACACGCCTCTTCCGCGGAGGTCTTCTGCACCAGCATGATGAAAAAGGTTCCATCAGCCTTTACCGTGAAGATGGGATGCCGGAATTCGAACTGCAGATAAGTGCGCCGGGAGCCGTGATCATACATCAGAAAGGGGAGATCACGTATTACAAGGAGCCCGGTCCGTATGCGATCGCGCAGCTTGTTTACGGTCCGCCGCTCTGGCATTACGGGAACCTGAGTTTCTGGGTGGGAGGAATGATCATCTGCCTTATGACTGCGCTTGCCGTGTTCTTCTGGGAAGATATTTTCCGCTGGAATCTGAAAAGATCATTCCGCAATGCGGAAGGCGTGGAACCGTCAGAACTTCTGATCGCGTCGCGCTCGCTGTCCTGGAGCGCGATGACGCTGGCGGCGCTGTTCCTTTTCATCTTCGGCCTGCGGCAGATGGCGTGACGACATGCTGCTGTCATACCGCAGTACCGTGGATGAGATCTGACCTGCGGCGGATGACAAATGAGCCGGAAAGACCGGCTTAACGGAGGAAGTACGATGCTTTGGAATGCGAAAAACGGACAGGCGGACGTCGGAAACGGAACGATGAGTTACGTTTCCTTCGGGCGCGGTGCGCGGCCTTTCGTCATTCTGCCGGGGCTGTCCGACGGCCTCGCGACCGTGAAGGGCAAAGCCCAGATGCTGGCGGGACCCTACCGGCGCTTTTTCGATCAGTATACCGTTTACATGTTCAGCCGGCGGGATGATCTGCCGGAAGAATATTCGATCCGCGAAATGGCTGCCGACCAGGCCATTGCCATGAGGCGGCTAGGCCTTGAGGGCGCTGCCGTCATGGGCGTTTCCGAGGGCGGAATGATCGCTCAGTACCTGGCGATCGACCACCCGGATCTGGTGAGCCGGCTGGTCCTTGCCGTCACGGCGCCGCGGGCGGAGGACCTTACGAAAGAGCGTCTTGCCTGCTGGATGAAGCTTGCGCAGGAAGGAAAGCATAAGGCGCTGATGATCGACACGGCGGAAAACAGCTATTCACCGGCTTATCTGCGGAAATTCAGGACGAGCTACGCGGTCATCGGCCTTATCGGAAAGCCGTCCGACCGGTACCGCCGCTTCCTTACGAACGCCCGCGCGATCCTTTCTTTCGACGCGTCGGAGGAACTGAAAAAAATCACCTGCCCGGTGCTCATCATCGGGGGCGCGGACGATAAGATCGTCGGGATCGAAGCCTCGCATGAGCTGCAGCGGCAGATCGCAGGCAGCGAGCTGTTCGTATACGGGAAACTCGGGCACGCCGCCTACGAGGAAGCAAAGGACTTCAACAAACGCGTTTTTGACTTTCTGGAGAAAACGATTCCCGCGGCGGCGGATCAGGGAGAAAAGGTATGAACATTCAGATCTTCGGGACGAAAAAGAGCGCGGATACGCGCAAGGCGGAGCGCTGGTTCAAGGAGCGCCGCATCCGCTTCCAGGCGGTGGACCTTGCGGAAAAGGGCCTTTCCAAAGGCGAATTCCAGAAGGTCGCGCAGACGGTCGGCGGGCTCGACGCCATGATCGATCCGGACTGCAGGGATAAGGATCTGCTCGCGCTCATCAAATATATCGCTGCGGAAGACAGGCTGCAGAAGGTGCTGGAAAACCAGGCCGTGCTGAAACAGCCCGTTGTCCGGAACGGCAGCAAGGCCACCGTCGGCTATCAGCCGGAGGTGTGGAAAAGCTGGGAACAGGAAGAAAAGCAATGAAAGAACTGAAAACGAACGGGATCACGTTCATCGACGCCGTGCCGGGAGGAGACGGCTCGTGGTACTATGGCCTCAGCTTCGATCAGGGCGACCTGTACGAGGCAGAGGAGATCTTTAAGGACGGCCGAGAAGTACGGGGCAGGGAATTCTGCCTGATCAGCTTCCCGGAGGGAGAGGTCTTCCGGCCGCTTCAAAAGCGCACGGGCGCCTATCCCGCGGAGGCCGTGTACGAAAACGGCAAGATATGGTTCCCGGAAGCTGATTTCCCGGCAGGCCTCATCCGGATCTTTGCCTTCGACTGTGAAAGCCATGAGACGGAGACCGCGGCGGAGATCCCTCTTTCTGCCGTGAAGGACTGCTACAACCTGCAGCTGCACGTCCGCCCGCTTTGCTTATCGCGCCAGGGCGGCGCTGACGGACTGTTTGAGATCGTCTGGCCGGAAAAAGCCGCTTTTCCTCTTGATCCGCACGAGAGTTTCTTCCTGCGGGACGGCGGGAAACTCTATTTCAACCGCTGGGACGAAGAGGGGGAAGGCGACGGGTACCGCTACTGGGAAGAGACTGTCGTGAGGGACCTTAAGGGGAATATCCTCGAAGTCCTTCCGGGTGACGTGCGGCTCATGCCGGACGGCGAGATCTGGCACCTTGGCTGAACCTGCAAGGAGAGAAACGATGGATGCACGTGAATTCTTAGACATCCTGCACGTGGCGGAGCGGCTTAAAGATACGCCGCGCCACTGCACCACTTCGAAGAGACGCACCGAGAGCGTTGCCGAACACAGCTGGCGCATCTCGCTCATGGCCTTCCTGCTGAGGCGCGAGTTCCCCGAACTGGACATCGACCGGGTCGTGGACATGTGCCTGATCCACGATCTCGGCGAATGCTTTACCGGGGATATTCCGACCTTCCTGAAGACCGACGCCGACCGGGATACGGAGGACAGCCTGCTCGCGAGATGGGTAAGGACGCTCCCGCCCGAAGTCTCGGCGGAAATGGCCGGCCTGTACGCCGAAATGGACGCCCAGGAAACGCCCGAGGCGAAGCTGTATAAGTCGCTGGACAAGCTCGAAGCCGTCATCCAGCACAACGAATCGCCCCTTGATACCTGGGAGCCGCATGAGTACGAACTGAACAAAAAGTATGCGTTCGATACCGTGAGCTGGTCGTCCTGGCTGACCGCGCTCCGCCGGGAGATCCTCGCGGATACCCTGGAAAAGATCGCCACTGAGGGCGGTGAGGCCGAAGGCAGTGCGGACGCGCCTGCCGGAAACTGAAAAGGAGAGGATCATGGCTTTTTCGGATAAGCTGAACGGCTTCTGGGAGGAAGGATACCACTATTATCTGGAATTCCGCGATGAGAAGATGACGCTGCGCCGCTACGACCGCGTGATCGAACTGGAGACGAACATCAGCTACGACGCGGCAGCGATGGAGCGCGGGGAAAGCGTCGTCATCACGCCTGAAAACGACCGCATCTCGAGCGGCCTTACGGGCAACATGATGCGCGAGATCCACGAGATCCGTTTTGAGGACGGCATCATCCATCTGACGCTGCACGACTATGCTGACGAATACCTGCCCTACACCCTGAAAAAGACGGAGCGCGGTCCCTTCGACCATATCGTGATCCGCGACGATGAATTCCTGGATAGCCTTCAGGGAGTCTGGAAGGAGTGGGGCGCGAAGAGCGGAGGAAACGACCTCGTCATCAGGGGAAACCACCTAAAGTGGGGCATCTGGGGCGAAGACGATTTCCATGTGATCAGCTACAACTATGACGGCCGGTACGATCCGGACCGCGTGTATCTGGTACCGGAGGACTTAACGCGCGACAGCTTCAGGGGCTTTACGAAGTTTGACGTGAAGCCGGACATGCTGATCACGACCATGATGGTGTGCGACATGAGCATGCCGTCGACGGTCTTTGCCCGGGAAAACATGCTGGATAAGATCGCGGTCCCCGAATCGGCCAAAAGGGCGCCGCGGAACACGATGATGGCTCCCGGTACCGGCGGGTCGATGACTATGGGCATGGGCAGCATCTTCGGCATGGGCATGATGCCGCAGCCGGACATCCGTCCAATGGGAACGCCTGAACCGGAACCTCATCCTGCTCCCGCGCCCGGCCTGGCCGCGAAACAGGGACCGACCATTCTGGATGACGGCAGTACCTTCTGCCCCGACTGCGGGACGAAACTGGAAGCGCCCATTCCGAAATTCTGCTGGAACTGCGGCACCCGCATTAGGAAGTAAGCGATGATCGGCGATCTTTGCATCCGAACGAAGAAGGACCTGACCGACGCCGTGGAGGCGTACGGCTTCCTTCCGCTGTTTGCGAACTCCGTTCCCGGCTTCTCCGTGGAGGAGCACGCCGTCCCGGAGATCTGGTATTCTCCGGGCAGCGACGACTGGCCGGTCTGGGAATGGAAAGGACCGGTGATCCGCGAAAGCGGCTGCGCCTACGGCAAGTTCTTCGAAAAGAAGGCCGTCTTCATCAGCCGGGAATGGTTCCCGGACTTCGCGAACTTCCGGCGGGACGGCTACGATTTCGACGCCCGCTGGGATGACGGCCTTGCTTCCTACGCGGATAAGGACCTGTATGAACTGCTGGAAGCAAACGCCCCCGTCGTTTCTACCGGCCTGAAGCGGCTCGGCGGTTACGGAAAGGGCGGACGGAAGGGCTTTGAGACCGTCATCACGCGCCTTCAGGCGCAGGGCTATGTCCTGATCAGTGACTTCGTCTACGCGAGAAGCAGGGACGGGAACACCTACGGCTGGGGCCTGTCGCAGTATTCGACGCCGGAACGCTTTTTCGGCCCTTCCTTCCGGGAATCGGTCTACGTACGCACGCCCGAAGAATCTTACGAACGCATTCTGCGGCACCTCCGGACGGTCCTGCCTGAGGCCGATGAGAGACTCATCCGGAAGATCCTGAAATAAGAGAGGAAACAGACCATGACGATCCTTGTGGACATGGACGATACGATAGAGCAGCTGCTGAAGGAATGGATCCGCAGCGTGAATGAAAAGTTCGGGCGTTCTGCAGCGGTCGACGAAGTGAAAAGCTGGAACGTGGCGGCAGTCTACCCGGGGCTTTCCTGGGAAGATGTCTACATGGTCACGGTCGAACCCGGTTTCTGGGGCAGGGTGGAGCCCATCCCCGGCGCTGCCGAAGGTTTGAAAAAACTGATGGACAGAGGACACGACGTCATGATCGTGACCGCGACCTACTATGAATCGGTGCCGGAAAAGATGCGGGACTTGCTGTTTAAGTATTTCCCCTTCCTCAGCTGGGACCAGGTGATCATCACCTCGAGGAAGCAGATGATCAAGGGCGACGTCCTGATCGACGACGGCGTCCACAACCTTGAGGGCGGTGATTACGCGAAGATCCTGGTGACGGCGCCGCACAACGTTGACTACGATGCCGAAGCGAACGGCATGATCCGGGTGAAGGACTGGGATGAGATCCTGAGCGCCGTCGAAACGCTGGAGAGAAATGCGGCGGAAGCGTGATGCGGGAAGAACATCAGCTGAAGCAGAAAGATCTCTACGGCGGTTCTGCCGTATTCAGGAGGAGATGAACATGAAAGAATTTCTTACGCAGCACCTCGAACTCGTGCTTGCAGCAGCCGCTGTATGCGTTTTCGCCATTGCAGTAGTGAGATTGCTCAGGAAGGCCAAACGCATCGACAGGGAAGGCCTCGTCGCCGACGCGGTCGTCTCCGGTTTCAGGGAGTCCTACGACTCGGAGACCCACAGCCGGTCCTACACGACCATGGTCAGATTTACGGACCGGGACGGTGTGGTGCGCGAATGCCCGATGGCCATTTCGTCGGAGATCAAATACGAAGTGGGACAGGAACTCCGCATCAAATATCTGCCGGGCGAATACAAAATGGTTCGCGAAGTGAAGGAGTGAGCCGGCTGATTTTGCGGGAGGTGAGTGATGACTGAGAAGGCGGGCAGGGCCCCGGCGGACAGAGAGAAGATATTTGCCGACATGCCGGTCGGCAGGGCTCTCTATGCCATGGCGGCGCCTACGGTCATCAGTCAGCTCATCAACCTGATCTACAACATGGTTGACGCCTTCTACATCGGGCGGACCGGCGACCCCTACAAGATGGCTGCCACGACCATTACCATCTCGCTCATGATGCTGAACGTCGCATTCGGCAACCTCTTCGGGATCGGCGGCGGGAGCCTCATTGCCCGTCTGATGGGGCTGGGCAGGCATGACGAGGCGAAAGCGGTCAGCAGCTTTGCTGTCTGCGCGACGCTGGTGACAGCAGTTCTTTATGCCGCGGCGGTCGGCCTGTTCCGGGAACCGCTCCTGCGCTTTCTCGGCGCGTCCGACGCAACGATCGGCTATGCCTCGAGCTATGCGACGATCGTCCTCGTGATCGGGCTGCTGCCGATGATGCTGTCGCAGGTGCTCGCGCATCTGCTGCGGAACGTCGGCTGCGCAAAGGAGGCGAGCATCGGCCTGTCGGGCGGCGGGATCCTCAACATGATCCTGGACCCGCTGTTCATGTTCGTGATCCTGCCGAAGGGGATGGAAGTGACCGGTGCGGCGGCCGCGACGGCGCTTTCCAACTTCTGTGCCTGCTTTTACCTGCTCAGCGTTTACCGCAGGGCTGCAAAAGACGCGCCGCTCAGCCTGCGCCCGGCCGATGCCCGCAGCGTGAGTCCGGAGAACCGGCGGAGCATCTTCGCGGTCGGGCTTCCCTCCGCGATCCAGCTGGCACTGTTCGATCTCGCCAATATCTGCGCGAACAAACTGGCCGCGGCACACAGTGACCTGGTGCTGGCCGGCCTCGGCATCGTCATGAAGATCGAGCGGATCCCCAACGCCGTCAACATCGGCATCTGCCAGGGCATGATGCCGATCGTGGCTTACAACTATTCCTCCGGCAACCACGCGCGCATGCATGAAACGATGCGCAAGGCGAGGCTGTACGGCCTTCTGATCGCAGGGGCGAGCATTGCCCTGCTGGAGATCTTCGCCAGACCGGTCTCTCAGCTGTTCCTGAGCACCTCGGCAGGTGACACTGCGGCAGCCGTCACGACACTCGGCTTTGCGGCACTGTTCCTCAGGATCCGTGCCATTGCCTCACCCGGCCAGTTTCTCTGCTATAACTCCTCGTTTTCCATGCAGGCGATCGGCAGCGGCAGTGCGCCGCTCCTTCTGGCATGCATCCGGGAACTGCTCATGTACGTTCCGCTCATGTTTCTGCTGGACGGCCTGTTCGGTGAGATCGGCCTTGCGGCAGCGCTTCCGGCGGGAGAGTGGCTGACTGCGGTCTTCGCGGTCATCCTGCTGCGGCGGGTACTGCGCAGGAAAGCCGTACAGGCTTGACATCATCCGCAGGATAGTGATACATTCATCCGTGTACAGACTGAACAGGCGCGGCCTGAGGCCGCAGCCGGGCCCGTGGCAGTGGAGAAGATCCGCAGGACAGCAGTTACAGAAAGGACTGCAGTCCTGCGGTCTTTTATTACAGGATTCAGGAGGATCGCCGCCGGTGAAAAAGGAATCATCGTTTGAAGCCGTGGCAACACGGGTCTCAGGTGTCAGTATCGTCGTTAATCTGCTGTTGGCAGCGTTCAAGTTCGCGGCCGGCGTGATCGGGCGTTCCGGCGCCATGATCAGTGACGCCGTGCATTCGTCGTCAGACGTGTTCGGGAGCCTCATCGTCATCGTGGGCGTCAGGATGTCCGAGAAGGCATCGGACAAGGATCATCCCTACGGCCACGAGCGGATGGAGTGTGTGGCTTCGCTCATCCTTGCGGGGATCCTGGCCGCCGCGGGCTTTTCGATCGGAAAGGAAGCCGTAACGAGCGTGGTGACCCGCAGTTATGAAACAGCCGCCGCGCCAGGCCTCGTTGCGCTCATCGCCGCTGCAGTCTCGATCGCGGTCAAGGAAGGCATGTTCTGGTACACGCGGAACAATGCCGTAAGGATCCGCTCAAGCGCCCTGAAAGCAGAGGCCTGGCATCACCGTTCCGACGCTTTGTCCTCCGTCGGTGCCCTGATCGGCATCGGCGGGGCGCGGCTCGGCGCGGGGATCCTGGAGCCGGCCGCCAGCATCGTCATCTGCCTCTTCATTCTGAAGGTCGCCGTCGACATCTTCCGCGAAGCAGTCGATAACATGGTCGACCATGCCTGTGACGCGGAAACGGAGAGCGCGATCAGGCGCAGCGCTTCGGAAGAGGAAGGCGTCGTACGCGTCGACAGGCTGCGCACGCGCCAGTTCGGCCGCCGCGTCTATGTCGACATCGAGATCGCCGCGGACGGGGATCTTTCCCTCCGTGCGGCACATGACATCGCGCAGCGGGTCCATGACACGATCGAACAGCGTTTTCCCGAGGTCAAGCACATCATGGTGCACGTGAACCCTTCGGACTGAACCTTTCGGAACGGGACGCCATCTTCGGCCTGCCGGCGTCGACTGCTGAAAAAACAGCGGAATCTGAAAAAAGAAGCAGCTGGATTTTCCCGGCTGCTTCTGCTATAATATTTGCCATGAAAATTTTTGAGAACAAAAACTGCCGCGAAATCATCCGTTACCTGATCGTGGGCGTTCTGACGACCGTCGTCAGCCTTGGCACGTATTACGGCCTGACGCTGACGGTGCTGGATCCGGATAATGCCGTCCAGCTGCAGATCGCCAACGTTCTGTCGTGGATCGCGGCGGTGACTTTTGCTTATTTCGCCAACCGGAAATACGTTTTCCGCAGTGAGAACAGAAACGTGCTGCAGGAAGCGGCGGCGTTTTTCGCTTCGCGGATCGGAACGCTGCTCATGGATATGGGCATCATGTTTGTCGGTGTTACGCTTCTCGGTTTCAGCGATAAGATCATGAAACTTGCGGTCCAGGTCGCGGTCACGGTCGCCAACTATGTTTTCAGCAAGCTGATGGTGTTCAGAAAGAAGCCGGAGGACCCGGCGGACAGCGGACAAGACAGAGAAAAGCCGTAAGAGGAAGTGCAGTCATGAATAATAAGAAATTCCGGCCTCTCCGTTCCAAGATCACATTCACGATCATCATCGTGGTCATCCTTTCGCTGCTCGGCATCGGAGCGGTCTTCCTGATCAATACGAACCGGGTCTCCAAGACGCTGATCAATTCCAATAAGCAGATGTCTCAGACTTCGCGCTCCATGTCCTTCGAGTCAATGGAGAAGCTGACGCGCGTCCGCCTGCAGGAAGTGGCTGAGGATAAGGCCGAACTGGCTGACCGCATGTTCTATGAATTCGAACGGGCTGTGCGCATGGCGGCTTCGGCTGCAGAGAAGCTTTACGAAGATCCGGAAAGCTATCCGGAACGGGATATTGCCGAACCTGACCCGGCCAATGACGGCACTCTGACGCTGCAGGTCCTTTACGCTTCCGACACCGATCCGAAGGACGAGGAAATCGTCCGGGAAGTCCGGCTGCTCGGCAATCTGCAGGAACTGCTCTACGCGATCAACGCCAACGACGACAGCATCGCGTCCAACTATTTTGCCTCGGAGACAGGCATCATGGTTCAGGCGGACTACATCTCCGCGAAAAAGTTTGACGCGCAGGGCAAGCTGATGCCGCTGGATGCCAAGGACAGACCCTGGTACATCGGAGCAAAGGAGACCGGTGACGTGTATCTGACTCCGGTCACGCGTGACCTGCACACGCCGCAGATGGGGGTCATGTGCGGTGTTCCGGTCTACCATGACGGAAAACTCATGGGCGTTGCCGGCGCCGGCATGTATTTGGACCTCCTGAGCCGCATGATCGAAAACGTCGATCTCGGCGACAAGGGAAACATCTGTATCGTCAACGACCTGGGCAGGATCCTTTTTTCCAACCTGAAAACGGGTTCGCTCTCGGTCGAGGAGAGCACCACGGATCTCCGTTATTCTTCGAATGAGGACCTTCGTTCACTGGTGAAGGAAGCGCTGAACGGCGAAGAGGGCGTGAAGCAGCTGCTTCTCGACGGTGCGCAGTGCTATGCTGCCTACGCACCGATGAAAACGGTAGGCTGGTCGGTCTTTGTCGTCCTGGCAAAGGATGAAGTCGATGCGCCGACGGCAGCGCTGCAGAAGGACCTTGACCGGATCGCCGCCGCTTCGGAAGAGGAAGCGGACGGGCAGGCCAGAAGAGCGGTCCTTATCTTCATCACCGTGATCGCCGCGGCGCTCTGCGTTGCCGCCGTTGTCTCTCTCATCCTTTCGAACCGCATCGTGCGGCCGATCCGGCAGCTGACGGATGAAGTCGGCAGGGTAAAGGGAGAAGACCTTGATTTCAAGTGGGAAACGGATACCGGTGATGAGACCCAGCTGCTGGCCGAAGCCTTCCAGTCTCTGACGGGACGCATGAAGACTTACGTCAGCGACATTGAAAAGATCACTGCGGAAAAGGAACGTATCGGGACGGAACTGGAACTGGCGACAAGGATCCAGGCGGACATGCTGCCCGGAATTTTCCCGGCCTTCCCGGATCGGAAGGATTTTGATATCTACGCCTCCATGACGCCTGCGAAGGAAGTCGGCGGCGATTTCTACGATTTCTTCCTGCTCGACAAAAATCATCTGGCGCTGGTCATAGCCGATGTTTCGGGCAAGGGGGTCCCTGCAGCCCTGTTCATGATGGGGTCCATGATCCTGATCCGGAATGAAGTTAAGAACGGCCTCAGTCCCGCAAACGTGCTGCGGCGGATCAACGATCAGATCTGCAGCGGCAATCGGGAAGACATGTTCATTACGGTCTGGCTGGGGATCCTGGATCTTTCGACCGGAAAACTGACGGCGGCAAATGCGGGACACGAGTATCCGGCGCTGAAACAGCCGGACGGAAGTTTCGAACTGATCAAGGATCCGCACGGCTTCGTGATCGGCGGGCTGCCCGACGAGAGTTACACGGAATATGAGTGGCAGCTGAGGCCCGGCGCGAAGATCTTCGTCTATACCGACGGCGTTCCCGAGGCCGGCGAGTCCCGCTCCGCGCTTTACGGAACGGATCGGATGATGGAAGCCCTCCGCACGGCGGAAAACGAGAGCCCGGAGAAGATCCTGGCAGCCGTGGACGCCTCCGTGCGGGAATATGTGGGCAACGCCCCTCAGTTCGACGACGTAACCATGCTCTGCGTGGAATACAAGGGGCAGGAGACGGACCGCAGGGAATGAGAGGCCGCTTCGCATCGGCTGAATGTGGCGCCTGCAGAAACGGCGGCATGAAAAAAGCGGAGCATCCTGACGGATGCCCCGCTTTTTTTTGTGCTACGACAGCAGTACCGCGTCGGTCTCTTCCTGTGTGCCCGCCAGGGCGGCGAAGCGGTCAAGAAGTTCCCGCTTGGTCAGTTTTTTCTTTTCTTCTCCGGCAATGTCCAAAATGATCTTTCCTTCGTTCATCATGATGAGACGGTTTCCGTGATTGATCGCGTCACGCATGTTGTGGGTGATCATCATGCAGGTGAGGCCGTTTTCCGCAACGATGCGGTCCGAAAGATCGAGGACCTTGGCGGCGGTCGCCGGGTCAAGTGCTGCGGTGTGCTCGTCCAGGAGCAGCAGCTGCGGTCTTTTCAGTGAAGCCATGAGCAGAGTCAGCGCCTGACGCTGTCCGCCGGAGAGCAGACCCACCTTGGATGTCATGCGTTCTTCGAGACCCAGTCCGAGTTCCTTTAGCTTTTCGTGATAGGCATCTTTCTCCTCGCGGGAAATGCCCCATTTCAGGCTGCGCCGCTCGCCGCGCCTTGCGGCTAACGCGAGGTTCTCGTCGATCTGCATGGTCGGCGCCGTGCCCATCATCGGATCCTGGAAGACCCGGCCGATGAAGGCCGCGCGTTTGTGCTCCGGCAGGTTTGTCACGTCCCGGCCGCCGATGAGGATGCGGCCGGCATCGACGGGGAAGGTACCGGCGACGGCATTCAGGAGCGTCGATTTGCCGGCGCCGTTGCCGCCGATGACCGTCAGAAAAGCCCCTTCCTTCAAATGAAGATCCAGCCCGGCAAGAGCCTTCTTTTCATTGACGGTGCCGGGGTTGAAAGTCTTGGAAAGATGCTCGATCCTCAGCATGCGGCACCTCCTTCCTTATCAGCCTTCGCACGCGGACGGACCTTCCCCTTCCAGTACGGGATCGCCAGGAAGATCGCCACGGTCACGGCGGTGAGGAGCTTCAGGTCGTTCGTGTTCAGACCCATCTGCAGTACGACCTGGAGCACCAGATAGTACACGATGGCACCGATCGAGACGGCGAGGAGCTTCAGCGCAAAATTGACGAAGAACTTGCCGAAAATGACCTCGCCGATGATGACGGCAGCGAGACCGATCACGATGCCGCCGCGGCCCATGTTGACGTCTGCCGAACCCTGATACTGGGCAAGCAGCGCGCCGGAAAAAGCGACCAGACCGTTCGAGAGCATCAGCCCGAGGACGATGTTTCCGCGGGTATCGATGCCTTGTGCACGGGCCATCGCAGGATTTGCGCCGGTCGCACGGATCGAAGAGCCTTTTTCCGTGCCGAAGAACCAGTACAGAGCAGCGATCACGAAGACCGTGATCAGCAGCAGGAGCGGCAGCGGGTTTTTCAGCGACAGTTCACGAACGAAACGCTGCGAGACCGTCAGATCGTACTTGTCCACGCTCAGCGCCTGGTTGGCCTTGCTGCCCATGATCCGCAGGTTGATCGAATACAGGGCAAGCTGCGTGAGAATGCCGGACAGGATGGCCGGAATGCCGCAGCGGGTGTGCAGAAGGCCTGTGATCAGACCGCACAGAAGCCCCACGGCAAAGGCGATGAGCAGGGCGGTCACGTGGCTGACGCCGGCGCGGATCAGCATGACGGCCGTCGCACCGCCGGCAGCGAGGGTCCCGTCGACGGTCAGGTCGGCGACGTCCAGGACGCGGAAGGTGATGTATACGCCGATCGCCATGATGCCCCAGATGAGACCCTGGGCAATGGCGCCGGGCAGAGAATTCAGGAGGGAGGAGAAGAATGTCATGAACACACCTCAGACGTCAGGATCTTTCGGGTCACTGTGCGATGGCTTCGTAGCCTTCGGGCACGGTCAGGCCCAGCGCGTCGCAGTTCGCCTTGTTGTATTTCTTGGAAGCGGTCGTGTATTCGACGGGCATCTTGGAGATGTCGGCTTCGCCCTTCAGGATGCGCGCGGCCATCTGACCGGTCGTCACGCCCAGGTCGTAGTAGCTGATGGACAGGGTGCAGACACCGCAGCCGGCGCAGATGCCTTCTTCGCCGCAGACGGCCGGGACCTTCGCGGGCAGGAGGATGTTGGCAATGGATTCGGCGTTGTTGGCAGCGGTATTGTCAGTCGGAATGTAGATGACGTCGCTGGAATCCGCGGCCTTCTGCGTCACGGCGGCAAGGTCGTTGGTGTCGGTAAAGGCAAATTCCGTGCAGGTAAAGCCCATTCCGGTGAGGGCCTTGCCGACTTCGTCAACCTGGTAGCGGGAATTGGCTTCGGCGGAGCAGAAGAGCAGACCGACGTTCTTCGCGTCCGGGAACCATTCCCTGACCATCGCGGCCTGCGCCTGAAGATCGGCCAGATCGGAGGTGCCGGAGATGTTCCTGCCGACAGTACCGTTAAAATCGGCAATGTCCAGAGCTACGCCGTAGGCAGTGACCGAAGTTCCGAGGATCGGAATGTCGGAAGTGGCGGAAGCAGCAGCCGTCAGGGCCGGCGTCGCGTTGGCCATGATCAGGTCGACCTTGGACGAAACGAAGCCGTTGATGATCGTCGCACAGTTGGCGGGCTCGCCCGAGGCGTTTTTCTCTTCGAATTTCACGCGGCCGGGAAGTTCTTTCTCGAGAGCGTCGCGGAAACCTTTGGTTGCGGCGTCAAGGGCGACGTGCTGGACAAACTGACAGATGCCGACGGTAAAGGTCTTTTCTTCGGCCGGAGCTGCCGTGGTGCCGGCGGGCTGGGCGCCGCAGGCGCAGAGCAGAGCGGCGAGAATGATTGCGGTAAGGGTACGGGTCAGTTTTTTCATGATGGAACTCCTTCTAAAAACAAATGCGGAAAGAGGCGGCAGGATGCTTGGGTTCCGTATGCCGTTCTTTCCACGTTCGATGACTTTTACACTTTAAACCTTTAAAGTCTTGAAGTCAAGTGCTTTTTGCAAAAAATATAAAAAAATATTCCGGTGTGCTGCTTTTGATCGGCGGGGTGGATTTTTCCGCGCATTTATGCTAAGATAGCCGCGTCGTCGAAAAAGAATTTGGAGGATTTATGAGCAAGATCTATTATTTTGTCGACTACGAGAACGTTCATGAAGCGGGCATTACCGGCATGAACAAACTTCCGAAGGACAGCGAGGTCCATTTGTTCTATTCGCAGAATGCGAACAAGCTGAATCTGGATCTGCTGCGCTTCGTGAAGGCAAAGGTACGGGTCCACAAGGTCAAGCCCGGCAAGCAGTCCCTGGACATGCAGATGGTGAGTTATCTGGGCTACTGCATCGGCGATGAGGACAAGGAAGGTACTTTCATCCTGGTATCGAAAGACACCGATTACGCGAACACGGTGCTGTTCTGGCAGGAGGAAGGCGTGGAGGTCAAGGTCCAGCCGGCCATCCTGGAAGAAAAGAACGCAGAAGGCATGGAACGCGCGCTGCGGTCGGTGAAGATCACGCGCCGGGGCAGAAGAGGCGGCAGAAAGACCGCTGCTGCCGTACAGGAGGCCCCAACGGAAGAGATGAAGGCGGAAGCCCGCGCCGCGGAACCGGTCCCTGAGCCGTCAGCTGTGATCAGGGAGGAAGTCTCCGCGGAAACGCCGGCGGAAATGCCTGCACCGCTGGCCGAAGAGCCCGCGAAGGAGGAGAAGAAGACCTCCCGCCGGGGCAGACGGGGCGGACGCGGCCGGAAGTCCCAGACGGAAGCCGCTCCTGCGGAAACCGCGAAAGAGGCTGAGGCGGAAATTCCCGCAAAGGAAGAGAAGCCGGTCCTGAAGGAGGAGAAAGCCGAGGCAAAACCTCCCGTGCAGAACAAGGCGGTCCTGGCCGAACCGGCCAAGGTGACGGTCACGGTTCACGACGTCCCCATGGTGACCCACGCGGTCGCGCCGCAGCCGAAGCCGGAAAAGACGACGTCGTCCCGCGTGCAGGCAGCGCTTGCCGAGAAAAAGGCGGATGCAGCGGTGGCGCGCAAGGTCGCATCCATCGTCCAGAAGCATGAAGGTGCGAAAAACAGCCGCCAGGCGGTTTATCTGGAGATCCGCAAGACCTTCGGGCAGAAGATGGGCGTCGATCTGTATAACCAGATTAAGCCGCTACTGCGGTAAGAACGCCGCCGGAGAAAAGACCCGTGAAAACGCAAAAAGAGAACGCATCCTTCGGGATGCGCTCTCTTTGTTTCGGGCAGCCATGCCCGGCCTGCAGTGCCGTATCGGTTATTGTACAGCGGACATCATAATTTCACGACGTTGACAGCCTGCGGTCCTTTTTCACTTTCAACCACTTCGAATTCGACGGGGGCGCCTTCTTCGAGGGACTTGAAGCCCTCCATGTTGATCCCGCTGTAGTGGACAAAAACGTCCTTGCCGCTTTCGTCACAGATGAAACCGAAGCCTTTCTGGTTGTTGAACCACTTAACAGTGCCTTTCATTGTTCCTCCCGTGTTTCCCGAGTTGATTCTTCCGTTCGGAAAACCTTATCAATAATATCACCAAGCGGAAAATAAGTAAAGCATTTCGGGATAGAATTCAAAAATGACTTTAAAATACTCAAATTTAACTTTTTTCGGCTGCTGCTGCGGAATGGCTTTGACACGGGATGCACATTTGTGATAAATTTCGGATAAACAGGAGGAACGGGCCCATGACGAGAATTGTCGGCATCACCGCGGAGTACGATCCGTTTCACGCAGGGCATGCCTACCATATTGAAGAAACGAAGCGCATGACCGGCGCGGAAGGCGTCATCTGCGTGATGAGCGGGTCTTTCGTGCAGCGCGGAGAACCTGCGTTCCTTGATAAGTACGCGCGGGCGGAAGCAGCCGTCCGGGGCGGCGCCGACCTGGTGCTGGAACTGCCTCCCCGCTTTGCGGCAGCGAGCGCGGAAGGTTTTGCACGGGGCGCGGTCGGTCTCCTTGCTGCCTGCGGCTGCGTGACGGATCTTTCCTTCGGCGCGGAGACGGATGATCTTGTGCTCCTGCAGAAGACGGCAGAAGCACTTTCGGAGGAAACACTTGCGGCGGACGCGAAAAGGTTCATGAAGGAAGGAAAGTCCTACGCTGCGGCGCTTGCTGCGGCGCTCGCTGTCCGTGATCCTGCAATGGCAGCGGTCATCGCCTCTCCCAACAACATGCTTGCCGTGGAATACCTGAAAGCCCTGAAGACCGTAAGCGGTGCGGCCGGCATGAGGCCGCTTGCGGTGAAGCGGATCGGCGCAGACTATCACGACGAAGCATACCTGACGGAAGGCTCTGCTGCCGGACCGGTATCCTTCCCTTCCGCGTCTTCCGTCCGCAAAGCCGTCCGGGACGGCCGGTACGCCGGAACGGAAGACTATTCCCTCGCGCTCACTCCCGAGGCGATGGCTGCCCCGCTTGCGGCCAAGCTCCGGACCCTCGTCTACACCGGCGCGGACCTTACGGAATATGAAGACGTTTCACCGGACCTCGCAGCGCGCATCCTTGCTGCGGTGCCGTTTACGGGAAGCTTCGGAGAACTCTGTGACCGCGTCGTCACGAGGGCGTTCACTCTCGCGCGGGTAAGGCGTGCGTTCGTGCACATCCTGCTCGAGATCCGGAAAGGCGACAGCCGGAAGCTGCCGGCTTACCTGAAGATCCTGGCGCTTCGGGAAGGGAGCCCCGCGGTTCGTGCGTTCGCGGAGAAGGCAAGGCTCCCGCGCATCACGAAGGACGCGGATGACAGCGCGGGACTTGCGGAAGACAGCCGTTTTGCACAGGATCTTTACCATCAGATGGTCTTTGCGGCGCACGAAAAAGTGCTGCCGGACGATTACCGGAAAAGCCCCTTCGTCCTGCACGGATAGATCGGCGGCAGAAAACTTGACGGCTCAGTGATGCGGCAGTTGAAACTGTCGCATTTTTATGGTATTATTAACTTGGTATAGGCTTTGAAAGGCGAGGTGCCCCATGCGCGATTTAATGCGATCAATAGTAAGATGGCCGGTCTGTTTCCTGATCTGGGTCCTTTTCGGAACAGGCGTGTTTTTCGCGCTGATGCTGACGGGACAGAAGAGCTGGATCGCCGTTATCGTGACGGCCGCCGGCGCGCTGATCATGACCGTCATCTGGTTCGTCCTACTGAGAAAGCATGCGGCAGACTCCCTGGCGCAGATGAGCATCGAAACGGCAGAAGGCCTGGAAGACCGCATGATGCAGCTTGCGAATCCCTACGCCCTCATCAGTGAGAACGGAAAGATCGTCTGGCGAAACGAAGCCTTCGACCAGATGCTTGAAGACTACGGCACCGACGCCATGGTCCTGACCGATAAGCTGGGCGACATTTTCCCGGACGCTGAGCGCTTCTGGTCGCGCTGGCTGGAGCAGAACGAAGCGGATGAGGAAGAGAAGAAAGAGCAGCCGGAAGCGGTGGCAAAGGCCGCCGCAGCCGGGCAGTCTGAAGAAGGCGATGCGCCGTCCCGTCATTATCTTTCCCTCGGCGAGCGCGTCTATGCCGCCGACGTCCGGCGGGTGAACAGCGGCTCCGCTTTCGCGGCACTGATGCTGAGCGACGAGACCGAGCATCTGCAGACTCTCATTCAGCTGCAGGACGAGCGGAACGTCTCCGGCCTGTGCTATGTCGACAACTTCGAAGAACTGCTGAAGAGCACCGAGACCGAACAGCACAGCCTGCTGTCCGCGATCATTGAGCAGCGGATCACCAAATATTTCCAGAAATTCGGCGGTATTACCTGCAAGACCGAGCGTGACCGCTTCTACATCTCCATGGATGCCAAGGGGCTTCGGGCGAGCTCGGCGGATCGCTTCTCCCTGCTGTCGGATGTCAAGACGATCAAGCTTGGCAATACGACGCCGGTCACCCTGAGCATCGCTTTCGGCGCTGACGGTGCGAACTACGACGAAAATCTGGATCTTGCCCGTACGGCCATGGACCTTGCTCTGGCACGGGGCGGTGACCAGGCGATCGTCAAGACGCCGGAAGAGGTGGAATACTTCGGCGGCAAGGCGCTCGGCGAAGCCGCCCTTACCCGTGTCAAGGCCCGCGTGAAGGCACAGGCGCTGCGCGAACTGATGGCCGGCAAGGACCAGATCTTCGTGATGGGCCACAGCTTTGCCGACAACGACTCCTTCGGGGCATCCGTTGCGGTCTACCGCATGGCGGTCTCCCTTCGCAAGGAAGCACATATCGTCCTGAACAGCATTTCCTTCTCGGTCCGGCCGCTGTACGAGCGCTTTGAGACTGATCCGGACTATCCGCGCGAGATGTTCCTGAAGAGTGCCGAAGCGGAGCGCAGGATGAAGGACAACGCCCTTGTGATCCTGGTGGATACGAGCCGTGCCGTCATGAGCGACTGCCCGGCCCTGCTCGGAAGGACCGACCAGATCGTCGTCATCGACCATCACCGTCAGGCTTCCGATTCCGTCGCGGCCATTCTGTCCTACGTGGAGCCCTATGCTTCCTCCGCCTGTGAAATGGCTGCCGAGATCATGCAGTATTTCGGTGAGGAACTTGAGCCGAACGCGCTGGAAGCCGAATCGATCTACAGCGGCATCATCGTGGATACGAACAATTTTGCCGACCGCACGAGCGCGAGGACTTTCGAGGCTGCCGCGTACCTCAAGCGCTGCGGCGCAGACCTCGTGAGAGTCAAGAAGCTCCTGAGGGAGAATTACAACGAATACAAGGCCAAGGCCGACACGACCTGCCGGGCTGAGATCTTCATGGACGGCTACGCCTTTTCGGAATGTGAAGCCGAAGGCCTCGACAGCCCGACCATCGTGGGGGCGCAGGCAGCCAATGAACTGCTGAACATTTCCGGGATCAAGGCGAGTTTCGTCTTCACGAAACTGAAGGACACGGTCTTCGTGAGCGCGCGTTCGATCGACGAGGTGAACGTGCAGCTGATCTGCGAACGCCTGGGCGGCGGCGGACATCTGAGCGTTGCGGGCGTGCAGATGAAGGACGTGAGCGTGGAAGAAGCCATGGAACGCGTCAAGGAAACGATCAGACTGATGGTAAAGGAAGGTGCGATCTGATGAAACTGGTACTGCTGCAGGACGTCAAGTCCCTGGGGAAGAAAAATGATATCGTAACGGTCAACGACGGCTACGCGCGGAATTTCCTGATCCCGAAGAAACTCGGCGTGGAAGCGACGGCCGCGAACCTGAACAATCTGAAGGTGCAGAAGGAGAACGCCGCGTTCCAGGCGGCCGAGCAGCTGAAGGCGGCACAGGAACTCGCCTCGAAGATCGGCTCCGTCAAACTGGAGATGCCGGTCAAGGTCGGCGGCAACGGCAAGCTGTTCGGCGCCCTGTCCTCCAAGGAGATCGCAGACGCGATGAAGGAGCAGTTCGGGATCGAAATGGATAAGAAAAAGATCGTCCTGGATGAACCGATCAAGGAGGTCGGCGAGAGGACCGTCCTGGTCAAGCTTCACAAGGATGTGACCGCGAAACTGGCACTGAACGTTAAGGCACTGCAGTAATGGAAGAAAATCTCATCAAAAGAATACAGCCGCAGAGCACGGAGGCCGAGCAGACCGTCATCGGCTCCATGATTCTCGACAACGAATGCATTCCGAACATGCAGAACCTCATCTCCGGACGGGATTTCTACAACCGCCAGTACGGGGTCCTTTTTGATGCGATCGTCGAGCTGTACACCGAAGGCAAGGCCGTGGACATCCTGACCCTGCAGAACCGCATGAAGGAAAAGGACGTCTCGCCGGAGCTCGCGAGCATGGAATACATGGGCGAACTGATCGCCTCCGTGCCCATCTCAGCGAACGCGAAATACTATGCGGAGATCGTGTACGAGAAAGCCCTGCTGCGCCGCCTGATCCATGCGTCCGAAGACGTTGCGAACGAATGCTATGCCGGGAAGGACAAACTGGAGAAGATCCTCGAGGACGCGGAGAGCAGCATGTTCAAGGTGCTGAACGAGCGGAAATCGGCCGAGTTCGTTCCGATCGCCGAGATCGCGATGAACGCGCTCGAGAAGATCAACGAAGCGTCGAAGACCAAGAACCCGGTCACGGGGCTCGCCACGGGCTTCATCGATCTCGACCGCATGACGACCGGCCTGCACGGCTCCGATTACGTACTGATCGCAGCCCGTCCGTCCATGGGCAAGACCGCTCTTGCACTGAACATCATCCAGAACGTCGTCTTCCGCGACGGAAAGAGCGCAGCGATCTTTTCCCTGGAAATGTCCAAGGAAGTCCTGATGAACCGTCTGTTTTCACAGGAGAGCCGCGTGGATGCGCAGAACATCCGGACCGGCAACCTGTCGGACGAAGACTGGGACAAGCTTCTCGAGAGCGCCGATACCATCGGCCGCTCGAACCTGATCATCGACGACACCCCGGGTATCAGCGTCAGCGAACTGCGCTCGAAATGCCGCAAGTTCAAACTGGAACACGGCCTGGACCTCGTTGTCATCGACTACCTGCAGTTAATGAGCGGCAGCGGAAAAGGCGGCGAGAACCGCCAGCAGGAGATCAGTGAGATCTCCCGCGGCATCAAGGCCCTGGCCCGCGAACTGGACGCACCCATCATTGCCCTGTCACAGCTCTCCCGCGCACCGGAAGCGAGAAACGACAAGCGCCCCATGATGAGCGACCTCCGTGAATCGGGCGCCATCGAGCAGGACGCCGACGTGGTCATGTTCCTGTACCGCGACGAATACTACAACAAGGATACGGATGCAAAGGGCATCACCGAACTGATCATCGGCAAGCAGAGAAACGGCCCCATCGGGACCGTCCGGCTGATTTGGCTGCCGCAGTACGTCAAGTTCGGCAACTACGATAAGGACAGAAACGACTGAAACGGATAAACAGGGCAAAGCGGCAGTTCCGGAGAACCGGAACTGCCGCTTTGCCTTTTTTCCGGCAATCTCCTCTGCTGCCCGGATTTTGCGAATAATAAGTTGCAAATCAGTTTTCGGAAGTGAATTTTCGGGATGATTGACATTTCCGAAATGCTATGATACCCTTTTCGCAGAATACTTCAGCAGAAGGAGGAACGGCATTGGACGAACATGTTGAAATGAATACGGTCCCGGAAATGCAGATCCCCCCTGTCATGCAGGCGGAACCGGAAAAGAGAGAGAATGTTCTTGGGGGCATCGTCGGCGCATTTCTTTTTTCTCTGGCAGGAGGCGTGATCTGGTTCCTGCTGGACATGGTCGGCTTTTACGCAGGGATCTCAGGCCTGATCGGTGCTGTCTGCGCGATCCAGGGCTACAGGATCTTCGGCGGACGCCTGAGCAAAAAAGGCGTGATCATCGCAGCGGTTATTTCCCTGCTGGTCCTCGCTCTCGCGTGGTATCTCTGCTTTGCCAAGGATCTGTTCCAAGCGCACAAGGAATGGTATGCCGCGAAAGAAATCGACTATATGCCGACCTATGCGGAATGTGTCCGTGCCGGCGGCCTCTGGCTGAAGGAAGAGCCTGAGATAGCGAGGAGCTACCTGCTGAATCTGCTGATTGGCATTGCGCTGGCGATCGTCGGGTCGGTCCGCTACATCATCAACGCATTTAAGGAAAACACCTGATCAACAGGAATAAGAAAACGGCCGGGTCCGAAAGGACCCGGCCGTTTTCTTATTCTCCGGAAGACCGGAATCATTCCTGCCCCTGCAGCAGCTGCTCCTTATTGTACTGGAGCATGTAGAGGCGGTGGTAGCTGCCCTTCTTGTGCAGCAGCTCCTGGTGATTGCCCTGTTCGATGATCTCACCGTGCGACAGCACGATGATGTTGTCGGCGTGCTGGATGGTTGAGAGGCGGTGCGCAACGATCAGCATGGTACCGATGTTCCGCATCTTTGCCAGGGAATCCTGGATCAGCAGTTCGGTCTCGGTATCGATATTTGCCGTCGCCTCGTCGAGGATCATGACCTCGGGACGGTGGATGACCGTGCGGGCGAAGGAGAGGAGCTGGCGCTGACCGGCGGAGAAGTTGTTGCCGCGCTCACGCACGACCTCGTCCAGGCCGTCGTCCAGTTTGCCGATGAAGCTGTCCGCATTCACGTAGCGGCAGGCCTTCCAGACTTCGTCATCCGGGAAGTCGTCCCGCAGGACGATGTTGCTGCGGATGGTGCCTGAGAAGAGGAAGACGTCCTGCAGCATCTGCCCGAAGTGCTTCCGGAGCGACGCGATCTTAATGTGCCGGATGTCGATGCCGTCGATCAGGATCTGTCCTTTCTGGATGTCGTAATTTCGGACGATCAGGGAAAGGATCGTGCTCTTGCCGGAACCAGTCGCGCCGACGAGAGCGACCGTATCCTTCGCGTTCACGTGGAAGGACACGCCCTTGAGGACCCATTCCTCAGGCTTGTAGGCAAACCAGACGTCCCTGAATTCGATCTCGCCGCGGATCTCTTCCAGATCGATCGCATCGGGTTCATCCACGACTTCCGGCTTCATGTCCAGCACGGTGAAGATCTTCTCCGCAGAAGCAAAGGCGGACTGCAGCATGTTGAACTGCTCGGCCAGGGTCTGGATCGGGTTGAAGAACTTGGAGATGTACATGTAGAAGGTGACCACGGTGCCGCCGGTGATGACCTGTCCCATGAAGCTCGTATTTTTGATGATGCCGCGGCTGCCCAGGTAGAAGAGGCAGAGAACGGCGGAAATGTTGAGCATGTAGACCATCGGACGGAAGATACCGAAGACGAAGATCTGCTTCTGCTTGGCTTTCTTCAGTGTCGTGCTCTTGACGAGGAACTCCTGCATCTTGCGGTCTTCGCGGTTGTAGATCTGCGTGACCTTGATGCCGGAAAGGTTCTCGCTGAGGTAGGTGTTGATGTCGGTGGTCCCGTCCTTCACCCTGCGGTAGGCGCGTCTGGAGAACTTGCGGAAGATCACCGTGAACAGCACGAGGAACGGCACGAAGCAGAGGATCATCAGGGTCAGTTCGAGGTTCAGCATGAACATCGCAGCGAGCACGCCGATGATGACGAGCGCATTCCTGACCATGGTGACCAGGATGTTCGTGAACATGAAGGAGATGGCGTTCGTGTCGTTGCATTCGCGCGTTACGAGCTTGCCCACGGGGATGTTGTTCAGCTGCGCGTGGGAGAGGCTTTCGATATGCGTGAAAAGTTCCTTACGCATGGAAGAAAGGATCTTCTGCCCGGTTTTCTGCAGCATCACCGACTGGAGATAGGTGCAGAACATGGACAGTACGAGGAGGAGCGCGTAGAAGACGACTCTCCGGTAAAGTTCGGGCAGTTCGAATTCGGTCTTGATCATTTCCTCGATGCCCCCGATGATGACGGGCGAGATCAGGTCGTAGCCGATCGACAGAAGCATGATGAAGAAGATGAGTCCGAATTCCTTCCGGTAAGGCTTCGCGTAGGCGAGCAGCCGGGAGATGATCTCCTTATCGGGGATGTGGCGGTCGAAGCCGATGGCTTCCTTCTTATCCTTCATGGTGACGAAGGCCACGATGAAGCCGACGCTGAAAACGCCGATGATGGCGCCGACGATCAGAAGAGGCAGATACTCACGCATTCTGCTCACCTCCTTCCTCTTCGAGCTTCTGCAGCTCGACCATGGTCCGATAAGCCGGGCAGGAACGCTGCAGGGCTTCGTGGCTGCCGACGGCCTCGATGCGGCCGTCCTCGACCAGAATGATTTTATCCATCTGTTCGATGGTGGAGATCCGGTGCGCGATCAGGATGGTGGTCTTGCCGGCACGGGTCTTTTTCAGGTTGTCGAGGATGATGCGCTCCGTCTTGGTGTCCACGGCGGAAACGGAGTCGTCCAGGATCAGGATGGGGGCATTCTTCATGAGTGCGCGGGCGATCGAGATGCGCTGCTTCTGGCCGCCGGAAACGGTCACGCCGCGTTCGCCGAGCACCGTTTCGTAGCGGTCGGCGAATTCCTTGATGTTGCCGTCAACGTCTGCGAGCACCGCGGCTTCTTCCACGGCATCGGTCTCGGCGTCATCCACCGCGAAGGCGATGTTGTGGGCGATCGTGTCGCTGAACAGGAAGTTGTCCTGCGGGACGTAGGCCGCCGCCGCACGGACGTCGCGGATCGGCACGCTGTTGACGTCGTGCCCGTCAATGAAGATCGTGCCGTCCGGCACGTTGTAGGTGCGGAGGATCAGGTCAACGATCGTGGTCTTGCCGGAACCGGTGCGGCCGACGAGGCCGACGTTTTCACCCGCGTTGATGGTGAAACTGACGTCCTTCAGGACGTCGAACTCGCCGTCGGGATAGCGGAAGTTGAGGTGGCGGAACTCGATCTCACCCTTGACCTCGGGCATTTCGGAAACATCTTCGCGGTCCTTCACGTCCTGCGGCGCGTCAAGCAGTTCGCCGATGCGCTTCAGGGATGCCTTGCCGCGGCTTGACATGTCGATCAGTTCGGAGATCGCCATGATGGGCCAGATGACCGCGGTGAAGTAGCCGATGAATTCCATCAGCTGACCGGCGTTGAACACGCCTTCGTGTACGAGATAGCCGCCGTAGCCGAGGATGACGCAGATGACGGACTCGACGAAGAGCGTGACCAGGATGCGGAGCGTGACGGCAGTCTTGACGAAGTTCACGTTGGCTGTTTCATTCTCCTCATTCAGCTTGCCGAAGGCCATCAGCTCCTTCGTTTCCTTGACGAAGGCTTTGATGACGGCGATGCCGGAAAAACTTTCCTGCGAGAAGTCGGAGAGCTTCGAGAAGGCGGCCTGGCGGATATCCCAGCGGCGGGTCATTTCCTTGCCGACAATGGTGCTGGAGACGAGCAGAAGCGCCATGGGAACAAGGGCGAAAAGCGTCAGGCGGATGTCCATGCCGCCCATGCGCCAGATCGAAAAGCCGCCGAGCAGGACGGTGTCAAAGAACATCAGCATGCCGCCGCCGTAGCAGTCCTGCACGGTCTCGAGGTCGTTCGTGAACAGGCTCATGAGGTCGCCGACCTTATGCACCTGGTAGTACTGCTGGGAAAGATCCTTCGCGTGGCTGAACATCTGGTTGCGGATGTCGGTCTCGACCTTGATGGCGGAACCGAAGAAACAGATGCGCCACAGGAAGCGCCCGGCTACGATGGTGAGGATGATCTTCACCATGGGAAGGCAGACGCGGTCCAGAAGGAAATCCATGTCGAAGGGGACGCGGACGCCGTCGATCATGACGAAGCCTTCGTTGATGCCGTTGATGACCGAAGCATAGATGTTCGGGATCAGCAGCTGCAGGTAGTCTACCATGCCCAGGGTCAGCATGCCGAGGATGATCCAACCCAGGTATTTCAGGTAGTACTTGTTGATATGCTTGCCGAAGATCATTCGGAAATAACCTCCATTTTACCCTCTGCCGGAAAGCGGAGAGGGTGGCACGGCAGCGCCGTGACGGGGAAGGGTCAGTTAAGCCCGGCTGGGAAAAAAACACCGCCGCATCCTGGGAAACGACGCGGCGGCACTCTGTCAGGGAACAGCGGTCAGCGTTCCACGGCAAAATATTCGTTCAGCGCGTTCACGACCTGTTCGGGATCCATGCCGTGCACGGCACAGGCCTCTTCGATGGTCTCCATCTGGGAAGCCGGGCAGCCGACGCAGTGCATGCCGCTGCCCATCAGGATGGCAGCGCAGCCGTAGTCTTCGCGAAGCAGATCGCCGATCATGGTATCTTTCGTAACTTCCATAGTTCAAAACCTCCTGTGATGACTCACGAGGGAAAGTATACTCTAATATAAAAGAAAGCGCAATAGGCGGAAACGCCTTTTTTACAGGCATAAATTCCGCTTTTTTCCATAATTACGGCTTGAACTCCGGAGAACTTCGTGTTATAGTATGGAACGTTAAAAATTTAACGCCCTCATTCGGGCGTGCGGCAGCCGCTTTTCCGCGCTGCCGGTGAAGAAGAGGAGCATATTTATGGCAAACGTAGTGGTTGGACAATCCGGCGGACCTTCCTCCGTCATCAACAATTCCCTGGCCGGCGTGTACAAGCGCGCCAAGATCCTGGGGGCAGATAAAGTGTACGGCATGCGCTACGGCATCCAGGGCTTCCTGGAAGAACGCCTGGTGGACCTTGATGAATACCTGAAGGATGACAGATCCTTCAACCTTCTGCGGACGACGCCTTCGTCCTTCCTCGGCTCCTGCCGCTATAAGCTGCCGGATTTCGAGATCGATGACAGAGTCTACAAGAGAATCTTCCAGATCCTGGCCAAGTACCAGATCGAAGCCTTCATCTATATCGGCGGCAACGATTCCATGGATACCATCCGCAAGCTGGCGGATTACGGACAGAAGACCGGTTCTTCCGTGACCTTCGTCGGCGCGCCGAAGACCATTGACGACGACCTGATGGAAACGGACCACACCCCCGGCTACGGCAGCGCGGCGAAGTACATCGCCACCACGACCAAGGAAGTCATCCGCGACATGGTGGTGTACGAGCACAAGCCCAGCGTCTTCGTGATGGAAGTCATGGGCCGGAACGCCGGCTGGCTGACGGCGGCGACCGCTCTTTCCCGCGGGAATGACTGCGTCGGTCCCGACCTCATCTATCTGCCGGAAATGAACTTCGACCTCGCGAGCTTCCGTGAGGACGTCGGACGCGTCCTGAAGCGCAAGGACTGCGTGCTGGTCGCGGTCTCCGAAGGCATCCACACCGCCGACGGGACTTTCATCCCCGAACTGCAGGGCGCTGACCTCGCGGTCGACTCCTTCGGCCACAAGGCCATGGGCGGCACCGCCGAAGTGCTGTGCAAGTTCTGCGAGAAGGAATTCGGCGTGAAGACCCGTTCGCTGGAACTTTCCGTGATGCAGCGCTGTGCGGCGCACATCGCCTCCCGCACCGACGCGGAAGAAGCTTTTGCTTCCGGCGCCGCTGCCGTAGAAGCAGCTCTGCGCGGCCAGACCGGCCTGATGGCGACTCTCGTGCGCGAATCCAACGATCCGTACGTCTGCTCCATCTCGCTCGCGGACGTTCACAAGATCTCCAACGCGGAACGCAAGGTCCCGCGCAGCATGATCAACGAAGCCGGCAACGACGTGACCGATGAATTCATCACCTATGCCCGTCCGCTCATCATGGGCGAACTGCAGCCGGTCATGAAGGACGGCGTACCGCAGCACCTGGTGCTCGGCTGATCTGAACGGAATCATCATGACACATGAAAAAAGGCAGCCTCAGGGCCGCCTTTTTTGGTGCGGAGGAGGATGACCTCCGCGGGGATTGACGCAGGATCGGAAAATATGATATTTTAATAATTCAGATAACTGTACGCGGCAGCGCTGACTGCAGCGGAGTTCGACGGTTTTTTGAATTGCTTCAACGGAAAGGACGGGAAGAATCATGCCTTTGGCTACGGTCTGGATTCTGGCAGCGGTTTTATTATTGATCTTACTGATCTTTCAGGGGTTTCAGCCGAAATTTATTGCGCGGATGTCCGGCGGGATCCTGGCTCTCGTTGCGTTTTCCGGCATCCTGCTGTACGGTTACGGCTACTATTCGCTTTCCGCAAACGTTCCGCAGGCGGCGGTCCGCACTCTCTTTTCCGTTTTCAACATGTTCCTCGGCAAAAATGAGATCAGTGCCATAAGCAAGACGCCCTGGCTCAGCATACCGGCCGTCCTGTCATACTTTTACCTGGTCCATGTTCTGGCGTTGTACTTTACCGCCAGCGCCCTCATCAATACCATCGGCACCGGACTGATCCGCAGGCTGAATCTGCTTCTCCTGCAGCGCGGCTCCCTGAGCCTGATCTACGGCGCCAACGAAAATTCGCTTGCCTTTGCCTCCCGCCTGCAGGACAAAAAAAACCGGGTCCTGGTCTTCGTGGACGAAAACGCGGGAGGTTTCGAGACCCGCATCCTGCGGCTCGGCGGGATCCTGCTGAGCGACAAGGCGGCGGCGCAGCCTTTGCCCGCGCTTCTCGGCAGGATCGGTCTGAAGCCTGGACGCCGTCATGTGGATCTGTACTGCCTCAGCGACAGTCCGGCGGACAATTACCGCTACGCCTCCGCCTGCAGGGAGATCTTCGCAAAGGCCGGGATCCCGGCTGAACAGACGTCATTGACCGTGATCCTGGAGGACGAACTGCTCGGTGCACAGCTGCAGGCTGACGGGAACGGCGGAGCGGGCTTCGGCACCGTTCAGGCAGTCGAACGCTATGACCTGCTGGCGCGGCTCATGGTCCGTTCCTGTCCGCCGCATGAGACGATGACGTTTGACGCGGAGGGACGTGCGAAAAAGGATTTCGAAGCACTGATCGTCGGCTTCGGCCGCAGGGGAAAAGCGATCCTGCGCCGCCTCGTGATGAACGGACAGTTTGCGGGAAGCAATTTCCGCGTAACGGTCCTCGCCAAAGATCCGGGCGAACAGTCCGGCAGCTTTTTCTATCACTGTCCGGGCATTAAGGAAAACTACAGCGTCAATTTTCTGAACGCCGGCGCTCAGGGTGCTGACGCTTACCGATTTCTGAAAGAAAATGCCCCGCGGCTGAATTACGTGGTCATCTGCATGGGGGATGAGAAGAAAAATCTTGAGATCGGCAACGAATATCTGGAAGTCCTGGAAGACTGCGGAAGCCGGACGCCGATCCTTCTGTGTTCCGCAAGCACCGTGACGCGGCTGACCCGGGAAGAGGGAAGCGTAAAAGCGGCTGAACTGTTTTCTCCGGAACTGCTCGGCAGCCGGAAACTCGACCGCATGGCGATGCTCCTGAATCACAAATATCATGAACGGGAAGGCCGGACCGCGGAAGAAGACTGGCAGCACTGCGATTATTTCAGCCGCATGAGCTGCAGGGCCAGCGCGGACTGTCTGGACGCATTCACGGCGGCAGCCGGAACCACCCGAGAGGCAGCCGTCAGGGACGGCTGGCAGCCTTCCGGTGTCCTGCTGGAGAACCTTGCGGAAACGGAGCACCTGCGCTGGAACGCCTTCCACTTTGCGATGGGCTACCGGCGGATGCCTCGGGAGACCATGGAGGAACGCCTGAAACTTTTCCGGGAAGAACGGGAAAAGTTCGGAGAGAGCAGAATCCGGATCACCAAGGACACTGCTGCAAAGCTGCATGCCGGTCTGGTCTCCTGGGAGGAGCTGGACGCGCTTTCGGCGTGGGAGTCCGAAGCGACGGGGCAGAAGCGGGATTACAAACAGGCAGACCGTGATAACGTCCTGATGATCTCGGAACTGCTGAAGCAGGAAGAAGAAACGGCCAGAGGATAGAAGGACATGAAAAAACGTAAACTGCTTTGGACAGGTCTGCTGCTTGCGGCGCTGTATCTGCTGATGATCTTCCTGCTGGTGGCGGCGGAGTCCGCTGCCGCAGACGCGAATATCACGGATCTTCCTTCTGCGTTCTGGTACTCACTGACGACACTGACGACCGTGGGCTACGGCGACACCTACCCCGTGACCGAGGCAGGACGTATCATCGGCGTGGTCTTCCAGCTGCTCAGCGTCGGCATGCTGGCATTTTTGATCGGAGCCGCCGTGGAGATCCTTCGCGGAAGGCTTTTCCCGATGCTGCGCCTGCGCTTCAGACTGAAGCGGGAATGGTATGTTTTCAGCAGCTGCGGAACGGCATCCGCGGCACTCGCCGCATCTCTGGAAAAAGAGATGAAGGATCCGGTGATCCTGTTTCTGAGATCGGGCGGATCCGAAAAACCGCCGGTCGGCATGAGCGTGAACGTAAGTCCGGAAACCCTGCTGCGCGTGAAGAAGGACGCCGGAGGGTTCCATCTGTTCTGCATGAGTGCGGACGTCCCGGAGAACGAAGCGCTGGCTGCACGTTTTGCCGGCAGCGGCTGCCATGTTTACTGCATGTCTCCGTACATGCCGGATCAGCTTTCTCCGAACGAGGTCCGCTTTGATCCCTATACCTGCTGCGCCCGCATTTTCTGGCATCGCTATCCGCTCACTTCAGCGCGGGAAAAGATCGTGCTGGTCGGCGGCGGGAGATACGGTGAAGCCCTGCTGGAGCAGGCGCTTCAGTTCAATGTCGTTGATGACCGCCAGGCCGTCTGTTATTCGCTTCTGGGGGACTGGGAGAATTTCAGGAGGAATCATCCTTTTCTGCCGCTGATCGCGCCGCCCGGAACGGAAGAAGAAAAAGACCGGGTCGTCTTCTGCGGCGGAGAGTGGAACACAGATCTGTCACTTCTGGAGGAAGCGGACCGGATCGTCTTCTGCGGCGACAGCGAGAGTGAGATCATCGAACAGTTAAGTGAATGCAGGAAATACTGCGCGCTTTCCGGCACGGTCTATGCCCGGATCTCCGTGCCGCTTTCCGGCGTCGCGGCCTTCGGTACCCCGGAGGAGATCTTTACGCCGATGCTGGTGATGAGGACGAAACTGGACCGTCTTGCCGTTGCGCTTCATGAGCATTACTGCGCTGCCGCGAAGACGCCGCAGCCGTCCTGGGCGGAACTCGGCAGTTTTACCCGCCGTTCCAACCTCGCTTCGGCAGACCATCTGCCGGTCAAACTCCGCATCCTTTCCGGTCCGGACACCGAGCTCAGTCCGGAAAACTGCGCAGAAGCCTGCCGCAGATTCCGTGCGGCAGAGCCAGAAAGGCGGGAAAGTTTCCGCAGGATCGAACACGAACGCTGGATGCGCTTCCATCTGCTCAATAACTGGCGTTACGATCCGGTCCGGGATAATGCCGGACGGCGCCATCCCCTGCTTCTTCCTTATGAGCAGCTTTCGCCTGAAGAGCAGAAGAAGGATGATTACAGCTGGGAACTGCTGAAAGATCTGGCTGAAATGGATCCGGACGATCTGCGGTCCGGCATCCGGTAAAGGATCCGGCAGAACGTCAGATGCGGCTAAACCGCTTCCTGCTTGCACGGAAACGGCAAATTTGGTATAATGTGATATCCGGCATAAGAGGGATAAAGAGAGATGTTCACCTACATCGCACCGTGCCATTTCGGCCTGGAAGCAGTTCTGAAGAAGGAGGTCTGGGACCTCGGCTATGACGTCGTGAAGGTGGAAGACGGAAAGGTCTTCTTTGAAGGCGACGCAGAAGCCGGGGCGCGTGCCAATGTCTTTCTGCGGACGGCGGAGCGTGTGCTCCTGCAGGTCGGAAGCTTTACGGCGAAGACCTGGGACGAACTCTTCGAAGGCACGAAGGCGCTTCCCTGGGAGGAATATCTCCCGGTCGATGCGCGGTTCTGGGTCGCTAAGGCGGCATCCGTGAAAAGTGCCCTGTTTTCCCCTACGGACATCCAGGCCGTCATGAAAAAGGCGATCGTGGAGCGGCTGAAGAGCCGCTACCACCTGAACATTTTCCCGGAGAGCGGCGCGGCCTACCCGATCCGCGTGGTCCTCATGAAGGATGAGGTGACGGCAGCAATCGACCTTTCCGGCGATTCGCTCCACAAGCGCGGCTACCGGAAACTGGTAAGCAAGGCGCCCATTACCGAGACGCTCGCCGCAGCGCTTCTGATGCTGACGCCGTGGAAGGCAGGCCGCATCCTGGTCGATCCCTTCTGCGGGAGCGGGACCTTCCCAATCGAGGCCGCGCTCATCGCGGCGAATATCGCGCCGGGCATGAACCGGAACTTTACCGCGGAGGCCTGGAAGAACCTCATTCCGGAGAAATACTGGAACGAGGCGAAGGAAGAAGCGCGCGACCTCGTGCTGCTGCCGGAAGACTGTGACATCCAGGGCTACGACCTGGACGGCGAGATCGTTAAGGCTGCCAGGGACAATGCCCGTGCGGCGGGAGTGGACGGACTGATCCATTTCCAGCAGCGGGACGTCGCCGCGCTCAGCCATCCGAAAAAGTACGGCTTTATCGTGACGAACCCGCCCTACGGCGAACGCCTGGAAGAAAAGGCGGCGCTGCCGGCGCTCTACCGGACCTTTGGGGAACGCTTTCGGACGCTCGATTCCTGGTCTGCCTACGTGATCACCGCCTATAAGGACGCGGAACGCGACATGGGAATGAAGGCGGCGAAGAACCGCAAGATATACAACGGCATGATGAAGACCTATTTCTACGAATTCCCGGGGCCGAAGCCGCCGAGAAGAAAGTCTGAGGAAGAAACTTGAAGACACTGATCTTTGCCACGGGCAACGCCCACAAGGCATACGAAGTCAAAAAGATGCTGGCGGAGCTTCCGGTTCGGGTCCTGACCCTGAAGGATGCCGGCCTCGATCTCGACATCGAGGAGACCGGAAAGACCTTCCGGGAAAATTCCCTGATCAAAGCCCGCGCGGTGTACGCGGCATCAAAGCAGGCGGTGCTTGCCGACGATTCCGGCATCGAGATCGACGCCTTCGGCGGTGCGCCGGGCGTCTACAGTTCCCGCTTCATGGGTGAGGATACGCCTTATCCGGTGAAATGCGCCGCCATCCTGGAACGGATGAAGGACGTGCCGGATGAAGAGCGCGGTGCGGATTTCCGCTGCGTGATGAGCTTCATCGCGCCGGATGCCGAAGGCCGCCCGCAGGAATTCGTGGAGGAAGGCGCCGTTTACGGACGGATCGCCCACGCGCCGGCAGGAGAAAACGGTTTCGGCTATGACCCGGTCTTCCTGCTGCCGGAACGGGGCGTCACCACGGCGGAACTTTCCGACGAAGAGAAAAACGCGATCAGCCACCGCGGACTGGCGCTGCAGGCCATGAAGCCGCACCTCGTCCGCTGGATCACGGAAGAATGAAGAAAAACCTTACACGGGAAAGGAGCAATACCTGACTATGAAACGCTTTGAGATCTCGCTTCCGTCATCGGACGGAAAGACCACTCTGCACGGCTATCGCTGGGAACCTGAAGGCGACGTCCGCGCGGTCGTCCAGCTCGTACACGGGATGGAGGAATACATCGGCCGCTATGACGAATTTGCCCGCTTCCTTGCGGACCGGGGCATCGCAGTGATCGGCCATGACCATCTGGGCCACGGCGGCTCCGTGACCGATGAGAGCGAGCTGGGTTATTTTGCGAAGGACAAAGGCTACGAGTGCGTGCTGCGCGACATGCACGCCGTGACGCTCCTCGCGAAAAAGGAATATCCGGATCGCCCGGTCTTCATGTTCGCGCACAGCATGGGCAGCTTCTTCGGCCGCCGCTACATCACGGTCTATCCGCGTGAACTGGCAGGGATCGTTCTGAGCGGTACGGGCAGCCAGCCCTACATTGCCGTGCACGTCGGCAAGCAGCTGTCCCGCCTCATCGCGAGATTCAAGGGCGACCACTACCGCAGCAGGATGATCGAGAACCTTGCGGTCGGAGGATACGGAACCGTCGACAAATGGCTCTGCACCCGCGAGGAGATCGTGGAGGCCTACAAGGCCGACCCGCTCTGCGGCTTCCCTTTCACCGTCTGGGCATACAAGGATTTCTTCAAGACCATGGAATACCTGGCGCTCGGCAAGGATCAGGACCGCATCCCGAAAGACTTCCCGGTGCTGCTCGCTGCCGGCATGCTCGACCCCGTGGGCAATAAGTCCAAGGGCGTCCTGCAGGTCTACAACCACTACAAGAAGATCGGTCTCACCGACGTGGACGTCTTCCTCTACAAGGATGACATGCACGAGATCCTGAATGAAAAAGACCGCGAGGACGTCTTCCATGACATCCTCCGCTGGCTGGACAAACGCATCGATAACCTGAAGACGACTTGATATTCCATCATGGCTGCATATTACCCCGAAGAACTGATCGAAGAAGTCCGCAGCCGCAGCGATATCGTTGCGGTCGTCGGATCGCGGGTCAAACTCACGAAGAGAGGCGCCAACTACTGGGCCTGCTGTCCCTTCCACACTGAGAAGACCCCTTCTTTCAGCGTGTCGCAGAACAAGCAGATGTACTACTGCTTTGGCTGCGGCGCCGGGGGAAACGCAGTCACTTTTTTGATGAACTACGAAAACTGGACCTTCCCGGAAGCCCTGGAATATCTTGCGGAACGTGCAGGGATCACTCTGCCGAAACGCGAAATGAGCGCCGAGGAGAGAAACCGGGAGGACGCCCGTTCCAGGCTGATCGAACTGAACGGCGAAGCTGCGAAGTTCTACTATTATCAGCTGCGCAGCCCGGTCGGAAAATCCGGTATGGAATACCTTTCCCGCCGCGGACTCTCCGCCGAAACGCTTCGCCGCTTCGGCCTCGGCTATGCGCCTGACGAAGGCTGGTACAGCCACGCGCTGTACACGTACCTGAAAGGCAAAGGCTACGCTGATGAGGAGATGCGTTCGAGCGGCCTCGTCAAGTTTAAGGAGGGACAGGGCCCTTACGATTTTTTCCGGAACAGGGTCATGTACCCCATCATGGATAAGAACAGCCGCGTCATCGGCTTCGGCGGCCGCGTGCTGGACGGGAGCGAACCGAAGTATCTGAATACGCCCGAGACACCGGTCTTCGACAAGGGCCGGAACCTCTACGGCCTCTTTGCCGCGAAACTGACGAAACGCCCTTACTATCTGCTGATGGAAGGCTACATGGACGTGATCGCCCTGCACCAGGCGGGCATCGACTGTGCCGTGGCTTCGCTCGGCACGGCCCTCACCGAAGGGCACGCGCGGCTTCTGAAACGCCACACGGACAACGTCATTCTGACCTACGACAGCGACGCCGCCGGCACAAAAGCCGCGATGCGTGCGATCCCCATCCTGCGTGAAGCCGGCTTCAACATCCGTGTGCTGGACCTGAAGCCTTATAAGGACCCGGACGAACTGATCGTCCACGAAGGAGCTGCCGGCTATGAGGAACGCATCAGGAATGCCGTCAATTTCTTCCTTTTCCAGTCGGATATCTGGAAAAGGAATTACGACCTTTCGGATCCTGCCGGCCTGACTGCCTATTTCCGTCAGCTGGCTGAGGAACTGACGACCTTCCAAGACGAACTGGAACGGGAAAACTACCTGAACGCGGTCTGTGAGCGGCAAAAGATCGATCCGGCCCTGCTGCGAAAGATGATGAACCGCATCGGCAACCGGCGGATGAAGGCGGAACCGGATCCTGCTGAGGAAGATTTCGACGAGAACGCGGTTACGCAGAAGAGCGGCCGCAGGAAAGAAAAGGACGAAGGCCTGCTCGTGGCAGCGCAGATGCTCCTGAACTGGGCAGCCTGCTCCGGCGCATCGCCTGCCCGCATCCGTACCCTTCTTACGGAAGAGGACATGCCTACGGAGACCTGCCGCGACGTTTTCCTCCGCATCCTCCGTGAAAAGGAAGAGAAGGGAAAGGTGCTGCCGGCGTCGGTCCTGAACCGCTACGTGGAAGACGAAACGCAGAGCAAGGAAGCAGCAGCGGTCTTCAGCAAAGGCTTCCCCGAGGATACGCCTGCCGAAGAAAAGGCGCACATCCTGACCGAATCCTTAAGACGGCTGCGGCGCGAGCGCCTGAACCGCGAACTGCGTGAAGCGGATACCGCGGCGAAGATCCAGCAGCTTGCGCAGGCAAGACAGAGCCTCTATCGGCTGACCGTAACGGCAGCCGATACCGAAGAATAAAACGCGTCCGCTGATCCGGACGCAGGAGGAACAGAAGATGAAACTTGAAGAGATCCTGCAGGCATGCGACCACACCCTGCTGAAACCCGAATCCACCTGGGAACAGATCCGCCAGATCTGCGACGACGGCATGAAGTATCACACGGCCTCCGTCTGCATTCCGGCTTCGTTCGTGAAGCAGGCAAAGGAATACGTCGGCGACAGGCTGAAGATCTGCACGGTCATCGGCTTCCCGAATGGCTATTCCACCACGAAGGTAAAGCTGATCGAAGCTCTGGATGCCGTCGACAACGGCGCGGATGAGATCGACATGGTCATCAACATCGGCTGGGTGAAGGAAGGCGCGTATGACAAGGTTTACGACGAGATCCGCCGCATCCGCCTCGCCTGCCCGAACAAGGTCCTCAAGGTCATCATCGAGACCTGCCTGCTGACCGACGAAGAGAAGATCGAGATGTGCCGCGTGGTCTCGAAGTCCGGTGCGGACTTCATCAAGACCTCGACCGGCTTCTCGACCGGCGGCGCGACCAGGGAAGACGTGGCGCTGTTCAAGAAGTACGTCTCGCCCGGCGTCGGCATCAAGGCGGCCGGCGGCATTGCCGACCTGAAGGATGCGGAAGACTTCCTGAAACTCGGCGCGACCCGTCTCGGCACGAGCCGTCTCGTGAAGATCGCAAAGGAACAGGGGTTATGAGAGACAGTACGCTGATCAAAAAGTGCCTGGAGGCGCGGAAGAGTGCCTACGTTCCGTATTCGCATTTTGCAGTAGGGGCGGCGCTTCTGTGCGCGGACGGCAAAGTCTATACCGGCTGCAACATTGAAAATGCATCATTTTCGCCGACGGTCTGCGCGGAGCGGACGGCTTTCTTCAAGGCGGTCAGCGAAGGGCATAAGGATTTTGAGGCCATCGCGATCTGCGGCGCACCCGACAGCGAGGAACCGACGGTCATCTGCCCGCCCTGCGGTGTCTGCCGCCAGGTGATGCAGGAATTCTGCAGACCGGATTTCCGCGTGATCCTCTACGGTTCCGAAGGAAGAACGAAAGTTTATACGCTGAACCAGATCATGCCGCTTCGCTTTGATCTGATGGACTGAGGCGTTTTACTGCCTCGCAGCCGGGACGAAAACTTTCTCAGAGTGATTCACATTCGTTCAAATGCTCTTCGAAAGCTTTGTCCCGCTCTGCCTGGCACAGAAAACGGGGGAAGCAATCTATGAGAATGGTCGATTTAATTCATAAGAAACGCCGCGGGGAGGAACTCACGGACGAAGAGATCCGTTTCTTCGTAAACGGTGTCACCGACGGCTCGCTGCCCGACTACCAGATCAGCGCTTTCTGCATGGCGGTGGTCTTCCAGAGCATGAGCGACCGTGAGATCGCAACGCTCACCGACGCGATGGCGCATTCGGGCGACGAGATCGATCTGTCCGAATTCGGCACGCTCTCCGTGGATAAGCATTCCACCGGCGGCGTGGGTGACAAGACCAGCCTGATCCTCGCCCCGATCGTGGCGGCCTGCGGCGCGAAGACGGCGAAGATGTCCGGACGCGGCCTCGGCCATACCGGCGGGACCGTGGACAAGCTGGAATCCATCCCCGGCTACCGCGTCGAGCTGTCCATCGAGGATTTCCTGAAGCAGAGCCGCGACATCGGCGTGTGCGTGATCGGCCAGAGCGCGGATCTTGCGCCGGCGGACAAACGGCTTTACGCCCTCCGCGACGTGACCGCGACCGTCGAAGCCATCCCGCTCATCGTCTCCAGCATCATGTCAAAGAAACTTGCGGCCGGCGCGCATTCCATCGTGCTGGACGTGACCGTCGGGAGCGGTGCCTTCATGAAGGACATCGCCTCCGCCGAGGTGCTGGCGCGGAAGATGGTCGAGATCGGCCGCCGCTGCGGGCGGAACATGGCCGCCGTCATCAGCAACATGGACGAACCGCTCGGCCACGCGATCGGGAACCTTCTCGAAGTGGAAGAGGCCGTCGGCGTACTGAAGGGTGAGGTAAAGGGCGACGTTTACGAGGTCTCCCTGGAACTCGCCGCGGCCATGCTGTCGTTGGTCTTCGGGATCTCGCATGAAGAGGCGCGGAAGAGAGCGGACGAGTCCATCGCTTCCGGAAAGGCCTTCGAAAAGTTTAAGGAATGGATCGCCTACCAGGGCGGCGACACCGCCTGCCTCGACGATACGGCGAAGATGGCAAGAGCCCGCTTCAGCCATGAGGTGAAATCTCCGGAGAGCGGTTACATCACCCGCATGGAGACAGAAGCGATCGGTAATGCCGCGGGACTCCTCGGCGCCGGCCGCATGGTGAAGAGTGATCCCATCGACCCGACCGCCGGCATCGTGCTTGCGAAGAAGACGGGAGAGAAGGTGAAGAAGGGCGACGTCCTCTGCACGCTCTATGCCGACCGCGAAGAACTCTTCCCGGCGGCGGAGAAAGCCTTCCTCGGGAGTCTTTCCTTCGGAAAAACGGCGCCCGAACCGCAGCCGCTCATCTATAAGATCATCCGCTGAGAAACAGTGGAAACAGGCACGAAAAAAGGACCCTCGGGGGTCCTTTTTTGCTGCGATGCCGTCAGTCCGCAAACGTTATCGCGTGGGCCCATTCGCTGAAGACGGCAAAATTCTTATCGTAGCGGTTCTTCGCGCAGAAGAACTGCACGCCCCAGAAAGCGTCCTTTGATTCGAAATGTGCCGTATAGTAGCGGTAGTTCAGCTCGCTCCGGAAGTTGTATTCGTAGTAGGGAATGTCGCCGTCGTGCTTGATCTCATCAATCGTGCGGCCGCTCTGCACGGTCGCCGACCTCGTCAGCTCGGCGTAATCGTCGGCCGTCTTTATTGTATCGGGCAGCTGCGATTTGTCCTCGCGGAGGACGATCACGCCGATGGCCTCGCGGTTGGATTTCAGGATGCCGGTGTAGATCTCGTGCGTTCCTTCCTTGAAGGAGTCGTCCAGCGTGAGCCGCATCTCCTTGATCTCGAATACCTTTTTCTCCGGCGCCGCGCAGCCCGTGCAGCAGAGCACAAGCAGGAGGGCGAGGAGCAGACATCTGATCTTCAATGGGTTCTCCTTCTGCGCCAGACCGTAAAGCGGTACACGGCGCCATTTTCTTCAGTGTGCGGTTCGGAAGCCGATTCCAGGACCCAGCTGCGTTTTTTCGACAGGTCGGGATAGAAGACGGTCGGCACGATGGGCGGTTCGGTCTCCACCATGGTGACGTAGGCCGTCTCGCAGTCCGGAAGGAGCTTTTCATAGATCTCGCCGCCGCCGATGACGAAGAAGTGCTCGTCAGGCCGCGAAGCCACGAGCCTCCGCAGCGCCGCGAGCGAATGCACGACGGTCACGCCCTCGGGCCGGAAGTTCCGGTTCCGCGTGATCACGATGTTTTCCCGCCCCGGAAGCGGTTTTCCGCCCGGGAAGGACTCAAGCGTTTTCCGCCCCATGATGACCGGGTGCCCGAGCGTGACGCTTCTGAAATATTTCAGGTCGCCGGGCAGGCGGTAGAGCATGCCCTTGCCGTCGCCGATGCCCCAGCCCGGGCTTACGGCCACGATAGCCGATACCATGGCGCGCCTCAGATCGCAACCGGGATCTTCGCGGTGAAGGGATGGTACTGATAATCCTCGACCTTGAAGGAATCCTTGGTGAACTGATAGAAATCGGTGACCGAGGAATCAAGCGTCACCTTCGGCGCCGGGAACGGTTCCTTCTCGATCATTTCGCGGACCAGGTCCACATGGCGGTCGTAGATGTGGCAGTCGGCAATCACGTGCACGAATTCGCCGGGCTCAAGGCCGGCCACCTGCGCCATCATCATGGTCAGCATCGCGTACTGGCAGGTGTTCCAGTTGTTCGCGGTCAGCATGTCCTGCGAGCGCTGGTTCAGGATCGCGTTCAGCTTCTTTCCGCTCACGTTGAAGGTCATGCTGTAGGCGCAGGGGTAAAGACCCATCTCAGACAGGTCGTGATGGTTGTAGATGTTCGTGAGGATGCGGCGGCTGGCCGGGTTGTTCTTCAGATCGTAGATCACGCGGTCGACCTGGTCGAACCAGCCTTCGGCGTATTTGTGCTTCACGCCCAGCTGGTAGCCGTAGGCCTTGCCGATGGTGCCGTTTTCATCCGCCCAGGAATCCCAGATATGGCTGCTGAGCTCGTGGATGTCGTTGGACTTCTTCTGCCAGATCCACAGCAGTTCGTCCAGAGCGGACTTCCACGCCGTGCGGCGGAGCGTCATCATGGGAAATTCCTTTTGAAGGTCATAGCGGTCCACGACCCCGAAGATCTTTACGGTATGGGCAGGCGTGCCGTCTTCCCAGCGCGGGCGCACGTCGTAATCGGTATCCCAGACGCCGTTTTCCAGGATATTCCGGCAGTTCTTGATAAATAATTCGTCTGCGTAGCTCATGGATGGACCTCCTGATATTTCTGACATAAAAGTATAACGCAGAACACGGGAAAGTACAAGAGCAGGAGATCGTCAATTGACCGGAATCGGCTGCGGTTCTTCAACTGAGGCAAAATACGGGGCAAGCGCCGGAAGAAGGGAGACGTCTGCGCAGAAAAACGTGTGCAGCGAGCATCGCTGACTGCTGCTGCCGTCAGTCTCCAAAAGCGGTGCGACATAATTGATCTCGGTCAAAGGCTGATTCGGATCCAGCGGCGTATCGCTTTTCTCGCGCAGGTAATCTGCCAGTTCGGCAAGAATGGCTTCAGCCGGATCAGAATGGTTGACCAGCCATGCCCCGTTGGAATTGGTTAAGAAGACTCTTTGGCTGTCAGGTTCTTCCCCCGGCCGGGAGATGCTAAGAATAATGCCATATTCCGAGCTTCCGCTGATCGGAAATCGTGACAGGCGCTCGAGCTGCGTCAAAAGGAGAGGACGGTACTGCCTGGCATTCTGTTCCCGTGCCTCCCAGAAGGCATTCCACAGCGCAGGAAAATGCGGAGTGATCGGAAGCATCAAACGCTTGATTTCGTCATTCTCCTGAAATCGAATCGATAAGTATTCCAAAGCGGACTCCTTGTTCGCGCCTTCCCCTCTGATAAGGTGATACCAGTCGGTATCCGATGAAGCAACGGCATCCTTCAGGAGTGCCTTATACAGGGGCGGCAGCCTTTTTCTGCTGATCTCGGTGGAGGAATCCAGCGTTAAGCTTGGATCATCTGCGTCCGGAAAAGCTTTATAACAGTGCATGAACGTTTCGTTCCGTGAAAGTTCTTCGATCAGCTTCTGATAATTTTCCTGCGAGACAAAAATCATGCGATAATGGTCTTTCCCATTTACGCGGACAGCGACTTTCAGAAGCATGCCGCCATGCATGTAATTATCGTCTTCCGGGTCGGCATCCAACAGCGTCCGAAGCCCGTCTGCACAAAGCTGGTTGAGCAGGGGAGAGCGGAGCGAGGCCTGCGCTGTCGCTTCCCGGAAAAATTCATCGGTAGTATCCTCCAAGTGACTGCCGTCGCCCAAATAACGGACGGATTCAATTTCTTCGGCAGCAGGCCGAAAATGATTGACAGCCGAGCCGGCAAGCAGCGGGATGCCGCAGAACAGCAGGCTCATGATGAGAAGAATGGGCAATGACCTTAATGCATTTTTCAGAGAGACCAGTTTTCTGGTTGAGACCAGGTGATAGAGAAACAGTACCAGAACGGCCAGAAGGAAGACCGGCAGGACTCTGAGCCACACACTGCCGACATAGGAGCGCCTTTGAACCAGGACTTCAACAAGCGAGAGCAGTGTTTTCAGACAGACCAGAAAAGCCAGCAGTAATCCGACGGCAGAATTGATCAGCGGCGAGATCGCCGGGAGTTCTGCTGTTTCGCTGCGGCGGCGTACAAAAAGGAAAGCAGCAAGGAGTGACCACAGTATGGCCAGACCGATCGTGTACCATTGAACGGGTGAACGAAGGAAATTGTCCAGTCCGGGCGGATTCTCCGGCGTGTAGGCAGGCGCATATTTCTGGAGAGTCATCAATAAATTCTGGAAAACCACACTGGGCAGGTGAAAACGGGAGTCGATCAGGAAGAAGGTGTGATCTCTCAACAGGACCCGGCTTGCAGAGAAAACCCCCTGCGCAAGATAATGCAGAATCAGACGAGGGGCAAAAATTAACAAAGATGCAGTGATGACCGAGGTCAGAAGGGTCCCGCACAGGGCGGCGGCACAGGCTGCAGCAGCACTGACGTAAAGGCTCATGCAAAAGGATCCCACAGCGAATCGGAACAGCTCCGTCCATCTGAAACTGATGAAACCGGGTTTTATCCAGGCAACGCAAACACCGGAAAGCAGGGAACTGACAAAAATCAGAAGCGCGAGGCAGGTCCATACGGCGGCCAGAAAACTGCCGTACAGACAGAGCCTGTTCTGCGGCACCGCATGATAATAATCACTGCCTTTCCGGCTGTTCAGAAAGGAAAAGACCCGGAATGTCAGCAGTGGGGCGATGAGGAGACACAAATGCGGCAGATAGGGATGCAGAGTGACGGCAGTCATGTAACTCGGCAGATATTCAGCTCTCAGCTCAGAGGTGTTGAACATAGTTGTCCAGATACTGATGACATGCAGGGAAGAATAGCACGCAGAGAAGAGCAGCGGCAGCAGGCTGAGAATGACGAAAGAGCGCAGCTGCCGCAGGGCTTCCGCGTACAGCCTGAGGTCAAACACTTTTTTCTTCATTTTTTGCCTCCTTCTCCAGCACGTCTTCAAAAGAGTAGCCGAGTTCTTTCATTTCGTAGGTAAAAATCTCTTCCAGATTCAGGGGAAGTACATCCAGAAGGACGGGATTAAGCTGTTTTAACCGGGCCAGGATCTCATATTTGTCGCCGCGCAGGATCAGCTGAGCAACGCCGCCGTTTATCCGGCAGTTTTCGACCTGAAGCGAAGAAAACAGTTCTTCACTGAAAGGACGGTCAAAAGCGATCTGCACCTTGAACAGAGAGGTCTTTAAGTCCTGTACGTTGCTCTGCAGGATGAGGCCGCCCTTGTGCAGGAGGGCAAGCTGATCGCAGGTATCCTCCAGCTCCCGCAGAGAGTGGGAGGTGATGATGGCTGTTGCGTTCTTATCTGCCACGTCTTCATTGATCAGCCCTTTGACGAGCCGCCGCATCACCGGATCAAGCCCGTCAAACGTCTCATCGAAAAAGTAGAAGTCCGGCCGGCAGGAAAGAGCGAGCAACGTGGCAGCCTGCCTCCGCATTCCTTTGGAAAAGCCGTGGATCAGACGCTTTTCATCCAAATTGAACGCTTTTGTCAGAAAATGGAAGCGTTCATCGTCAAAGCGCGGGAAAAAACTTCGGTAGAGGACGGCCATGCGTGCAAGGGTCGATCCCGGGAGGAAAAACAATTCGTCCGGAACAAAGACCAAGCGGGCTTTGACGGCAGGGTTATCAAAGACCGAAGCGCCGTCAATGGTGACCTGGCCTTCATCCGGCTTGTAAACGCCGCTGACCAGCCGCAGAAAGGTGGACTTCCCGGCACCGTTGGAACCAACCATGCCGTAAACGGAGCCTTTTTCAATACGGCAGCTGATATTACTCAGAGCCGTAATGCTGCCGAAGCGTTTGACAGCTTGCTGTACCTGGATCATGATCAGGCCTCCTCCTTATTTGCGTAGAGTTTATGAAGGCTGTTTTCAACAACGGAAAGAGGAATGCCGAAGCTGATCATCTGGCGAACGGTTTCTTCAAAATGGGCCATCTGACGGGTGCGAAGCCCGAAAAGGAAGGAGCTGATATCCTTGCGGACAAAACAGCCTTTACCGGCGACGGAGATGGTGAGCTCGCGGCGGTCCAGCTCCGAATATGCTTTCTGAATGGTGTTGGGATTGATGCCTAAGGTGATGGAGAGGGTGCGGACGGACGGCAGCGGATCTCCCGGCTTTAAGATCTCACGGGCGACTAACTGCTCGGCCTGAGTAATGATCTGTTCATAGACCGGCGTACGGGAGAGAGAATCAATCTGAAACATGCGATACTCCTTTTTGACATTCAGCACTCGACTAAGTGTATTAGTTGTATTAGTACGCTTAGTCTATCATGCCGTGCAGGGGCTGTCAAGTGGGATAAGAAGAAAACATGGTCTCTCACGAAAAGTGTGATGCAGCAAAAAGAGTGCAGCCGCCGGGACTGCACTCTTTTTGCTTTCTGAAGCCGGTCTTACGGCTGATTGACGATGCCGGCGTAGAGCGGGAGATCGTCCGCGCTTGTCAGCAGGAAAAGGAAGGGACGGTTAAAGACGAGTGAGACTTCACCCGGGATAGGCGCCATGGTTTCAGCTCCCCCGAAGGTGAAGGAAACGGCCCGGACGCCTTCTTCGTTCGCGATCAGGCGGGAGGCCTGCCTGAGTTCGCTAAGATAAGCACCTTCTTCCGAGATCCCCGAAAAATCGGCTTCATGTTCGGAAAATACTTTGGAGATGCCGAGCCGCCGGAAGCTGTCTTTCAGATTATTTTCCGCGGTAATGTCGAAGCGCGGCAGGGTAAGGTGGACCTTGGCAGGCCTCCAGGCAAGGCCTTCGCCGATCTCGCCCCAGCCGGCCCGGTATTCCTTACAAATAAGTGTTCTGACAAAGGTCGAATAGGTCTCATTCCGCAGAAGTTCTTCAGGTGTAAAGCGGCCCGCGTCGCCGTTTGGCAGGATCAGCCACATGCTCATGCCGCCGCCCATTTTGACGCGCACTGCCTGAAAGCTGTCGCCCAGAACATAAGTGGTGCTCTCGATATCCTGGTACATATAGGTGACGTCCCGCTTCCCGCCCGGAGCATTAAACGTGCCGGGGTGCGAATCGTTCTTCTTGAACCCATCCCATTTGACGTCCAGGTTCATGGCGGAAACTACGGCTGCCACGGTATTGGGCGTCATGGAGACGCCGTTCGTATAGCGGCTGTCCAGCAGGCCATCGGTCGCTTCCGTGATCCAGGTGCGGAGCGCCTTGTTGTATCCCTCGGACCCCATCTCGCCGCGGAAAGAAGAGGCGAAATACGTGTCCGCCAATGTCTTTACCGTGTCTTCGTGATAGGAGATACCATTGCTCAGCCAGAGCGAATTGGCAAGGACGCTTTTGGCTTCGTGCGTATAGAGGGAATTCGCGAGGTAAATCGACGAGGCCTGTTTCCGCAGCGCTTCAATGCTGTCCGCGCCGAGCAGCTGCAGGATCTCTTCGCGGCTTTCACCGCCGGCGCATTCCGCGAGCATCGCGAGGGCCATATAACTGTTCAGGGGAGAGTAGACGCGGTTCGCGTGGTTTCCTTCCGTTTCCGTGCCGCCCAGGATCTCCGCCATGCTGCGGGTAAAGAAGTCCGCAAGCATGATGCCGCTTCCCTTTGCCTCGCCGGCCTTCTGCAGATCCTCCGCGGACCGGCTTCTTTCCGGGTGTCCGGCTTCTCCGAGGGCATAGGCTTTCATGACCAGCCCGCTCCGGATATGGAAGGTCCCGTCCAGAATGACGGCGAGCGCGAGCACGGAAAGTATAGGCACCGCTATTCTTAAGAACTTATGTTTCCGGAAAGCGCCGGCGACGGCGCCGAAGAGCCCTCTGATCCTTTTTCCAAGTCTTTTCTTCTCCGCTGCCGGAGCGCTCTCGCCAAGTGCGTCCCACGCTTTTTCCGGCGCGGCAGCTTCGACGAGCTGCATATCGACGCCGTTCAGGGCGTCTGAAATATCCATTTTATTCATGCCACAGATCCTCCTCCTGAAGGAAATGCCAAAGCTTGTTCCGCGTGCGTTCGAGGCGCATCTTGACGCTGCCTTCGCTCGCGCGCAGTTCGGCTGCGATCTCACGGATGGGGCAGGCATACCAGTAGCGAAGCAGAAAGACGCGGCGCTCCTTTTCTTTCAGCTGCGCGAGAAAACGGTCCAGCGCCTCCCGGAGGGCGAACTCATCGGCAATCGCGTTTTCAGACCCGTCCGGCAGAACGTCCTCCAGTTCCTCCAGGCTCTGCTCGTACGCTTCCGTAAGCTTCCGCTTCGGATCACGCCGCCGTTTGTCGATGGCGAGCTGGCGGGAGAGCATGCCGAGATAAGAGCGAAGCGACGCCGGCTTTGCCGGCGGGACCGTCCGCCAGAGCTTCAAAAGCACGTCGTTTTCCACTTCCTCGACGTCCGCCGGATCCGCCAGGATCTGCCCTGCGATATAACGGCAGTAGGCGCCGTATTTTTCCCTGATGCGTTCGACCGCTTCCTCGGCGTGCGCGTAAAGAAGATCGGTCAGTTCCCTGTCATCCATGATCCTGCTCACTTTCGTGATGTGTGCGGGACGGCTGCCCCGCCTGTTCCAAAGGCCTTCACTCATAGAAACGAAGACCGGAGGGGAAAAGTAACACAATTATAACATCCCGGCAACAGTTACCGTGTGTGTCGCCGGGATGCTGAAATTATAAAAAAAATCTAAAAAACCTCTTGACAAGTCGGTTTATCAATGATAAACTTGGCTTGTCGAGGGGTTTATCGCTAATAAACCGGTCGGATGGCTGCATTCTGATCGATATGTCCCCGGCAATAAGGAGATCTGTCATGAGTGATTACAAACTGGGAGAAGTGGAAACGCGTTTTGCCGAACTGATCTGGGAGAATGAACCGCTCGGTTCGGGCGAACTGGTGAGGCTCTGCGCCGAAAAGCTCGGCTGGAAGAAATCCACGACTTATACGGTGTTGAGAAAGCTTTGTGAGAAGGGCTATTTCCGCAACGAAGGCGGCGCCGTGACTTCGCTCATTTCCCGTGAGGGCATGCAGGCGCAGGAAAGCCGCCGATTCGTGGAGGATTCCTTCGGCGGATCTCTCCCGGCCTTTTTTGCGGCCTTTACTTCGGAGAAAAAACTGTCTGACGGAGATGTCGCGGAGATCCGCCGGATGATCGACGATTACGGAAAGGAGACATCAAAATGATCAGCA
>CADAOF010000004.1 GCA_902789555.1 uncultured Lachnospiraceae bacterium
CATCGGCGCGGAGTTCCTGCGCGAAGGCCAGACCGTGATCGACGTCGGCATCAGCTGGAACGAGGCAAAACAGAAACTCTGCGGCGACGTCCGCTTTGATGAGGCAGAGCCTGTCGTGAAGGCAATCACACCTGTTCCCGGCGGTGTCGGTGCCGTGACAACAAGTGTATTGGTTTCACATGTTGTTGAGGCAGCAGCCAGGACACTTCAGTGAAAGCCAAGGTGATTTCAAAAGCGGCGGAAAATCAGCGGTTTCATAGCGCTCTCAGGCAATAATAATACCTTGTTACGTGACAATAGTTGTTTATTGTGCTATAACATGGTCAGTTATAGGTAAACTTGGTGCCGGAACAGGAGGATATTATGGAACTGAGAGATCTTCGCTATTTCGTTCAGGTCGCAGATGACAGACGTTATACTAAAGCGGCAGCACATTTATTTGTTTCACAGCCTGCAATCAGTAAAGCCATTCGGAAGATGGAAGATGAACTGGGGGCTCAGCTGTTTGATACACAGCCAGATGGTGTTTATCTGACAGATTGCGGAGAAGTTCTGTACGCCAGAGCAACGACGATCCTGCAGCAGTTTGATGCGATTCCTGATGCAATTGACGCTGTAAAAATGGCGGTTAAAGGAAGACTGGCTATCGGAATGGGACCGATGGTCAATGAACTGTACGGAAGAGAGATCATCAATCAGTTCTGCCAGCGGTATCCGGATATTGAAATCCGCGTAGAGGAAATGGGGTCTCTGGCTTTGCAGAAAATGCTGGAGAATCATGAGACGGATATCAATATTTATATCTCTCTGGAAAAGAGTGATGTGGTAGAGACGATTCCTCTTCTGGAGGACACGATTGTTGTCTGTGTGTCAGATAAAAACAGCCTGGCCGAAAGAGAAAAACTAAGCTTTAAAGATCTGCAGGAGGTGTCATATAATCTGTATACTTCGGCGTCTCTGATGTATCAGCAGATCATGGAAAAATGCAAACAGGCGGGGTATGTGCCCAAAGTTGGCTTTTCCAGCACCAATATTAGTTCTCTGGTTAAGAGCACGCTTAACGGGACCGGCGTGTATATCATGCCCAGACCTTATGCAGAGCATATTCTGTGCCCGGGGCTGAAAATCATTCCGCTTGAAGATGCATTTCCCTGGAGAGTCCTTTTGGGGTGGGTAAAGAATAATTATCAGTCACATGCAGCACAGCTGTTTGCGAAACACGTGAAGCACTATTTCGCCTTGAAAACAGGTTTCAGTAATGAGTGAGCTTTCTTCAGATGTAACGAGTGATATCCTGCGCAGGCGGGGCATTTCGGCCAGAGATGCGTTAACAGATGCTGAGCGGGAAGCGGGGGCGGCTGCGGCAGCAGAACGGATTGCGGAAAGCAGGATCTTTCAGCAGGCCGGGACGGTTATGATATACAATCATATCAGGGGTGAACTCTCCCTGGATGCGCTCCTTTCTCATCCGGCTTCGGCCGGAAAACGTTTTGTATACCCGCTTTGCATCAGCAGGGCAGAGATGATCGCCATGCTCCCCGGAGCCTGGAAAAAAGGGGCGTTTGGGATACCGGAGCCGCTGCCTGAAGCTTCAGAACAAATTGCCCCGGAAAGCATAGACCTTGTGATCTGCCCGTGCACAGCCTTTGACGAAAACGGCAGCCGGATCGGCATGGGGGCCGGTTACTATGACCGTTTCCTTCCGAAGTGCAGGAATGCACATGTGGCAGCGGCAGCATTTGAGGTGCAGAAGGCGGATTTCATTCCGCTGCGCGCGTGGGATTATCCGATGGAAGCCGTCTACACAGACAAAGCGATCTATTCGGGAACGATATTGTAGAAACGGAGGAAGACAGATGGAATTCAAGGATGTGGTCAGGAATCGCTATGCCTGCAAAAAGTACAGCAGCAGAAAGGTTGAACGAGAGAAAATCAACGCAATTCTGGAGGCGGGAAGACTCGCGCCGACGGCAAGAAATCTTCAGGAACAGCACATTTATGTACTGGAATCCGAGGATGCACTGGCTAAAGTGGATAAGCTGACCATTTGCCGTTACGGTGCGCCGACGGTTCTGGCGGTTGCTTTTGATAGGGAAAATGTTTATACCTATCCGGGCGGACAGCGCGATTCGGGGATCGAGGATGCGACGATCGTGGCAACCCATTTGATCCTGGCGGCGGCAGATGAAGGCGTGGACAGCTGCTGGGTCAACCGTTTCGATCCGGAGCTGTTAAAAGCCGAACTGGGACTGCCGGAGAAGGAAGAGATCCTGATGCTGCTGGACCTCGGTTATGCAGAGGAAGGTGTGGGGCCGCTCCCGAATCACAGCAGCCGGAAACCCCTTGCCGAAACGGTTACTTTTATCTGAAAGGCAAGTCTTTTGTCAGGGGGACGGTTCTGCCGACACGTTTTTGGTGTGTCAGCAGAACCGTCCCCCTGACAAGCCATTTTATGATTGTTTTATTGTTATTACGAGGGAAATATGATACAAAGAACAATGAAGTATGATGTGCCAAGCGCCGGTGTTCCGGCTCCGGAAAGGAGGAAGAGGATGCGGAAAAAGATATACAGTGTACTTCTTGCTGCGGCGATGATCATTTCGCTGGCGGCATGCGGCGGGAAGAAAGCGGAGTCGACGGCTGAGACAGAAGCGCCGAAGCCGGAGAAGATCATCCGGGTCTCTTCGGAAAACTGCCGCACCTTTGACCCCTATGAGGCCAATTCCTCCGAGGATGCTTTCAACACCTGGTGCCAGGCGCGCCTCTACCGTTCCTGGACGAAGATAGAGGGCAGTACCGACACGCGCTACATGCGGCCGGAACTGGCGGCCGCCGAGCCCGAGCAGAAGGATGCGGAGGGCAGGGTCTGGCACGTCCGCATCCGGGACAATGCCTGTTTCAGCGACGGTACGCCGATCACGGCAGCCTCTTTCGAAGCATCGATGAAGATCTGCCTTGACCCGCTCATGAAGCACCGCTCCGGCGACAACATGAACCTTTACATCAGCATCCTGAACGCCCGGACCTACTACACCGGCGGGGACGTGAAGTGGGAAGATGTCGGCATCAAAGCCATTGACGGCAACGTCCTTGAGATCAAGACCGAGGCGCCGGTGACCGCCGACCTCGTGATGAAGGCCTTCGGCGAGTACGGTACCGTGCCGGTGGATCCCGACCTTTATGCGTCCTGCATGAGCGCGGACGGGAGTTCAAGCACCTACGGCACTTCTGCAGACAAGGCGAAATACTGCGGCCCCTTCACGGTCACGAAGTGGGTGAAGGAATCCCGCATCGTGATGGAAAAGAATCCGCACTACGTCTTTGCGGATGAGATCCTGCTGGACGGCGCTGAACTCGTCTATGTGCAGAACGTCCAGACCCGCGTGGAAATGTTCGAGCGGGGGGAACTGGACGCGGTCACGATCACCGCCCAGGTCGGCGAGCAGTACATGGACAGCCCGGACTATTTCTCCACGCCTTCTCGCTACCTGCTGATGATCGAAATAAACGACAACACGGCGCATTACGCCGCAGCGCCGGATGGGAAGAGCGAGCCGATCCGCGTGGAACACAGGCCTGACGACCCGAACAACATCGACGTTTACACGGAAAAGGACGGCAGCAGGACCTATACCGCAAAAGCCCTCGACGCTTCGAAGATGAGCCTGCCGATCCTGTCCGATCCCGATTTCAAGAATGCGCTCTGGTACGCGGTGGACCGCGTGACCCTGGCCAGACGGGAAGGCGGCGAGCCTGCGAACTTCATCGTTCCCTACACCTCCTACTGCGGCGAATACAGCCCGGTCCGCTTCCGCGACACCGATGAGGCGAAGGCCTATGTGGAGGATATCAATAAGTCATTCGATCCGGCACTGGCGAAGCAGTATTTTGACAAGGCCATGGCCCGGGCAGGGCTTGACAAACTCGAACTGACCCTGACCATCTCCTCCGACAACGACGAAATGAGCATCTGCGCGCAGTTCCTGCAGGAAGAGTTCGCGCGGATCTTCGAAGGCCGGCTGAGTCTGAAGATCGAAGCAGTCCCGAGCGCCAACCGCCTGGCCAAGATGAAGGCCTGGCGCACCGACGAGAACGCCTTTGAACTCGGCCTCTCCAACTGGAGCCGCACCGTGACCGACGCGAGCCCCATGAACCAGTTCGACGTGTTCTCAAGTTCCTACTGGAGCAAATGCAATGCGGCCTACCACTGCGAGACGCTGGAGAAGACCATCTGGCTGCAGGAGAGCGACGCTTCCTACAAGACCGACATGGCGAAGAACGTCGCGGCAGCCGCGGCCATGGAGAAGGCGGCCCTTGAGGAACGCATCGTCATCCCGCTGTTCGAGCGTACGCAGCAGTCCCTGCTGCATGAATGGGTCACCTATGACTTCAACGATCCGGCCAACGTGCGCTACTGGCTCTGCGGCATTGACACTGGCCTGAAGAAATAAACGCAGTCCCGCAAAATTCAAGGAAGGGGGGATCATCGTGTCACGATACGTGCTGAAACGTCTGGGTCTGATGGTCCTGACCCTGTTCGTGATCATGACGCTGTGTTTCTTCGTGATCCGGCTGATGCCGGGGTCTCCTTTTGACGACCCCGAAAACTCACCGGAACTCGAGACGCTGCTCGAAGAGAAGCATCACCTGAACGAATCCATACCCGTCCAGTATTACTATTTCTGGCGGGACATCATTGCGGACGGATACTGGGGCGTCTCCCTGAAGATCGAGCCGAACGTGCCGGTCTGGCAGGTGCTCGCGAACCGCATTCCCGTGACGCTCGTACTCAACCTCCTCTCGATCGTCCTGGCGATCCCCTTCGGGATCCTGGCCGGGGCGCTCTCGGCACGGACGGCCGGAAGGCTGCCCGACCGCGTGATCGGGATCCTGACCGTGGTCTGCATTTCGGTGCCGTCCTTCGTTTTCGCATCCGCCCTGCAGTATCAGCTGGGCTACAAAGGCGCTTTCGACATCATTTACAACTCGACGGGAACGCCGGCCGAGCAGCTGCGTTCGCTGATCCTTCCGATCCTCGCGCTGTCTTTCTGGCCCATCGCCACGATCTGCCGCTACCTGCGCGGCGAACTGCTCGACAACCTGAATACCGACTACATGCTGCTTGCGAAAGCGAAAGGCTTAACGCCCGTGCAGAGCCTGGAACGCCATGCGATGCGCAATTCCATGGTGCCGCTCGTCAATGTGATCGTCCCGCTCATCACCGGCGTTCTCGGCGGCTCGCTCGTGGTCGAAAAGATCTTTGCGGTCCCGGGCGTCGGCGGCATCATGACGCAGGCTGTTTCCTCCCGCGACCTCTGGCTGGTCATGGCCGTCCTGGTCTTTTACTCCGTGATCAATCTGGTGACCGTGTTCCTCATGGACATCGCCTACGGCCTGATCGATCCCCGGATCCGCCTGGCAGGCAGAAAAGGTGGCGCGGCATGACGGAACAGAAGAAAAACAGCAAGGATCTGTTCGTTTTCGCCGACGGGCGGCGGCCTGCTGGCGGAGTGATGCCGGGCAGGGTGCGCAGCTTCGCCGGAAATGTCCTGACCCGTCTGAAGAAGGACACGGCCGCCGCTGCAGCTTTCTGGATCCTTATCGTACTCATCCTGATGGCGGCTTTCGCGCCGGATCTCAGCCCCTATACCTACCGGCAGCAGCTGCTGGCGGAGGATTACGTCAACATGCCGCCGCGCATCCGGGGCCTGACCTGGATCCCGCTGTTCAACGGACATGCGACCCTGAAGGACCGGCAGCTGTCATCACTGTCCGATACGGCGAAATATCCCGAAGGCTGTGTGATCCGGACCTTCAATGAGAGGACTGTCCGGGGCGTCCCGGTGGCCGATGCCGAGATCGATTACTACCTGTATAAGGGCGCCGGGGAGGATGTGAACTTCTGGTTCGGAACGGACGCGCTCGGGCGCGACATCTGGACACGCGCCTGGCGCGGCACGCGCATCTCGCTGCTGATCGCCTTTGCAGCGGTCCTGCTGGACATTCTGATCGGTACGGCCTGTGGCGCCGTCTGCGGCTGGTACGGCGGAAAGACGGACCTCATCCTGATGCGGATCTGCGAAGTCGTGCGCGCCATCCCGAACGTGGTCATCTGCACGCTGATGATCATGCTCATGGGAAACGGCGTCGGAACGATGATCCTCGCGCTTGCCTGCCGGAACTGGGTCAGTACTGCCCAGCTCGTGCGGGCGCAGTTCCTGCGCTACCGGGAGCGGGAATATGTGCTGGCCGCGCAGGTGATGGGCGCTTCCGATGGCCGCATCATGCTCAGGCACATCCTGCCGAATGCCGCCGGCCCGATCATCAGCCGCGCAGTAATGGCTGTTCCCGGCGTGATCTTCACCGAAGCGTTTCTCAGCTACATCGGCCTCGGGATCGCCGCGCCGGAACCTTCTCTCGGCAACCTGCTTGCGGAAGCACAGGGCGTGATCGGACTCTATCCTACGCAGACCCTCTTCCCTGCCCTGATCGTTTCCCTGATGATGATCGCTTTCCATCTGCTGGCGGGCGGACTCAGGGATGCCCTGGATACCAGAATCTACTGAAAGGAGATCGACTTGAGCGAAACCGTTTCCTTTAAGTGCCCGAACTGCGGCTCTCCGCTGAAATACAGCGCGGAGCAGGGGCTGTTTGCCTGCGAATTCTGCGATTCCACCTTCACCTTTGACGAAGTGAAGGACGCTGACGTGAATGCCGAAACGCCGTTCGACTGGGGCGACTACGCGGCAAACGTACCGGAGGAGCATCTCGACGGGATGGTCTCGTACGTCTGCAAGTCCTGCGGCGCCGAGGTGGTGACGGACGCAGTCACGGCGGCGACGCACTGCCCCTACTGCGGCAACGTCATGGTGATGGAGGAGAACCTGTCCGGCCTCCTGAAGCCGAACGGGGTGATCCCCTTCCGCGTCGATAAGAAAAAACTGAAGGATATCGTCAGGCAGTACTGCTCCGGCAAGCGCCTGCTGCCGAATAACTTTCTGGATACCCACAAGATCGAAGAGGTAAAGGGCGTGTACGTCCCCTTCTGGCTCTATGACTGCCGCGCGGACGGGACGATGAGTTTCGATGCGACGCGCGTCAGAACCTGGGCGGACAGCCAGTATTACTACACCGAGACTTCGCGCTACCTGGTGAACTGCGAGGGCGGGATGGGGTTTGCGAAGGTTCCTGCGGACGGTTCGCAGCGTATGGACGATGCCCTGATGGATTCCATCGAACCCTACGATCTTGCCGAACTGAAGGAATACGCCCCCGGCTACCTCTCGGGCTTTTTCGCAGACCGCTTCGACGATGATGCCGAAGCCTGCCTTCCCCGCATCGACCGGCGCGTGCAGAACACGCTGGCGGAGGCCTTCCGCACCTCGCTGCGCGGCTTCGCGACTGCTGTCCCGGTGCACCGGAACCTGCTCCTTTCGAATACTTCGGTGAAGTACGTCCTGCTGCCCGTCTATCTGATCACGGCGAGCTACCAGGGCGAGACATACCGCTTCGCAGTCAACGGCCAGACCGGAAAGATGACCGGAAACCTCCCGATCTCGAGGGGAAAGTACTGGGCCTGGTTCCTCGGCATATCTGCCGTCATTTCCGGCCTGTTCGCGCTCGCGAACTTCGTATAGGAGGTGAAAGACGATGAAGACGCTGAAACGTTTCCTGATGCTGATCCTCCTTCTTTTGCCGGCGCTCCTGCTGCCCGCCCTTCGCGCTGCGGCGGAAAGCCCGGCGGCTGCCGGAGAAGGCGGCGGGACCGTCCGCATCATCGACAAGGCCGGCATCTGGTCTGCAGCGACCGAGTCCGAATATGAACAGGAGGCAGCCGAACTCGCGGAACAGTACGGGACCGACGTCGTTCTGCTCTCGGTCCGTGCCCTGCAGGACGCGTCGACCGGAGACCGTTTCTTTGCCACGGCCTCTGCGTTCGCGGAAGCCTACTATAACATGAACGGCTACGGCCGCGGAGAGGACCGCTCCGGGATGCTCTTTCTCTTCTGTAAGGAACCCGGGAATCTGCAGTATGCCTTCTATGCCGCAGGCCGCGAAGCCGCAGACTACGGCACGGAAGATACCGCGTACCTGAAGGATGAGATCCGGCCTTATCTGGAGGGCGGCGACTATGACGGTGCCGCGCGCCGCTACCTGGAACTGGCGAAGACGCACGAAGCAAACGGCCGGTTTGACGGAAACCGGGTGAAGGCGGATTCCTCGAACTACCTCTGGACCTTCGGCCTTGCCCTGCTCGTTGCCTGGGCCATCACGAGCAGCATGAAGCGCCGCATGCGGCCGGTGCAGGAGGCATCTACGGCGCGGACCTATACCGTCAGGAACAGTTTCGAGTTGCGCCGCTACAATGAGATCTACCTCGGGACCACGGTATCGAAACAACCCCGGAACCAGAACCGGCAGCCCGGAAGATAAAAGCAGATTTCGAAAAATATTCACAAAAAAAGAGGACAAATCCGAAAGGATTTGCTATAATACCTCTGTTAGAGTATGTTTAAACAGGAAACAACCATATTTCACTGTGATTTCACGAGAAAACAGAATTGAAAGGAGCTAAATTATGGGTCTTATTTCTGCAGCATTGGGTTCGATCGGCGGTGTTCTTGCCGATCAGTGGAAGGAATTTTTCTACTGTGAAGCACTGGACAAGGACACGCTGATGGTCAAGGGCCAGAAGCGCGTCGGCAGCCGTTCCTCCAACACCAAGGGTTCGGATAATATCATCTCCAACGGCTCCGGCATCGTTGTTGCCGACGGCCAGTGCATGATGATCGTAGAACAGGGCAAGGTCGTTGAGTTCTGCGCGGAACCCGGCGAATTCACCTGGGATTCCTCCTCCGAACCGTCCATCTTCACCGGCAAGTTCGGCCAGAGCCTGCTGGAGACCTTCAAGGTCGTCGGCCGCCGTTTCACCATGGGCGGCAGCACCGGCAAGGATCAGCGCGTTTACTACTTCAACACGAAGGAAATCATTGACAATAAGTTCGGCACCGCCAACCCGGTTCCGTTCCGCGTGGTCGACAGACGGGCCAACATCGACATCGACGTCGCCGTCCGCTGCGCCGGCATTTATTCCTACAGACTGTCCGATCCCATGCTGTTCTACACCAGAGTGGTCGGCAACGTAGCTTCCGAATACCGCCGCGAGACCCTTGATCCTCAGCTGAAGTCCGAATTCCTGTCTGCCCTGCAGCCCGCGTTCGGCAAGCTGTCCGACCTGGAGATCCGTCCGAACCAGATCGTCACCCACAACGAAGAGCTGACCGATGCCATGCACGAACAGCTGTCCAAGAAGTGGGGCGAACTGCGCGGCATCGAAGTCGTCAGCGTGGCTCTTTCCACTGTCACCCTGCCCGAAGAGGATCAGGAACGCATCAAGGCCCTCCAGACGGCGGCGACCCTGTCCAATCCGAACCTTGGCGCCGGCTACATGACCGGCCAGCTGGGCACTGCCATCAACACCGCCGCCGGCAACGAGAACGGCGCGATGGCCGGCCTGATGGGCGTCGGCATGACCATGAACACTGCCGGCAGCAGCATCGCCAACATGTATGCAGTCGGCAGCCAGCAGCCCGCCCCTGCGGCGCCGGCAAACGGCTGGACCTGCCCTAAGTGCGGCAAGGTGAATGAAGGCAACTTCTGCCCTGCCTGCGGCACTGCGAAGCCGGCTGCTCCGGCAACCTGGGTCTGCCCGAAGTGCGGCAGAGTCAATGAAGGCAACTTCTGCCCTGCCTGCGGCACCGCGAAGCCGGCTGCTCCGGCGACCTGGACCTGCCCGAAGTGCGGCAAGGAAAACGAAGGCAACTTCTGCTCTTCCTGCGGAACCGCGAAGCCGTGAACGGCTGAATAAAGCCATACGAAAACAACGGTCCGGGAACGAACCCCCGGACCGTTGTTTTTCTGTCACTTTATGTCCTGCAGCGGAATCCTGCATCACCGCAGTTCCGGATGCCCGTGATTGAAGACCGCTTCCCTGCAGTGCGCGGAGAGCGCATACGCTGCATCCTTGTACAAGGTGTAAAAACGCGTGCCGTCCTTCCAGGGATCCCCGCTGATCGGGCCGAAGCCGTAAGCAGACTTGATTGAACCAAAGGCAGGCAGGGGCTTGACGAAGAGATAGGGCTGATCGTCATCATGATTCTTGTAGCAGGTATAGACGTTCAGTCCGCCTTCACAATACTCATATATCTTTGCTCTCAGTTTTTCCAGGGCGTCCAGAAGGCTCAGGAAGTGAGGCGTGGTCAGCTCCTTGGCGGCGGCATTCAGCGTCACGCTTAACTTTCTGCAGTCGTCCATGGTCTTTTTCATGTCGTCTTCAATGTTGGAAAGCGACGCGATCTTTTCCGTAAACATGTCGATGATCTGCGCCTCGGCCAGAATGTCCGGCTTGACGGAAACGCTCCCGTCGGAACGGACGTCAAAGGAAGCATTCAGCTTCAGTGCTTCGAGACCCGTCTGGTAGTCCCTCATTCTTGCCTTGCGGTAGCCGCTGATCATGTCGCTCCTCGACAGCTTCCCGCCGTTTTCATCATAGAAACGCTGCGAAGCATAGGCGGAACGCTCAAAAGCGTCCCAGCTCTGATTGATGACCTGAGAGACGCCCAGCATGTCCTTGTTGATCCGATGGTACAGTTCTTCACCGAATCCGCCCTCATCGAAATTCAGGGTGATGCGCATGTAGGTGAAGGCTTCCTTGAACCGCAGCAGCATCATGATCTTCCGCAGCTCCTCCATGGGCTTCAGAACATGGCTCGACTCAACAAAATACTTCCGCGCCATGTCGTAATTCTTCTTCTGCTCCGGCGTGGACGTGCCGTACCAGGAGGGGTACGCGTTTTTCCGGATGAACGGCTCGAAATTATCCGAATTGGTATTCACATAGTAGGATACCCAGCCGCTTGCGCCCAGATCATTCATCCAGAGGTCGCCGAATTCCTTGTCGGCTTTCTCGAAATTATTGTCGTAAACGACCTTGTCGATCAGAGTGGAAACGTTGTTTATGCGGGTGACAAGCCCCTGGATCTCGCTCTTGACCCAGTTCTCATCAATGTTTTCCCAGTAATAGATGTCTCCTCCGCCTTCGATCTTATCAAAATCCAATCCTTCTGCCATATGCTCTTTCTCCTTTAGGTCTTGAAAAACGGATCAGAACCTGATCTCATAGTCACGCACATACCATCTGCCGCCGTTCGTGCGGATGAGGTTCCTGCGCACAGGGCTGCCGAGCTGTTTGCCGTTCTTATCGTAGGAAATGGTCTGCACGGAAGCGTACTCGACCTTGTCGCCGTAGTGGGACGCGATCTGCTGCTGATCTTCCGCGGAAAGGAAATAGGACTCCAGACCGCTGTCGTCGCTGTAGCCCTTGACGACCGTGATCTTCGTGGCGTCCGGCACCACGTCGGCGTGCACGTATTCCCCGTGCAGACGTTCCTGATGCAGATCCCAGTGATAGAGCAGGAGCGATTCTTGCGTCGGGTTCAGCCGTCTTTCCGGCTGGATGCAGTCCACGTACAGATCGTAATTCTTTTCCTTGATCGCCTGGCGGAAGATCTCGACCAGCCGCTCCGGCGTCACGTCCTCGGGGACTTCCTTGACGGTATACCAACTTTCCTTGATGGCGGCGACTTCTTCTTCACCGACGAAGCGGCCGCTTGTTTCCTGCTCAGGATCGTAAAGACCGATCACGTGCCCCGGTACGTACAGAGCGACCGGCTCCACGACCGGCGCGTAGACCGGCCCGCCGACCTTCTTTTCACCGGCTTCCGGCACCTCCATGGTGATGCCTGTGATCTCGCCGAGCAGCGTCCACTTGTCCACCTGCATCATGGTGCTGTCCACGAGCCTGCGGTAACGCTTGACGGCTTCGTACGGGCCGAGCCACCTGCGGGAGTCGATCTTCACGAAATACATGCCGGAGGAGCGCTTGCCGGTATAGATGAACTCGCCGGTCACGCCCATGAACTGGTTCATGGGATAACGGACCTCGTCCAGCACCACGAACTTTCCGACATACTCCTCCTCGCGGACAGCCAGAACGTCCGGCGCCGGAAAGACGCGGGGCAGCATTTTGTCCTGATATTCGGGCAGCAGGGCGTTCCAGGCATCCTCGCTTTTCTGCGCGTAGAGGGCCCGGATCGCCTCCTCGTTCTTCAGATACTGAAGCATGTCGTCCCTGATCTCGGTGAAGCCGCCGGTAGCGCCCATGATGCACTTTCTTGCCCGCTCAAAAAGATCCTTTACCCGCGCGTCGTCCGGGGCAAACTCGTTGAGGATCATGATCCGTCCGAGAGCGTCCTCCTTTGAGCGGAAGATCCCTGATGCGCCCTGGGCCCGTTCCACTTCTTTTTCAAACTCCTTGAGATACATATCGGCCTGGCCGATACGCATGCTGAGATTGGAATCGTTGACGTTGAAAAGGGTCTTATCGATCATAGTCTCTCATTCCTTTCTGAAATCCTTCTGAAAAATCGTAGCCCTGCATATCGTGGTTTTCAATAATATACCATATTTCCGGCCGTTCTTCAAAGAAAAATCACCAATGATTCTGCACATGCGGGCGCTGTGAGCGCTGCCATGCGGAAAAAACGGCAAAAGCGTCAAAAAACGCGAAAAACCTTAGAAAATTAAGTGATTTTCACGGCAAAAGCGCTTGACAAAAAAATCACAATCTCATACAATACGCCTGTACACCAAGAAGAAGAGAGGATTTACCAATGGTAAGAGTTGCAATCAACGGTTTCGGACGTATCGGCCGCATGGCTTTCCGCCAGATGTTTGACTTAAAGGGCTACAAGATCGTAGCGATCAATGACCTGACTGACCCCAAGATGCTTGCGCATCTGCTTAAATACGATTCCACTCAGAAGCGTTATGCCCACCGCAACAATATCGTTGCCGGCGAGGACTATATCGAAGTGGAAGGCAAGAAGATCCCGATCTTCAAAGAAGCTGACGCCTCCAAGCTTCCCTGGAAGAAGCTGAAGATCGACGTCGTGCTGGAATGCACCGGCTTCTACACCTCCAAGGCCAAGGCTATGGCGCACATCAACGCCGGCGCCCGCAAGGTCGTTATTTCCGCCCCTGCCGGCAACGACCTGCCTACCATCGTGTTCAATGTGAACCACAAGACCCTGAAGCCCACCGACCAGGTCATTTCCGCCGCTTCCTGCACCACCAACTGCCTGGCTCCCATGACCAAGGTCCTGAACGATCTCGCTCCCATCCAGAGCGGCATCATGTGCACGGTCCACGCCTACACCGGCGACCAGATGCTGCTTGACGGCCCGCACAGAAAAGGCGACCTTCGCCGTGCCCGCAGCGCTGCCGTGAACATCGTCCCGAACTCCACCGGCGCCGCCAAGGCGATCGGCCTGGTCATTCCGGAACTTTCCGGCAAGCTGATCGGCGCTGCCCAGCGTGTGCCCGTGACCGACGGTTCCCTGACCCAGCTGTTTGCGGTCGTGAAGGGCAAAGTCACCGTGGATGAGATCAATGCCGCCATGGAGGCCAACACCAACGAATCCTTCGGCTACACCGAGGATGAGATCGTTTCCTCCGACGTCATCGGCATGACCGCCGGCGCGCTGTTCGATGCCACCCAGACCATGGTGCTGCCGATCGACGACGAGCTGACCGAAGTCCAGGTCATCTCCTGGTATGACAACGAGTATTCCTACACCAGCCAGATGGTTCGTACCATCAAGTACTTTGCCGAACTGAAATAAGAGGTGGCAGATGCTGCCGGAATAAGGCAGAAGAGAAGCAGGCATCCGAGAGGGTGCCTGCTTTTTTGCAGTCCGGAAATCTTGCGCAGGGCGGGGAAGGCTCTTGCGGTTTCGGAGAAAGCAGAATATGATAGGAATATCAGAAATGATCCTTCCCGGGAGACGATACGGAGGAGACAGTGCATGGAACGGAATCTTGCACAGGAATTTGAACGGCGGCTTGACAGCCGTATTGACGAACTGAAACAGCTCTACGGCCAGCTGTATCACGGCGATGAAAAGGCCCTTGCGGACCTGCTCGCCATGCTGCGGCGCGCCTATGAGGAACGCGGCGAGGCGCTGCGCGAACTGGACCGGAAGAGAGAAGCGGATCCGGAATGGTACAAGCGCCGGGACATCACGGGGATGCTCCTGTACGTGAACGCGTTCGCGAAAACGCTGAAGGGCGTAGAGCGGAAACTGGATTATCTGGAAGACTGTGGCGTCAACTACCTGCATCTGATGCCGCTCCTGGAAAGTCCGAAGGGACGGAGCGACGGCGGCTACGCAGTCGCGGATTTCCGGAAGGTCCAGCCGGAGCTCGGCACCATGGACGATCTGTCGGACCTTGCTGCCGCCTGCCATGAACGCGGCATGTCGCTCTGCCTTGATTTCGTCATGAACCATTCGAGCGAGGACCACGAGTGGGCAAGGCGCGCGCGGGCCGGTGAGAAGGAATACCAGGACCGCTATTTCTTCTACGACGGCTGGGAGATCCCGAAGCAGTTCGAACAGACCGTTCCGCAGGTCTTCCCGACGACGGCGCCCGGCAACTTCACCTACTGCGAAGAAGCCGGCAAGGTGGTCATGACGACCTTCTATCCCTATCAGTGGGACCTGAACTATGCCAATCCTGCCGTGTTTGGCGACATGACGGAAAACATGCTTTTCCTCTGCAACCGGGGCGTGGACGTCATCCGCCTTGACGCGGTGCCGTACATCTGGAAGGAACTCGGCACGAGCTGCCGGAACCTGCCGCAGGTGCACACGCTCGTGCGCCTGATGCGCCTTGCCTGCGAGATCGTCTGCCCCGGGACCCTGCTGCTCGGCGAGGTCGTCATGGAACCTTCCCGCGTGGTGCCGTATTTCGGCACGGTGGAGAAGCCGGAGTGCCATCTGCTCTACAACGTGACCACCATGGCCAGCATCTGGCATACGGCAGCGACGAAGGACGTTTCGCTCCTGCGGCACCAGCTGGAGCAGGTCTTCCGTCTCCCGGGCGGATATACCTTCCTGAATTATCTGCGCTGCCACGACGATATCGGCTGGGGACTGGACTACGATTACCTGGAGAATTTCAGCCAGAAGCAGATCCCGCACAAGCGCTACCTGAACGATTATCTGACCGGGAAGTGGCCGGGAAGCCCTGCGCGGGGCGAACTGTACAACGACGATCCGACCCTCGGCGATGCGCGCCTCTGCGGGACCACGGCGTCCCTCTGCGGCGTGGAGACCGCCCGCAGGAAAAATGACGGGGAGATGCTCGCGTGGGCGCTGCGTTTTGACGAGATGCTGCACGCGCTGATCCTGACCTTAAGCGGGATCCCGGTCCTTTACAGCGGTGACGAGATCCTGCAGGAAAACGATTATGCCTACCACGACGATCCCCTGAAAGCCGATGACAGCCGTTATCTGCACCGCGGGGACATGGACTGGGATAAGGCGGAAAAGAGAAAGGATCCGGCTTCGCCGGAAGGCGACTTCTTCCGCCGGCTGAAAAAACTGGAGGAGATCCGGCGTACGCACCGCGTCTTCGACGGACAGGCCGACGTCTGGCTCATCGAAACGGATGACCCGGGCATTCTCGGGATCGGCCGCTATGAGGACGGCGAAAAACTGGCGGCGCTCTTCAACTTTTCCGATGAGGAAAAATGCATTACGCTCCGGGAAGACGGTGCGTTCAGCGACGCGGCCTCTGGCGAAACCGCGGATAAGAGCGCGGTCAGGATCCCGGCAGGAGGCTTCTGCTGGCTCCTCTGCGAATTCTGAGAAGGAGAACAGACATTGAAGATCTGTGTATTTTCGGATTCTCACGGCGCAGCGTTCCACATGATCGAAGCGGTGCGGCAGGAGGCACCGGACTTCGTCTTTTTCCTCGGAGACGGCGAGGGCGACCTGAACCTGCTGCGGAAGGAATTCCCGACGCTGCCGGTGGAAGCGGTCCGGGGCAACTGCGACATCTACTCGTCGCTTCCGGCGGAGCTGGTCTGCCGGGTAGGCAGCTGCCTTTTCTTTCTTACGCACGGCCACCGCTTCGGCGTCAAGTATGAAAGGAATTTCCGGAGCCTGACGGCCGAGGCGCGGAAAAACGGCGCGCAGGCGGCGCTCTTCGGCCATACGCACGAGGCGTATCTGGAACGGCTGGAGGACGAGGTCCTTCTGATGAATCCCGGGAGCCTCCGGGGCTACGGGGCCAGCTACGGGATCCTGGAGATCCGGGAAGGAAAGATCATTCCGCGGATCGTACGCTTATAGGACGAAGCAGGACCGGGCAGGCTCCCGGCAAACAAAACAGACTGCGGACAGGCCTACCTGTCTGCAGTCTGTTTTGTTTACGGTTTGTTCTATTCCGCGCGGAGGAGGGCGACCGCCGCGTCGTTGACGTTGGTCCCGGTCGGACCGGTAATGATCAGCCCGCCGATCTTCTGCAGGGCGTGATAGGCGTCGTTTTCCTGCAGGACGGCGTCGATACTGATCCCGAACGCCTTCAGTTCCGCGCAGCTGTCACCGTCGCAGAAACCGCCCGCGGCATCAGTCGGACCGTCCGTGCCGTCGCTGCCCACCGAAAAGACGGCGGCATTCTTCATGCCGGCGATCCCTGCTGCAGCGGCGAGCGCCAGTTCCTGGTTCCGCCCGCCCTTACCGTGACCGGTAAGTTTTACGACCGTTTCGCCGCCGGCAATGAAGGCAAGGGACTTTCCGTCAGCCGCATGCGTTTTCAGCACGGAGGCAAGGAATCTGCCGGCTTCTCTCGCCTCGCAGGAAAGCTGATCGGTCAGCAGGACCGGCTCATAGCCGAGACGGGCGCAGGCCTTTGCGGCGGCGGCGCAGAGCTCGCGCACGCTCCCGTTGATCTGCAAATGCACGTTGTCAAGATTCTTGGGCGTTTCCTCGTTCAGCAGCCGGCGGGCAGTCTCCGACAGCCGGAGCCCGTATTTTTCCGCGATGCGCCGGGCGTCTTCACAGGTTGAAGGATCGGGGCAGGCGGGGCCTGAGGCGATCATGTCCGGCGGGTCGCCGAGAATGTCGGAAAGCACGACGGCTTCCACGCGGGCGGGAGCGCAGAAGAGGGCAAAGCGTCCGCCTTTCACTGCCGAGAGGCGCTTCCGGATCGTATTGATCTCCACGATGTCCGCGCCTGAAGCAAGCAGTTTGTTCGTGATATCCTGCAGTTCCTCCGCAGGAATGAGCGGCTTTTCGAAAAGCGCACTCCCGCCGCCGGAAAGAAGGAAGAGAACGGTATCCTTTTCCGTAAGGCCGCGGACGAGGTCAAGCACGGCCTGCGTGCCCCGGAAGGAGTTTTCATCCGGCACGGGGTGGCCGGCTTCATAGCAGTCAATGTTCGCGAGCGGTCCCGTGACGTGGCCGTATTTCGTTACCACGACGCCTTTTTCGATGCGGCTTCCGAGACAGTCGGAGGCCGCCTTTGCCATCTGCCAGGCAGCTTTTCCGGCAGCGGCAAGGAGGACTCTGCCGGGGAATTCCTTCTCTTCCAGCGCCCTTCTCACGGCAGCGTCCGGCTGCACCGCGGCAATGGCTTCCCGGACGATCCTGTCCGCGTGAGAACGAAGCAGTTGATCCATCTTGTTTTCCTCACTTTACCGGTATGATACGCGCGGCTTACTGTCATATTTTCCCACGCTTTGCCGAAACTGTCAAGCTGCAGGCGGGGTTCCGGCTGCCGGCGGAACAGCTCTTTCAATTGTGAAATTTCTATCATTTTTTCGCTTTTCCGGTTGATATTCCGCGAGGAAAGAAGTATAGTAAAATGTGGCCGAAAAATAAGGAAAAACGGCTGTTTTCGCCGAAAACCGGCGGAAAATGAAACAAAAACGCATTCAGAACAATTCTCACGGGGAGGATAAAAATGCTGAACAAAAAGACCGTAGAAGACATCAAGATCAAGGGAAAACGCATCCTGGTCCGCTGCGACTTCAACGTACCGCTCAAGGCCGGTGCGATCACCGACGACACTCGCATCCGCGCGGCGCTGCCGACCATTCAGAAACTGGCGGACGGCGGAAAGGTGATCCTGTGCTCTCACCTCGGCAAGGTAAAGAACGGCCCGAACGAGGGGGAGTCCCTTCGTCCCGTTGCAAAACGCCTGGAAGAACTGCTGGGAAAGAAGGTCGTCTTCGTTGACGACGACAACGTGACCGGCGCCGCCGCGACGAAGGCCGTGAAGGCCATGAAGAACGGTGACATCGTCCTGCTGCAGAATACCCGCTTCCGCGGCGCTGAAGAAACCAAGAACGGCGAAGCCTTCAGCAGGGAACTGGCGGATCTGGCCGACAGCTACGTCTGCGACGCCTTCGGTTCCGCGCACCGTGCGCATGCGAGCGTTGCCGGCGTGACGAAGTTCATCCGCGAAAAGGGCGGCGACTGTGCGGTCGGCTACCTGATGGAGAAAGAGATCAACTTCCTCGGCAATGCCGTGGACGATCCGAAGCGCCCCTTCGTTGCCATCCTCGGCGGCGCAAAGGTGGCGGACAAGCTGAACGTCATCAACAACCTGCTGGAGAAGTGCGACACGCTGATCATCGGCGGCGGCATGGCCTACACCTTCCTGAAGGCACAGGGGCTTGAAGTCGGTACCTCCCTTGTGGATGCGGAGAAGGTCGAATACTGCGGCGAGATGCTGAAAAAGGCTGAAAAGCTCGGCAAAAAGCTGCTCCTCCCGGTCGACGCGAAGGTCACGAAAGTCTTCCCGGATCCGATCGACGCACCCATCGCCGTGAACGCCGTTTCCACGAAGCGCATGCCGAAGACGAAGATGGGCCTCGACATCGGCCCGCGGACCGTGAAGCTTTATGCAAAAGAAATCGCGAATGCGAAGACCGTGGTCTGGAACGGCCCCATGGGCGTGTTCGAAAACCCGATCCTTGCTGAAGGGACCAAGGCGATCGCGCAGGCGATGGCAGATGCCGATGCCGTGACCGTCATCGGCGGCGGCGATTCTGCAGCAGCCGTGAACCAGATGGGCTTCGCGGATAAGATGAGCCACATCTCCACGGGCGGCGGCGCCTCCCTGGAATTCCTCGAAGGCAAGGAACTGCCGGGCGTTGCGGCAGCGGATGACAAAGACTGAGAAAGATTGAGAAAGACAAAGAAAGAAGGATAAGGACATGAGAAAAAGACTGGTAGCCGGAAACTGGAAGATGAATAAGACGCCTTCCGAAACGCGGGCGTTCCTGAAGGAACTGGCCCCGCTTGTCAAGGGAGCAAAATGTGACGTGGTGCTCTGCGTACCCGCCGTGGATCTGATCCCCGCCGTGGAAGCGGCGAAGGGCAGCCGCATTAAGATCGGTGCGGAAAACATGCATTTTGAAGAAAAGGGCGCCTTCACGGGCGAGATCTCTCCCGCGATGCTGACCGACGCCGGCGCGAAGTACGTCATCCTCGGCCACAGCGAACGCCGCGAGATGTTTGCCGAGACCAACGAAGGCGTGAACAAGAAGGCGCTGAAGGCCATCGAACACGGCCTCATCCCGATCATCTGCTGCGGCGAGACCCTGACCCAGCGCGAACAGGGCATCACCGTGGACCATATCCGCCAGCAGATCCGCATTGCCTATCTCGGCATTGCGAAGGAAGACGTGAAGAACACCGTGATCGCCTACGAACCCATCTGGGCGATCGGTACCGGCAAGGTGGCGACCACCGAACAGGCTGAGGAAGTCTGCGGCGCGATCCGCAAACTGATCGCCGAACTGTACGACCGCAAGACGGCCGGCCAGGTCCGCATCCTCTACGGCGGCAGCGTTGCCCCTTCGAACGCGAAGGAACTCTTCGAGCAGCCCGACATCGACGGCGGCCTCGTGGGCGGCGCCTCCCTGAAGATTGATTTTGCGAAGGTGGTGCTTCCCGAATGAAGCGGCCGACGATGCTGATGATCATGGACGGTCTCGGCCTGACCGAAGAGGTGAAGGGCAATGCCGTGAAAGCGGCGAAGACCCCGAACCTTGACCGTCTCATGAAAGAATATCCCTTCGTGCAGGGACAGGCCAGCGGCCTTCACGTGGGCCTTCCGGACGGCCAGATGGGCAACTCGGAAGTCGGCCACATGAACATGGGCGCGGGACGGATCGTCTACCAGGACCTGACCCGCATCACGAAGGACATCGAAGACGGCGGATTCTTCCGCAACGAAGCCCTGCTTGCGGCCATGAAGAAGGCAGCGGGAGAAGGCAGCGCGCTCCATCTGTTCGGGCTCGTCTCGGACGGCGGCGTGCACAGCCACAACTCCCACATCTACGCCCTGCTTGACATGGCGAAGAGGGAAGGGGTTAAGGACGTGATCGTCCATGCCTTCCTCGACGGCCGCGATACGCCGCCCACCTCCGGTCTTTCCTACGTGAAGGAGCTGGAAGCGAAGATGGCGGAGCTCGGCATCGGCCGGCTCGGGACCATCTGCGGCCGCTACTACGCGATGGACCGCGACAACCGCTGGGAACGCGTGGAGAAGGCCTATCGGGCGCTGACGCTCGGCGCGGGCGTGGTCGCCGAAGATCCCGACGCCGCCCTGCAGGCTTCCTATGACGAAGGCGTGACCGACGAATTCGTAAAGCCCATCGTCTGCTATGAGGGCGAAGAACCCGTCCGCCGCATTCAGAGCGGCGACGCCGTCATCTTCTTCAACTTCCGGCCGGACCGTGCGCGGGAGATCTCCCGTGCCTTCCTCGATCCGGACTTTGCCGGCTTTGAACGGCGGCAGCTTAAGGACCTCGTCTACGTTTTCTTCACCGAATACGATCCGACGATCCCGAACCACCTGGTCGCCTACGGCAAGGAAAGCTTCCGCAACACGCTCGGCGAGTACGCCGCATCCCTCGGCCTGAAGCAGCTCCGGCTTGCCGAGACCGAAAAGTACGCGCACGTCACCTTCTTCTTCAACTGCGGCATTGAGACGCCGAACGAAGGAGAGGACCGCATCCTCGTTCCCTCACCGAAGGTCGCGACCTATGACCTGCAGCCTGAGATGAGCGCCTACACCGTCTGCGATAAGCTCTGCGAAGCCATCGGGAGCGGCAAGTACGACCTCATCGTCATCAACTTCGCGAACCCCGACATGGTGGGGCATACCGGCGTCTTTGAAGCGGCGGTCGCGGCTGTGGAGGCCGTTGACACCTGCGTCGGACGCGCGGTCGACACTCTGCTTAAGGCCGGCGGACAGATGTTCCTCTGCGCCGACCACGGCAACTGCGAGAAGATGTGGGACGACGAGGCGAACGCGCCCATGACGGCCCATACCACGAACCCCGTGCCTTTCGTCCTGATCGGCGCGGACGAGGGCATCACCCTTCAGGAAGGCGGCAGGCTCTGCGACATCGCACCGACCCTGCTCGACCTCATGGGGATCCCTCAGCCGAAAGAAATGACCGGGCATTCACTGCTCATCAGACCTTAAACACATAAGGAGTAAAGGACTATGATCTACACCAAAGAAGTGGAACTCATGTGCCCGGTGGCACAGGGCGTTTCCCATGGCGCAGCGCCCATTCCCGAGGAGGCGAAATGGGTCAAGGCGAAGGAAGTCGGCGACATCAACGGCTTTACCCATGGCATCGGCTGGTGCGCGCCGCAGCAGGGCGCCTGCAAACTGACCCTGAACGTCAAGAACGGCATCATCCAGGAAGCCCTGGTCGAGACCATCGGCTGCTCCGGCATGACCCATTCGGCCGCCATGGCCGCGGAGATCCTGCCCGGCAGGACCATCCTCGAAGCGCTGAACACCGACCTCGTGTGCGACGCCATCAATACCGCGATGCGTGAACTCTTCCTGCAGATCGCCTACGGCCGCAGCCAGAGCGCGTTCTCGGAGGACGGCCTTGCGATCGGCGCCGGCCTCGAAGACCTCGGCAAGGGCCTGCGTTCGCAGATCGGCACCATGTACAGCACCCTGGAAAAAGGCCCCCGCTACCTGGAGATGGCGGAAGGCTACGTTACCGGCATTGCCCTTGATGAAGAAGATATGATCATCGGCTACAAGTTCGTGAACTTCGGCAAGATGGCAGACTTCATCAAGAAGGGCGACGACCCGAATACCGCCTGGGAAAAGGCCAGCGGCCAGTACGGCCGGGTGGCCGATGCCGTCCGGATCATCGATCCGAGAAAGGAGTGAGCCATGGCAACGTTTGAATCCTACGAACGCCGCATTCCCCAGATCCAGAAGGTTCTGGACAAATATGAACTGGGCACGCTCGACGACGCAAAGAAACTGACCGAAGACTACGGCCTGGACGTATACGCGCAGGTACGCGGCATCCAGCCGATCTGCTTCGAGAATGCCTGCTGGGCTTACACTCTCGGCGCCGCGATCGCCATCAAGAAGGGCTGCAAACGTGCTGCAGACGCTGCCGCCGCCATCGGCGAAGGCCTTCAGGCCTTCTGCATCCCCGGCTCCGTTGCCGATCAGCGGAAGGTCGGTCTCGGCCACGGCAACCTCGGCAAGATGCTGCTGGAAGAGGAGACCGAGTGCTTCTGCTTCCTGGCCGGCCATGAATCCTTCGCAGCCGCGGAAGGCGCCATCGGCATCGCCGAAAAGGCCAACAAGGTCCGTAAGAAACCGCTCCGCGTCATCCTGAACGGCCTCGGCAAGGACGCCGCCCAGATCATTTCCCGCATCAACGGCTTCACCTACGTGGAGACCGAGATGGATTACTACACCGGCGAAGTGAAGGAAATCTTCCGCAAGAGCTATTCGAACGGCCTGCGCGCGAAGGTCAACTGCTACGGCGCGAACGACGTGACCGAGGGCGTGGCCATCATGTGGAAGGAAGGCGTGGACGTGTCCATTACCGGCAACTCCACCAACCCGACCCGTTTCCAGCACCCGGTCGCCGGCACCTATAAGAAGGAATGCCAGGAACGCGGCAAGAAGTACTTCTCCGTGGCTTCCGGCGGCGGCACCGGCCGTACGCTGCACCCCGACAACATGGCTGCCGGCCCTGCCTCCTACGGTATGACCGATACCATGGGCCGCATGCACAGCGACGCCCAGTTCGCGGGCTCCTCCTCCGTGCCGGCACACGTCGAAATGATGGGTCTCATCGGCATGGGCAACAACCCCATGGTCGGCGCGACCGTTGCGGTGGCGGTCTCTGTCGAAGAAGCGATGAAAAACAAATAAGCCTGCCTGAACGCAGAAAAAGACCTGTGAAGCACATGCGGCTTCACAGGCCTTTTTGTTTGCCTTACGTTTTGCTTTTACAAACGGTAAACAGGTGTTAACGATTGGTAAACGCTGCCGTTTACCGGGCTTTTACGGTCTTTCCGGCCGGCTTTCCGCTGTGGCAGGCACCGGCCATGGGACAGCCCGCGCAGGCGCCGCCGCAGGAGGAGCAGCTGCCGCAGGAGGTCTTCCCGGCCTTCCTGTCGCGGACCATGCCGCGCACGATGAAAAAGACCGACGCGGCAACTGCCGCGATCAGGAGGATGTTGACGTAATTTACAGCAAGCCAGGCAAACATATGGCATTTCCTTTCCGATGACCGCTGCGGCGCCGGAGACCGGTGAAAAACTCCGGCGCCGCTTTTTGAACAGGGAGATTATTTTACGGTCAGTTTCTGAGATTCCTTATAAGGCTTGAACAGCTGCCACAGGAGGGCGGCAAGGGCAAGTCCCGCGAGGACGGCGCCGATCACGTTCACGCCGCCGGCAAAGATCCTGCCGAGCTGCCAGACGATGAAGGCGATGGTGTAGGCAAAACCGCACTGATAGCCGATCGCGAACAGGGTCCATTTGCCGCTGTTCATTTCCCGATTGATAGCGCCCATGGCGGCAAAGCACGGTGCGCAGAGGAGGTTGAAGATCAGGAAGGCGTAGGCGGCAAGTTTTGCGTGGCCGCCGGAGAAGTCTTCGAAGTCGGCCTGGACATTGTCCCAGATCTGGTCGCCGTTTTCCTCCAGATCTTCCTCGCCGTCCTTATCGTCATAGTTGTACAGGACGCCGAAGGTGCTGACGACCTCTTCCTTGGCGACGAGGCCGGTCACGGTCGCGACGGTGGGCTTCCAGTCACCGAAGCCGAGCGGCCGGAAGATGACGGAGACGGGCTGCGCCGCGCGGGCCAGGATCGAATCGTCCATGGGTTCCACTTCGTCTTCAGGGATGTTCATGCGCTTTGCCACTTCGGCGACGTAGGCGTCGTCGACCAGTTCTTCATCCGCATACAGTTCCTCGACCATGCCGAACTGCTTGCCCACCCAGCCGAAGCCGGACAGGAACCAGATGATGATGGAGGAAAGCACGATGACGGTGCCGGCGCGCTTGATGAAGGACCAGCCGCGCTCCCAGGTGCCGCGCAGGACGTTGACGGCGGACGGGACGTGGTAGGCCGGCAGTTCCATGACGAACGGTGCAGGATCGCCGGCGAAGCGTTTGGTCTTCTTCAGCATGATACCGGAAACGATGATCGCGGCGATGCCGATGAAGTAGGCCGAGACCGCGACCCAGGTGCTCTCATTGAACAGGGCGCCCGCGATCAGGCCGATGATGGGCAGTTTCGCGCCGCAGGGCATGAAGGTCGTCGTGGTGATCGTCATGCGGCGGTCGCGTTCGTTCTCAATGGTACGGGAGGCCATGACGCCGGGGATGCCGCAGCCGGTAGCCACCAGCATGGGGATGAAGCTCTTGCCGGAGAGGCCGAAGCGGCGGAAGATCCGGTCCATGATGAAGGCGATACGGGCCATGTAGCCGATGTCTTCCAAGATGCAGAGCATCAGGAAGAGGACCAGCATCTGCGGGACGAAACCGAGCACGGCGCCGACGCCGGCGAAGATACCGTCGGAGATCAGGCCGACCAGCCAGGGCGCAGCGCCCCAGCCTTCCAGAATGGAGCGGGAACCGTTCGTCAGCCACGCTTCGCCGAGGGTGTCGTTCGCCCAGTCGGTCAGGAAGGTGCCGATGGAGATGCCGCCGTCGCCGATGGGCTTGCCCATGGCGAGCGCATAGACCAGGAACATGACACAGGCGAAGATCGGAAGGGCAAGCCAGCGGTTGGTCACGATCTTGTCGATCTTATCGGAAACGCTGAGGTGTCCTGCAGCCTTCTTCACGTAAATGCCCTTGATCAGTTCGGCGATGTAGACGTAGCGCTCATTGGTGATGATCGCTTCCGCGTCGTCGTCCATTTCTTTCTCGGCGGCCTGAATGTCCTTTTCAATGTGATCCAGCGTGCTCTGCGGAAGATGCAGGGCTTCGATCGCCTTCTCATCGCGTTCGAAGAGCTTCACGGCGTACCAGCGCTGCTGTTCTTCGGGCATGCCGTGCACAGCAGCTTCTTCGATGTGGGCCAGCGCGTGTTCAACGACGCCGGCAAAGGTGTGCGCCGGAGCGGAAGCTTTCTTCTGCGCAGCTCTGACCGCTGCCTGCGCGACAGCGTCAATGCCTTCGCCCTTCAGCGCGGAAATCTCCACCACCGGGATGCCCAGGCGGTTCGAAAGTTCCGCGGAATTCAGCTTATCGCCGTTCTTGCGGACGATATCGATCATGTTAAGCGCGATGACCACGGGGATGCCGAGCTCGGTCAGCTGTGTGGTCAGGTACAGGTTGCGTTCCAGGTTCGTCGCATCCACGATGTTCAGGATGACGTCCGGACGTTCGTTTACCAGATAATTTCTGGCGACGACTTCCTCCAGGGTATAAGGGGAAAGGGAATAAATGCCGGGAAGGTCGGTGATGGTCACTTCCGTGTTTTTCTTCAGTTTGCCTTCTTTTTTCTCAACGGTGACACCGGGCCAGTTGCCGACGAACTGGTTCGAACCGGTCAGTGCGTTGAACAGAGTCGTTTTCCCGCTGTTCGGGTTGCCCGCAAGAGCGATGCGAATATCCATGCTTTGGATCCGTCCTTTCATGGTTAGACCACGCTAACCGCATTCGTAAAAAAATATGAGCTTATTCCACTTCGATCATTTCCGCGTCGCCCTTGCGCAGGCTCAGCTCGTAGCCCCGCACGTTCAGTTCCAGCGGATCGCCCAGAGGGGCAACCTTCCGCACGTAGACAGAAATCCCTTTGGTGATGCCCATGTCCATGATGCGGCGCTTGACGGCTCCTTCGCCGTGAAGCTTCTTGACCTTTGCCGTATCTCCTACGGCGACGTCACGCAGCGTTTTCATTGATCCTGATTCTCCTTCCTCATACCATGATCTTGCGTGCCATCTCTTCATTGATGGCGATTCGTGATTCCTTGACTTTCACGATCAGATTGCCGGCGACCCGGTTAAGGACCGTGACCCCGCTTCCGGGAACGAAGCCGAGGTTTTCCAGATGTTTTTTGACCTCCGGTGTCCCACTGACCTTTCTGATGATCACTTCCTGATTCATGTCTGCAAATCCGAGCGGAAGCAATGCAACCCTCCTTCTCCCTGCCCGTTCGGGGCAGAGGAACATTGATGGCTGAGGTTAGCCTGCACTAACCTTCCTGTACAGTATAGTAAGCCACCGCTAACTTGTCAAGAACTATTTTATGAAAACGGCGTTTTTTCGGAAGGCTTGATATCCGGCGGCAGATGGTGTACACTGTCATTATCCGTACAAAAAGGAGGCAGAAGCCCCATGGCAGTGCAGGAATCCGGTGAAATGTACCTGGAAACGATCCTTATTCTCACGCAGAGATCGCAGGCGGTCCGCGCGATCGACGTCGGCGAATATATGGGCTTTTCCAAGCCTTCGGTCAGCCGCGCCCTCGGCCTGCTGAAAAAGAACGGCCTGGCGGTCACGGACGAAGCAGGGCACATCAGCCTGACGGAAGCGGGAGAGAAGAAAGCAAAGAGCATTTACGAGCGGCATACGGTGCTGACGAAGCTGTTCGTCGGCCTCGGCGTCGATGAAGAGACGGCTGCAGAGGATGCCTGCCGCATTGAGCATTACATGAGCGATAAGACCTTTGACGCGATCAAGGCGCACATGGCGAAGTACGCGTCGAAACTTCCGAAAGAATAAGTCGGGCCGGACCGGGGGTCCGGAAGCATGAAAAAGCCTGCGCGGCCGGAAGGCCTGGCAGGCTTTTTTCGTGTCCTGAAGAAAACCGCCGCTTTACTGCCGCTGCGCAGGCATGAGTTCGCTGACGGCAGCCGCGGCGATGACGAGGGCGGCGCCGATCCAGCCCCAGAGCGTGAGCGGTTCGTGCAGGAAAAAGAAGGAACAGAGCACGGAGACGACCGGTTCCAGGTAGCCGAGGATCGCGACGGTCTGGACCGGGAGCACGGCCATGCCGCGAAAATACAGGCAGTAGGCGACGCCGGTCTGAAGGAGCCCCAGCATCAGGACGATGAGAAGGGCGCGCCCTCCCGGGACCGGCAGCCCGCCGTTCTTAAGCAAAACGTAGGGGAGGACCGTGACGGCGGATATGCCAAGCTGCATCAGCGCCCGGTCCATGGCCGGAAGCTCTTTCATCCGCCGGTTGCAGAAGACGATCGCGGCAAAGCAGACCGCGCCGGCAAGGCCGTAGATGATGCCCGCGGGATCGCCGATGCCGCCGCCGAAGAGATTGGAGACCAGGATGATCCCAAGGAGTGCCGCAGCGATGCAGGGGAGCTTCCGCGGGTCGAGTTTCTCCTTCAGCACGAGCGGCGTGAAGGCGATGACGAGGATCGGCGCCATGTAATTGCAGAGGCTTGCGACGGCGACGGTCGTCTTGACGTAGGCAGCGAAAAGGAAGATCCAGTTGAGGCCCAGCAGGATCCCGGAAACGATCAGGAGAAGCAGGTTCCGGCGGATGGCCGCGCCGTCGGGCTTTTCGCCCCGTACGCTGCGCCAGATCAGAATGAAGAGCGCGCCGAGGACGCCCCGGTACAGAGCGATGGCTTCGCTCGGCAGCCCCGAAAAGCGCAGAAACATCCCGACGGTCCCGTAGAGGACCACCGCGATGATGAATCCGATGCGTTCACGGCGAAGCGGCATGGGTACCTTCCTTTCCGGCCGATGATCAATATGTTCGTTCCTATCATAAGGGATATGCAGGGGAAAGTCTAATTCTTTTTGCATCTGTTTTTCCGCGGAAGAAAGGCAAACGGCTTGCCTTTCCGCTCATTTGCGTTTATAGTATAGACAGCTTGTATTTTGAGGCATCATGATATGAACAATACTACCGAACCGCAGGCTGTGAAGAAGGAAACAGGGGACATCCCCGTGGACCGCATCTGGACCGTTCCCAACGTGATGAGCTTTTTCCGCCTGCTTCTCATCCCCGTCATCATGTGGGTCTATCTCGCGAAAAAAGATTACGTTCTGGTGGCGGTGCTCCTTGTCGTGTCCGGGATCACGGACGTTGCCGACGGCTTCATTGCCAGGCATTTCAACCAGATCTCAAACCTGGGCAAGATGCTGGACCCGGTCGCGGACAAGTTCACCGAAGGGATCCTGATGATTTTGCTCGCGCTCCGCTATCCGCTGTTCTGGGCGGACGTCGTGATCTTCGCGGTCGGCGCGTTCCTGATGTCCTTCTGGGGCATCCGGGCGATCAACCGTTCGCACCTTGTCAATGCCGCACACTGGTACGGCAAGATCACGACGGTGTTTCTGTACGCTTCCATTTTTACCCTTCTTCTGTGGGAGAAGATCCCGAAGGCGGCGGCCAACGCCATCATCGTGATCTGCGGGCTGATGGTCATCGGCAACGTCACGATGTACGGCCTGTTCTACATGAGGCTGCGCCGTGAGCGGCTGAAACAGGGACTGAAGAAGTAGGCACGTACCTGCATCCGAAGCGAAAGCAGCAGGGCGGCAGGGCAGATGAGACCGCAGGAGGTGCGGGATGGATTTTATCAGCATAGTCATTTTCCTTCTCGGCGCGGCTGTTCTGGCGGCGCTCATCCGGTGCAGTATGAAATTCAGAACGATCCTCGACGCCTTCGGACGGATCGAAGTCAGAAAGAGCATCTACGAGGAAAAACTGGATAAGAAGGGCAACGTCGATACCACGGCCGCTGTGAAGGTCATTTATGACCGGAGGCGCCTCGAAGAGAACCGCGATGCCTTCAACAGGCTTTACCCGTACTATGCCGTCGCTTCGCAGCTGATCGGCCTTTTCCCGCTGCTCGGGATCCTGGGGACGGTGCTCGGCCTCATCTCCAGCGACCTTGCGGATATCGACAGCCTGGTGGCCGGCCTGACCGAAGCCCTGCGCACGACGCTCTGGGGCCTCGTCTGCGCCATCGTCCTGAAGGCGGTGGATGCCGTCGTCCCCGGAAAACTGGTGAACGACATTGAAGCGAAATTCGAGACCGTCGACGGCGCGATCGAGCGGCTGAACCTTGAGAACATCATGAAAGAGGCGAGGTAAGGAGGGACAGGCATGAAGCGAAAGAACCGCTCCTCCGCGCCCATCGAACTGACGCCGCTTTTGGACGTCATCTTCATCATCCTCTTCATCGTGATCATCAGCAACGCGCTGAACACGAAAAAGGTGACCGCGGAGGCCGAATCGGAAGCCGCTGAAGCCCACCGTGAGGTGAAGCTGCTGGAGAGCGAAGCGGCGGCCAAAGATCAGGAGATTGCCTCGCTTGCGGCGCAGATCTTCGACCAGGAAGCCATGACGGCGCAGTATGAGCAGCGGATCGACGAGCTGGAAGGCAGCGTCATCGGCCGCCGCGTGAAGATCGTTTCGATCAGCTGCATCTACGATGAAGCGGATACGACGCGCCGGAGGCTCACGGCTGCTGCGCCGGATGCCGAATCCTTCACGGTCGATTTCACCAGCGATACGGCTGAAATGAGTTTTGGCAGACTGAATAACTGGCTGGAACAGTACATTGAGAACAACACCCGCGCCGGAGCGGATAAATCGGAACGGGTGATCATCGTGCTGTCCGTGGGCAGCGAACGGATCCTGAAACGGGACCGGGAAGCCCTGGACCGCATCATTGCCGGATTGGAGGCCAAGTATGATGATGTTTATTAACCCCATGCTGATCCTGACTGCGGAAAGCGTGATCGAGAAGTCTTTTGAGCACCGCAACCCTACCCTCTTTGCGATCGGCGCCGGCATGCTCGGCGTCGGCACCGTCGGCTGGGCCGGCACCAAAGCCTTCGTGAAGAAGGAATCCAAAGCCCGTAAGCCCATGAACCGGACCTTCAAGACCACGGGCGGTGCGTCCATCCTGGTGATCCTGGCGAGCCTGCTCGCCGGCCTCGGCTTCGGCGGAGGCGGCGTCGGCCCCGGAGAAGGCAATGATACGACTGCGGCCCCGCCTGCCGAGAGCACGGCGGAAAGCACCGTCGAGAGTACGCAGGAGACCTATGCCGAGGACATCGTCCTGCGCGTTGCAAAGACGGAGACCTACGTGAACGGTACGCTCTGCAAGGATGACGCAGCGGTGCATGCCCTGCTTCTGACCGAATACAAGGACGGCAAATCGGTCCTGCTGATCGACGACTACGCGGACAATGAGACCTATGAGAAGGTGAAGGACGTCCTGAAGGAACTCGCCATTTCGTACACGGAGAAGAGACAGTAAAAATACCCAAGGATATCAAAGGGACGGCGCTGCCGGCAGTGATTCGCCTGCGGCAGTGCCGTCCCTTTATCGCTTTCAGACCGGGCCGACATTTTTGACGGTTCATTCGTTATATGAGTAAAAGGAGGTTTTGCCATGTCGGAAACTGCATCGCGTACGGATGCGGATTTCGAGGCGTTCTACGAGAGACACTGGAAATATGTCTACCGTCTGTGCTTCAGCTATCTGCAGAACGAAGCGGATGCGGAAGACGTGACAGAGGACATCTTTGTAAAGGTGCTGACGGGAGACTGCGTTTTTCGGGATCTGACACACGAGCGGAAATGGCTGTGCATCTGCGCCATCAATCTCTGCAAAGACAGGCTGAAGCGTTTTGACCGTTCCCGGGTCGATTCTCTTGATGATGACGCTATGCCCGAGATCGCCGCACCGGAGAAAAAGGACTATCCCGAAGTGCGGGATGCCGTCATGTGCCTGCCTGCGGAGCTCAAGGATGTCATTCTGCTGTATTATTACGCGGGCTATCGGACGGGCGAGATCGCAAAGCTGCTGGACCGCCCGCCGTCCACAGTCCGGAATCAGTTAAGGGACGCACGAAACCATTTGAGATCTATGTTGGGAGGATATTCGCAGTGAGCGGATCATTGAAAAACGAAATTGCACGTGCGCTTGACAGCACCCAGCCGAAGCCGGGTGCCAAAGAGCGGATGCTGGCCAATATCAGACAGAAAGCTGCGGAAACGGCGCCGGAGGTGAAAAACGCCAAGACCGTGGCAGACGAACGGCTGCCTGCCGCAAAACACAATGTGCGGCGATGGGGCCTGCCGGCCGCTGTCTGTCTGGTGATCGGAATAATAGGGCTGCTCACGATCCCGCGTTTAATAGGACGCCGCGGAGAGCCGGTTGAGAATGCTTCTTCCGCAGCAGATGCCGAGCCGGCCGTTCACGGGCTGAAGCTGAGTTTCTCCCTGAAGGAAGCCATCGAGATGCATCCTTATATCGCAAAAGTAAGGGTCGTCTCCGACCCGGTTCCGACTGTTGCGCAGCAGTATCTGCAGGAAGCGGTTCTGGAGAAGAACTTTCAGAACATGGAAGAAAGCCGTTTCACGCTTCTCGTGCGGGATAAAAGCCTGAAGAACGGCTGCAGTTATGTCCTCTTCATGGAAAAACAGGAAGACGTCTTCACCGGCGTCACCTCCTATGCCTACGGACAGAAAATCTACACGGAAGGGGATAAACTGTTCACCGATACCATAACCGACATTGCCGGTCTGACGGAAGATGAGTTTATTGCCCGCCTGAAGGAAATGACCAAAACGGTATCCTATACCGGAAATGAGTTCCTGCGCGGCGCTTATATCCATGCGACGGATCTTCCGACGATCGTTGCGGAGACTGCCTGCATAGCCGTTGTAAAGGTCCGCAGTGTTCAGCAGACCGGGGACGACCGTGTGATGGCAGTATGCACTGCCGATGAAGTGTTGAAGGGATCGCTTACCGGTTCTTTCCAGGCGATCGTTCCCCTGGATTCCGTGAAACAGGGGGACAGCGTTCTCCTGCTGCTGAAACGGGTCGACGGGATCTACGTCATTTCTTCCCGGAACAGCCTGTTCCGGGTCGATTCCGAGGAAGCTGCGCAGATCAGGGAACTGCTGAAATAGAGCGGCTTTTCGAACCCGTGTTTTTTCAGGCGCCGCGGCTTAAGGCCGAGGCGCCTTGCTTTTTCCGGCGGGTGCGGGTATAATGAACAAGGTTTTCTCATCGGAGAAAACACCAAAGGAATCACAAAAACTGTAAGGGGATGCGGCCTTATGACGACAAGAGAATATCTGGACAGCATCATCGAAGAGATCAATCATACGGACCCCTACAACGAGGCCAACAATATCCGTGCCGTCAGCCTTGAGAAAGGCCACTCCGTGATGGAGGTGGAACTTAAGCCGGAGCATAAGAATATCTGGGGCCTGCCGCACGGCGGGATCGTCTTTGCCGCAGCCGACGTGGCTGCGGGCATTGCGGCGGATTCCGTGCGGCCGCACATGCACATCGTGACCGAAGGCAGCAGCATCCATTTCCTCCATGCAAATCCAGAAGCGAAGAAGCTGCGTGCCGAAGGCCGGGTGATCAAGGCCGGACGCTTCATCAACATCGTGCAGGCGGATGTCTGGGACGATCTCGGCAACCATCTGCTGACGGGGCAGTTCGACATGTTCAATACGAAAGGCGCAGAATAAGGCGGTGCGTGACCCGTGCCGCAGAGAGGAAAGAGGCTTCCGGCCGCTGACCGGAGCCTCTTTTTGCGTGCCGCGGATGCAGAGCGCCGGACCGCAGCGGGATGCGGCCGGGAAGCCCGCGCAAAGCGGGAGACTTTTCGCGGCGGATATGATATGATGATAACGGAGGACGGGCCTTATGGAACATACGCAAGAATCGCTCGGCCGCCTGATCGCGGCGCAGAAGGAATACTTTGCCGGAGGAAAGACGCTTGACGTCTCTTTCCGGCTGGAAATGCTGCAGAAGCTCCGCGAGGCGGTCATCTCGCATGAGGCGGCGTTTACCCTCGCGCTCGGAAAGGACCTTTCCCGCGCGCCGCAGGAGGCGTATCTGACCGACATTGGGCCGCTGCTTGCGGAGATCGGCGAAGCCAAAAAGGGTCTGCGGAAATGGGCAAGGCCGGAGACGCATTTCAGCGGCCTGGCCTGCTTTCCGAGCCTTTTGACGAAAGTCTACAAGATGCCCTACGGGACCTGCCTCATCATCAGCCCCTTCAACTTCCCGGTCCTGCTTTCCCTCGGCGTTCTGACCGCAGCGATCGCGGGCGGGAATACCGCAGTGCTGAAGGTCAGCGCGAAGGCGCCGGCTTCGGCTGAGGCGATCGCGGCGCTCATTGCGGATACCTTCCCGCCGGAATATGTCACGGTCGTCAGGGGCGGCCACGATACCGCGGACCTGCTGCTTGCGGAGCGCTTCGACAAGATCTTCTATACGGGCTCCCCGCGCGTTGCGAAGCACGTCATGGCGGAGGCTGCGAAGAATCTGACGCCTGTCGGGCTGGAACTCGGCGGCGAGACCGGGAACTGGTGCATCGTGCGGAAAGACGCAGACCTGAAGGACGCGGCGCGGAAGATCGCCTTCATGAAGATCCTGAACGCCGGCCAGGTCTGCATCAACATCAACCAGGTCGCAGCGGAGGAGAGCATCGCAGAGAAGCTCACGGAAGAACTGGTGAAGGTGATCGGGAAGCAGCTCGGCGAAGCCCCGCAGGAGAATCCCGAATATCCCCGCCTGATCACCCGGGCGGCCTACGAAAAGTGTGCGGCGGAGGCGGAAAAATACCGGGACCGCATCGTCTGCGGCGGCGCGGGGAATGAAGAGGCCTGCCGCTATGCGCCGACGGTCATTTATCCTGTGGATATCGAGGAAGAGATCGTGAACCACGAACTGTTCTGCCCGCTCCTTCCGGTCGTTCCCTACGCGGAAGAGAAGGAGGAAGAGTTCCTGCGGACCGTCTCGTCGCGCGAGCACGGCCTGGCGCTGTACGTTTTTACGAAGGATAAGGCCTGGGCACGGCGCGTGATGCAGCGCATGCAGTACGGCGGAGGCTGCGTTAACGAGGTCTGCCTGCACCTGATGGTGAAGGGCGTTCCCTTCGGCGGGACCGGGCATTCCGGCATGGGCGCTTACCACGGCATCTGGGGGTTCCGGGAGTTCACGCATCCTTCGACGGTGCTCTGGGGGAGCACCCGTTTTAACCTGCCTCTCCGCGAGCACCCGTATACGGATAAGAAACTGAAAATCTTAAAATCGGTGGAGAAATAAATGGCATTTCTTGAACTGAAAAACATCGGAAAGATCTACGTTTCCGAGGGGAACGTGGCCGTCGGCATCCGCGGCGTCGATCTTGCCTTTGAGAAGGGAGAGTTCGTCGCGGTCACCGGCGAGTCCGGCTCGGGCAAATCCACCCTGCTGAACGTGATCAGCGGGATGGACTCCTACGAGGAAGGCGAGATGCTCATCGAGGGGCAGCCGACCTCGCATTTCCTGGAGCCGGAGCGTGAACGCTATCGCGAGGAATATATCTCGTTCATCTTCCAGGATTACAACATCCTGGATTCCTTTACCGTGCTCCAGAACGTGGAGCTCGCGCTGATGTCCTCTTTCCCGGATCCGATAAAACGCCGGGCAAGGGCTGTCGAACTCCTGAACCGCGTCGGGCTCGGGGACCGGCTGCGTCAGCGCGGCAGCAAACTGTCCGGCGGGCAGAAGCAGCGGACGGTCATCGCCCGCGCGCTCGCGAAGGACAGCCCGATCATCCTTGCGGATGAACCGACCGGCAACCTCGATTCCGAGAGCGCGAAGGAAATCATGGCGCTCCTGAAGGAGGTCTCGAAAGACCGCCTTCTCATCGTGGTGACGCACAACATCGAAGAGGTCTCCGGCTACGCGACGCGCGAGGTCCGGGTCTTTGACGGCGCGATCGCGGGGGATACCGGCCAGAGGAAAACGGCGCCTTCCGGAGAGAACGCCGGGCGTCCGGCCGTTACGGAAGAGACAGCACCGGCAGAACCGCAGCCTGCCGCCGCGTTCGCCGGGAAGCGCGTGAAAACGCATGTCCTTCGGAACGGGATCACCCTTGGCCGCGCGATGTTCAGCGCCATGCCGAAGCTTTCCCTCTTCATGTGCCTGCTGATGCTGCTCGGCTCCCTCGGCCTCCTGATGGTGACGGGCGCCTGCGGCGAGGTGCCGGAGCTCCTCGGGAAGCCCACGATGTTCGCTCCGACCGAAGGACGCCTTGTCGTCACGAAGAGCGACGGCACGGCGCTGTCCGACCGGGAAGTGGCAGACCTTGCCGAAAAGACCGGCGCGGTCCGGACGCTTCATTACGACTATCTCCTGGACCTCTTCCGGAGCGATTTCGGAAAGAATACCTATGTCCCGGGAGCGAGGGACGATTACGGCCTGCAGCCGGTAAGCGGCGTGCATTTCCGGGAAAAGATCTTCGGCCGCGAGCCCCGCGAAGAGGACGAGGCGCTGCTGTACCTGCCGGTCTCGCTTCGACCGGTCTTCGGTGCGGGCGACGATTTCATCCGTCACGCCGCCTGGTGCGGCCTGGAATTTAAGGTCGTCGGCGTGCAGTACTATGTCGACAACAACCTGACGCCGAAGATCCTTCTGACGGAGGACGGCTTTGCCTGCGCCCTGGCGGCGCAGCTTCTGCAGGATGCGTCGGTATCGGTGAAACTGGGATTCCGGAAAGGGAGCGGCCTCAGCAATGCGCAGACGATCGACCGGATCCTGCCGAGCTTCGACATGCCGAAAGACGCGGTCTACGTCAGCGCCGCCGGCTGGACCGACGCACTGGATGCCCGCACCGCGGCGGGGAACGTTCCCTGTGCGCAGATCACGCTGAGCGCCTATTTCCGTTCCAACAACGGCTTCCTGAATCAGTTCCTCGGCCGCTCACAGCTCGCCTTCCGGGACAGCATCGAGATGCCCGGCGACTTTTATCTCCGGGAAAGGCCGGAGGGCGTGGGCGAGTATGTCCGCGGCACGCAGGAGGCTTCATACCTTGCGGTGAACGCAGACCTTCTGCGCAGCATGATGGAGGAGAAAATGGCCGGGACCTACCCGCAGGCCTCCCTGTTCTACGGGAGCGACAGGAAGGCGCAGGCCGCAGCGGAAACGCTCCGTCAGGAAGGCTACGTCTCCGCGCTTTCCACGGCGAAATACTCCCCCGAGATCTATGAGACCGTGCTCGGTTCTGCGCGGGGGATCCTCCTGCTCGTCATCTGGGTGCTGGTGGTGATCTTCCTCGCCTTCTTCATCAACCTCTGTTCCGGCAAGGCCGTAGGCGCCTTCCGGCATGACCTTGCGATCCTGCGCTCGATGGGCATCCCGGTCCGGACGGTCGTGGCCGGGCTCTTCACGCGCCTGTACCTTGCGCTCCTTCCGTCCTGCGCCTTCGTGCTGATCCTGGCTTTCGTGCTTTTCCGGACGCCCGCGGGCAACGCGGCCTTTCCCTACCTTTACTGGTGGCAGTACCTGCTGATCTTCCTCGGCATGGCCGTGATGGCAGCCCGCGTCGGCAGGAAGCAGGTGAAGAAACTCTTCGGCACCAGCGTACGGGAAGCCCTGAGAGGAGGTGACGAAGCATGATCCGCCTCGAGAAAGTCGATAAATATTACAATAAGGGGCAGGCCAACGCGATCCACGTGCTGAACCGGATCACGCTGGAACTGCCGGATACGGGCATGGTCGCCGTTTTCGGCCGCAGCGGCTGCGGGAAGACGACGCTCCTGAACGCCATCGGCGGTCTCGACGGTTTTTCCGACGGGAGCCTCACGGTAAACGGGCAGGATATCCGGAAGGATACGGATACGCTCAGGAACCGAGAGATCGGCTACATCTTCCAGAACTATAACCTGATCCCGAAGGAAAGCGTGCAGGAGAACGTCGCCGACGCCCTGCGCCTTGTCGGGATGAAGGATGAAGAAGAGATCAGACGTCGCGTCCAGGCAGCACTTTCCGCCGTGGGAATGGCGAAATTCAGCCTGCGGCGGCCGGATACCCTGTCCGGCGGACAGCAGCAGCGCGTGGCAATCGCCCGCGCGATCGTGAAGGATCCGCCGATCATCCTCGCGGACGAACCGACCGGCAACCTTGACGAAGCCAATACGCTGCAGGTCATGGACATGCTGCGGAGCCTCGCAAAGGACCGCCTGGTCGTTCTGGTGACGCACGAAGCGCATCTCGTGGACCTCTACTGCGACGTCGTCGTGAAGCTTTCCGACGGGAAAGTGGAATCCGTTTACACGAATGATAATGCGGTCGGCCTGGACGCGGCGAAGCGGAGTGAGATCTGGCTCGGTGAACTGCCGCGGTCCGAGACCGTATGGCGGGCGGCCGACGTGGAATACTATGGCGAAGCCCCGGAGGAACCGGTGCACATCGTGGTCGTGAACCACGAGGGCAGGCTCTACCTGAAGGTGAAGAGCCCGGGCGTCCGGGTCCTTGACGAAAACAGCGAGGTGAAGCTGAAGGAGGGCCGCTACGAGCCCCGTCCGGAAGGAGAGCGGCAGGCCATGGACCTTTCCGCACTCCCGAAGCTGACGCCCGGAAAATGCGGCCGCCTCTTCCGCCTGAAGGATTCGGTCCGGAGCGGTCTGGACATGGTCTCGCGCCGCGGAAAGAAGAAGGGGAGCCGGCTGCTCCGCTTCGTCATGATGCTCTTTGCTGCGATCCTGGTGCTGACGAGCGCGAGCAGCGGGACAAGTTTCCGCAAAATAAAGGAGGCCGGCGGGACCGTCGGCGGGCAGCTTTACTATCTGAAAGCGGACAGTACGGCGGCGCTCGAGGCGATCCGGAAGGCAGCTGTGCCGGAGAACGGCTTCGACAGCGTCTATTACCGCATTTTCTACGGAGAAACACCTTACGTGCTTCCGGAGTTCCGGATCACGCCGGGACACTTCCTCACCTCCTCGGCCATGGGGAGCCGCCTGACGCTGCAGGCTGCACCGCTCCCGGCAGGGAAGTTGCCGGCGGGAACGGCCGTCCTTGCCGGAGAACTGGGCGCGAACGGGGCCGTGCTGAGCCGCGCGGCGGCTGACGCCCTGCTCGAGACTTCGTCCGTCGGTTATATCAAAACCTACCGCGACCTGATCGGCCTTTCGCTCGCGAGCGGACGGGAAGGCGAAGAGAATACGCAGCCCGGCATCAGCGCCGTCGTTGAGGGCAGTGAGAAGATCATTTATCTGCCCGGTCCGGCGCTTTCGGACTGGCTGCTGTCCGATGGCAGCCTGAACATTTACCGGGCTTCCCTGGTGAAGGGATATGAAAACGTGCCGGAAGGCCGCGCCGTTGTCGTCCGCTACTATGAGAATGCGGCGGACAGCCTGAAACCGGGCGATACGCTCACGGCACGCGGCGCGGAACTGACCGTGGACCAGGTGATCGATGCCTTCGCTGAGGATCAGGATGACTCGGCGTTCTACCGGGAGATCCGGGAAGGCGAATATTCCTACCGGGAGCCGCTTACCTGGGGCAATGTCTGCGTTCTCGTAAGCGACGCGGACTGCGAAAGGATCGCCTTGTCCCTCGGAAAAACGGACAGCCTCCTGTCCTTTGACGAGGAACTTTACGACCTGGACAAAAGCGAGAACCGTTACCGCAGCTGGTACGCGGTCTGCCACGCCTCCGACGCAGGAAAAGCGGAAGCAGCTGTCCGCGCGCTGGAGGAGAATGCGAAGGTCGGGGCTGCCACGCCCGCCGAGGCGCGGGAGGAGGTCCTGCGGGAGGTGAAGGCCGGCAGCCGCGGGAACATGGTCTCCCTGGCCGTCATGACGGCCATCCTGTGCCTGTGCATGTATTTCATCATGCGCGCGAACCTGATGGGGCGCGTCCGCGAGGTGGGGATCCGCCGCGCGATCGGCGTGACGAAGAAGAACCTTGTCTTCCGTTTCCTTATTGAGGCACTCGTCCTCTGTGCGCGGACGGTGCTCATCGGCTTCCTGCTCTCGAGTTTCGTCATGCGCCTGTGGGTCACGAATTCCGCCCTGATGAAGATGCTGTTCTACTATCCGCTGTGGATGATGCTTGTCCTTTTGGTCCTTCTGGTTTCGCTCTGCGCCTTCTGCGGCGTGCTGCCGGTGCTGCTCCTGCTCCGGAAAAAGCCCAGCGCGATCCTCGCGAAGTACGATATTTGAGCAGCGGCCGCATCAGGCATAGCATTTTCCGCGGAAATGCGGTATAATGAAAAAACACTGTCCGGCGCCGGAAGCGGCGCGCGTGAAAAAAGATAAGTTGGAGGCTGCCATGAAAGACGAGATCATCGCCTGGATCAGGGACTATTTCGGGGCGCAGGGGAACCCGCCTGCAGTCGTCGGGATCTCCGGCGGGACGGATTCGTCCGTGACTGCGGCGCTGCTCTGCGAAGCGCTGGGATCGGAACACGTATACGGGGTGCTCATGCCCTGCGGCGTGCAGCACGACATCGACGTGTCGCTCGCGCTCGTGAAGCATCTGGGGATGCCTTACCGCGTCGTCAACATCGAGGAGCCGGTGAAGGCGCTCCGGGAACTTGTCGGGGACGCCATGGACTGCGATCCGAATGAGACCGACGCCTACAAGACGAATACTCCGGCCAGGGTGCGCATGACGGTGCTTTACGGGATCTGCGCGCTGCTCGGCGGACGCGTCGCGAACACCTGCAACCTCTCTGAAGACTATGTGGGCTATTCGACCAAGTTCGGCGATGCCGCCGGTGATTTTGCGGTGCTTTCCGCCTTTACCAAGACCGAGGTCCGCGAGATCGGCCGTGAGTTAGGCCTGCCCGCCCTCTTCGTGGAGAAGGTCCCCGAAGACGGCATGAGCGGCCGCTCCGATGAGGAAAAACTCGGCTTCACCTACGAGGTCCTGGACCGCTACATCCGCACCGGTGAGATCGAAGACGAAGCCGTGAAGGCGAAGATCGACCGGATGCACAGAATAAACCTGCACAAATTACTGCCGATGCCCGGCTTCGGCAAGGAGGACTGACATGAAACTTGACCCCATCGTCGTATCACTGCTGGACACGGATCTGTACAAATTCAACATGAACCAGGTGATCTTCCACAAGCATACCAGCCTGGTCGGCGAGTACCATTTCAAATGCCGCAACGCCGGGGTGGTCTTTACGCCGGAAATGCTTGCGGAGATCAACGCGCAGATCGACCATCTGTGCAGCCTGCGCTTTCGGAAGCCCGAACTGGACTACCTGCGCAGCATCCGCTTCATCAAGGACGACTACGTGGAATTCCTGCGGCTGTGGCACCCGATCCGCGACTACGTGACGACCTCCCTTGCCGAAAACGGCGAGCTGACGGTCCACGTGAACGGACCGCTGTTCTCCGCGATGCAGTTCGAGATCTACCTGTTGGAGATCATCAACGAAGTCTATTTCCGCTTCAGCTACGATTACGACGAACTGTTAGCTTCGGCAAAGAAGCGCCTGGAAGAGAAGATCGAAGCTTTCCAGGACAAAAAATATACGTTCAAGTTTGCGGAATTCGGCTGCCGCAGGCGTCTTTCCCGCGAGTTCGAAGGCTACGCCATTGAGATGCTCGCGAAGGAAACGCAGAACCTGGTCGGTACGTCCAACGTCTACTTTGCCTGGAAATTCGGCCTGACCCCGATCGGCACTTATGCGCATGAGTATGTGCAGATGTACCAGGGCATTGATTCCATCCCGCTCGCCTACACGAACCATTATGCGATGGAAGACTGGTACGACGAGTACCGCGGCGACAACGGGACTGCGCTGACGGATACCATCACGACGGACCTTTTCCTGAAGGACTTCAACCGGAGCATGGTCAACAACTACTCGGGCGTGCGCCACGATTCCGGCGACCCCTATGCCTGGGGTGAAAAGATCATCGCGCACTATAAGAGTTACGGCGTGGATCCGAAGACCAAGACCCTGCTGTTCTCGGACAGCCTGAACTTCGACAAGGCACAGAAGATCTACGATTATTTCAAGGACAGGACGCGCGTCGCCTTCGGCATCGGCACCTTCGTGGCGAACGATACCTTCGCGGAGCCGCTCAACATCGTGATCAAACTGCAGTACGTGAACGGCCGGCCGGTCGCGAAGCTTTCTGACGCGCCGGGCAAGGTCATGTGCGATGACGAGGAATACCAGCACTACCTGGAATCCGCCGTGCATTTCCGCATGGAACGTGAAAAGAAGGATGGCAAGAGGTGAGAGAAAGACCGTATCGGCTGGGACTGGTCCTGGGACGTTTCCAGGGGCTGCATATCGGGCATGAGGCCGTGATCCGGAAAGCCCTGTCGGTCTGCGACAGGGTGATCGTGATGATCGGCTCGGCGGACAAGGAGGGGACGGCGCACGATCCGTTCTCCGCCAAGCTGCGCCGGGAAATGCTTACGGCCGTGTTTCCGCGCCTTACGAAGAGCGGACGGGTGATCCTCGTAGCGCTCCCCGACCTCGGCGTGGGAAACGTGCCGGCCTGGGGCGACTACGTGATCGCGAACGCAAAAAAGGCAGTCGGCGTGCCTGAGTGCATCGTCTACGGCGACGAAGACAAGTGCCGCACCTGGTTCCCGAATTATCCGGAGATACGATATATTTCTCTTGATCGCGCCATCATTGATGTAAATGCGACAAAATTGAGGAAAATTATCCTGGAAGGCGACGAGAAAGCCTATCGGAGATATACGGCAAAAGGTCTGCACCGCTATTTCCCGCTCCTGCGGCGCATCCTTCTTGAGGTCGGCGCCGAAGGGGACAGCCGGAGCGAAGACATGCAACGGTACCACGCTTCCGGCAACAGATAGAAGCAGGATGTCGCGCAGATAAGGAAGCAAAGCGGCGCGGTGCCGTGATAAAATCGAACAGGGCAGATGAGGAAGATGTCATCGGTCGAAAGACCGGCGGCATCTTTTTCTGTGCCCTGAAAACGGAAAGGAGAAGTGCGGAGATGCTTTCGGAAAAAGAAAAACGCACATCCGGGGTAAGCGCGCGCCGCGGGATAAGGACGGCGGTATGCCTCACGGTCCTGATGACTGTGATGTTCGGGATTATCCTGCTGCGCGGAAAAAACGCCGGAGAGGAAACTTCAGAGGAAAATGCGCCGGAAGAGATCACGTCCGGTGAAGGCATGATCAGCGAAACGGCCGAAGTTCCCGCGGTTGCTGAATCTTTTTCGGCAGGAGCCACGGCAGTGACTGAGTATTCCGAAACGGTGTCCGATGCCGATGAGCCGTCCGCCTCCTCAGCGGCAGCGGCGGTTCCTTCCCCTGAAGAAACCGTACCGTCCGGGGTACCTTCATCCGAACCTGCCGCACCGTCCGTTCCGGCGGTGCCGTCAACCGAAACATCTTCCGCTGCGGACAGGCCTTCGGCGTCAGCAGCGTCTGCACCGGTCGGGACTTCCGCAGCACCGCCGCCCGCAGTTCCGTCCTCTGCATCAGCCGCACCTTCCGCCGCGCCGGCCGTATCCGCCGCTGCGCCTTCTTCCGCAGCACCAGGGACTTCGGCGGCGTCATCCTCTGCCGCGGAACCGCCTCCCCACCGGCACAGTTACCGCGGAACGGTCACGCAGGAAGCGACCTGCGGCGCGGCGGGCGTCATGACCTATGTCTGTGCGTGCGGCGCGTCCCGTACGGAAACGATTCCGGCAACGGGCCTTCACGACTGGATCCCGGTCACCGCGGTGATCCATCACGACGCAGAGACCCATGCGGTGCACCATGACGAGGAACGGCATTGGATCGTTGACGTTCCGACTTACGACGAGTACGTGTACGAGCTGCATGCGGTCTGCAGCGGCTGCGGTGCGGATCTGACGCTGCTGGAGCGCGAAAACGGCACGACGCCCGCTGAACATTCGTGGCAGCACTACGAGAAGGAAGGCGTCGGGTACGGCTGGCACGACGAACAGGTCATCGTCGGAACCGTTCATCACGGGGAACAGGGGCACGAAGAAGTCATTCCGGCCCGGGACGAAACGGTCGTCGACAGGGAGGCCTGGGATGAGACCGTGACCGTTGGCCGGCGCTGCGCCGTCTGCGGAGCCGTCAGCGACTGAGCGAAAAAGCGGGGCTGATCCCGGCAATACATAAAGGAGAACTCATGAACATTCGCGAAAAAAGAAAGAAACTCACGCTGCGTCTCCGGATGCTCGTGCTCGTGCTGGCGGCAGTGATCCTTCTGCCCGCTCTCACCGCGCTTGCGGCAGACGGAGATGTGAAGGCGGATCACGGCGCGGTCAAGATCCGGAGCTATGACTACGACAAGCTTGTGCGGCGGCTGACGGCGAAGTATCCGGGCATTTTCAAGACGGCAGCCGTATACAATGCTTCCACCCGCCGGAACGTCGGCACGTCGCCGGCGCTTCGGGTGCTGTTCACCAACTCGCCGAACCACCGTTCCTCCGGCAACTCCGGGACGACCGTGCGGTATCTGAATGGCAGTTCCCGCAGCACGAGCAACTGGGCTCTCGGCCTCGGAGGCTTCGAGGCGAATGAGTATTTTACGGTGGACGGGGATCCCGCTTACTGTTTTGACTGGACGACACCGTCAGCGACGGGACAGCATCTGTTAAGCGCCTCGCTTTCCGAGGCGGGGATCACGGTCGGGACCGGAGCAAACGTTACGGAACTCGCCCAGGTCGCCAAAATGCTGACGAAGGACAACTACGCGCTGATCGCAGGGAACGCTTCGGCGGTTGCCCGCGGCCTTTCGATCGCGGCGTTCACGAATCCGGACCATACCTGGATCTCATCCCCGGCGGTCACGATCCCCAAAAGCGACGTGGAAGCCCTCCTCAGAGACACGACTGCCGACGGAATCGCCTTCAAGCGCGCTCTGGTGCAGATGCTTGTCTGGGGAAAGATGAATGCCATTTCCTACGGCGACTGGCTGTATTCGCTGACGGCTGACAGCGGCTACTGGGACAAGGAAGGCAACTGGGTCGACAATGGGGCAACGGTTATCACGGGACCGATCATCGGATATGCCGGCATCATAGATTTCGGTAAGATGTATGATGCTGGCAGGGCAGCCTGGGAAGAACAGATTTCAGCGTCTTCTGTTGATTATGAGTATCAGTACGAACTTATCGTCGGCGTGCCCTTCAGTGTTCCGGCCGCTGACGCAGGACGGATCGCAAAGATCGCCGAAGCGAACGGCGGCAGGATCGAATCCGGCGGATCCGTCACGGTGAACGTGAGCGCGGACAAACGAAGCGTGACCCTGACAGCCACGAAGGCGCTTCCGGAATGGACGGCCTGGCTTACGGCGTCCGAGTCGCCGAACATGATCTATTCTTCCAAGCCGTACCAGCCGTCGTCGTCAGGGACGACGGGAAACGGACAGTTCATCGTAGACGTTTCCGAGATGATCTTCATGCGGGCGCGCGTCAGGGCGGTGATGCCGACCGGGACGCTGACGGTCACCAAGTCCTCGGCAAACCCGGCGGTCACGGACGGCAACGCCTGCTATTCCCTGGCGGGAGCGAAGTACGGCATTTATACGGACAGCGCCTGCACGCAGCCCGCGAAGAGCGCATCCGGCAGTGACGCTGTCCTCGTGACTGCGGCAGACGGAAGGTCAAACAGCGTGACGCTTAACGCCGGAACCTACTATGTGAAAGAGATCTCACCGAGCCCGGGCTACGGACTGGCTGCCGGGACATATCCGGTCACGGTCGCCCGCGATGAGGCGAAGAACCTGTCTGCGGCCGACAGTGCGATCTTCCGGGAGCCGCCGCTGAACGACCCCATGGCGCTTTTCATCCGCAAGACGGCGGCTAAGGAGTACGGTGCTTCGGACTTTGACATGAGCGGCGCGCAGTATACGGTCCGCTACTATGCAGGGCAGTATGGCAAAGAAACACTGCCCGCTGAAGCGAATGCCGTCTGGGTGATCGAGACCAAAAAGACCGGCAGCGTCTATGCCGCGTATCTGGCAGACGGCTATGTGGTTTCCGGTTCGCCTGTTTACGGGAAAAATGCGGGCGGCGGCTACGTCATTCCGCTGGGAACGCTGACGGTGGAAGAAACGAAGGCGCCGGACGGTTTCAAAATCGAGGGCTCCACCCTGCAGCTGATGAACGGAAACGGCTCAGATGCGGCTGACGGCGTCGTCCTGTTCAATCTGGTCGACCGGAACAGCGCGGTCTCCGTCATCAGCGGCAATGAGACTGATGATACGGAAGAAGGCATTCAGATCCTTCAGAAGGAAACGGTTGCCGCCGTGAACGTCAGGGTCGTGAAGACATCTGATGACGGGGCGGTCTCCGGTCTTTCCTTTACGCTTTCCGGAACGCTCCTCGCCGGCGGGACTTACAGCGAGACCCGTGTGACCGACGAAAGCGGCACCATCGACTTCGGCGAGGTCCCTTACGGCAGCTACACCCTGAGCGAGAACCTGAGCGAAGAACAGGCGGGGATCTATCAGGCCGGTGAACCGGTGAGATTCACGCTTGACGCAAGTGCCGCGGATCCTTATGCCGTGACGGTCCGCAACACGCTGAAGCGCGGAAGCATGACCTTTACCAAGGTTCTGAAAAGTTCCGGCGCTGCCCTGGCATATGTCCCGTGGAGGCTCACGAATACTGACACGGGAGAGGTGCATTTCTTCATCACCGACGAAAACGGCGTATTCAGCACCGAACGCGGTACGCACAGCGCTGACACCAACGGTGCGGATCAGGCCCTGTCAGCCTATGACCCGGATAAGGACATCGTTCCGGACACCGTGGTAAATGAGCTTGTTTCCGCCGGCGCTGCGGCCTTCGGCGTATGGTTCGGCCCCGGTGCGGCCGACGACGCAGCAGCGGCGCTTCCGGTCGGCAGTTACAGACTGGAGGAAATGAAGACCGAAGGCAGAAAGAGCCTTGTGCCTGAAAGCCGGACTTTCAGGGTCGAGACTGACGGCGAGACTGTTGATCTCGGCAGCATTGAAAATGATGCGATTGAGATCGGGACCGCGGCGAAGGACGCCGTGACAGGCACGCACAATGCCTTTGCAGGTCCCGGCGCGAAGATCGTCGACACCGTGACTTACAGCGGCTGCTGGGTCGGAGAGACCTATGCCGTGAACGGTGAACTGATGCTCGCGGAAGATGACGGAGCCGTGACTGCTTTGGGCGTGACTGCGGCAGGAACGTTTACCGCCGAAGCATCTTCCGGCAGCACGAGCATCACCTTCACCTTTGATGCCTCTGCTCTGGCCGGGAAGAAGATCGTTGTCTATGAGACGCTGCTGACGTCTGCCGGTCAGTTCGCTGCGGAGCATAAGGATCCGACAGATGCAAGCCAGATCATCAGCTTCCCGAAGATCGGGACAGCCGCAAGGGATTCAGAGACGGGCATCGGCGTATCCGAAGCGGACGGCAGCGTGACCGTTATTGATACCGTCACCTATGAAAATCTGATCCCCGGCACCGCGTACACCCTGAAAGGCGAGCTGTTTGACAAGGCATCCGGCCGCAGCACCGGGATCACGGCAGAGAAGACGTTTACGCCGGCGGCAGCCTCCGGCAGCACTGAAGTGCATTTTGACTTCAGCGGCACGGCTCTGGCAGGCAGGGCGCTGGTTGCGTACGAGACGCTGTGCATCGGTTCCGACACGCTTGCCGAACACAGGAACATCCGGGACGACGCGCAGACGTTTTACCTTCCGAAGATCAGCACTGTCCTGCTCGACAGCCGTACGGGCACCCACCAGGCTTTGGGGGAAGGCACGGTCACGCTGACGGATACGGTCAGCTATGTGAACCTCCGCCCCGGCAGGCAGTACACGGTGAAGGGCGAACTGATGGATAAGGCGGCGGGAGAGAGCACAGGCATCACCGCGGAAAAGACCTTTACGCCGGACAGCGCAGACGGAACGGTGGAACTTGCGTTCACCTTCGACGGAGCGGCGCTCCGGGGAACCGCTGTTGCTGCGTTTGAGCGCATCTTCTGCGGCAGTGCGGAAGTTGCTGCCCATGCCGATCTCGGGGATGCCGGTCAGACGGTTTACATTCCCGGCATCGATACGGCTGCGGCAGCCGATGACACGGAAGACCATGTGACCGGACCGAACGAACAGATCAGCATTACCGACCGCGTGGACTTCACCGGCCTGGAGGCGGGCAGGGAATACAGCCTGAAGGGCGAACTGTACGACAAAGAAAGCGGTGAGCCCATGGGCATCACCGCTGAGAAGACCTTTATTCCTGACGCATCTGACGGATATGCGGAACTCGTGTTTACGTTTGACGGCAGCCGGCTGGCCGGCAGGACGGTCGTGGTTTTCGAGACTTTATATGCCGAACAGAAGGAAGTGGCCGTCCACCGCGACATTAACGACGAAGATCAGAGCGTACACATTCCTGCGATCGAGACCGATGCTGCAGATACCGAAAGCGGACTGAACCACGTCGAAGCAAACGCGGCAGCATCCGTTACGGACACTGTCACCTATCTGAATCTGCTCCCCGGCAAGGAATATGCCGTGAAAGGCGAACTGTACGATAAGGAGACGGGAGAGTCCGTCGGCGTCACTGCCGAAACCAGCTTCACCCCTGAGACAGCTGACGGAAGCGTGGAGATCGTTTTCACGTTTGACGCTTCCGCGCTGGGCGGGAGGATGCTCGTTGCCTTTGAGAAACTGTACTTTGGAGATGCCGAGATCGCCGCACACGAAGACATCCATGACATCCGCCAGACGATCCATGTGCCCGTGATCACTACGGAAGCGAAGAACGATGAGACCGGGACCCGCGAAGGAACGCTCGGTGAAACCATCACGGTCACCGATGCGGTAAGCTATGCCGGACTGGTCCCCGGTGAAGAGTATGTTCTTAAGGGGATCCTCATGGACAGGGAGTCGGGAAAGGCACTGCTTTGTGACGGAGAAGAAGTACGCGCTGAAGCCGTTTTCATCCCGGAAGAGGCGGAAGGGACCGCAGAAATGCACTTTACGTTCAGCTCGGTCTCCCTTGCCGGGAAGACTGCCGTGGTCTTTGAGACCCTGTATTACCGGGAGACGGAAGTCGCCGTACACGCGGACATTAACGATGATGATCAGGCCGTGGTTTTTCCGGGAATCACCACGAAGGCATCGGATGCGGAGAGCGGGAAATCGTCCCTGCGCAGCGGCAGGATCGCTGATGAGATCGGCTTTTCCGGCCTTACGCCCGGCGCAGCGTATGTGATCGTGACGACGGTCTGGGACAAGACTGCCGGCGCCCTGCTGGACGTCCGCGAGGAATGCGATTTCTCGCCGGAAGTGCCGGACGGAACCCTGCGGGTGACGGTCGCCGTCCCTGCCGAAGGTCTGGAGGGACACAGCCTGGTCGTTTTTGAAGAACTCTGGCTGATCACGAAAAACGGCCGGGTCCTCACGGCAGAGCATAAGGATCCGGCCGCAAAAGAGCAGACGGTCAGTGTTCCGGCGATCACGCCGCCGACCGGCGACGGGGCGGGCCTGTTCCTGCATGCAGCCGTGATGGCGGCCGCCGGCGCAGGCATCATTCTCGCGAAAAAACGCAGGGGCGGATCATAAGCGGCGCAGTTCCACAGTCTCCGCGAGCTTCAGACCGAAGCGGGAGACCATGCTTAACGCCTTTTGCTCACCGGCCGCATCGGGAAGATCCGACGGCCGGTGGGCATCACAGCCGATGACGGCCGTGCAGCCTTCTTCGCCGGCGATCTTCCAGAAACGTTCATTCGGATAGTGACGGTCTTCCCGGATGCCGAGAAGATTGATCTCGACCGGCGTTCCCGTCCGGTTTGCCGCCTGACAGAGCCGCCGCATTTCACGGTCGAAGACGCCGGCGTCACCGCCGAAATGGATCAGGTCAGGGTGTGCAAAATAGGTAAAGAGCCCGGTCTCCAGTGCCTCCGTGCACTGCGAAACGTAGCGGACCAGGGTGTTTTCGTCTTCGGTGCAGCGGCCGCTGTAAACGTCGCCGATCTCGTTGCCCAGAAAGTGCTGGCCGAGGATCATGTATTCCACGCCGTTTTCGCGGAGCATCTGCAGCAGGCGGGAAAAGTATTTCGGATAGTATTCCGCTTCGACGCCCAGACGGATGTCGAGCGTACCTTTGTATTCTGCCGCAAGGCGTCTCACGGACGCGGCATAGCCGGGAAGTTCTTCCGGCGTCATGCGGATGCGGCGGTTCCGGAGACTGGTGTCAAAATAGTCCTGCGGCGTATGGTCGGAAAAGCCGAGGATCTTCAGGCCGGCTTTTGCGGCCTGTTCCGCGTATTCCCGTTCGTCTCCTTCGGCGTGTCCGCAGCGGTAGGTATGGGTATGGTAATTGGCGATCATGGACGATCCTCCTTCAGGCAGGCACGGACGAAAGCGGCGCGCTGCCGAATATCCATCTTAGCGGAGAAGCCGCCGGAAATCAAGCCGGAAGTTGAAACGGCCTGATTTCCGGCCTTTGTATTCCTGCGCTTCGTACGGCTTCCGGTTTGCTTTTCCCCCGCGGCTGTGCTATACTGTCTCCGGCACAATTTACAGGAGGACGGTATGCTCGAATTACAACATGTCTCCTATGACGTGAACGACGAAGGCGGAAACAAGGAGATCCTGAAGGACATCAGCCTGACCATTGAAGACGGCGATTTCCTCGTGGTCACCGGACCGAACGGCGGGGGAAAATCTTCCCTGGCCAAGATTATCATGGGTATAAATAAGCCGACAGGAGGGAAAATTCTCCTTGACGGCGAGGATATTACGGAACTGGACATTACCGGGCGCGCTGCGCGCGGCATCAGCTTCGCGTTTCAGACGCCGGTGACGTTCAAGGGGATCCGGGTGCTCGACCTGCTCCGCATGGCCTGCGGAAAACAGATCTCGATCGCGCAGGCCTGCGACTATTTGTCCCGGGTAGGCCTCTGCGCCAGGGATTACATTGACCGCGAGGTAAACGGGTCGCTTTCGGGCGGCGAACTGAAGCGCATTGAGATCGCGACGGTCCTCGCCCGCGGGACGAAGCTTTCCCTCTTTGACGAGCCGGAGGCTGGCATCGACATCTGGAGCTTCCAGAACCTGATCCGGGTCTTCGAATCGATCCGGCAGAGCGTGCAGGGTTCCGTGATGATCATTTCCCATCAGGAACGCATCCTGGACATCGCCGATAAGATCGCGGTGATCGAAGACGGACGCGTCGTGCGTTTCGGTCCGAAGGATGAGGTGCTGCCGCAGCTTTTAGGCACCGCCTCCGCCATGAACATGGCCTGCGACAGGCTGGAATGAGGAGGGGAACATGTTAGACGCGATCCAGAGACATCTCATCGAAGAAATTGCGGACCTGCACACGGTTCCCGAAGGCGCCTACAACATCCGCGCGAACGGAAAACTCGACAGCCGCAGGACGACGGCGAACATCGACATCATTTCCAAGACGGATAAGAGCGGCATCGACATCCGTATCAAGGACGGAACGAAAAACGAATCGGTCCACATTCCGGTCGTGCTCAGCGAGAGCGGCCTGAAGGAGACCGTTTACAACGATTTTTACATCGGCGAGGACTGCGACGTGGTGATCGTGGCGGGCTGCGGCATTGACAACTGCGGCGTCCACGATTCCGAACACGACGGCGTCCACCGCTTCTTCATCGGGAAGAATTCCCGCGTGAAATACGTGGAGAAGCATTACGGCCAGGGCGACGGGACCGGAAAGCGCATCCTGAACCCGGTGACCGAGGCCTATCTGGAAGAGGGCGCGCACGCCGAATTCGAGATGGTGCAGATCAAGGGCGTCGATTCGACCGTCCGCACCAATATCGCGAAGCTCGCAGCCGGCGCTTCCTTCATCGTGCACGAAGCGCTGATGACCCACGGACAGCAGACGGCGAAGAGCCTTTACACCGTGGAAATGAATGGTGACGATTCCTCTGCCGACGTGGTCTCGCGTTCGGTCGCACGGGACGATTCCGTGCAGGAATTCGAGGCCTGCCTCATCGGCAACACGCTCTGCAAGGGGCACGCGGAATGCGACGCGATCATCATGGACCGAGCGCGGGTGATCTCCGTGCCGAAGCTGGAGGCCAATTCGGTCGATGCGGCGCTCATCCACGAGGCTGCCGTCGGCAAGATCGCCGGCGACCAGCTGATCAAGCTGATGACTCTCGGCCTCTCCGAAGAGCAGGCTGAGGAGCAGATCATCAGCGGTTTCCTGCGGTAGGAAGATCATGAAGGAGGACGGCGCGCGCGAAAAGACGATGGTGCAGGACCTGACTGAGGGGAGCATCCCGAAACTGCTCCTCCGTTTTGCCCTGCCGCTTCTCGCCGCGAACGCCCTGCAGGCTGTCTACAATCTTGTGGACATGGTGGTCGTGGGACAGCACATCGGCGGCGCCGGCATGTCGGCAGTCTCCATCGGCGGTGACCTGCTGCATCTGATCACCTTCATCGCGATGGGCTTTTCCTCCGCCGGGCAGGTCCTGATCGCCCGCGACGTCGGTGCCGGCCGCATGGACCGGGTGAAGAAAACGATCGGAAACCTGTTCTTTTTCCTTTTCGGGGCGGCGCTCGTGATCGCAGCCGCCTGCCTGATCTTCCGCGAAAGGCTTCTCAAACTGGTCAATACGCCGGATGGGTCTTTCGCCTATACGATGGATTATTTCGTGACCTGCTCCTGCGGGCTGGTCTTCATATACGGCTATAACTGCGTGAGCGCGATCCTGCGCGGGATGGGGGACAGCAAACGTCCCTTTGTTTTCATTGGCATCGCGGCGGTACTGAACACCGTCCTCGACGTCCTTTTTGTCATTCCCTGCGGGATGGGGCCTTTCGGCGCCGCGCTGGCTACGGTCATCGGCCAGGGGACGAGTTTCGCCCTGTCGATCGTCTATCTGTACCGGCGCCGCGAGATGTTCCATTTCGACTTCAGGCCGGAGAGCTTCCGCCCCGACGCGCATACCATGGGCCGCCTCGTAGGGCTCGGGATCCCGATGTCGATCCAGTCGATGTCGGTCAACCTCTCGAAGACCGTGCTCATGAGCTGGATCAACAGCGAGGGCATGATCTATTCGGCCCTTGCCGGCATTTACAACAAGACCGGCATGATGTTCGGCATCGTCTCCAACTCGTTTACGACGGCAGGTTCGTCCATGATCGGCCAGAATCTCGGCGCCGGCAGGAACGAGCGCGTGCCGAAGATCCTGGGCGTCGTCCTGTCGATCGGCATGGGCATGGCGACCGTATTTTCCGTCCTGCTGCTCCTGTTCCAGCTGCCCTTCTATGAGATCTTCACGACGGACGAAGCCGTGCTGGCCGAGGTGTCCATCCTGACCGTCCCGATCATCCTGAATCTCTACGGCGGTGCCACCAGGAGCGGAGGCTTTGCCCTCATCAACGGCACCGGACGTTCGAAACTGAATCTTTTCGTTGCGATCTTCGACGGCATGATCAGCCGCATCGGGATCGCGGCACTCTTGTATTTCACCTTTAAGATGGGCGCGCTCGGCTGCTGGTACGGCGACGCGCTCGCCGGCTTCATGCCGATCGTGATCGGCGGCCTTTTCTTCCTGAGCGGCAAATGGAAGACGCCGTCGCCCGGCAGGAAGGAAGAATGACCGACTAAGGAGGCGCTGCCATGCTTCGTACCGACCCCTGTTACGTTAAATACGTCCGGATCCTTGAAGAGGAACTGCGCCCTGCGATGGGCTGCACCGAACCGATCGCCGTTGCCTACGCGTCGGCAAAGGCACGTGCCGTTCTCGGTGCGATGCCGGAACGCATTCTCGCTGAGGTGAGCGGCAACATCCTGAAGAACGTGAAGAGCGTGGTGGTCCCGCATACCGGCGGCCTTCGCGGCATTCCTTCGGCGGCAGCGGCAGGCGCCGTGGCCGGCGATGAAGACGCGGAACTCGAGGTCATTTCCCGGGTGAGCGAAGAGGAGATCGCGGCGATCTCTGACTATCTGGCAAAGACGCCGATCGAGGTCCGTTTTGTTGATACGCCGCACATTTTCGACATCCGCATCACGGCTTTCCATGGCGACGACGAGGCTTACGTCCGCATAGCGGACTACCATACGAACGTTGTCTGCGTGCGCCGGAACGGCGAGACTTTGCTGGAAAAGGAATGCGGTGAGACGCGTGAAGAAGGCCTGACGGACCGGAGCTGCCTTTCGATCGAAGGCATCGCGGACTTCGCGGAGAGCGTGGACCTGGATGACGTCCGCGCGATCCTGGAGCGCCAGATCGCCTTCAACATGGCGATCGCGGAGGAAGGGCTCCGCGGAAATTACGGGGCAAATATTGGCCGCACCGTGCTGCGCGGCCGGGAGTACGATATCAACTATAAGATGCGGGCATACGCGGCTGCGGCGAGCGACGCCAGAATGAACGGCTGCGAACTGCCCGTGGTCATCAACTCGGGGAGTGGCAACCAGGGCATCACGGCCTCGGTCCCCGTCATCGTTTATGCGCGGGAAAACGGCATCCCTCACGAAGACCTGCTGCGCGCGCTCTGTGTTTCGAATCTTGTCACGACCCACCTGAAGACCGGGATCGGACGCCTTTCCGCCTACTGCGGCGCCGTGAGCGCGGGCGCGGGGGCCGGCGCAGGCCTTGCTTGGCTCCGGGGCGGCCGCTATGAGATGATCGCCCATACCGTGGTCAACGCGGTCGCAGTCACCTCCGGCATCATCTGCGACGGTGCGAAGGCAAGCTGCGCCGCCAAGATCGCTTCGGCGGTCGACGCGGGGCTCCTGGGCCTTGCGATGTATGAGGACGGCAACCAGTTCTTCGGCGGCGACGGCATCGTGAAGCGGGGCGTGGAGAACACGATCCGCGCGGTCGGGCAGCTCGCCCGCGTGGGCATGGAACAGACGGACCGGGAGATCATCCAGCTGATGCTGGATCCGGTTTCCGAGGAGCAGGAGACGCGCTGACCTGCCTCCGTTTCGCAGAAGAAAGCGGTCTGCGCCTGTGTCCGCAAAGGTTTACGGCACCGGCTGCCGCTTTTGCTGCAAGATACCGCAGATCATACAGTCGGGAGGCCGCCCGGAGCGGCTCCCGACTTATTTTTTTCGAATATTACATTTTTTTTCATAAAAATTTGAATCGGCGCATTGACAAGAACGAAGAAATGGTTGTATAATCTCATCAAATAACGTAAACGTTTGCGTAACTGAATACCGAAACGGAGGCAACCTGATGATCAAAGCGGTCATGTTTGACATGGGCGGAACGCTGGAGGACCTGTATTCCGACGAAAAGAATGATAAGGCAACAGCATACGCTCTCTATGATATTCTGAAGAAGCATCAGATCGACGTCCCCTATGAGGCGGAACCTCTTTGGAAGATCGTCGGTGCCGGGATCCAGGCCTACAAGAAAGATTCGGAACGGACAATGATGGAACTGAAGCCCGAGCAGATCTGGTGCGATTGGGGCTTTAAGGACGTTCCTGTCGATAAAGTGAAACTGGCGGAGATCAGCGAGGAGATCGCCCACATGTGGGAAACGACCTTCTACGACCGCTCCCTCCGCGAACATGCCGCTGAGATGCTGAAAGGCCTGAAGGAGGACCTCGGCCTCCATGTAGCGGTCGTCAGCAACACGGGAAGCCTTTTCCAGGTGTTTTCCACGCTGGAGCAATACGGCGTAAGGCAGTACTTCGACGAGATCACCCTTTCCTCCATCGTCGGATACCGCAAGCCGCATCCGTACGTGTTCCGCATCGCCTGTGAGCAGGCGCGGCTCGATCCTTCGGAATGCGCTTTCGTGGGAGACACCCTTTCCCGTGACGTGGTCGGTCCCCGCCGCGCGGGCTTTGGCCGCATTTTCAAGATCAATTCCTTCCTGACACCGCAGAAAGATATTGGAAAATTCGACGTGGAGCCGGATTATCAGATTACCGACATCTATGATGTCTATACCATCCTGAAGAAGGAACAGGAACAGGAAAAACAGTAAGCACCCGTATTTACGGTTTTCTCTACGGAGGTTGGTAGTATGGCAAAGAAAGGATGGAGCCGTCCCCCCATGACCAAGGAGCGGCTCAGGAACCAGTTCAGGAGCCTGATCGGCAATCCCTTCAACGTGATCGTGTTCATCACGCTGCTTCTGCTGTTCACCCTGATCATCATTCCGCTGCTGGCAATGGTCCAGAATACCTTTGTCGTGGCCAAGTCCGAGCTGCGCAACATTCCCGGCGCGAAGATCGGCGACTACACGCTCTGGTACTGGAAATACCTGCTGGCAAGCCCTCTGACCAAGACGATCCTGTGGGTACCGCTGCGCAACTCGCTGATCATCGGCGCGTTCGTCACGGTCGTTTCCGTGCCGCTCGGCGCCCTGATGGCCTGGCTGATGGTCCGCACGGACATTCCGGGCAAGAAGCTCCTGTCCGCGCTCATCCTGATCCCCTACATGATCCCGTCCTGGTGCAAGGCCCTGTCCTGGATGACCATCTTCCGCAATCCGAAGATGGGCGGCAACGGCGTGCTGACGAGCCTGGGGATCCCGGTTCCGGACTGGCTGTCCTCCGGCTTCATTCCCATCATCATCGTCATGACGATGCACTACTATGCATTTTCCTATATCATGGCCTCCGGTGCCCTGCGCTCCATCAACTCCGAACTGGAGGAGATGGGTGAGATCCAGGGCGCGACGAAGGCGCAGATCTTAAAGAGCATCACGCTGCCGCTGATCCTCCCGTCGATCCTGTCGGCCACGATCATGACCATCAGCAAGTCGATCGGGACCTACGGCGTGGCAGCAAGACTCGGCGGCAACAATCCGGATGGCACGCCGTTCTACGTGCTTGCGACCCGGATGAAAGACTTCATCAACAACAGCCCGAAGGGCGTCGGCTACGCGATGAGCCTTCTCATGATCCTGCTCGCCGCCGGCACCATCATCGTGAACCAGAAGCTGATCGGCACGCGCAAATCCTATGCGACCATCGGCGGCAAGGGCACCCGCAGCAATCTGATCCCGCTGCGCGGCGCCAAATACCCGATGCTGATCATTATTTCCGTCTTCCTGGTCATCGCCATGGTCATGCCGGTGTTTTTCCTGGTCATGGAATCTTTCCAGATCGTTCCCGGTGCGGGCTACGGTCCCGACAACCTGACGCTCTATGCCTGGATCGGCGAGCTGCAGAGTGCCCCGAACCCGGCCTTCAACCAGAACGGCCTGTTCAAAAACTCCGAGTTCGCAAGAGCGCTCGGCAATACGGTCAAACTCTCCCTGATCGCTTCCCTGATCACGGCGGTCTTCGGACAGTTCTTCGGCTACATCACGACCCGCGGCCGCGGCAAATGGTACGGCAACATGGTCGAGCAGCTGATCTTCATCCCGTATCTGATGCCCGGCGTCGCGTTCTCCGCGATCTATTTCTCCATGTTCAGCCAGCCGCGCCTCGGCGGCCTGATCCCGTCCCTGTACGGTACCTTTACCCTGATCCTGCTGGTCTCGATCGTGAAGCATTTCCCCTTCGCCAGCCGCTCGGGTTCCTCAAACATGATGCAAATCTCGGTGGAGCTTGAAGAAGCCGCATCGATCAACGGCGCCGGCTTCTGGCGGCGCATCCGCAGCATCGTGATCCCGCTGGCCAAGAACGGCTTCCTGTCGGGCTTCCTGCTTTCCTTCATCAGCATCGCGAAGGAACTGGACCTGATCGCCATCCTGATGACCCCGAAGAACTACACCCTGTCCTTCCTGGCCTTCGACTATTCCAAGGAAGCCATGCCGCAGGTGGCGGACGCGATCTGCATCGTCATTATCGTATTCATCCTCGTAACCAACCGCATTGCGGATAAGTTCGGCGGCAACGTCAGCAAGAGCATGTAAGCACGGAAAGGAAATACAGCCATGAGCAAAATCGTACTGGAGCATATTGATAAATTCTACGGCGACAACCACGTCCTGCGCGACATCAACCTGACCATCGAGGACGGCGATTTCATGACGCTGCTGGGCCCTTCCGGCTGCGGCAAGACCACCACGCTCCGCGTGATCTCCGGCCTGGAAAAGGCGCAGCACGGCACGATGACGATGGATGACCGCACCATCATCGACGCTGACAAGGCTTTCTTCGAAGCGCCGAGCAAGCGCGGCCTGAACCTCGTTTTCCAGAGCTATGCGCTGTGGCCGCACATGACGGTGTTCGAAAACGTCGCCTTCGGCCTGAAGATCAAGAAGATGAAAAAAGAAGAGATCGAAGAGACGGTCATGAAGGCGCTGAAGACCATGCGGATCGAAGAGTACCGCGGCCGCTATCCGAACGAGCTTTCCGGCGGCCAGCAGCAGCGCGTGGCCATTGCCCGTGCGATCGCCTCCAGCCCGAGGCTCCTGCTTCTGGATGAACCGCTGTCGAACCTTGACGCCCGCCTGCGCATCGACATGCGCGCGGAACTTAAGCGTCTGCACCGCGAGACCGGCACCACGATCATTTACGTTACGCACGACCAGGTGGAAGCCCTGACGATGTCGACGAAGATCGCTCTGTTCAAGGAGGGCGAGATCTCCCAGATCGCGACGCCGCTCGAACTTTATACCAATCCGATCGATCTGCAGGCCGCCGACTTCATCGGCAACCCGCGCATCAACTTCATTGAAGCAAAAGGCCGCTTTGACGGCGAAGACCTGCATGTCGTGAGTGCATTCGGCGAATTCGTTTTCACGAAGGACCGCCTGAAACTGGACGAAGAGATCCCGCAGGGCAAGGAATTCGACTGCGTGCTGGGCCTGCGTCCGGAGATGGTCGACATCTACACCGAGGACCCGCATCACAAGAACACGGTCGAGGCGACCGTCTATGCGAACCAGCCGGCAGGCAGCGAGACCCTGGTCACCCTGACCGTCGGCGGTACGGAATTCCTGGCTATCCAGACCGGCCTCGTCGAATATGACATGAACCAGAAGGTTTTCGTGGTCTTGCACCCCGGCCGCATGAACGTGTATAATAAAAAGACCGGAAGACTGATCAAATTTGCGAAGACCAAACATAAAGCCGGCGTCGACGACTGACGGCGGATCCTGACGAAAGTATAAGGAGGGAGAATAACGATGAAGAAGATCCTTGCTGTTCTGGCAGCGACGTGCATGATCCTCGGCCTGACCGCCTGCGGAGGCGGAACGAACGACTCGACCGCGGCTACGAAGGACGACAGCCCCGGCAAGGTCATTACCGGCCGCGAAGCGATCGACGTGATCGGCGAGGACGGCATCGACTGGAACCACATGTCGATGGACGAACTCTACGAGATGGCGAAAAAGGAAGGCGGCACCATCACCATCTACGCCACTACGGCAGATGCCGATACGGCCCGCAAGTACATCCGCGACAAATATCCGGATCTGAAATTCGAATACATTTCCTGCGATACGAATACGGTCATGCCGAAGATCGAGATGGAAGCCCAGAGCGGCACGCCCATGGCGGACGTGCTGATGGTCAAGGATGCTTCCGGCGAGGTCTACAACGAATACGTGCAGTGGGACCTGGTGAAGATCTTCTATCCGGCAGACGTCTGCGCGCACATGACTGACGAAATGATCCGTTTCGGCCTGCCGACCTATTCGACCTTCAACCCCTGGTTCTACAACACCAGGATGTACGACAAGGTGCCGATCACGAGCTGGTGGGACATCGTCGAAGGCTATAACGAAGACACCCAGTCCTTTAAGGATGCAAGCGGCAAGAACACCCAGTACTGGACCATTTTCTCCAAGGACATCACGGCGCCTTCCTATGCCGCGTTGTGGGCACAGCTCATTTCCGACAGCGACAAGATGGCGGAACAGTATAAGAAACAGTACGGCAAGGACCTGGTCTATACCTACCACAGCCACCTGAAGAACACCCCCGGCGTGATGGAACTGCCGGAAAACAACGCCGGTGTCGAACTTTTCTGGCGCTTCTCGCAGATGACCATCACCCCGCTGGCTGACGGCGACGCGGTCGTGGAAGCCGTACACGATTCCGTAAACGGCCCGACGCTCGGCCTGTGCTCCGCCTCCAAACTGGACAACTCCAAGCAGTGCCAGGGCGAGGGCGGCATGGACATTGCCTGGGTCACCGGCCTCGAACCCTACACCGCCCAGGACGCAGCAGCCTATTCCTATGTGGTCAGCGGCTGCGACAACCCCGCAGGCGCGCGCCTCTACATCAAGTTCCTGATGGGCGGCGATGACGGCAAGAGCGGCTGCTACACCGTTTTCGACAAGCTCGGCCACTGGTCCGCGCGCGATGACGTGGAATACAAGAAATCCGGCATTACCTACGATGAAGTCAACCTGACCGCCCCGGATTACGAGAACATTTACAAGAACTACCCGAACGTGAAGGCTTACTGGAACCTCTGGAACAGCACCCGGTAAGAATGAACGGTACATGACGCATCCCGCGGGAAGATGAGCCTGCGGGATGCGGATAAGGAGCGGCATGGCAAAGGAACGGTCGAAATTTCAGCAAAAACTGGACGGCTTTCTTCGCACCCTGTTCTTCGAGGAGAGCGGGAAGCCGAAGAGCGCCGATCTTCTGTATTCTTTTTTGCTGGCGATCCTGTTCACCCTGATCTATCTGATGGCCTACATGCTGCTGCTGGATCCGATCGAAAAACTCCTGTCAGACGCGTCGGTCACGGTGAGGAACATCGCTGAATACCTTCTTCCGGCAGCCGCCGGAAGCGCGCTCTGCCTGCTGATCCGTCATTTTCTGAAGGAACGGGGAAAACTCGCACTGGCGGCTTATCTGTGGATGACGGCGCTGCTCATCGCAGTCATGCTCTTTGCCCTCATCCTGATCGACTGGTCCGATCCGAAGACGGAATACGGCCTGTTCATGGCCCTCATCGGCTTCCCGCTCATCGCCTCCATTCTGACCGGAGGGATCCCGGCGCTCATCCTGCACCGGAAAATGATGAAAAAACGCGCCGAAGCCGAAAAGGCAAAGGAACGGCCGTCCTGGTACAAATGAATGCTGGAGATCTTTTTCGGAAATGTCGGTGACGGCGATGCGGTCCTGATCCGGGAGATACGGGAGGGAAAGCCGGACTTTGTCCTGCTTGCGGATGCCGGCCGCCCCTACGTGGAAGCCCGTGAAGGATCTCTGCGGAAGGATGCGCTGGACCATCTGATGGCGCGCGGGATCCGGCATCTCGACCGGATGGTCATCACCCATCCGCACATCGACCACATCGGCGGCGCGCTGCGGATCCTCCGTGAATTTCCGACGGACCGGCTCGGCATGATGACCCTGCCGCCGGAAGGGGCGCGCTACGTGCCGCGTTCCTTTACCTCGCCGGACAAAGTGGTGAACGGCCTGCGCCACATGATGAACGTCATCCGCGAACTGACGGATGAAGCGAAGGCCCGCGGAACGGTCACGGAAGTCCTGCCGGAAGGCACGAAGCAGCTGACGAAGATGCTCCGGATGACGGTCATCTGTCCCCGCCGCGAGGTCCGCGCAAGGCAGAAGGCAGTCTTTGACGCCCTGTACCGCGGCGCAGACGTGTCTTATGATCTCTGCTGGCAGACCGCGAAGGAGCGGAATATCGCCTCTCTGATGCTCCGTTTTGAATATGCAGGACGCAGCATCCTCATCAGCGGCGACCGCTATGCTTCGGACTTTGAAGAAGACATTGCACCCTGCGACATTTTCAAGGTCCCGCATCACGGCGACGTGAAATCAATGACAGAAGAGGCAGTCCGGAAGCTTTCGCCGCAATATGCCGTCATCTCCTGCGAGAATGACGAAAAGGGCAAAAAGGAAAGACCGCATGAGGAAACAGCCTGCATGCTGCAGAAATACGTCCCGCAGGTCCTCTGCACGGAGAACCGGGCCATGAAATGCATGCCGGAAGCGACACACAACGGGATCTGCTTTACGATCGCGGAAGACGGCAGGATCAGCTGCCGATATGAATGACGACCCCAGCTTTACCCGGGGGTAAAGTGAAGATAACCACAATGAGGAGGAAAACCATGAAAAAGTTACTCGCCATCATGCTGACGCTGGTGATGGTCCTCGGACTGGCTGCCTGCGGCGGACAGAAGGAAACGACTCCGGCGCCGACGGAGCCGCCGAAGACCACGGAAGCGCCCACCGCAGCACCGACTGAGGCGCCGACGGAAGCCACGACGGAACCGGCCCCTGCAGAGCCGACTTATACGTCTCTCGGCCTGAACATCAAGAACAAGACCGGCGCTGTCATCAACGAGGTCTATATCTATGAAAAAGGCGGCGAAGCAGGCGGCAGCGTAGTGGCTCCCGGCTGGAAAGACAAGGACGCTGACAAGGAAAACTACGAGAAGAACATCTACATCGTCCGTAAGGCTGACGCGGAATTCGAACTGAAGGTCGTCTTCGAAGACGGCAAGGAAGTGAAGAAGGACCTCGGCAAGCTGGCGATGTACACCAAGATCTCCATGAAGGACGGTGTTGATCCCGCCGCCTGGGAAGTCGAGATCGAAGACAAGGCGGAAGACCAGGCTGCGATGGATCTGGTCGTTGCCGTCGGCAGGACCGCCGATAACTTCTATCCCGGCTATGAACTGATCCCGGTCGAATTCAAGAACAAGACCGGCAAGAACATCGTGGACGTCCGCTTCTTTGAAGACGGCGGCGACAAGGATGCCTACAGCAACATGATCGACTACCTCTACAACGAGGCCGGCGAGAAGATGGTGTCCCTGATGCCCGGCAAGGCCAAGGAAGGCGGCATATACCTGTTCAAGTGCTTCATCCGTCCGCACACCGACAACTACAACATGTACGTGAAGTTTGACGACGGCACGGACATCACCTATCCGATCGAAGACTGGTTCAAGCCGGACGGCGACGGCCATCTGCCGAACGAGATCTCCCTGAAGAACGTAGAAGACAAGTACGACATCAAGGTCCAGTATGACGACGGCGATCCCGAGCCGCTGCAGTACCTGGCCGAATCCCTGGAGAAGGGCCTGATCGTCGACCAGTGGTACCCCGTCTATGACGGTGCCCCCACTGTTGATGCTGCGCTCGTGGAAGAAGCGAGAGCCGAACTGGCGAAGATCGCGGTGCCCGGCGGCGAAGCCGAAGAGCCTGCTGAAACCGAAGAAAGCACGGAAGAAGCGGACAGCGAAGTCGACACCTACATCGGCTACGGCCTGAACATCAAGAACAAGACCGGCAAGACCATTGACGAAGTCTACATCTACCCTGCGGGCGACGATAAGGGCGCGAGCGTGATCGAAGCCGGCTGGAAAGACAAGGATGAAGACAAGGACAACTATGAAAAGAGCATCTACATCATCCGCAAGGATACCGCTCCTTTCGAAGTGTACGTGGTCTTTGCCGACGGCGAAACGGCGACCTGGAAACTGGACGAGCTGAAGTTCTACGACAAGCTGTCCATGAAGAAGGGCACCGACGTCAATGAGTGGGAGCAGGAACCGGAAGACGATGCCGAGATCCTTGCTGAACTTGACAAGCTGGAAGAAGCTGGCGTCACCTCCGACGGCTGGTATCCGGAAACGGCCGATGCTGAACTGCACGATCTTGCACTGAACATCAAGAACAAGACCGGCAAGACCATCAACGAAGTGTACATCTATGTCGGCGGCGAAGACGAAGGTAAGAGCGTTGTCGAAGCCGGCTGGAAGGACAAGGACGCCGACAAGGCCAACTACGAGAAATACATCTACATCATCCGTCCCGACAAGACCAACATGGAAGTGAAGGTCGTTTTTGAAGACGGCGAAGAAGTGATCTGGCAGGTCGGCACTCTGTACAACTTTGAGAAACTGTCCATGAAGGACGGCACCGATCCCGCTGCGTGGGAAGCCGAAGAAAACGATGACGCGGAAGATATCGCGAAGATGCAGGCGCTCATTGACAAGGGCGAAACCACCGACGGCTGGAATCCCTGAACCCTGAACTGAACAAAGGGACTGACGTCCGGAAAAACGGCACTGACCGTCCCTCCACTCCTTATTGCACATAAACGGCCCGGCCGGGGAAAAGCTCCGGCCGGACCTGCCCGGCTGTCTTTCGAGGCCGGACAGACCGGAAAGGAGATACGGATATGACATTTGCGGGAAGCCTGCTGAAGCAGTATTCACTTCTGCAGCATCTTGAATTCTTCGCACGGATCATGGCAGCCTGCGTCTGCGGTGCAATCATCGGCTTTGAACGCAGCAAACGCTTCAAGGAAGCCGGCATCCGTACGCATATCATCGTGTGCTGCGCAGCAGCAATGGTCATGATCATCTCCAAATACGGCTTTGCCGACCTGATCGGTCCGAACGGCGAGCATTTAGTCGGAACGAACGGCACGGATCCGGCTCGTCTTGCGGCGCAGATCATCACCGGTGTTTCCTTCCTCGGAGCAGGCATCATTTTCCGCAACGGCAATACCATCAAAGGCCTTACCACAGCGGCAGGCATCTGGGCAACAGCCGGGATCGGACTGGCCATCGGCAGCGGCATGTATATCCTCGGGATCCTGACCACTGCTGTCGTGGCGGTGATTCAGATCATCATGCACCGGCATACGATCGGCGGTGACTCGACGACGTTAAGCAGGATGCGCTGCACGACGTCTGAGCCGAAGGTTTTCCGAAAACAGTTGGATGAGTATCTGGAGGCAAACGGGATCCAGATCACGGATGTCAAGATCGAGCGCAACGAGAACGGGAGCACGACATATGAATTGGAACTGCGGATCGGCCGAGAAATGACGATCAGCGACGTGACCGGTTTTCTGGAAGCCATGGACGGTGTACAGAAGATCAGTTTCGAAATGGAAGGCTGAATTGCAGCCTGACGAAAAGAGGAGGCATTCCGCGAAGGGACCCCTCCTCTTTTTTCGTGCCGCAGGTCAGCGGTAAAATTCCCGGATATAGTTCTCGACGTCCTCCCGCGTTCCCGTGAAGGGACCGGGCGTCTCCATCTTCAGGGAAACGAGCGCGGCGGCAAATTCCAGGGCTTCGGGAATGCTCCGGTGAAGCCGCTCCCCGAGGTAGCCGGCGAAGGTCGTATCGCCTCTGCCGGTGCGGCCGGAGAGGTTCCGGGCCTTGAGCGGCGCGCGGTAAATGCGTTCGCCGTCGCAGACGATGGCTTCGGTGTTGTGGGTGATCAGGACTTCCTTCGCGCCCCATTCGCAGAGCATGAAGGCGGCTTTCTCACGGTCGTCGGTCCCGGTCAGGACCTCGGCTTCTGCGGCGTCGGTCTTCAGGTAGCGGATGAGCGGCAAGTACTCCTTCTTTTCCGGCCAGTCGCGAAGTTCCAGAGATCCGTCTTCGTTTCGGCAGCGCAGGACGGCCTGCACGTCGAGCGCCGCATCGCCGAGGGCGGCGCAGGCTTTGATCATGTCCGGACCGATGTCGCCGGCGACCAGCCCGGCCAGGTGGTAGATGCGGGCTTTCTCTTCAGGGATGTCTTCAGGCCGGTAAGGTTCGATCATCCGCGTGCAGAGGCAGCGGCGGCGTTCGCGGTCGGCGGTGAAATAGGTATTCTCCATCTCCGTACACGAGGCGGAGGCGACCGGGAAGATCTTTTCTACTTTGCTTTCCCGGAAGACCTCGAAGGGATCGACAAGGGCCGGATTGCCTTTGGGGACGACGGCAACGCGGTGCCCCAGTGCCGCAGCGGCATGGCCGGAGAAGGTCACGGCGCCGCCTGCGCGGAATTCTTCACGTCCGTCCCAGTCGATGTTGTGGTCGCGGGTGATCTGCCCGATGATCATGATGTCATACATGCGGAATTGCCTCACATTCTTTCAGGATATCTTCGTACTCTGGACACCAGAGCGTATAATTACCGGATTCGATCAGAGCTTTCATTTCATAAGAATCGCGCACGCGCCGGGCGGTCAGGATGGCCGAGCGGCCTTCGTCCCCTTTCCTGTGGGCGTCCGAACCGACGGTCCGGTACAGCCCGGGATGCGCCTTTGCCAGGGCAAGCGCGAGATGATTGCGGCTGTCGTGGCGCGGGTTGCAGTTTGCGACTTCCAGGCCATGCACGCAGTCGTAGTAGACCGTATCGCAGTTCCGGTAGGGGTGCGCGTGGATGATCAGGACCTCATCCTTGAAACGGTCGAAAAAGGACTGATGATCCATGCGGGTGACGAAGGGGTGCTCATAGATCCATTTTTCGTCGATGCCGTAGATCAGATAGTCGCTGTCGTTCTCGGGAAAACGCAGCTCAGCGCCGAAAATGACATCCATGCCGAGACGGTCCCCTTCCGCCTTCGCAAGCCGCCATCCGTAAAGATAGCGGTCGATGCAGGCCTTCCAGTCATCATGGCAGTCCATCAGGGAGGTGTACTGCTCGTGCAGGTGGTCGGTCACGCAAAGGCCCTGATAGCCCAGCTCGTGATATTTCCTGACCTGGTCCGCCGCGCGGACATGCCCGCAGCGGCTGGTCTCCATGGTATGCAGATGCAGTTCGTATTTGTACATGCGTTTCTCCGTTTCATGCCCTGACCGACCGGCAGGACTTGCGTTCGATCAGGGAAGGCGGCAGGATCAGATTGGTCCGCTCCGCTTCGGGATCGCGGATATGGTCCAGAAGCATGTCCACCGCGGAAGTGGCTATCTGCTGCGTGGGCTGGTTGATCGTGGTCAGGTCGATCTCAGGCAGAGCCGAGAAGGAAATGTTGTCGAAACCCATCAGGGAAACGTCTTTCGGGATGCGGATACCTGCTTCGTAGGCGGCCTGTTTGACGCCGATCGCCAGCATGTCCGCGGAGCAGAGGATGGCCGTTTCCTGCCTCGGCTGGGAGAAATACTCGCCCGCTAGCGCGTAACCGACTTCCCGGGAACTTCGGGAATAAGTGCTGCGCAGAACGTGAGGCGTCATCCCCAGTTTTTCGCAGGAGGACAGATACCCGTCCAGCCGGAGTTCGTGCGTCTTCGAGTTAGAGCGGGCGCCGAAATACAGGATGTCGCGGTGGCCCAGAGAGAAGAGATATTCCGTTGCGATCTGCATGCCGCGGTAGTTGTCCACGGAGACATAATTCTCCGGATAATCCTGCATGTTCTCGCTGATGAAGACCGTGGGGACCTGTTTCGTCAGCGCGCTCAGGGACTCGTACGGTTCATGGCCGACGGGGATCATGATCACGCCGTCCACCTGCCGGCCGATGAGGAGGGAGAAGACCTCCAGCTCCAGATCGTGGTCGTAGGAGGAATTGCAGACCATCAGGTTGTAGCCGCGGTTGCGGGCATAGATCTCCAGGTCGGCCGTCAGCTCACTCATGAACGGGTTGTTCAGGCTGGGCACGATCAGGCCGAGGATGTTCGTACAGCGCTTGACCATCGAACGGGCGATGGAATTCGGCGTATAGCCCATCTCCTTGCAGATCTTGAGGATGCGGCGGCGGGTCTCTTCGCTGATCTCGGGACTGCCGGAAACGGCACGCGAGACCGTGGCGTAGGAGACGTCGGCGACTTTTGCGACATCTTTCAGGGTAACGGAAGCCATGAAACACACTCCGAAAGGGTAAAATTCGTTGAAATTACAATACTGTAAACGTTTAAGTTATTTTACGACAGATAAGCGTGAATGTCAACGCACCGCGGGCAGAAAAAGATCATTTTCATCCTGAATTTCCGCATTGACAAACGGAAATTACCATATTATAATACAGGTAACGTAAACGTTTGCGTAAAACAGGCGACAGGACGGGACGGAAAATGATTAAGGCACTGCTGTTTGATCTGGGCGGAACGCTCCATACGGTGGAACATTCACGAAAGTCACGCCTCGATTTCTGCACCCATCTGCTCCGGATCCTGGAAGAACACGGGATCTTTCTGGATACCGACGCGGAAAAACTGAACGGGATCCTTGCGGTAAACGGCGAAGAATATAAGCACTGGAGCGAGAAGTCGCTGCGGGAACTGCCCCAGCCCGAGATCTGGAGCCGCTGGTATCTCAGGGAGTTCGGCCTCGCGCCGGAGACCCTCGCACCCTTTGCCGAGGAACTGAGTTTTTACTATGACCGGGAGCGTGTGGTCAATACGCCGCGGCCGCGGCTCAGGGAAACGCTGCTTACCCTGCACGGCATGGGCATCCGCATGGGCGTCGTTTCCAACATCATTTCGACCACGCTCGTACCGTACGTCCTTGCGGAATACGGTATCGACGGCCTCATGGAATGCGTGGTCATGTCGAGCAGTACCGGCATCCGCAAGCCTGATCCGCGCATCTTTGAGACCGCGATGCAGGAGATGGGCATCACCGCGCCGGAGACCGGCTATGTCGGCGATACGATCTCGCGTGACGTGCTGGGCGCAGCGAATGCGGGGCTGGGACTGAACATCCGCATCGATAACCCGTCCATCGCCCACCGCGATGCGGCGTTTCTGGGAAGACCGGACGCGCCGAAAGCGGATTTTGTCATTCACGAACTAGACGAGCTGCCCGCCATCATCCGAAAGGTCAACGGACAGCTGCCGCACATAAAGGAATAACACAGAAAAGGAGCCAGGAACATGACAGACACCATCTTCTTTGACGTAGGCAATACGCTGCGCATCGTCATCCCCGATAAGGAATTCTCCGACGCCGCAGAGGCGGAACTGATGCGGCTGGTCGGCGCGACCGAACCGAAGGAAGTGTTTTTCGAAAAGCTGGAAGCCAACTGGAAGAAATACCGCAAGGAAGCCAAGAAGACCTGGATCGACGCGGGCGAGATGGAACTGTGGAACCAGCACCTGCTGCCGGATTACGATCCCGAACTGGTCTGCAGGCATGCAGGACGCCTCACGAGGCTGTGGCGTGACCATGACGGCCGCCGCGTTCCCCGCGAAGACGTGAAGGATACCATCATCGAGCTGGACCGCCGCGGCTATACCCTGGGTATCATCGCCAACACCATCACGGAGACCGAGATCCCCGACTGGATGATCGCCGACGGCGTGGCCCACTATTTCAAGGCTGTCATCCTCTCCTCGAAGGTCCGCATCCGCAAGCCCGATCCGGCTATCTACCATCTGGCCTGCCGCGCCATCGGCAAGAAGGAAGAAAACTGCGCCTACGTAGGCGACAACCCCATCCGCGACGTGCAGGGGACCCGCGACGCCGGTTTCGCAATGATGATCCGCATCGACGAGCCGGACACGATCGCGAAGGAACCGCAGGAGATCACGCTGCATCCGGACTATACGATCACCAGGATATCCGAGCTGCTGGACATCTTCCCGCCGCTTAAGTGAAAGAAGGATGATATGGAAAGAGAATTTGATGCGATTTTCTACGATCTGGGCGGCACGCTCCGCCTGGTCGAACGGGATGCGGCCTTTGAGGCCGAAGCCCGCCGCAAGATCGCCGAGATGTGCGGCGAGAAGGGCGATCCCGACGAGTTCTGCAAGTTCCTGGACTACCGCTACGCGGGCTACCGCAAATGGTGTTTCGAGACCATGAAGGAAGCGCCCGAAGAGGAACTGTGGACCAAATGGCTCACGCCCGAATACGACCGCGAACTCATCAAAAAGAACGCGATCGAGCTGACCATCGAATACCGCAACAAGGACGGACGCAGAGTGGTCGCTCCGAACGGCGCGCAGTCCATCAAGGACCTGTACGCGAACGGCTACAAGCTCGGCATCATCAGCAACCTGGTCACCTCGCAGGAGATCCCGCGCTGGCTGAAGGCCGACGGTCTGGAGAAATACTTCGGCGCCGTGCTCCTTTCCTGCGTCGAAGGCATCCGCAAGCCCGATCCGGCCATTTCCAACAAGGCCTGCGACCTCCTGGGCGTAAAACCGGAGCGCTGCGTCTACATCGGCGACAACTTAAAGCGCGACGTCGAAGGCACGCGCCTTGCGGGCTACGGCATGTTCATCCTCTATACCACGCCGGAGAAACTGGCGAAGGAAACGATTACCGACGAGAACCGGCCTGACGCCGTCATCTTCGATTTCAATGAGCTGAAGGAGATCTTCCCGGCAGCGCCGCACGTGGCCTGGGACAAGATAAGGAGAGTCTGAGATGGAGAATATCAAAGCGATCTTCCTGGATCTGGGCGGTACCTTCCGCATCGTGGAGGAGAACGAACCCTTCTATCATGCAGCGCGCGTCCGCATCGCGGAGATCTGCGGGACGGACATGGATCCCGATGAATACTACGCGTTTCTGAACAAACGCTATGACGAGTACCGCAAATGGGCCCTGCGCTTCATGTGCGAAGCGCCCGAAAAGGTCCTGTGGACCCGCTGGCTGGTGCCGGAACTGGACCGGGAATACATCGAAGCGAACGCCGTGGAACTGACCTATCAGTTCCGCCGCGCGAAGGGTGAGCGCGTGGTCGTTCCGGGCGGCATCGAGACCGTACGGGAACTGCGTGCGCGCGGCTACAAGGTCGGCATCATCAGCGACCTCGTCGGAACGGTCGAGATCGACGAATGGCTGGATAAGGACGGCATCCGCGATCTCTTCTGCACCGTACAGCAGTCTTCCGTGACCATGCTGCGGAAGCCTCATCCGGCAATTTACTACCTGGCTCTTGACGAGGCGGGCGTGCGGCCTGAGGACAGCGTATTCGTCGGCGACAACTTAAAACGCGACATCCTCGGCGCGAAACAGACCGGTTTTGCGGGCACGGTGGCAGCGGACTATCCGGGCGGCCTCCCCATGACCTTCAACGAAGAGAACAAACCCGACTGCTTCATCCATCATTTTAACGAACTGCTGGACCTGTTCCCCGGGGAAGGAAAATACCTTCCGGAACGCGGCGAAAGGAGAGACTGACAGACCATGAGCAAATATCTGAAAGCCGGCGGCGAAGCCCTGGCGAAAGCGGTGGAGAAAGTCTATGAGAGCGGGAAGACGGATTACCATCTGGAACCGCTGAACCTTTGGGAAGGCGGTGCGCCTGTCGGGACCGTGAAGCCCGGCGACGGCGTCATTTTCTGCTGCCGCAGAGGAGAGCGCGAGGTCGAACTGACCGACGCCTTCACCGACCCGGCGTTCCCGGGTTTTTCGCGGGAAAAGATCGAACCTCTGGATTTCGTGATCCTGACGATGTACAATGAAAAATACACCTACCTGCCAATCGCCTTCGCCCCGTCCAAGGTGCAGATGGGCCTCGCGCAGGTCCTTTCCGAAGCCGGGAAGACCCAGCTGCATCTGGCGGAAAGCGAAAAATACGCCCACGTCACCTTCTTCTTCAACGGCGGCAACAACACGCCCTTTGCCGGAGAAGACGACGTGCGCATCCCTTCGCCGAAGGGCGTGGCCTTCGAGACCGTGCCCGAACTGAGCCTGCCGAAGGTCTCGGAGACACTCGGGAACGCGCTGCGGAAGGGCTATGACTTCATCGTGACGAACTTCGCGAACGGCGACGTCATCGGCCATACCGCAAGCGACGACGCGAAGCGCGCTGCCGTCATGGCGGTGGATAAGTACCTCGGCGAAACGCTGAAGACCGCCCGCGAAGAAGGCTATACCGTCTTCGTGACCGCCGACCATGGCAACATTGAGACTCTTCGGACCGGCGACGGCAAGCCGCACGGCGCGCACACCACGAACCTGGTTGCGATCAGCGCCGTGGGCGAGGGCATCAGACGTCTCACGAACCGCGGAAAGCTCTGCGACGTCGCGCCGACCGTCCTGTCCGCGATGGGGCTTCCGCAGCCGAAGGAAATGACCGGTTCGCCGCTTTTCGCTTTTGAGAAGACCGGCGGCAAGGTCCTGCTCCTCATCCTGGACGGCTGGGGACTGGATTCCCCGACAAAGGACAATCCGCTCGCGACCGAGCCGATGCCGGTATGGAACGCGCTGGTCAGCGAAAACCCGACGGCTCAGCTCGATGCATCCGGCCCTGCCGTAGGCCTGGCGGAAGGCAAGACCGGCAATTCCGAAGCCGGCCACATCAACCTCGGCTCCGGCCGCGTGGTGCTGCAGGATGATGTCCGTCTGGACAACGCCATGAAAGACGGCTCCTTCTACGAGAATCCTGTCTTTCTGAAGACCATCCGGGACGTGAAGGCCCGCGGCGGCGCACTGCACGTCCTCGGTCTGCTCACGAAGAAATCCTCGCACGGCTCGGTGGATTATCCGCTCGGCGTGCTGAAGATGGCGGAAGCGGAAGGCCTGAAAGAGGTGTACGTGCACGTGATCTTCGACGGCCGCTCCACGCAGCCCGGCAGCGCACCTGCGCTTCTCAGGGAGTTCGGGGGACAGATCGAGGAGATCGGTTCCGGCATCATCGTTTCGGGCGTAGGCCGCGGCGTCGCGCTGGACCGCGACCAGAACTGGGCCAAGGTCGAACGGGCCTACCGCTCCCTGACCGAAGGCAAAGGCGAAGTTTACGGAGAATAAGCAAGCGAGAGAATGATCCTCAGGATGACAGAGGAAAAGGAGTATACATCGATATGATCAATGTTGGCATCATCGGAGCCGGCCGCATCGGCCAGGTCCACATGAAGAGCATCATGACCGGCGTACCGCAGGCGAAGGTCCTTGCCGTTGCCGATCCTTACATGAAACCCGAGGTCGCCGCGTGGCTGGAAAATGCAGGCGTGGAGAAGATCACGAAGGACTATCACGAGATCCTGGACGATCCCCGCATCGATGCGGTCCTCATCTGCGCCTCTACTGACCAGCACGCGTCGTTGTCCATCGAAGCGATCCGCGCCGGCAAGCACGTCTTCTGCGAAAAGCCCGTCGACCATTCGCTCGAGAGGATCGAAGAGGTGAAAGCCGCGCTTGAAGCTTCCCCGAAGAAGATCAAATACCAGGTCGGCTTCAACCGCCGCTTCGACCACAACTACCGCGCGATCCGGAAGGCCGTCGAGGACGGAAAGATCGGCAAGGTCGAATTCATCCGCATCAGCTCCCGCGACCCCGAACCGCCGTCGCCCGCCTACGTGGCCGTATCCGGCGGCATCTTCCTCGACATGATGATCCACGACCTTGACATGCTGCGCTATCTTTCCGGCGACGAGGTCGAAGAGGTGACGGCCTACGGTGCGAACCTCGTGGATCCCGAGATCGGGAAAGCCGGCGACGTGGACACCGTCGTCATTTCCGCAAAGCTTAAGGGCGGCGCGCTTGCCGCGATCGACGGCTGCCGCAAGGCGGTCTACGGCTACGACCAGCGCGGCGAAGTTTTCGGCTCCAAGGGCTGCATCACGAGCAGCAACGACGCCGCGAACAATACGGTGCTTTCCACGGCGGACGGCATCATTTCCGAAAAACCGCTCTGGTTCTTCCTGGAACGCTACATGGGCGCCTACCAGGAAGAGATCAGGAGCTTTATCGACTGCATCGTGAACGATACCGAACCCGAAGCCGGGATCGAAGCCGGCCTCATCTCCGTGAAGCTGGCGATCGCCTGCAAGAAGTCCATGGATGAGCACCGCGCGGTCCGGATCGACGAGATCAAATAATCCAGGAGGAAATCATTATGGCAAAAGTCAGAGTCGGCGTAGCCGGTTACGGCACCATCGGGCAGCGCCTCGCGGACGGCGTCGCCATGCAGGGAGACATGGAACTGGTCGGGATCGCGGATCTCGTTCCTTCGCTTTCCATCCGCGCGCTGCGTGAAAATGACATGATCGGCGCGAACGGCGTGGAATACAAGCTCTATCTGGTCGACGGGGCCGATCCCGCGGCCTTCGCAAAGTACGATATCCCTGTCGCCGGGACCTTCGAGGACCTGTGCAGGAACGTGGACATCATGCTCGACTCCTCCCCGGGCGGCGTCGGCGCGAAGAACAAGCTGATCTATGAAAAGCTCGGCGTCAAAGCCATCTTCCAGGGCGGCGAAGCCAATTCCGTAGCGGATGTCTTCTTCCACGGCTACGCCAACTACGAAAAGGGCGTGGGCGTCGATTACCTGAAGCTGACGAGCTGCAATACGACCGGCCTCATCCGGACCGTGGATGCGCTTGACCGCGCCATCGGCATCGAAAAGGTCGCGATCACGATCATCCGCCGCGTGGCCGATCCGGGCGACTATCACCGCGGACTGACGAACGCCCTGCAGATCGACAAGGCGCCGTCCCACCAGGCGCTTGACCTGATGACCATCATGCCGCACGTGGAAGCGACCGGCATCCTGGTCCATACGCCGGTCACCCACGGCCACATCATCACCGTGCTGGCTACCGCGAAGGACGGAAAGAAGATCACCCGCGAGCAGGCGCTCGAAGTCTTCCGCGCGCATCCGCGCATCCGCACCGTCACCATCGACGAGGGCTTCAAGGGCAACGCATCCCTGTTCAAATATGCCCGGGATCTTGGCAACCGCCGCGGCGACATGTATGAGATCGGCCTCTGGGAAGACAGCATCGTGGAAAGCGGAAACGACATCATGTACGCGATCAACATCCCGCAGGAGAGCGTCACGATCCCCGAGACCATGGACGCGATCCGCGCCGCGATGAAGATGCAGTTGACCCGCGAAGAGGGCACTGCCGAGACCAACAAATATCTGAAGATCGGCCGTTTCAAATAAGGCCGGAGGGAGAACGATGCGCTTCGGGATCAGAACGCTGGATGAGATCGATGTGAAAGGAAAAACGGTCCTCTGCCGGGTGGACATCAACCAGCCGGTGGACCGCGAAAAGGATGCCCTGAAAAGCATCAACCGGATCCGGGCCTGCGTACCGACGGTCCGGGAACTTGCGGACAGGGGCGCGAAGCTCGTGCTCATGGCGCACCAGGGCAGCGACATCGAATACAAGAATTTCTACACGACGAGGCCGCACGCGAAGGTCCTTGCCGAACTGCTCGGCAGGGAGGTGAAGTGGATCGACGACGTCTGCGGCCCTGCCGCCCGTGAAGCGATCCGGGACCTTAAGGAAGGGGAGATCCTCCTTCTCGACAACGTGCGCTTCATCGCGGAGGAACAGACCCTCTTCGAAATGAAGCTGCGCCTGACCCACGAGCAGCAGGCAAAGACCCTGCTCGTGGAGAAACTTGCGCCGCTTGCGGACCTCTACGTCTGCGACGCCTTCGCGGCCGCGCACCGCGACCAGCCGAGCCTCTGCGGCTTTGAACAGGTCCTGCCTTCGGCCATGGGGCGGCTCTTCGAACAGGAATACTGCACCGTTTCCGGCGTGATGGAAGCGCCGGAGCGCCCCTGCGTCTTCGTGCTCGGCGGCGCCAAGATCTCCGATGCCTTCCGCATGATGGAGACCGTGCTTTCGCGCGGCACCGCGGATGAGATCCTGACCGGCGGCCTGGTTGCAAACATTTTCCTGATCGCACTCGGAAAGAAGATCGGGAAGGGAAGCGAAGATTTCATCGAAGCCTCCAACTACACCGAGTTTTACCCGAAGGCGAAGGAACTGTACGAGGCGTACGGGAATAAGATCGTGCTGCCGGAGGACCTTGCCTGGACGGAAGGCGGGCTGCGGAAGGAGGCGGCGGTCGGGGAGATCCCGGACGGCGCCGCAGCCGTTGACATCGGTTCACGGACGGCAGCCCTGTACCGGGAGAAGATCCTGGCGGCAAGGACGGTCTTCGTGAACGGACCCATGGGCGTCTTTGAGAAGCCGGAGACCGAGCTCGGCACGAAGGCGGTCTGGCAGGCACTGGCGGATACGGAAGGTTTCACCGTGGTCGGCGGCGGCGACTCGATCGCCGCGACCGAAAAGTACGGCATGACGGATAAGATGGGCTATATCTGTACGGGCGGCGGCGCGCTCATCCGCTTCTTAAGCGGTGAGGAACTGCCGGTCGTGAAAGCGCTGCGCCACGGCTCGGGACTGCCGCTGTGAGCGGCTGTTCAGCCGGAAGGAAGGCGCGAAGCGCGCCCCGCGAAATGATCAGGGAGACAGAAGGACAATGAAGCTGCGATACGGTTTCGGAAACGGTTTTCAGGAGGTGGAGGTCCCGGAGAAGAATCTCATCGGGGAGCTCCATGCGAACCCTGTTCCGCCGGGACTTCCGGAGGCGGAGGAGGTCGCCCGTGCCCTGCGCGAACCGATCGGCACCCCGCGCCTGCAGGACATCGTGCATCCGGGAGAGAAGATCGCCGTCATAACGAGCGACGTTACCCGTCCCATGCCGACGGCGAAGGTCATGCCGCTCCTTCTGGACGAACTGTACGCCGGCGGCGTGAAGCCGGAGGACATCACCCTCGTTTTCGCCCTGGGAAGCCACAGACGCCAGAGCGAAGAGGAACACAGGCGCCTTGCCGGAGAACGCGCTTTCCGCGAGATCCGCTGCGTCGACAGCGATCCGGATGACTGCGTTTCCTACGGGACGACTTCCTACGGCACGCCCGTAGACATCACAAGAATAGTTGCGGAGGCGGACAGAAGGATCTGTCTCGGCAATATTGAATATCACTACTTTGCCGGATACTCCGGCGGCGCCAAGGCGGTCATGCCCGGCTGCTCCACGCGGGCGGCCATCCAGGCGAACCACAGCCGCATGATCCTGCCGGAATGCTGTGCGGGATCGCTGGAGAACAATCCGCTCCGCCATGACATCGAAGAAGCCGGCAGAATGGTCGGCATCGATTTCATCCTGAACGTGGTCCTGTCGGAGCACAAGGAGATCCTGAAGGCCGTGGCTGGCGATCCCGTGCTTGCGCACCGTGAGGGCTGCGCTTTCCTGGATAAGCTGTACCGCATCGAACTGCAGGAGGCCGCGGACATCGTCCTGGTCTCGCAGGGCGGGGCCCCGAAAGACCTGAACCTCTACCAGACGCAGAAGGCGCTGGACAACGCGAAGCATGCCGTAAAGGACGGCGGCATCATCATCCTGATCGGCTCCTGCCGGGAAGGCCTCGGGGAAAAGACCTTTGAGGAATGGATGACGGCGGCGCCCACGGCCCGGTCCCTGATCGAGCGGATCCGCCGCGAATTCAGGCTCGGCGGCCATAAGGCGGCAGCCATCGCGATGGTGCTGGAGCGCGCGGAAGTGGACCTCGTCAGCGAACTGGACGACGATTTCGTCCGCTCGATCTTCCTAGAACCGCAGCCTTCGGCGCAGACGGCGCTCGACCGCGCCTTTGCAAAACTCGGCCCGGACGCGCGCGTTCTCAGCATGCCGTACGGCGGCTCGACCCTGCCGAAGATCGTCCGGAAATGATATCCCGCGGCAGGCTCCGGCCTGCCCGAAAAGAAAAGGGACCGCCCCGGGACGGTCCGAAGGAGCATGAGCATGCGCTTATTCGACCCTGAAAAAGTAAAACTCGGCATCGCCCCCATCGGCTGGTGCAATGACGACATGCCGGAACTCGGCGCAGAGAATACCTTCCGTCAGACGGTGAGCGAAATGGCACTCGCCGGCTTCACGGGCTGCGAGATCGGCAATAAATATCCGAAGGATCCGGCTGAACTGAAGTGGGAGCTGGACCTGCGCGGCATGCGGATCGCGAGCCGCTGGTTCTCCTCCTTCCTGCTGACGAAGCCGCTGGAGGAAAACCTGGCCGCCTTCGGGAAGGAACTGGATTTCCTCGCGGCCGTCGGCGCCGACCGGATCAACGTATCGGAGCAGAGTTATTCGATCCAGGGAAAGACGGACGTCCCCATCCTGACCGGCGGCTTTAAGCACGTGATGAACGATGAGGAATGGAAACGACTCTGCGAAGGCCTCGACGCTCTCGGAAAGGCAGCGGCGGAGCGGGGCTTCAAACTCTGCTACCACCACCACATGGGGACCGTGGTCCAGACTGCGGCTGAAACGGACCGCATGATGGCAAATACCGATCCGCGGTATGTTTTCCTGTGTTATGACACCGGCCACTTTACCTTCGCGGGCGAGGATCCCCTGGCCATGCTGAAAAAATACGTGGACCGCGTCGGGCACGTCCATTTAAAGGACATGCGCCTGGACGTCGTCAGGAAGGCGCGGGAAAACGGCTGGAGCTTTCTTCAGGCCGTGCGCGAAGGCGCATTCACGGTACCGGGCGACGGGGACGTCGATTTCGACCCGGTCTTCCGTCTGCTTTCGGAAGCCGGCTACGAAGGCTGGCTGCTCGTCGAGGCGGAGCAGGATCCGGCGAAGGCGAATCCTCTCGAATATGCCATCAAGGGACGCCGCTACATCGCGGAACATACGGGACTGTAAGGAGGAAGAACAGATGTATCTGAACAAGGAACTGCACCGCGGATACAATGCCTATATCGATACGGCGGAAGATGATCTGGGAACGCGCATGGACGTGGGGCTCCTCGTCATGGAAGCCGGCGACGAATACTGCATCGATGATCCGGTGAAGGAGACGGCGGTCCTTCTTTTTGAAGGAAACGTAACGTTCCGGTATGCGGACAGGGAAGTCCGCGCCGAACGCCCCGACTGCTTCCGCCATGAGGCGTACTGCCTGCTGGCACCGCGCCGCACCCGCATTGAGATCCTTGCGGAAAGCCATGCGGAACTCTATATCCAGCAGACGGACAACGACCGCGACTACGAACCGGTCATGTATACGCCGGAGACCGTCCAGACCCAGCACGCCGGCAATAACGGTGAGCTCATGGGCTGCATGCGCCGCGAGATCAAGACCTTCTTCGACTACGACAATGCGCCGTTCTCGAACATGGTCCTCGGCGAGGTCCTGAACTATCCGGGCAAATGGTCCTCCTACCCGCCGCATTACCATCCGCAGCCGGAGGTCTACTTCTACCGTTTCGACTATCCGAACGGCTTCGGCGTGGGCTTTGCGAACGGACAGGTCCACAGGACCGGCCACAACGGCTGCCTCGTCATCAACGAAGGCATGCACTCCCAGGCGGCGGCGCCCGGCTATGCCATGTGCTATTCCTGGGGCATCCGCCATCTGGAAGGCGACCCGTGGCTGAAGACCCGCATTGATGAAAAAGAACACGAATGGCTCTGGAAAGCCGATGCCAACGAACATATCTTTCAAGGCTGATGCTGCAGGAGTAAGGAGGGAAAGATGAAGACAGTCCGTCTGACCATGGCACAGGCCCTGGTCCGTTTTCTGGAAAATCAGTACATTGCCTATGACGGGAAGGAAGATCCCTTTGTCGAAGGCGTGATCATGCTCCCGGGCCACGGCAACGTGGTCGGCCTCGGCCAGGCGCTCCGGCAGGAGACCCGCCGCCTCAAGGTCTGGCAGGGCAAGAATGAGCAGGGCATGGCGCACACCGCCGTGGCCTACGCGAAGCAGATGAAGCGGAAGAAGATCATTGCCGTGACGTCTTCCGTCGGCCCCGGCGCCGCCAACATGGTCACCGCCGCTGCGACGGCGACTGCGAACAACATCCCGGTCCTGATCCTGCCCGGCGACGTCTACGCCTGCCGCCAGCCGGACCCGGTGCTGCAGCAGATCGAGCAGACACAGGACCTGTCCATATCCACCAACGACGCGTTCCGGGCGGTCTGCCGTTACTGGGACCGCATCGTGCGGCCTGAGCAGCTGATGAGCGCGATGATCTCGGCCTTCCGTACTCTGACCGATCCGGCGAATACCGGCGCGGTCTGCATTGCGATCCCGCAGGACGTCGAAGGCGAAGCCTATGACTATCCCGAATCCTTCTTCGCGAAACGCGTCTGGCGGCTCGCAAGGCGCCTTCCCGAAGCAGAAGCTGTTGCCGAAGCGGCTGAAGTGATCCGCGCAGCGAAGAAGCCGCTCCTCATCTGCGGCGGAGGTGTCCGCTACAGCGAGGCGCACGAAGAGTTCCGGACCTTTGCCGAAGCGACGGGCATCCCCTTCGGCGAGACTCAGGCGGGCAAGAGCGCCGTTCCCTACGACCATCCGCTGAACCTCGGCGGCATCGGCGTGACGGGCTGCTCGGCGGCCAATGAGATCGCGAAGGAAGCGGACGTCATCATCGGTGTCGGCACGCGCTACACCGATTTCACCACCTCTTCGAAATGGCTGTTCCGCGACGGGGCAAAGTTCGTCAACATCAACGTGTCCGAATTCCAGGCTCTGAAGCTGGATGCCGTGCCGGTCATTGCCGACGCGAAGCGCGCCCTGCCGGCGCTGCTGGCAGCACTGGACGGCTATAAGGCGCCGTACGCCGGCGAGATCGAAGCCGCGAGAGAGCGCTGGGCGAAGGAACTTGACCGCCTGCAGCATACCGCCTACGGCGAAGGGTATGTCCCCGAGGTCAACGACGCGAACGCCGCTTCTGCGGACCGCTTTGCGAAGGATCTGGATGCCTGCCTGACCCAGACCGCGGTGCTCGGCGCCATCAACTTCGCGATCGATCCGGATGACGTCGCCATCGGCTCCGCCGGCTCCCTTCCGGGCGACATGCAGCGCATGTGGTGCGCTAGGGGCGTCGACACCTACAACATGGAATACGGCTATTCCTGCATGGGCTACGAGATCTCCGGCGCCCTGGGCGTCAAATACGCCATCGGCGACCGCGACGTCTACGCCATGGTGGGCGACGGGAGCTTCGTCATGCTGCATTCCGAGCTGCTGACCGCCGTGCAGGAGCATAAGAAGATCAACGTCTGCGTGTTCAACAATGCGTCCTTCGGCTGCATCAACAACCTGCAGGTGGGACACGGCAACGATACTCTGTGCACCGAGCTGCGCTTCCGCGGCGAGGACGGCGAGCACTCCGGAAAGTTCATCCCGGTCGATTTCGCAAAGATCGCCGAAGGCTACGGCTGCCGTGCCTTTACGGTACGCTCCATGGAAGACCTTGCGGCGGCGCTTGCCGAGGCGAAGAAGATCAAAGACGTTCCGGTGGTCTTCGACATCCGGGTCCTGCCCAAGTCCATGACGGACGGCTACGGCTCCTGGTGGCGCGTGGGAGATACCGAGGTCTCCGAAAACCCGAGGAACGTCGCGGCTTACGAAGACCATCTGGCTCATGTAAAGGACGCGAAGAAATACTGATCCGCCTGCGCAGCGGCACATGAAAAGGCCGTGACAGCTCCGATCTCCGGGAACTGTCACGGTCTTTTGTTATTGTTTTTCGCGGCGTATCCGTCAGGAAGTACGGAAAGCGCGGAGGAGAAGTGTCATTTTTATCCGCTTTTATGTTATGATGGCGCAAAAGGGAGGATGAGATGAAAGCGATCTGGTACAACGGAAAAGTATATACGGGAGACGAAACGCTGCAGCAGGCTTTCCTCGTGCAGGACGGCCTGTTCCGCGCAGTCGGAAATGATGCGGAGATCCTGGCGCTCGCTGACGCGGATACGGTCCGTACGGATCTCGCGGGGCGCTTCGTCTGCCCCGGCTTCAACGATTCGCACATGCATCTGGTCGGCTTCGGCCAGTCGCTCGGTGCCGCCCGGCTTGCGGAACATACGGGAAGCCTTGCGGAACTCCTCGCCTATCTTCGGGAGTACGCTGCGGAAAATCCGCCGCGCGAAGGAAGGTGGCTCCGGGGACGCGGCTGGAATCAGGACTATTTTGCCGACACTTCCCGCATGCCGGACCGTCATGACCTGGATGCGGTCTCGGCAGAATTCCCCATCCTCATCTCCCGCGCCTGCGGGCACTGCTGCGTTGTCAATTCGCGTGCCCTGGAACTGGCCGGGATCAGCCCGGATACCCCGTCTCCGGAAGGCGGCAGGATCGGCGCGGAGAACGGCGTTCCCGACGGAAGACTGTACGACAATGCCATCGAGCTTGTCAGCGCCTGCATCCCCGAGCCGGATAAGGAGGAGATCAAGGACATGATCCGGCGGGCCTGCCGCGCTCTGAATGCCTATGGGATAACGAGCGTGCAGACCGACGATTACAGCACGTTCCGCGGCGTGCCGTTCGAAACGGTGAATGCCGCCTACCGTGAACTGGAGGCGAGCGGCGAACTGAGCGTCCGTGTGTACGAGCAGGCCAATTTCACCGAACTGAGCGAACTGAAACGCTTCATCGAAGCGGGAAACGTCACCGGGACCGGCAGCCGGATGTTCCGCATCGGACCGCTGAAGATGCTGGGCGACGGCTCGCTCGGGAGCCGCACGGCGTGGCTCTCCCGCCCCTATGCCGACGATCCCGGAACGTCCGGTTTTCCGCTTTTCAGCAGGGAGAAGATGGAAGAAATGATCAGCCTTGCCAATGAGAGCGGCATGCAGATCGCCGTCCATGCGATCGGCGACGCCTGCCTGGACCAGGTCCTGAATGCCCTGGAAAAGGCGCTGCGGGAGCATCCGCGCACGGATCACCGCCACGGCATCGTGCACTGCCAGATCTCGCGCCCCGACCAGCTCCGCCGCATCCGGGAGCTCGGTCTTCACGTCTACGCCCAGTCCGTCTTCCTCGATTACGACAATCATATCGTGGAAAAAAGAGTCGGTCCGGAACTTGCCGCGAGCAGTTACGCCTGGAAGACCCTGATGAGAAGCGGCGTTTCGGTCTCGAACGGCTCGGACTGCCCGGTCGAGGCGCCGGACGTGATGCGCGGGATCGAATGCGCGGTCACGCGCACCTCGCTGGACGGAACCGGCCCTTACCTGCCGCAGGAGGCCTTCACGCTCCGGGAGGCGCTTGACAGTTTTACCGTCCGCAGCGCCGAGGCGAGCTTTGAAGAGGCGTTCAAAGGCCGGATCGCACCGGGCTTTGCGGCCGACTTTACGGTACTGGAGGAGGATCCCTTCACGAAAGAGCTGCGGGCGCTCCATGCGATCCGGGTGAATGCCTGTTATCTCGGCGGAAAAAACGTTTTATCATAAGAAAAAAACACATTTCTAAATTGACAATGCGCCTGCCGCTGTGGTACCTTTGTGGTGGTTCCTTTAAGGCGATGCGAGACATCGGCAAGGCTCATTCAGTTTGTAAGGTGTTCCCGGCTCCCAGAAATGATCATTTCTTTTTCGCGCCGGGATTTTTGTTTTTCAGGACACTATTCACAGAGGAGAAAAGACAAAAATGAAGAAAGTCGGGATCGTAATGGGAAGCGCGAGTGATCTGCCGGTGGTAAAAAAGGCAGCAGATGTTCTCGCGGAGTTCGGCGTGCCGTATGAGATGCATATTTACTCGGCGCACAGGACGCCGGACGAGGCGCGGGATTTCGCGCGGAGCGCAAGGGAAAACGGCTTCGGCGTGCTCATCGCGGCAGCCGGCATGGCGGCCCATCTGGCCGGGGCAATCGCTGCGAATACGACGCTTCCCGTGATCGGGATCCCTTGCAAAAGCGCAGCTCTTGAGGGCATGGACGCCCTGCTTGCCACGGTGCAGATGCCGTCCGGCATCCCGGTGGCAGCGGTTGCGATCGACGGCGCAAAGAACGCGGCGTTCCTGGCAGTCGAGATCCTTGCGGTCACGGATGAGGAACTTTCCGAAAAGCTTGCGGCCCACCGCCGCAGACAGGCGGAAGAGGTCCTGGCAAAGGACCGCGAACTGAACGCGTAAGAAGGCAAAACCAGCAGGCCGGAAACGCGGAAGGCGCCGGGCTGCCGATCAAGCAATAAATAAAAAAACGGGGGATAAAACGCATGAAGCTGATCTACACGGGCAAGACAAAGAATGTTTACGCAATGGACAACGGTCACTATCTGCTGAAGTTCAAGGATGACTGCACCGGCAAGGACGGTGTGTTCGATCCGGGTGAAAACAGCATCGGCCTGACCATCGAAGGCGTCGGCGACGTGAACCTTCGGATGTCGATCTATTTCTTCGAAAAGATCAACGCAGCCGGGATCCCGACCCACTACGTGAGCGCGGATCTTGCAAATACCACCATGGAAGTGCTGCCTGCGAAGGTATTCGGCAAGGGCCTCGAGGTCATCTGCCGCTACAAGGCCGTCGGCAGCTTCCTGCGCCGCTACCGCGACTACGTGGAAGAAGGCGCAGACCTTCCTGCCTACGTGGAAATGACCTTCAAGAACGACGCCCTCGGCGACCCGCTGGTCACGAAGGACGGCCTGATCGTTCTCGGCGTGATGAGCGCGGAACAGTATGACGCGATCAAGGAAGAGACCCAAAAGATCACCGCGATCGTGGCAGAAGAGATGAAAGCTCGCGGCCTCGACCTTTACGATATCAAGTTCGAGTTCGGCTATGATGCCGACGGCAACGTGATGCTGATCGACGAGATCGCCTCCGGCAACATGCGCGTCTACAAGGACGGCGCCTACATCGATCCCATGACGCTCTCTGAGCTGTTCTTTGCCTGATGGGCGGCTTCTTCGGAACGGTATCCCGCCGGGATACCGTCATGGACGTCTTTTTCGGAACGGATTATCACTCCCATCTGGGGACACGGACGGCCGGCATGGCCATGTGGAGCGCGGAAAACGGCTGCAAGCGCCAGATCCACTCCATCGCCAACTCGCCCTTCCGCACCCGCTTTGAAAACGACCTTCCGGAATTCTCCGGCGGCTGCGGTATCGGCTGCATCAGCGATACGGATCCGCAGCCTCTTCTCGTACGCTCAAAACTGGGGCTTTACGCGATCGTCACGGTCGGCGTCATCAACAACGCCGAGCAGCTGGTTGCGGACTGCTTTTCGGATTACAGCCTGCAGTTCATGGCCAACAGCAAGGGAAACGTCAACTCGACGGAGCTTGCGGCTGCCCTGATCAATGAGGGCGCTTCGATCATGGACGGGATAAGGTTCGCGCAGGAGAAGGTTGACGGCTCCCTGACCGTGCTGATCATGACCGGACCGGATGAGATCATTGCGGCGCGCGACCGCAGAGGGCGCCTGCCGGTGCTGATCGGAAAGGATGCCGACGGCTGCTGCGTCTCCTTCGAATCCTTTGCCTATCAGAAACTGGGCTATCAGGACGCCTATGAGCTCGGCCCCGGCGAGATCGTGAGCATCCGGCCGGACGGCATCACGCAGCTGCTGCCTCCCGGCGATCAGATGAAGATCTGTGCTTTCCTCTGGACATATTACGGCTATCCGACCTCCCGCTACGAGGGCAAGAACGTTGAAGTCATGCGCTATGAGAACGGCGCGATCATGGCTGCGCACGACCGTGAAAACGGCGGCATCCCGGAGGTCGACTGCATCGCCGGCATGCCGGATTCTGGCGTTCCGCACGCCATCGGCTATGCCAATGAGGCGAAGCTCCCCTTCACGCGGCCGTTCATCAAATATACCCCGACCTGGCCCCGTTCCTTCATGCCGTCCAACCAGGACGTCCGCAACCAGGTCGCCAAGATGAAGCAGATCCCGGTGCCGGAACTGATCGAGGGAAAGAAGATCCTCTTCGTGGACGATTCGATCGTCCGCGGCACCCAGATCCGGGAAACGGCGGATTTTCTGTACGAATGCGGCGCGGCTGAGATCCACATGCGCTCCGCCTGCCCGCCGATCATGCATAACTGCAAGTTCCTCAATTTCTCCCGCAACAATGCCGAGACCGATCTGCTGGCCAGAAAGATCGTCATGGAACTTGAAGGCGACGAAGGAACTCTTCATCTGGACGAATACGCCGATGCGAAGACCGAAAGAGGGCAGTGCCTGCTGAAGCGGATCTGTGAGAAGATCGGCTTTGCGTCGATCGGTTATCAGTCGCTGGACGGCCTGCTTGAGGCCATCGGCATCGATAAGGACAAGGTCTGCACCTACTGCTGGACCGGAAAGGATCTGTGATGACGGAATCCCATTCTTCCTCCTATGCTGCGGCCGGCGTGGACATCGAAGCCGGCTATAAGGGCGTGAAACTCATGAAAAAGCACGTGGAAAGGACGTTTACGCCCGGCGTGCTTTCGGATATCGGCGGCTTCGGCGGCCTCTTCGCCCCGGATATTGCGGGCATGAAGAAACCGGTTCTGGTTTCCGGAACCGACGGCGTGGGCACGAAGCAGCGTCTCGCGCAGCTGATGGGAAAACACGATACGGTCGGCATCGACTGTGTGGCGATGTGCGTGAACGACATCGTCTGCTGCGGCGCGAAGCCCATCTTTTTCCTGGACTACATCGCGATCGGAAAGAACATTCCGGAGAAGGTCGCGGAGCTCGTTTCGGGCGTTGCGGAAGGCTGCGTCCAGGCCGGCTGCGCGCTCATCGGCGGCGAGACGGCCGAGCATCCCGGAACCATGGCGCCCGACGATTATGACCTCGCCGGCTTTTCAGTCGGCATCGTCGATGAGGAAAAGATCCTGGATCAGAAGCGCATGCAGGCGGGCGATGCCGTGATCGCCCTTCCTTCGAGCGGCATCCATTCGAACGGCTACTCGCTGGTTCGCAAAGTCTTCGACGTGGAGCACGCGGATCTCGGGACGGTGATCCCTGAACTCGGCGCGCCGCTCGGCGACGTCCTGCTCACACCCACCCGCATCTACGTGAAGCCCGTGCTCGCCGCTCTGGAAGCGGCTGACGTCCGCGGCATTTCCCATATTACGGGCGGCGGCTTTTATGAAAACATTCCCCGCTGCATCCCGGACGGCCTCGGCGCCGTCATTGAAAAGGCAGCGGTCAGGACGCCGGCGGTCTTCCGGGTCTTGCAGGAAGCCGGGAACATTCCCGAACGCGACATGTTCAACACCTTCAACATGGGCGTCGGCATGACGATGATCGTGCGCCCGGATACCGCGGAAGCGGCGCTTGCCGCACTGCGCGCGCAGGGCGTGGATGCCTACGTCATCGGCGAGGTGAGAGCCTCGGAAGAGAAGGTGGCGTTATGCTGAAGAAGACCGTTTCCGGGATCACGGCGGGCCTCCTCATCAGCCTCGGCGGCACGGTATTTCTGGCTGCCGAGAACAAGGTGGTCGGCGCTGTCGCCTTTACGATTGGCCTCCTCAGCATCTGTTACTATGGGCTTTCCCTCTATACGGGCAAGGTCGGCTATCTTTTCGAAAAACACGATAAGGAAGCTTTTTCCGTGCTGTTTCTGGGACTTCTCGGGAACACCGTCGGGACGGTCGTCTGCGGCCTTCTGCTGCGCGTCTGCCGGCCTGCCGTCGCGGAAAAGGCGGAAAGCATATGCGCCGCGAAACTCGGGCTGGATCCGCTGAACGTGTTCCTGCTCGGCTGTTTCTGCGGCATTCTTGTTTATGTTGCGGTCAATCTGTTCCGCGACAAAAAAACCGTACTGGGCATCCTCATCGGGATCCCGGTCTTCATTCTGAGCGGTTTCGAGCATTCGATCGCGGATATGTTCTACATGGCGGCGGCCGGAGAATTTTCGCTCCGGGCGCTTGTTTTCATCCTGCTGGTCATTGCCGGAAACAGTGCCGGCGCGCTGGTCTTTGACCGCCTGCTGCATTTCTCCGGCGTGAAGAAATAAGGAGTGGGGCATGGAAAAAACAAAGATTGCCGTCCTGGTTTCCGGGGGCGGCACCAACCTGCAGGCGCTGATCGACGCGCAGGAAGCCGGAAAGCTGAAAAGCGGGAAGATCGTGCTCGTGGTCTCGAATAAGGAAGGCGCCTACGCGCTCGAGCGGGCCGGAAAGGCCGGCATCCCCGCGCTGACGCTTACCCGCAAGGCCTGCGGCTCGCAGGAGGCTTTTGAGGCTGCCCTGCAGGCGGCGCTTGAAGAAGCCGGCACCGAACTCATCATTCTTGCGGGCTTTCTCAGCATCCTGAGCGGCGAATTTACGAAGAAATGGCCGGAGCGCATCATCAATGTGCATCCCGCCCTCATCCCTTCCTTCTGCGGCAAGGGATTCTACGGGCTGAAGGTGCATGAGGCCGCACTTTCGTACGGCGTGAAGGTGACCGGCGCCACGGTGCATTTCGTGAACGAGGTCCCGGACGGCGGGCGCATCATCCTGCAGAAGGCCGTGGAGATCAAAGAAGGCGACACGCCGGAGGTCCTCCAGCGGCGCGTGATGGAAGAGGCGGAATGGATCCTGCTGCCGCAGGCGGCGGAACTGGTCTCCGAACAGATAAAAAACGAAAAGGAAGGCAAAAAGGCATGACCGATTTTCTTGAATTCTTACGTTCCCACCCCTACCCCGGACGCGGCATCGCGGTCGGTAAAGACAGGGTCTACTACTTCATCATGGGCCGGAGCACGAACTCCCGCAACCGCATCTTCTCATTGACGGACGACGGGATCCGGACCGAGGCCTTTGACGCATCGAAAATGGTCGACCCGAGCCTGATCATTTACCACCCGGTGCGCGAGACCGAAAAAGGCCTGATCGTGACGAACGGCAACCAGACCGATACGATCCGCGACTTCGGCGACTTCCGCGCTGCCCTGATGACGCGCGAATATGAGCCGGATGAGCCGAATTTCACGCCGCGCGTGTCCGCCATGGTCTATCCGGACGGCAGCTTCGAGATGTCCATCCTCAAATACAATGACGGCAGATGCCTGCGCGAGTTCTTCTGCTACGAAGGCTGCGAGGAGGGCAAAGGCTATTTTATCAGCACTTACGAGGGGCTGGGAAGTCCGCTGCCGAGCTTTTACGGCGAACCGCTCGAGATCACCATGCCCGAGCCGGAAGAAGTCTGGGAAGCCCTGAACGAAGACAACAAGGTCTCGCTTTACACGAAAGTGAACGGCGAGGTCCGCATTTTCAATAAAAACCTGGGGGATTAAGCGATGAACGAACTTGAACTGAAATACGGCTGCAACCCGAACCAGAAGCCCGCACGCATCTTCATGCCGGACGGCAGTGACCTTCCGGTCGAAGTCCTGAACGGACGCCCCGGCTTCATCAATTTCCTCGACGCGCTCAATTCCTGGCAGCTCGTGAAGGAACTGAAGGAGGCGACCGGACTGCCGGCTGCGGCTTCCTTCAAGCACGTTTCCCCGGCCGGCGCCGCGGTGGGCAAGCCCCTCTCCGAGACGGACCGCGCGATGTATTTCGTGGATCCGGATGAAGAGCTTTCTCCGATCGCGAGCGCCTACATCCGCGCCCGCGGAGCGGACCGGCTCTGCTCCTACGGCGACTGGGCAGCGCTTTCCGAAGAGTGCGACGCTGCGACCGCACGCTATCTGAAGGCCGAGGTCTCGGACGGCGTCATTGCCCCGTCCTACAGCGAGGAAGCGTTGGAGATCCTCCGCACGAAGAAAAAAGGCGGCTACAACGTGGTCCGGATCGATCCGGATTACGTGCCTGCGCCGCAGGAATACAAGGACGTTTTCGGCATCCGCTTCGAGCAGGGCCACAACAATTTCAAGATCGACGAAGCGCTGCTGTCCAACATCGTGACGCAGAATAAAGACCTTCCCGAGGCGGCGAAGATCGACATGATCGTGGCGCTGATCACCCTGAAGTATACCCAGTCCAATTCGGTCTGCTACGTGAAAGACGGGCAGGCGATCGGCGTGGGCGCCGGCCAGCAGAGCCGCATTCACTGCACGCGCCTTGCCGGCAGCAAGGCCGATAACTGGTATCTCCGCCAGAGCCCGCAGGTGCTCGGCCTGCCGTTCAAGGCGGATATCCGCCGCGCGGACCGCGACAACGCGATCGACGTGTATATTTCCGACGAGTACGACGACGTCCTGCGCGACGGCGAGTGGCAGAAGGTCTTCACCGAAAGGCCCGCGGTGTTCACGGCTGAAGAAAAGAAGGCCTGGATCGCGACCCAGAGCGGCGTGACCTGCGGCTCCGACGCCTTCTTCCCCTTCGGTGACAACGTCGAGCGCGCGAGAAAGTCCGGCGTGCAGTACATTGCCGAGCCCGGCGGTTCCATCCGTGACGATCACGTCATCATGACGGCTGACCGCTACAACATGGTCATGTGCTTCACCGGCATGCGCCTGTTCCATCACTGATCAATCAAAACGACGGGAGACCACCGACATGAAAATACTGGTCGTGGGCGGCGGCGGACGTGAGCACGCCGTGATCAAGAAACTGAAGGAAAATCCGAAGGCGGAGAAGATCTTTGCCCTGCCCGGCAACGGCGGGATCGCCGCTGACGCGGAATGCGCAGGCATCAAGGCAACGGACATCCCCGGCATCGTGAATTTCGCGAAGGAAAACGGCATCGACTATGCCGTGGTGACGCCGGACGATCCGCTGGTCCTCGGCTGCGTGGACGCGCTGGAGGCGGAGGGCATTCCCTGCTTCGGACCGCGCGCGAATGCTGCGATCATCGAGGGCAGCAAGATTTTTTCCAAGCGCCTGATGCAGAAATACGGCATTCCGACGGCGGCCTGCGAGGTCTTTGAGGAGATGGAGCCGGCGCTCGAATACCTGAAGACGGCGCCCCTTCCCGCGGTCGTGAAGGCCGACGGCCTCGCGCTCGGCAAGGGCGTCATCATCGCGGAGACCCGCGAAGAGGCTGAGGAAGCCGTCCGCGGCATGATGCAGGACCTGAAGTTCGGAAAGAGCGGCAGCCGCATCCTGATCGAGGAATTCCTGGAAGGCCCGGAGGTCTCCGTGCTGGCTTTCACCGACGGAAAAGCCATGAAGCCCATGGTCTCGTCGATGGACCACAAGCGCGCAGGCGACGGTGATACCGGCCTCAATACCGGCGGCATGGGGACCATCGCACCGAACCCTTACTACACCGAAGAAGTCGCGGCGCGCTGCATGCAGGAGATCTTCCTGCCCACGATGGCCGCGATGAATGCGGAGGGACGGACTTTCAAGGGATGCCTTTATTTCGGTCTGATGATCACGGAAAAGGGACCGAAGGTCATCGAATACAACTGCCGCTTCGGCGACCCCGAGACGCAGGTGGTTCTGCCGCTCCTGAAGAGCGACCTTCTGGAGATCATGCTGGCAGTTACCGAAGAACGCCTGAGCGAGGTGCCCGTGGAGTTCGAAGGCGGGGCGGCCTGCTGCGTCATCATGGCATCCGAGGGGTATCCGGTCGCCTACGGCAAGGGCTTCCCCATCACGATTCCGGCGGACCTTCTGGAGAAGGTCTATGTGGCCGGCGCGGTGGTTAAGGACGGCGCCCTGGTCACCTCAGGCGGGCGCGTTCTCGGTGTGACGGAGACCGCACAGAGCCTGCCCGAGGCAATTGAGAAAGCCTACGCGGACGTTGCCCGCATCCATTTTGACAACGAATACTATCGGAAAGACATCGGACAGCGCGGCCTTGCCGCCGTCACAAAATAAAGCGGAGAGAAACTATGGTCTATCGCATTTTTGTGGAGAAAAAACCGGGGCAGGACAGCGAAGCAAAGGCACTTGCCCGGGAAATCAGGGAATTTCTGGGGATCGAAGCCCTTAAGGATCTGCGGCTGCTGAACCGCTACGACGCGGAAGGACTGGACAAGGCGCATTTCGACTATGCGGTCCGCACCGTGTTTTCGGAGCCGCAGGTGGATACCGCTTCGGAAGAGGTCAGTTTCCCGGGCGCGGCGGTCTTTGCCGTGGAATACCTGCCCGGCCAGTTCGACCAGCGCGCGGACTCCGCGGCGCAGTGCATCCAGCTGATCTTCCAGGGAGAGCGGCCGCTCGTGAAGACCGCGAAGGTCTACGTGCTTTACGGCGACCTTACGGAAGAGGAGACCGCGGCGATCAAAAAGTACGTGATCAACCCCGTGGAAGCCCGCGAAGCAGCGCTGGAAAAGCCCGAAACGATCCGTCCGCGCTACGCGGTCCCAGATCACGTGCAGACGATGGACGGTTTCCGGGAGATGGACCGCGAAGCACTTGCTGCCCTTTCGGCGAAGCTCGGCCTTGCCATGGACACGGACGACCTCGAATTCTGCCGCGATTATTTCCGCACCGAGCGGCGCGATCCGACCATCACCGAGATCCGCATGATCGACACCTACTGGTCCGATCACTGCCGCCATACGACCTTCAATACCGTCATCGATGCGGTCAGTTTTGAGGATCCGCTCCTGCAGCAGGCCTGGGAACGCTATCAGGAAACGCGGCGCGAACTCGGCCGCACGAAGCCCGCGTGCCTCATGGACATCGCGACGCTGGCAGTCCGGTACCTGAAGGCGCACGGCTGCCTCGACAAACTCGACGAATCCGAGGAGATCAATGCCTGCACGGTCCGCATCGAAGCAGAGATGGACGGCAAAAAGGAACCCTGGCTCCTCCTCTTCAAGAATGAAACGCACAACCACCCGACCGAGATCGAGCCCTTCGGCGGCGCGGCCACTTGTATCGGCGGCGCCATCCGCGACCCGCTTTCGGGAAGGTCCTACGTATACGGGGCAATGCGCCTGACCGGCGCGGCGGACCCCTTAAAGCCGGTGGAAGAGACACTTCCCGGCAAGCTTCCGCAGCGGAAGATCGTGACGACGGCGGCCGCGGGCTATTCCTCCTACGGCAACCAGATCGGCCTTGCGACCGGCATCGTTGACGAATGGTACCACCCGGGCTACGAAGCAAAGCGCATGGAGATCGGTGCGGTCATCGCGGCGGCGCCGGCGGAAAACGTCAGGCGCGAGCGCCCGGCGCCCGGAGACGTCGTGCTGCTTCTCGGCGGCGGGACGGGGCGCGACGGCATCGGCGGTGCGACAGGCTCCTCGAAGGCCCATACGGCGCATTCCGTGGAAGACTGCGGCGCGGAAGTTCAGAAGGGCAACGCCCCCGAGGAAAGAAAACTCCAGCGCCTGTTCCGCAGGCCTGAGGCGTCGAAACTCATCAAGCGCTGCAACGACTTCGGCGCGGGCGGCGTATCGGTTGCGGTCGGTGAACTCGCGGACGGCCTCGTCATCGATCTGAACGCGGTCCCGAAGAAATACGAAGGCCTTGACGGCACGGAACTCGCGATCAGCGAGTCGCAGGAACGCATGGCCGTGGTCGTGGCGCCGGAGGACGCGGAGACCTTTCTGAGACTTGCGGAGGAAGAGAATCTGCAGGCGTCGGTCGTGGCGAAAGTGCAGGAAGAAAGACGCCTCGTCATGCACTGGAACGGAAAGACGATCGTGGACATCAGCCGCGATTTCCTGGATTCGAACGGCGCGGAGAAGCACATCGCGATCGCGCCGGCGGCGCCTGCCCTGAAGGCGGAAGATGTCACCGGCAGTTTCACCGATAACTATAAAGCCCTTGCGGCAGACCTCAACTGCTGCTCGAAGCGCGGCCTTTCCGAACGCTTTGACTCGACGATCGGCGCCGGCACGGTGCTGATGCCCTTCGGCGGCGCAAGGCAGCTCACCCCCGCCCAGGCGATGGTCCAGCTCATTTCCTCCGAAACGAAGCACACCGACGACTGCTCGCTGATGGCCTGGGGCTTCGATCCCTACCTGAGCAGCGAGAGCCCCTACCACGGCGCCTACACGGCTGTCGTGGAATCGGTCTCGAAACTGATCGCGAGCGGCGCGGAGTTTAAGGATGTTTACCTTTCCCTGCAGGAGTATTTCGAAAAGCCCGGCCGCGATCCGAAGCGCTGGGGCAAACCCCTTGCCGCTCTGCTGGGCGCGTTCAGCGCCCAGATGGACCTCGGCATCGGCGCCATCGGCGGCAAGGACTCCATGTCCGGCTCCTTTGAACAGCTGGATGTCCCGCCGACCCTCGTGTCATTCGCGGTCACCACGCAGAAGACCGGCGACATCGTTTCCCCGGAAATGAAGCAGGCCGGCCATGTCCTCATCCGCGTCGCGCCTGAAAAGAACGCGGCGGGTCTTCCGGACGCGGAAAGCCTGAAGAAGGTCTTTGCCCTTGTCACGGCTGCGGTCCGGAGCGGCCGCGCCTTTGCGGTGTACACGCCCGGCCATGGCGGGATCGCGGAAGCGGTCATGAAGATGAGCTTCGGGAACGGCTTCGGCTTCCGCTTCGCGGACGGCCTCAGCCTTCGCAAACTTTTCGGCCGGGACCACGGTGCATTCCTGCTCGAGGTCGAAAAGGCGGAGGAAGGCGAGGAAGTGATCGGCGTGATCACGAATGACGACGCTTTCACTCTGGGCAGCGAAACGGTCCCTGCCTCGGAACTCCTCCGCATCAGTGAAGACCGGCTCGAGAGCGTCTTTGCCTGCAATATCCCCATGCCGGAAGAAGAGATCCCGGCGTTCAGCTTCGAAGCAAAAGACCGTCCGGCGCCTGCCGTGCTGACGGCAAGGCCGAAGATCCTCATCCCGGCTTTCCCGGGCACCAACTGCGAATATGACAGCGCGAAAGCGGTCGCGGATGCCGGCGCCGAGCCGCAGATCATGCTGATCCGGAATCTCACGGCGGACGCCGTTGCCGAAAGCGTGGAGCGTTTCGCGGCAGCAGCCCGCGGCGCGCAGGCGATCTTCATCCCCGGCGGTTTCTCCGGCGGCGATGAGCCGGACGGCAGCGGCAAGTTCATCACGGCCTTCTTCCGGGCAGCCCCGGTGAAGGAAGCGGCGACAGAACTTCTGGAGCGCCGCGACGGCCTCATGCTCGGCATCTGCAACGGCTTCCAGGCTCTGATCAAGCTGGGCCTCGTGCCTTACGGAAAGATCCTGGACGCAGACGAGACTTTCCCGACCCTGACCTTCAATACCATCGGCCGCCACCAGTCGCGCATCGTGCGCACGCGGATCGCGTCCAACAAGTCCCCCTGGCTCGCGCTGACGAAGCCCGGCGACATTTATTCCGTCCCGATCTCGCACGGCGAAGGCCGCTTCTTCGCGGACCGCGCCCTTGCGGAAAAACTCGCGGAAAACGGCCAGATCGCGACCCAGTACGTGGATGCGGACGCCTGCCCGACCATGGACGTGCATTTCAACCCGAACGGGTCGCTGCTCGCGATCGAGGGCATTACCTCCCCCGACGGCCGCGTATTCGGAAAGATGGGCCATGCGGAGCGCATCGGCGCGGGACTCTACAAGAACGTCCCCGGTATCTATGATATGCATCTTTTTGAAGCCGCAGTGAAGTACTTCCGCGGAGAGTGACCGGAAGATAAGCCCGGCCGCAGCCGCGCAGCCCATCCCCAACAGGCGTCCGTCCGGGACGTCACAAATGCGGCGGCTTCGCGGAGGCTCTCGGCAGCCTCGTAAACCGCGAAAATGCCGGATGCATTTTCGCTGAACCTCGGTAAAAACCGCGCCGAGGAATGCGCGGTTTTTATCCGGCGTCTGCGCTCGCCGGCGCACGTGCCGTCAGCCGGCCGTTCTTATGCCGTGTCTGTGCAGGCAGCAGCCGGCCGGGCCGTATCCGAAACAACCGAAAAAGACGCAGCCGGTTTTCCGGCTGCGTCTTTTCATGTCCTGCGGGTATTATTTTTCCTCTACTGTCAGTTCGCCATCCTTCACGTCGACGGTAACCGTCTCGCCTTCGGTGAGCTCGCCGGCAATGATCGTCCGCGCGATCAGCGTCTCCACGTGCGACTGCAGATAACGCTTGATCGGCCTTGCGCCGAACGCGGGATCGTAGCTGTGGTCAATGATGTAGTCCTTGGCTTCGTCCGTGATCTCCAGCTTCAGGCTCTTTTCCGCCATCCGTTCCGCAAGGGACTTCGTGAGGAGATCGATGATGCTGTACATGTTGTCCTTAGTGAGCGGCTTGTAGAAGACGATGTCGTCCAGACGGTTCAGGAATTCGGGACGGAAGGTCCGGTGCAGGAGAGCGGTGACCGTGTCCCTTGCTTCCTGCGTGATCTCGCCGTCCGGTCCCACGCCTTCAAGCAGAGCGGAGGAGCCGAGGTTCGAGGTCATGATAATGATCGTGTTCTTGAAATCCACGGTGCGGCCCTGCGAGTCGGTGATCCGCCCGTCATCCAGCACCTGCAGCAGGATGTTGAAGACGTCCGGGTGTGCTTTTTCGATCTCATCGAAAAGCACCACGCTGTACGGTTTCCGCCGTACCGCTTCGGTCAGCTGGCCGCCCTCATCGTAACCGACATATCCGGGCGGCGCGCCGATCAGTCTCGACACGCTGAACTTCTCCATGTACTCCGACATGTCGATGCGGATCATATTGTGCTCGTCATCGAAAAGTGCCTCGGCGAGTGCCTTCGCGAGCTCCGTCTTGCCGACGCCGGTGGGGCCGAGGAAAATGAAGGAGCCCGTCGGACGGTTGGGATCGGCAATGCCGGCCCGCGAGCGGAGAATCGCATCGCTGACGGCCTGGACGGCTTCGTCCTGGCCGATGACCCGCTGATGCAGGATCTCGGGCAGGCGGAGGATCTTCTGCCGCTCGCCTTCCATCAGCTTTGAGACCGGGATGCCGGTCCAGCGCGCCACGACCTCGGCGATCTCTTCCTCCGTGACCGTGTCGCGGACCATGGGATCCTTGCTCCGGTCTTCGGCGGCCTTCTGCGCCTTTGCCAGCTCTTCCTGCAGCTTCGGCAGCTCGGAGAATTTCAGGCGGGAGGCCTTTTCGTAATCGTAAGCCCGTTCGGCCGCTTCGATCTCCACTTGCATGGCGTCGATCTTTTCCTTGACCGCCTTGGTGTTTTCCACGGCGTTCTTTTCGAGATCCCAGGCAGATTTCTTTTCGTTGAATTCGTCGCGGCAGGCGGCCAGTTCTTCTTCAAGCTTCGCGAGCCGCTCCTTCGAAAGCGTATCGGTCTCTTTCTTCAGGGCGACCTCCTCGATCTCCAGCTGCATGATGCGGCGTCTCAGGTCGTCCAGTTCGGACGGCATCGAATCCATTTCCATGCGCAGGGAAGCGCAGGCTTCATCGACAAGGTCGATGGCCTTGTCCGGCAGGAACCTGTCGGAAATATAGCGGTGGGAGAGCGTGGCCGCGGCGATGAGGGCACGGTCGTGGATGGTCACGCCGTGGTATATCTCGTAGCGGTCCTTCAGACCTCTTAGGATGGAAATGGTATCTTCCACCGTGGGCTCGTCCACGAGGACCGGCTGGAAACGGCGTTCCAGAGCGGCGTCGGTCTCAATGTACTTGCGGTACTCGTCAAGCGTCGTCGCGCCGATGCAGTGGAGCTCGCCCCTTGCCAGCATGGGCTTCAAGAGGTTGCCGGCGTCCATGGACCCTTCGGTCTTGCCGGCGCCGACGATCAGGTGCAGCTCATCGATGAAGAGGATGATGCGGCCTTCGGACTTTCGGATCTGCTCCAGCACGGCCTTCAGCCTTTCCTCAAACTCGCCGCGGTACTTCGCCCCGGCGATCAGGGACCCCATGTCCAGCGAGAAAACGGTCTTGTTCTTCAGGCCTTCAGGCACGTCGCCGCGCATGATCCGCTGCGCAAGGCCCTCGGCGATGGCGGTCTTGCCGACGCCGGGTTCGCCGATCAGCACGGGGTTGTTCTTTGTCTTGCGGGAGAGGATGCGGATGACGGAACGGATCTCGCTGTCACGGCCGATCACGGGATCCATCTTGCCGTTTCGGGCCCGTTCCACGAGGTCGGTCCCGTACTTCGACAGGGCGTCCACTGTATCCTCGGGGTTGTCATTCGTCACGCGGAAGTTGCGGACGGAGGCGAGCGCCTTCATGAAGCCGTCCTTCGTTATGCCGTACTGCCTGAACAGGTTCTTCAGTCCGCTTGTTCCGTGCTCGAATAGACCGAGCATCATGTGCTCGACCGAAACGTATTCGTCCTTCATCTGCTTCGCGACGCGCTCGGCAAAGCTGAGCGTCCGCTCGGTATCGTTTGAAACGTAGATCTTGCCGGGCTCGCGGCCGGGGCCGGAGACGCCGGGGATCTTCGCGATCTCATCTTCAAGGGCGGCGGTAAAGCCGGAAACGTCCGCACCCATCTTCGAAAGAAGCGAGCCGATGAGACCGCCTTCCTGCGTCACGAGGGCATAGGCAACGTGCTCCGGCCGGATCTCCATGCTGCCCCGTTCCAGGGCAAGAGCCTGCGCGGCCTTCAGTGCCTCCAGCGATTTCTGTGTATATTTGTCGAGATTCATGCCAAACCTCCTTTTTCTTTCTTACCTGACGGCCCCGCTTTTTACGGATGCCGCCCGGGAGGCTCTCTTAAGCCTCTGCCTACATTATAGGAGGGTAAAAAGCGGAAGTCAAGTATTTTTTAGCACTCACCGATAAAGAGTGCTAACAAAATCGTAAACAAAAGATAAACCTTCATCAAATCTTAATCCCGTTCCACCTTTTTTCTTCATCGGGAGTGCGATAGAATGAAAGCAGCAAGGAGGAAGAGCCATGGCGAACATCCTGATCTGCGACGACGAGAAAGATATCGTGAACGCGCTGAAGATCTATTTAAGCGACCCGGACTATACGCTGTTTGAAGCGTATGACGGCGAAGAGGCTTTGAGGATCCTGCAGGAAAACGACATCCAGTTGATCCTTCTGGATATCATGATGCCGAAACTGGACGGGATCTCGGCGCTCGCGCGGATCCGGGAGATCAGCAATGTTCCGGTCATCCTGCTGACGGCCAAAAGCGAGGACAGCGACAAGATCCTGGGCTTAAACGTCGGGGCGGACGATTACGTCACCAAACCCTTCAATCCGCTTGAAGTAACGGCCAGGGTGCGTTCGCAGCTGCGGCGTTTCCTGAAGCTGGGCAGCGGAATGCAGCAGCCGGAGGTCCTCCGCATCGGCGGCATCGAACTGGACGACAAGGCCAAGAAGGTGCTGTTGGACGGTGAGGAGATCTCCCTGACGCCGAAGGAATTTGAGATCTTAAAACTCCTGATGGCAGAGCCCGGCCGCGTGTTCTCACCGAAGGAGATCTACCGGGAGATCTGGAAGGAAAGACCCATCGGTTCGGACAATACGGTGGCGGTGCATATCCGGCACCTCAGAGAAAAGATCGAGATCGATCCTGCCGATCCCCGCTACATCAAAGTGGTCTTCGGCCAGGGGTATAAGATGGAAGGAGGAAATCGGAGATGAAGTCATTTTTCAGAACTGTCTGGGGAAAGCTGATCCTGGTGATCGTGTGCACCCTGTCGGTACTGCTGACGGGGGCCTGCGTTCTTGGCGCATCCCTTACCATAACAGTGGAAAACGGGAATATACACCTTCGTCCCAAAGAAGAGATCGAGCCCCTCTCGACGGAGAGTTTTTTTGAGATAAAAGCCTGGCACGTGCTGATCTCGCAGCTGAACACAGGAGTAATTGATTACAGTTATGCGGATAATTTAAACTTCCGCATTTTAAATGCGGAGTCCGGAAACTGGCTCTATAAGGGGCAAACGGGATCGTCGTGGGAATACCACTATCGTTTTTATGGCTACGATGGGCCGGGATCATACAGAGTCGCTTTTACAAAGGAAGAGATACCCTCCGAATATCGGAATCATGTCATACCGTATGACGTTTTTGTCGGCGTTCCGGATGCTTCCTATGCTTACGATTACGGAAATGACTGGGTTAACGCTGCCTACCGCCTCGGCTGGTGGATCCTTGCAATCGGACTTTCGGCCTTCGCCCTGGTGATGGTCTGCTATATTTCTCTGCTCAGGGTATCTGCGCGTAGATCCGGACGGGATGACCTCGTTCCCGGACCGCTGCATAAGCTTCCCTTTGATCTGCTGCTGGCGATATGTCTTGCAGCCTTTCTCGGTCTGGCGGTCCTGATTGACTGGATCCTGCCGATCGATTACCTTGCCGAAATATATTGTGCGGTCGGTGCGTTTGTGACCGGCATCATCATTTTCCTGGGGCTTTCCATGAGCGCGGCAGCGCGCATCAAAACGCGCACGCTGCTCCGTAATACCCTGATCTTCCGCGTCCTGAAATACCTGGTGGCGAAGCCTCTCGCCTGGCTGTGGAAGGGGCTGAAGAAGCTTCACGCCTTCAACATGGGCATTCTGCGGGGAGTGCCGCTCGTAGGGAAGACCGCGTTGTTTCTGGGAGTTCTGGCAATAGTGGAGCTGAATGTCACAGCTGCCGCTGACGGCGGCCTGCTGGTCCTCCTCAGTTTGATCAAATATCTGATCCTGATCCCGCTCGTTCTGTATCTCGCGCTCTGCTTAAGACGCCTGCAGAAGGGCGGCGAAGCGCTTGCGGCAGGCGATCTGAATTACCAGACCGATGTGAAGGGCATGCCTTCCAACCTGAAAAAGCACGGTGAAAACCTAAACAGCATCGCGGGCGGCATGGCGATCGCCGTGGAGCAGAAGCTGAAGAGCGAACGCATGAAGACCGAACTGATCACCAACGTTTCGCACGACCTGAAGACGCCGCTGACCTCTGTCATCAACTATGCGGACCTGATCGGCAAAGAACCCTGCGAAAACGCGAAGATCAAAGAGTACTCCGGAGTGCTCCTCCGGCAGTCCGAGCGCCTGAAACGCCTGATCGACGATCTGGTGGAAGCTTCCAAGGCATCCACCGGAAACCTGGAAGTCGACCTTGTTCCCTGCGACGCCTCCGTGTTTCTCGCCCAGGCAGCCGGGGAGTATGAAGAAAAACTGCGGGATGCCGGTCTTGCCCTGGTCACGAAGCAGCCGGATGAAGAGGTCAGCATCATGGCGGACGGCCGGCGGATGTGGCGCATCTTCGACAACCTCATGAGCAATATCGTCAAATATTCGCTCTCCGGGACACGCGTATACCTCAGCCTGGAACAGGCGGACGGTGACGCCGTGATCACTTTCCGGAATACTTCCCGCGAGCCGCTGGACGCCGTGAATACGGAGGAACTGGTCGAACGCTTTACCCGCGGCGACGCCTCCCGGAATACCGAAGGGAGCGGCCTCGGCCTTGCGATCGCGAAGAGCCTTACCGAGCTCCAGGGCGGGAAGTTCCTGGTCTCGGCGGACGGCGACCTGTTCAAGGTGATCCTGAGATTTCCGAAGATCTGATTCAAAAACAACAAAATACGGCCGGGCAGGTCTCCCTGCCCGGCCGTGTTGTCCGTACGGATCATCGTTCGCGCTTACAGGTCGCTCGGCTTGATGCCGGCGGCGTCAAGGGCTTTCTTAAACTCGCGGTTCATCATGCGGCGGGCCATGTAGATGTTGGCTTCTTCAACGCTCGCAGTCACCTTCAGGACCACGTTGGTCTCGTTCAGGCTCTCCACGCCTACGTAGCGCGGTTCGCTCTTGAAATACTTCGGATATTTCTCCGGCAGGGTCTTGGTGACAGCGGCAATGACCTCTTCAGCCTGATCCAGATCCGCACTGCAGGCGACGGAGATCAGGGATACGGCAACGGAGGTGATCTCGGAGAGGTTCGTCAGCACCCGGATATCGGAGTTGTTGATGACCCGGAGGTTCCCGCCGGCGTCGGCGAGCTGCGTGGATACGATGCCGATACTCTTCACTTCGCCGCGGAAATCATCCACGTTGATGATGTCGCCCACGTAGAAGCGGCCTTCAAAGAGGATGAACAGTCCGGAGAAAATGTCTTCGATGAGGCTCTGCGCACCGAAGCCGATGATCAGGGCCAGGATCCCGAGCCCGGCGATGACCGTGAGCACGTCCGCCCCCAGGATGTTCAGCCCGAAGATGATCGCGAAGATCACGATGGCGTAGCGGATCACGTTTGCAGCAAGGCCTTTCAAGGTCTCCACGTGACGGTTCTTCACCTTAACGAGGCTGAAGATCCATTTGATCACGCGCGAAACAGCCCAGCAGGAGGCAATCATGATGGCGAGCGCGACCAGCCGCAGCCAGTCAAAGCCGCCCTCCGCGTTACGGATGGGGGTATACTGGTCAAGATAGGTTTCCCGGAAGAGGTTGATCGCTTCCTGCTGTTCCGGCTTCAGGAAGAAGAGGAGCTGCGGCAGGTTGAGTGCAAGCAGGATCAGCAGGATCATAATGATCCCGATGAGGCGGGAGGTGGTTTTCCGGGGCTGTTTTTTCTGAATGGGCTTGGTCTTTTCCGTCATTTTTAACTCCTTTACTGGGCATGCCGCAGATCCTGCGGAAGGCGTTACGGTGCGGTTACGGTATTGGTTGAGATGCTGTAATTGCTGCTGGTGTTGTAGATGCGGAATACTAAATAGGTCTTGTCGCCGGAGAACACGTTGCCGGCCAGGAAAGTGTTACTGTTGTTTGCCATCTCATCGGTCGTGAAGAACTGGTCGCTTGCCGTGATATAAGAATTTGAGCCGCTGTCATACTTCATGATCGTGACGACTGGTTCAAACTGGAGGCCGGATGAGGAGACAAGAGACCTGTATTTGCTGTCAATCGTATAGGTGACCGGAGTGCCGGTCCCGTAGCCGGTTCCCGCCGTGAGCTGGATGGCGTTCCGGCCGCAGCGGCTGCAGGTCCCGGTCGAGAGCGTATAATTGTGTCCGAGAGCAGAGACGCTGCGCGTTTCCGCACTGCCGCAGCGGCTGCAGGTCCGTCGCTCGGTTCCGGCGGCAGTGCAGGCGGCAGCGGTTGTCGTTGTCCAGGCTCCGTAGCTGTGCCCCAAAGCAGTGGTGTAGGCATCGACATAACTGTTGCCGCAGCGGCGGCAGACATGCGTGGTATAACCCTGAGCAGTACAGGTCGCAGCCGTTACGCGCGCCGTGTAATCATGTCCTGCTGCGGCGATGACCGTCCTTTCCCGGGAAAGTTCTTCGCCGCAGACCTCGCAGTAGATGACGGTATCGAAGCCGCCGTCTTCCGTGCAGGAGGCTTCGCTTCGGTTCTCCTCGACAGCCTCGCCTTCGGTATGGCCGGTCGCCTCAAGAACGGTGGTCTCGCGGGAGAGTTCTTCGCCGCAGACTTCGCAGTAAACGACGGTATCGAAGCCGCCGTCTTCCGTGCAGGAGGCTTCGCTTCGGTTCTCCTCGACAGCCTCGCCTTCGGTATGGCCGGCTGCTTTCAGCACCGTGGTCTCGCGGGAGAGTTCTTCGTGACAGAGGCTGCAGTACACGACGGTATCGAAGGAACCGTCCTCCGTGCAGGAAGCTTCCGTGCGGTTCTCCTCGACGGGATCTGCGGGAGTGTGCGGACCGAGTGCCCGGGCGACCTTCTCGCGGGAAAGTTCCTCGCCGCAGACACTGCAGTAAACGACCTCATCCGCCGTTCCCTGCTCCAGACAGCTGCTTGCGACCTCATTTTCCGTCACCTTTTCCGAGAGCACATGGCCGTGCGCCGGCAATGCTTCCTTAAGGATGATGCCGCACTCGGTGCAGACGAAACGGATCTCGCCCTCCTCGGTACAGCCCGCTTCCTTTGCAATGACCGGGTGTTCCAGGTCGTACTTGTGCGGAGCAGCAGGATCGCCTGCCCATACGCCGCCGATCTCCCCGGGACCGTAAATGTCGGGCACGGACTGGAGAGGGCGCTGCGCAGCTTCAAGGATCTCCCTCGCCTGCAGCGCGGTCCCGGAATCCGAACTGTCCCGGTTCAGCAGAACGATAAGGCCGATGAGGAGCAGCAGGCCGAAGGCCGCGGCGCCGGCGCGGACGGCTCCGGCAAGAAATTTGCTCAGCAGGGCATAGCGCTTCTTATCCTTCTTCTTTTGCCGCGCGGCGGTGAATGGATTCTCCTCCTCGCCGGACGGAACAGTCCCCTGGAAGATGTTTTCTTCAGCGGCGGTCACGGCGGATTCCCGGAAACAGGAGATATCGGGATTAAGCGGGCCATACTCCGCGTGGGAGGTATGCTCCGGCAGTTCCCGGTATTCATGAGATCTGACATCGTTATCCGCCATGTTCTGCTCCGCCGGCGCTCCGTGCGCCTTGTTCTTCTTAACGGAATTATCGCAGATGCGGAAAGCTTTGTCAATCAATGTCCCGCGGGGAAGACGATCCGTAAATCCGTTGACAAAGCGCGCCCGTGCGTGTTAAGATATTCGGGACATGCCCCGCCGGTGTGTCGGAACCGGCAGACGAGACAGACTCAAAATCTGTTGTCCGCAAGGGCGTGTGGGTTCGAGTCCCACCACCGGCACTTCACTGAAATGATCCGAACCCGGTCCCGAAGGGGAACAGGTTCGGATCATTGCTTTTTACACAGGGAGGAACTCCGGATGAAACGTTCCGAGATCAACAGGGCGCTGAAGGAAATGGAAGCCGCGTGCGCGCGGGAGCATTGCTGGCTGCCGCCGTTCTGTCATTTCACGCCTGAGGAATGGAAGAGCAAAGGTCACGAATACGATGAGGTCCGCGACTGCATGCTCGGCTGGGATATCACGGACTACGGAACAGGCAATTTCGAAAAGTACGGCTTCTCCCTGATCACCATCCGGAACGGGAACCGCCGCATGGCGGACCGATATCCGAAGGTCTATGCGGAGAAACTGCTTTATCTTAAGGAAGGGCAGTACGCACTGAACCATTTCCACTGGTCCAAGACAGAAGACATCATCAACCGCGGGGGAGGAAATATCCTGATCCGCGTGTACAACTCTCTGCCGGACGAGGAAATCGACCGGGAAAGCGGCGTGACCGTGCACTGCGACGGCCGGACGCTGACAGTTCCGGCGGGAACGCAGATCCGGCTGGCACCCGGCGAGAGCATCCACATCTCAAGACGGCTGTACCATGATTTTTCCGTGGAACCGGGGACGGGCGCCGTTCTGCTGGGAGAGGTCAGTGAGTGCAACGATGACGTCACGGACAACCGTTTCAACCCGCCTGCAGGCCGTTTCCCGCAGGTGGAAGAGGACGAGCCGCCGTACCGGCTGCTCTGCAATGAGTATCCCGCTGCTTCCGACGAAGAGCGGTAAGCCGGAAAAGGAGAATGACATGAGGAAAGTCGCACTGATCACGGGAAGCTCGCGCGGCATCGGCCGCGCCGCAGCAGCGCGCCTTGCCCGCGACGGCTACGCGGTGTGCATCAACTATATCGAAAGAGAAGACAAGGCGGAGGAACTGGTGCAGGAACTCCGAGGAGAAGGCCATGACGCGATCGCGGTTCAGGCAGACGTTGCCGATGGGGCGGCGGTCCGCGCGATGGCTGCCGCCTGCGAGAAGGCGTTCGGCCCCATCACCCTTCTCGTCAACAACGCCGGGATCGCCGGCCAGAGTGTGTTCCAGGACATTTCCGACGAAATGTGGAACCGCTACTTCGCCGTGAACATCGGCGGCATGCGCCACACGATCCAGGCGGTCCTGCCGCACATGATCCATGAAAAGAACGGCTGCATCGTTAACATTTCTTCGATCTGGGGAAGCCACGGCGCTTCCTGCGAAGCCGCCTATGCCGCGACAAAGCACGCCATCATCGGGCTCACGCGTTCGCTTGCCATGGAACTTGCCCCTTCGGGCATCCGCGTGAACTGCGTCGCGCCCGGCGTCATCGATACTGACATGGTAAAAGTGCTGGGGGAGGAGACGCTGAAGGATCTTGCGGAGCAGACTCCGCTCGGACGCCTCGGCAAACCGGAGGACGTTGCAGCGGCCGTTGCGTTTCTCGCCTCGGACGACGCCTCCTTCATCACCGGACAGGTGCTTGGCGTCGACGGCGGATTCATCATCTGAGGACAGTAAATGAGTATGGAAAACAATAGACAGAAAAAACTGATGATCCTCGGCGGTTCGCGATACGCCCTGCCGGTGATCGAAGCGGCGCACAAACTTGGCATTCATGTGATCACCTGCGACTACCTTCCGGACAACTACGCCCACCGTTTTTCCGACGAGTACTGCAACGTAAGCATCATCGACAAAGAGGCTACGCTCGAGGCGGCAAGGCGCTTGAAGATCGACGGCATCGTGTCCTTTGCCTGCGATCCGGGTGTGGTGACGGCTGCTTACGTGGCGGAGCAGATGGGGCTTCCGAACGTCGGCCCCTACGAGTCGGTCTGCATCCTGCAGAACAAGGGACGTTTCCGCAGCTTCCTTGCGGAGCATGGCTTTACCGTGCCGACGGCCAGGCAGTACGTGCGGGGAGACGTGCCCGACCCTTCGATCTTTCACTGGCCGGTGATCGTCAAGCCGACGGATTCCGCGGGCAGCAAGGGCGTGACCCGGGTGGACCGGCCGGAGGACCTTCCCGCCGCCGTCTCCCACGCCCTCGATTTCTCTCACTGCGATGAGTTCATCGTGGAGGATTTCATTACGCAGAAAGGCTTTTCCTCGGATACGGACTGCTTCTCCGTTGACGGCGAACTGCGCTTCGTTTCCTTCAACAACCAGCGCTTCGATCCGGACTGCGAAAACCCCTACGCTCCCGCGGGCTTCAGCTGGCCTTCGTCAATGAGCGGGGAGCATCAGGAAGAACTGAAAAATGAACTCCAGCGGCTGCTGCGGCTCCTCGGCATGCGGACGGCGCTCTACAACATCGAATGCCGCGAAGGGACCGACGGGAAGGCATATCTCATGGAAGTCTCACCGCGCGGCGGCGGGAACCGTCTCGCAGAATGCCTGCGCCACGCGACCGGCGTCGACCTCATCGAGGCTGTCGTACGGGACGCGGTCGGCCTGCCGCTGAATGACGTTGCTCAGAAGCCGTACTGCGGTCATTTCGCGGAGGTGATCCTGCACAGCGAAAAGCCTGGGATCTTCGAAGGACTGGAGACCGATCCTTCGATCGCAGACAATATCGTGGAACGTGATCTCTGGGTAGCACCGGGCGAAGCGGTTGGCGGCTTCAGCGCGGCGAATGAGTCATTAGGAACGCTGATCCTTCGTTTTGACAGTGAGGAACGGCTTGCAGAAGTGATGAGAAATGTTCGAAAATATGTGTATGTCCGCGTAAAATAACAACAAAGGGCTTGACAAAGAGCGGTCAAGCCCTTATCTTTGTTTCAAAGGACAAAGACTTTCCGGGAAAACGAAACATCGGGAGGCCTTTGCCTCTCATTTGTGCTTTTTCGAGAGGAGAGTTTCCATGGCAGTCAATCAGACCCCCGAAATGAAACAGAATGAACCGGGCCTGCGCAAGCAGCTTTCCCCCATGCACGTCTGGGCCATCGCCTTCGGCTGCGTGATCGGCTGGGGATCCTTCATCAATCCCGGCAAGAAATTCCTGCCGAATTCCGGCGTGGCCGGTACGGCGATCGCCATGTTCCTGGGCGCGCTTGTGATGATGATCATTGCGTTCAGCTACGCCTACATGGTGCCGAAATACCCGAAGGCCGGCGGTGAGTTCACCTTCACCAAGATGTGCTTCGGCCGGACCTCGGCTTTTGTCTGCGGCTGGTTCCTGGTTGCAGCGTATCTTACCAACGTTCCGATGAACTCGACGGCCATCGGCCTGATCGTGGACGGTCTGGACGGGGCGAAGGACATCCTTAAGTTCGGCTTCCATTATCAGATCGCCGGCTTCGACGTCTGGATGGGCGAGATGTTTTTTGCCATGGCGATCCTCGTCATCTTCGGCGTGCTGAACATCATCGGCGTAAAGAAAGCCGGGATCGTGCAGACCGTTCTGGCCTGTCTGCTGGCTGTTTCCGTTGTTACGCTGACGGTGTCCGCTCTGGTATCCAGCAAGGCGAGCGTCGCCAACATGGCGCCCTGGTGGGGCTTTGCCAAATCCGACGCCGTTGCGGCTTACACGAACGGTACCTTCACGAGTATCGACGAATTCGCGCACGGCGGGAGCCTGGGCATTGCTTCAGCCATCCTGGCTACCTTTGCCATCGCGCCCTGGGCTTATGTCGGCTTCGATACGATCCCTCAGGCGGCTGAGGAGTTCAAGTTCTCCTATAAGAAGGTCAGCCTGATCATGTTCGTGGCGATCCTGTTCGGCTGCTTTGTGTATACCGCGAACAACACGATTGCGGCAGCCGCGCTTTCCAACTGGCCGGAACTGATCATCGAAGCGAAATCGACGCCCTGGCTGCTGCTTGCGGCGGCGGAAATGCTGTTAGGCACGCCCGGCAAGATCCTGGTAGGGGTCGCGGTCTCCTGCGCGGTGCTCTCCGGCATCATGGGCTTCTATCTTGCTTCGAGCCGTCTCATGTATTCCATGAGCCGCGACGGCTACCTTCCGCAGTGGTTCGGCAAGATCGATCCGAAGTTCGGTACGCCGAAGAATGCCATGCTGTTCTGTATCGTGATCTCTTTGTCCGGCCCGATCCTCGGCCGCGAGGCCCTCGGCTGGTTCGTGGACATGGCGGCGATCGGCGCCTCGATCGGCTATTTCTTTACCGCGGCGGCAACGCTTGTCACCATAAAGCGCTTTGGCGATAAGAAGCCCTTCCTGAAGACGATGGCGATCCTGGGCGTCGCTTTCTCCGTTGCCTTCATGATCCTGCAGCTGATCCCGATCCCGGGCCTTTCCGGCGTACATTTCGGAAAGGAATCGTATGTCATGCTCATTATCTGGACCGCAATCGGCGCGGCGTTCTACCTGAGCCAGCGCAGCCACTTCGAAAATTACAAATGACGGAGCAAGGAAACATGGGGAATCTTTCTCGCAAGGAATTTGACGTGCTGAATGCCATGCTCAGTACGAAGGAACGACTGAGCCAGCGGAGGCTGGAAGAACTGACGGGCTACTCCCTGAGTACGGTGAACCGTACCATACGGGACCTCGCGGACAAGGGCCTGGTACAGGGCGGATCCGTGACGGCTCACGGGATCTCGGCCATGGAGCCGTATGCTGCGAAGCGGGCGGTCTTCGTTGCCGCCGGTTTCGGCTCGCGGATGGTGCCGGTGACCCTGAACACCCCGAAGCCGCTCGTCCGTGTGAACGGAAGGCGCATCATCGACGGGCTGATCGACGCCTGTCTTGCCGCCGGGATCGATGAGATCTACATCGTCCGCGGATACCTTGCCGAACAGTTCGACCAGCTGCTGTACAAGTATCCGATGCTGCATTTCCTGGAGAATCCGGCTTACAACGACGCCAACAACATCTCCTCGGCCGTCTGCGCGCGCTATCTGCTGCAGAACGCCTACGTATTTGAGGCGGACCTGGTCATCAGCAATCCGTCCATCGTGACGAAGTACCACTACACTTCCGATTTCCTGGGCATCCGCATGGACCGCAGTGACGACTGGTGCTTTACCGTGAAGAACGGGATCATCACCGGACAGAAAGTCGGCGGCCTGGACGTCTACCAGGAGGTCGGGATCTCGTACTGGGACGGGGAAGCCGGGCGGAAGCTTGCGGACGATCTGAAGACCGCCTATGAAATGCCCGGCGGCAAGGAACGCTACTGGGACCAGGTCCCTTTCAGCATTTTCCCGGAGCATTATCAGGTGGAAGTCCGTCCGTGCCTTGCAAGCGACATCATTGAGATCGACTCCTTCAAGGAACTGAAGGCAATCGACAAGACCTACGATATTTAAGAGGATCCTGAACTGAATTCCGAAGCAAAACAAGCCGGCCAAGTGCCGGCTTTTTGCCTGAATGCTTTACAAAAGACAAGCGTTCTGCTATAATCCAAACGTTATACATCATGAAACCATAAGGACCTGACGACATGATCGAGTCATTTGGCAGCAAACTTTTCAAAGGCCGCTATAATCGGAAGTGGACACTGGCAGTGTTCGACCTGATCTGCTGCATTATCGTGGCCTTGTTTTATTATGAGCTGATCTACAAAGTCTATTTCCGCTCGGTTCCCGAAGGAAGGAGAGCCTACCTTCTGCAGGTCGGACTCCAGACGGGAATGATCCTCCTTCTTCGCACCGTTTTCGGCATCTACGGCAACATCTGGCGCTACGACAATGCCAAAGCCTATCTGAAACTGGTCATTGCGGACGGCATCGCGACGAGCATCACCTATGTGATCCTTCGGCTGACGGTGAGACATCTGATCATCAACGAGTACCTCGGCGGAAGGCAGGCCATCATCATCGGTACGCTGATCTGCCTCCTGGCCCTGTCGGCGCGGTTTGCCTACAGCGTCCTGTACAAGAAGTACAACCGCCGCGGCTATGCCACGGAGAAAACGCCGGTCGCGATCGTCGGAGCCGGACAGCTCGGCGCGCTGCTGGCGGAGGATCTGAAGGAAAACCCGAATTCCCGCTACAAACCGGCCTTCTTCATTGATAAGGATGACAATAAGGTCAATTACCATCTGGCGGACTGCCGCGTTTATTCCGAGGGGGACGGCGACGAACAGATCAGGCTGCAGCAGATCACGGACGTGATCATCGCGATCTCCAAGGCGGATTCGGAGAAGCTGAGCGAGCTGTACCACCACTACACCGATCTGGGCTGCCGGGTCAGGGTATACGATACCCTGGTCAGCGCAGAGAGCTCGCAGCAGCGCGAAAGGCCGGCGATCCGTGATTTCACGGTGGAAGACCTGCTGTTCCGTTCTCCCCTCAACGTGGAATCGGAAGAGAGCTTTGCCTATTACCGGGGCAAGACCATCATGGTCACAGGCGGCGGCGGGTCCATCGGTTCCGAACTCTGCCGGCAGATCGTCAAGTGCAAGCCGAAGAAACTGATCATTTTTGACATTTACGAAAACAACGCATACGATATCCAGCAGGAACTGGTGCGCCGTTACGGCAGTGAACTGGACCTCGAGGTGGTCATCGGCTCGGTGCGGGATGAAGCAAGGGTGAACGCGATCTGCAAGGAGTTCCGCCCGCAGGTGATCTTCCATGCCGCAGCGCACAAGCACGTGCCGCTCATGGAATACAGTGCCGGCGAAGCCGTCAAGAACAATGTCTGCGGCACCTACAACGTGGCAAATGCCGCTGAGCTGTGCGGCGCTGAGAAATTCATTCTGATCTCCACCGATAAGGCGGTCAACCCGACGAATATCATGGGGGCTTCCAAGCGGATGTGCGAAATGATCGTACAGTGCCGCACGGACAGCCGCACGAGCTTTGCTGCCGTGCGTTTCGGGAACGTTCTGGGCTCCAACGGCTCGGTCATTCCGCTGTTCAAGAAACAGATCGCCGAAGGCGGACCGGTCACGATCACGGACAAGCGGATCGTGCGCTATTTCATGACGATCCCGGAAGCCTCGCAGCTGGTGATGCAGGCCGGCGCCATGGCCAAGAACGGCGAGCTGTACGTGCTCGACATGGGCAAACCGGTCAAGATCTACGACCTTGCGAAGGACGTCATCCGCATGAGCGGCCTGGAACCCGACAAGGACATTGAGATCCGCGAGATCGGTCTCAGACCCGGCGAGAAGCTGTATGAAGAACTGCTGATGAAGTCGGAAACGCTCTCCAAGACCAAAAACGACATGATCTTCATCGAGAAGGACAAACCATACTCCCGCGCAGAGGTGGCGGAGAAGATGGAAATCCTGCGTGACGCGGTCGACGATTACGACCTGGGCGGGAAGAGCATGAAGAAGGCGTTCAGCCGGGTGATCCCCACTTACCGCGAGGCTGCGGAAGTGAACCGGGAAGCGGAGAATGCGCCTGAGATGAACGACATCAACAAGGGAGACAGTTCGGAAGATAAAAACGAATGATACGCTGAAAAAGAACGGACCGCCCAGCGCTTCGTAAGGGAAGCACCGGGCGGTCCGTTTTCGTCGGCCGGAACTCAGTCCAGGAAAAAGCGGCGGGCGGCTTCTTCGACAGTCGCCTCATCCACCTGCATCGAATCGTCCAGTCCGTCGAACGACGCATTCCGGATGAAACTGCCGATCCGGTCCATCGTCTGACGGCCGCGGAGGGAGAGCTGGCTCTGCAGATCGAGCAGTGCGGCGACCTGGCCGTAGAAGCTGTCGTCGTTCTTCTCGTGGGCGGGACAGCGGCCGGCTCTGTAATTTTCGAGTACGGTCTCATAGCGCCGTTCGGCGCCGGCTACGGCGTCATTCCAGGACAGGTACAGATGTTCCTGTGCGCCGAGGCCGACTCTCTTCATGGCCTCCGGCTGTTTGAGGAGGCGGATCAGGCATTCTGCCATGGAACCGGCGTTTTCTTGAATGAAGAAGCTGCTGACGCCGTCTTCGGAATCCTCGGCCGCGCAGCTGCCTTCGACCAGCACGCTCGGCAGAGCGCAGGCCGCGGCTTCCCGGACCACAAGGCCGTTGGTGTCGAAGGTGGAAGGGAAGAGGAAGAGATCCGCCCGGCAGTACCAGGCACGGACTTTTTCACGGTCGTAGACCGGATCCTCGAAAAAGACTCTGTCGGACAGCCCGAGGCTTTCGCTGTACTGAACGATCTCATCCCTGTCGATCCCGCCGCCGACGAAGACCATGCGGAAGTCACAGCCGGCTTCGCGTACCTTCTTCAGGGCGTCCAGGGTGATCCGCATGCCCTTGTACCACATCATGCGGCCGAGATATAAGAAGACGGGGATGCCGCCCGGAAAGGAAAATTTTCCTGTAACTTCATCAACCAGAGATTGCTCAACCCGTCCAAGAGGAAAATCTACGCCGTTCGGCATGACTACGTAATCCCCTTCGAAACCGTTCTTCCGCAGATTCTCACCGGCGCCGCGGCTCACGGTCCACACCTCGTCGGCGGCACTGATGTTTGCGATGAGAAGCTTCAGAACGCTTTCCTGGAGCAGCTTCGAACGGATCGCGTGCGCGATGTCGATGTCATATTTCGTGTGGTAGGTCATGATGAGGGGAACATGAAGTTCCGTGCGGAGCGTCCGTGCCAGCATCTGGCTCGTGAAGGGACAGTGCGAGTGCAGCAGGTCCGGCTTCCCGTCCTTCAGCTGCCGTACCGCGTTCGCGTCGAAGGGAAGCCCCGTGCGGTAGCCGACCAGCTTGGACGTTTCGAGACTGGGATAACGGATCACCGGAAAAGGAAAGACGCTGTCATCCGCGTTCGGGACGAACGGTACCGCAGCAACGGCCTTATGGCCGTGTGCAGTGAGATACCGCCCGTAATTGGCGACGGCAGTGGCTACGCCGTCGATCTGCGGCGGAAAAGCGTCGTTGAGCAGTGCAACGGATAAAGACATGAATGACCTCCGGCCCGAAAGGATTCGGACTCAGAACTGCGTCCTGCGGGCTTCAGGACTTCGATTATAGCACAGGCGCGCGGAAAAATCTCTTGTGCATCCGCGCTTTTTTATGATATATTTTTTCTGGACCCGGGGGGCTGCAGCATCCGGGAAATGTACGGAACCATACAATCGTGAAAGGAGCGCTTCCCATGCATCAGGAGCAGCATAAGCGCAGCGCGTTCACCGCGTTCTTACTGGCTATCGGCGTGGTCTTCGGCAACATCGCCTCCTCGCCGCTTTTCGTGATGAAGACGATCGTCCGCTACAACGGCGGGCTGCCTGCCGTGACCGAGGAATTCGTGCTCGGGGCTCTCTCGCTGATCATCTGGACCCTGACGATCCTGGCGACGCTCAAGTACATCTTCCTGGTCATGAAGGCCGACAACGGCGGTGAAGGCGGCATTTTTGCGCTGTATTTCATGGTGCGGCAGGACCGCAGAACACGGAAAGTGCTCAGGATCGCGGCCATCGTCGGTGCCGGCATGCTGCTTGCCGACAGCATCATCACTCCGTCCATTACCGTCACGAGCGCAGTCGAAGGCCTGCACACCGCGCAGGCAACGGACCGCCTGCTCGGCGAGGGCGACGTGAAAAAGATCCTGTTCATCCTTCTGATCGTCGTGCTCCTCTATATCAGCCAGGGCGTCGGCCGCAACCGCATCACGGTCGCGCTCGGCCCCATCGTCTTTGTCTGGCTCCTCTTCATCGGCGGTACGGGAACAGCCCTGCTGCTGCGCCATCCGGAAGTGCTCCGGGCTTTCGATCCGGTGCTCGGCGTGAAGTTCCTCACCAGCAACCTCAACAACGCCGGCATCAAACTGATGGGAAGCGTTTTCCTGGTCGTTACCGGCGCAGAAGCTTTCTACTCCGACATGGGGCACGCGGGGCGCGACGCGTCGCGTGCATCCTGGCCTTTCGTTAAAATCTGCCTGCTGCTGAGTTATCTGGGGCAGGGAGCCTACCTTCTGGACGCGGCGAAGGATCCGTCCCTCGCGGCCGTGGAGGATTTCAATCCCTTCTTCTACATGCTGCCCGAAAGGCTCCGTCCGCTTGCCGTGATCCTGGCCGTGCTGGTTGCCTTCGCGGTCTCCCATACCGTGGTGGTCAGCGCGTTCACCATGGTTTCCCAGGCGATCCGCCGCGAAGTCCTGCCGCACATGGAAACGCTTTATTCCCCGCGCCATGAAGGCAGCGTGTTCATTCCCGCGGTCAACCGCCTGCTCTTTGTCGGCTGCGTCTTCGTAGTCCTGTTCTTCCGCAGCAGCACGCGCATGGAAGCTGCCTACGGCCTCGCCATCGCCGTCGCCATGCTGATGACCACGGTCCTCCTTTCCGTCTACCTCTGGAAGACCAAGAAGAAACCGGTGCTGTCGGTTCTCTGCACGGTCCTTTTCGGCGCGGTCGAACTCGTTTGCATCAAGGGAAGCAGCCATAAGTTCACGGAGGGCGGCTACATATCCGAAGGCCTTGCCCTTCTCCTGATCATCCTCATGATGGTATGGAAATACGGCTGCGTTCTGGAGAGCCGCCTCACGAAACGGGTCCCGATTGCCGATTACATCGGGAAGCTGCAGGCTCTGAAGGCAGATGACAGCATTCCGCTCACCGCGGACAACATCGTTTACGTCTGCTACGGCGACGATTTCGACTATGCCGATCATGCCGTGCTTTATTCCATCCTGGATAAGGATGTCAAGCGCGCGCAGGCCTGGTGGTTCATCAAGGTCAATGTGCTGGATGTCCCGAACGGACAGTCATACCGGGTGGAGAATTTCGGCACGGACTGTGTGTTCCGCGTGATGCTGTATCTCGGCTTCAACGAAGAACAGAGCATCAACCTGTACCTTCGGAAGATCGTAGAGGAACTGATGGACAGCGGTGAAATGCCGAAGCAGCGCCGCAAATTCTCCGTCTATGACAACGACCGCGTGGGCGACTTCCGCTTCGTGTTCATTAAGAAAAAGATGCCTATGAAGAGCGGGCTTCCGGCCTGGCAGGACGTGATCCTTCGGGGCAAGTATGCGATCCGCTCCCTGGCAGGAAAGGACGAGCAGTGGTACGGCCTCGATACGGCCGTCCTGATCCACGAGACGGTGCCGCTCTTCATCTCCCCGAGACGCATGGACGGTGTTGAACTCACGCGGATCCGGACCGGAGAGCCGGAAAAGTAGGATGCAGACACAGGGGCAGAAAGTCATTAATTTTACGACAGGCGGGGTCATCGGCAAGCTGATCCTGTTTTCCGTACCCATCATCATCAGCGAACTGCTCCAGAACCTTTACAACAGCGTAGATTCGATTGTCGTCGGGCGTTTCGTGAGCGACGCAGCGCTCGCGGCGGTCAGCGTCTGCACGCCCATCGTCCAGCTGATGGTCGGCTTCTTCAACGGGATGTCGATCGGCAACACCGTGGTCACGGCCAAGGCCTTCGGAAGCGGAGATGAGGAAGCGACCGCGAGAGCGGTCCGTTACGCCTTTTCGTTTTCTGTGGCGCTCGGCGTCGTCGTTTCCGTTCTCGGCATCCTGCTTGCACCGGTCTTTCTGGACCTGACCGGCTGCAATGAGGAGATCTACGGTGAAGCCATCACCTATCTCCGGATCTACCTGGCCGGGCTTATGTTCACGGTCATTTACAATGCCGGCACCGGGATCCTCCGCGCGATCGGAGATTCCCGCACGCCGCTGTACATTCTTGCCTTTACGAGCGTCCTGAACATCGGGCTGGACGTTCTTTTCGTTGCCGTTTTCCACTGGGGAACGGCCGGGGTCGGTATCGCGACGATCCTTGCCCAGGGTCTTTCCATGCTGCTTGTCGCTGCGGTGCTGAAGAGCCGCATCAAGTCGCCCTGCATCGCCATGAAGGAGACCTGGAAATACGGCCGGAAGACTGTGCTTTCCTCAGTCAGCATCGGCTTTTCCGCCGGCCTGCAGAACGCGCTGATCTCTTTCTCCAACATTTTTGTCTGGTCCTACATCAACCGCTTCCCGACGGGCGTCGCGGCAGGGATCGGCGCAGCCAACAAGGTCGACCGCTTCGTCGTGCTGCCGTGCAAGTCCCTGGCCATGACGACCACGACCTTCGTGAGCCAGAATCTCGGCGCGCGGAACTATGAACGCGCCCGCAAAGGGTTCTGGTACGGCTTCGGCCTCTGTGCCGCCGTGACGCTTCCGCTTACGGCTCTGGTCTATGCGTTCGCACCGGAAGCCGTCGGGCTCTTCAGTCAGGATGCCGCCGTCATCGCGGCCGGCGCCGGCATGACCCGCTACCTGTCACGGCTGTACATCCTTCTCGTCATCCGCGACGTACTGCTCGGATATCTCCGGGGATACGGGCGCAGCCGCATGCCCATGATCCTGTCCCTTATCGGGATGGTCGGCATCCGGCAGATCTTCCTTGCCGTCGCGACGGCAAGAAGCAGTTCCCTGGACATCATCTACGCCAGCTTTCCGATCGGCTGGGGTGCGGCCATGGTGCTGCTCCTCATCTATGCGGGGATCGTCGTGAAGAAGATGTGGCGGGACGCGGAGGCTGAAGGCGATGCGCCGCCCGGAGAAGCGCAGGCGGTCTGAGAACTCCGGGCAATGCAGCGTCTTCCCGCGGGTTCCTCTCGTTGACTTTACGTCCGCACGGGACTATAATGAATATTGCTCAGAAAGTACGGAGCATATGAAAACGGCAGCCCGCTGACCCCGGGAGGGATGCGCGCGGCCGCCGTGAAGGCAAGGCAGATGAATAAGAAAAAGGCGATCGGCGTCGAGAACTTCGTGTTTCTCGCGTGTTTCGTGGCATTTTTCGCCGCGTTCGGCTGGAAAATGGGCCTGATGAACATGATCAATACCATGATCAATACGGCCTATTCCCTCTTAATTGAAACGGTTTTTTATCTGATGGCGATGTGCGTGATCATGGGGGCGATATCCTCCCTGTTCACCGAATTCGGCATCATTTCATTATTCAACAGGCTGCTGTATCCGTTGATGCGGCCGGTCTACGACCTGCCGGGGGCGGCCTCGGTCGGGATCATCACGACCTTCCTGTCGGACAACCCGGCGGTCCTGACGCTGGCGGACGACAAATATTTCCGCAGCTTCTTCAAACGCTACCAGTTTCCGGCGATCACGAACCTTGCGACAGCATTCGGCATGGGCATGATCGTCTGCACCTACATGCTGGGGCTTTCCGGCCTCGGCGGGGGCGAGCACTTCGGAAAGGCTGTCCTGATCGGCCTTCTCGGCGCCGTGATCGGCAGCATCGTCAGTACGCGCCTGATGATCGCCTTCTCCGCGAAGCAGTACGGAAAGGACGCCTGGATGCCGGAGCACGAGGAAGGCGTGGATCAGAAAAAGGAACAGCTGCGCCCCATTCGCGCAGGCAACGTCGCGAACCGTTTCCTGTCGGCGATCCTGGACGGCGGAAAGTCCGGCGTCAGGATGGGATTCGAGATCATCCCCGGTGTCCTGCTCATCTGTACGCTCGTTCTGATGATGACCAACGGCATGCCAGGTGGCGGCTATACCGGCGCGGCTTATGAAGGCGTTGCGCTCCTTCCCCGGCTTGCCGGAAAGATCGATTTCATCCTGAAACCGCTGTTCGGCTTTTCCTCTCCGGAAGCCATCGGTGTTCCGATCACGGCGCTCGGCGCTGCCGGTGCTTCCCTCACCATGGCCAGGCAGCTTGTCGTGACGAGCCTTGCCGGCGCGAACGACATTGCCGTGTTCACGGCCATGTGCATGTGCTGGAGCGGATACCTGAGCACCCACGTTTCCATGATGAGTACGATCGGATGCACGGAAATGACCGGCAAAGCCCTCGTCAGCCATACGGTCGGCGGCCTCGTCGCCGGCATCACCGCGCACTGGCTCTTCGTCCTGGTCAGCCTGATCCTGTAGTTTCGTCAGCATATGAAAACGCCCGGCGGCATGCCGGGCGTTTTTCTGTGTGAGGGGAGGCTCAGCTGCGGTTTTCCGGCGTTCGGGAAGGGCAGCTTTTCGTGCAGCCTTCGCATCCGCATCCGCATCCGCTTTTCTTTTTTGCACGCAGATGCCGGAGCGCGAGGAATGCCGCGCCCGCGATGATGAGGATCAGAATGATGTCGACAGGTCCCATGACTTTCTCCTTAGAGCCCGAGGGCAAGTCCCGCAAGGCGGACGAGGAGCGCGCAGAGCCAGGCGACAAGGCACTGCCAGACGACGACGTAGGCCGCCCATTTTCCGCCAAGTTCCCGGCGCACCGCAGCAATGGAGGCGACGCAGGGGGTATAAAGCAGGCTGAACACGAGCATGCTTGCGGCGGCAAGAGAAGAAATGACTGCCGCTACGCCGCCTTCCGCGGCGAAGAGCACCTCGAGGATGGAGACTACGCTCTCCTTGGCCATGAAGCCGCTGATGAGCGACGTGACGATCCGCCAGTCGCCGAGACCGAGCGGCTTGAAGAGCGGCACGATCAGACCGGCGAGCGAGGCCAGGATGCTTTCGTGCTGATCCGCAACGACATTGAAGTGGAAATCGAAGGTCTTCAGGAACCAGACCACGATCGTGGCGATCAGGATGACGGAGAAGGCACGTTCAATGAAGTCCTTTGCCTTGTCCCACAGGAGCTGCAGGGTGTTTCGCGGGCTCGGCATCCGGTAGTTCGGCAGTTCCATGACGAAGGGGACCGCCTCGCCCTTGAAAAAGAACTTCTTGTAGATCAGGGCGACCAGGATCCCGACGGCGATGCCGGTCACGTAGATGCCGATCATGACGAGAGCCTTGTGATCTTTGAAGAACGCGTCCACGAAAAAGGCGTAGATCGGGAGTTTCGCCGTGCAGCTCATGAAGGGCGTGAGCAGGATGGTCATCCGGCGGTCGCGTTCGCTGGGAAGCGTGCGCGAGCTCATGACGGCCGGGACCGTACAGCCGAAGCCGATGAGGAGCGGCACGATGCTGCGGCCTGAAAGGCCAAGCTTCCGCAGAAGCTTGTCCATGACGAAGGCGACGCGCGCAATGTAGCCGCTGTCTTCGAGCAGGGACAGGAAGAGGAACATGGTCACGATGATCGGCAGGAAACTGAGAACGCTGCCGACGCCCTCGAAGATGCCGCCGACGATCAGACCGTGCAGGGCTTCGTTGACGCCTGCGGAAGTGAGCGCCGCATCCACCGCAGCCGTGAGGGATTCGATGCCTGCGGCCAGGAGATCCTGCAGCCAGAGACCGATCACGTTGAAGGTCAGGAAAAAGACGAGCCCCATGACCAGAATGAAGATGGGGATCGCGGTATATTTGCCGGTGAGGAAGCGGTCCAGTTTCTGGCTGCGGGTGCGTTCACGGCTTTCGCGCGGTTTCTTGACGCAGGCGCGGCAGACCTTCATGATGAAGGAAAAACGCATTTCGGCGATGGCGGCGCTGCGGTCGAGGCCGCGCTCCTTTTCCATCTGCAGGGCAATGTGCTCGAGCGTTTCCTGCTCGTTGTCGTCAAGACCGAGCTGTTCGATGATCAGTTCGTCGCCTTCGATGGCCTTGTCGGCGGCAAAGCGGACCGGAAGGCCGGCCGCCTCCGCGTGGTCCTCGATCAGATGGATGGCTGCATGCAGGCAGCGGTGCACCGCGCCGCCGTGGTCGTTCTGCCCGCAGAAATCCTGCCGCGCAGGTTTCTCCTGATATTTCGCGACGTGCAGCGCGTGCTCCACGAGTTCGTGCACGCCCTGGTTCTTCGCGGCGGAGATGGGAACCACCGGAACGCCCAGCATGGCTTCCATCGCGTTCACATCCACGGAGCCGCCGTTGCCGGTCATCTCATCCATCATGTTCAGGGCGACGACCACGGGGATGCCCATCTCCAGCAGCTGCATGGTGAGGTAAAGGTTCCGCTCGATGTTGGTCGCGTCGACGATATTGATGATGCCCTTCGGCTTTTCCTTCAGCACGAAATCGCGGGAGACCAGCTCCTCGCTGGAGTAGGGCGACATCGAATAGATGCCGGGAAGGTCGGTGATCAGGGTGTTTTCCTTTCCGATGATCACGCCGTCCTTCCGGTCCACGGTGACGCCGGGGAAGTTGCCGACATGCTGGCGGGATCCGGTCAGCTGGTTGAAGAGCGTCGTCTTGCCGCTGTTCTGGTTGCCGACGAGGGCAAAGGTGAGGAGAGTGCCGTCCGGCAGCGGATCGCCGCTTCCCTTCGGATGGAAGCGCCCGCCTTCGCCGAGGCCGGGGTGCTCATCACCCAGGTCAGGGATCTCTTCTTCTTTTTCCGTGCCTTTTTCGGGCAGCGGTCCGACACCGATCTCTCCCGCCTCGTTCAGGCGGAGGGTCAGCTCATAGCCGTGGATGCGGATCTCCAGGGGGTCGCCCATCGGCGCGTACTTGACCACGGTCACTTCGGCGCCGGGAATGATCCCCATGTCGAGAAAATGCTGGCGCAGCGCGCCCTCGCCGCCGACTTCGGTCACTGCGGCGGTCTTTCCTATCTGTAAATCCTTAAGAGTCATCTTCAGTCTCCCTTTCCCCGGGAATACGGGCTCAGTATAGCACAAAAGCAGCCGGGATGGCAGAGGAAAATACAAAAAAGACGCCGGAGTTTCCGGCGCCTTCTCATGAATGCGGCAGGCGGGATGGGGCTGCCTGCGGAAATCACCGACCGGTCAGCAGCAGAGCGGCTTCCGCTGCCGTCCGGGCGATCTGCTCCGCGCGGGTGATACGCGGCGCGCCGTCCCCCTTCTGAGGACCGTACGCGCCGAAGCCGGCGTGGCAGCCGCCTTCGATCACGGTCTCCCGGACGTCTGCAGGCAGGTTTCCGCGGTACGTTTCGTATTTTTCCCGGTTCAGCACGCCGTCCTCCGAGCCGTACAGGCTGAGGACCCGAAGACCGCTGTCCGAAAGGTCCGCCGTGGAATACGCGGCCAGGAGAAGCAGGCCGTCAAACTCTTCCGGATGCTTCGCGGCGCAGGAAGCGGCCATCGCGCCGCCGAGAGAGTGCCCAGCAAGGATCCAGCGCTCCACACCCGGGAACTCCGCCGGGATCCCGTGCGCGGCATCCATGTCCAGCACCGCCAGGTTGAGCGGCATCTTCAGAAGCACGCAGAGAAAACCTTCCTGCGCCAGTTCGGCCATGAGCGGGGCGTAGGCGCTGTATTCCACCTTGCCGCCCGGGTAGAAGATGAGGCCGGCTTTCGGGCTTTCCGGCGTGAAGACGGTGCGGCCGCCTTTCTGTTCCACCCGTACGCCCGGGGCGCCTTTTTCCATCACGGCGAGAGCTTCGGGTTCCGCGCGGTAATAATCGCCCGCGTAGATCCCCGCGCTGCCCGCGAGCAGCACGAACACGGCCAGAATGATCCACAGGGCCAGGCGCCTTTTCCGCGGCGCCTTCTGGCTTTTTTCTTTATTCTCCATGATTTCCCTTCCGAAGAAAAGGCCGGAGGCGCCGTGCCTCCGGCCTCCTGTCTGTGCCTAGCGGCAGCAGAAGACGTATTTTTCGAAGACCTCGCGGGCTGCCTCCTCGCCGATCAGTTTCTTGAACTGGTCAACGGCCGGGCCGCCGTTCTTAAACAGGCCGTCTACGTAGGTCGCCGTCTTTGCCCGCTTTTCCGCGGGATCGCAGGCAGCTGAGCGCGCGACGTTTTCCAGATAGGCGTCGAAGTAATCCTTCGTGATCTGCCCTTCTTTCTCCGCGAGCCCCCTGCCTGACGCGCCGAGCGTGAAATCGTAGCGGATATCGTCATACCAGCGCGGGCCGGTCACGTAGGGCGGAAGGTTCCTGTACTTCTCCCTGACCTTCCGGTAGGGCGCCTTCACGTCCTCGCTCATGGGATCGATCATGGTGTTGTAGAACTCCTGAAGGATCGTGCACTTGCCGGCTACGCGGATGAGGTCGCCGGAGTAGAGCGGCAGATCCCTGGTTTCGGCATTCAGGACCACGCTTTCCATCTTCATGAGGCCGAGCATGGCCTTCATGTCGATGACGGAGAGATGGCCGAAGCCCTTCACGGCATAGGTCGTGATCCTGAAATGCATGCCGCTTTTGTCGATCTTCGCGTAGGGGTTGCCGACGATCGGTTCCAGCCCGTAGAGCGACTGGAGCCCGGAAATGATGACTTCCTGCATGTTTTATCCTTTCTTGTACCGCTCCCGAAGCGGGGAGGAATCTCAGCCCGGCTGGCAGGCTGAGGGCGTCCTTAGACCTCTTTCTTCCCAAACAGCATGCCTGCCGCAAGGAGAAGGATGAGCTGGCCGGCGACGTTGACGCCTTCGGCGATCCAGTTCATGGAGGCTTTCGCAAAGTCACGGGAGGAAAGATAGCCCATCCCGAGCATGAAGACGAAAGCGATCAGGAACAGTACGGCGGCTTTTCCCTTTTTCTGCCGCTTCGCGTACAGCGCAAGACCGCCGCAGTAGCCGAGGCAGCCCAGGACCATCAGGGCGACGAAAACCATCGTACCCGAAAAGACGGCCGGTGCGCCGACGGCGGCGAGCGCCTCCTTTTTCTGCGGGAAGAAGAGAAGCGCGCAGACGGAGATCCCGGCCAGCAGAAAGCCGACCGACTGCATGGGGAAGAAGCACTGGTTCAGACGCTCAAAATCGCAGACACCGAGCGCGTACAGGAGTTTCCAAGTCGCCTTCATGAGGCCGGCCGCGATCACCATGATCGTGCCGCCGGAAAGCAGTGCGAACGCTCCCTTGCTCATTATAGCATATAATCCGCGCTGGATCACGATGGCAGAAACGATAAAGAACAAAACAGGAATGTAATCGATGATTGCCATGGGGACTGACATGACGGATCCTTATTTCTCCTTTACCAGATGATAGACCGGGATGAACGGGACGAGGATCGGGGTCTTCTTCACGTAGGCCTGATATTCGGGAAGGCTTCCGTAGTTCTTGTTCTGACGCTTTTCGAGACGCTGCGCGCCGCTGATCATGATGCCGAGGATCATGACGTAGCCGAGGACGGCAATGAGCCACTGCCAGCCATTGAGGATGCTCCAGCCGGAGATGAAGACGCCGGTCCAGAAGGTGATCTCACCGAAATAGTTCGGACAGCGGCTGATCTTGTAGAGACCGTCCATTGCGGGCCTGTCCGGCGCGATCTTCTTGGCGGCGCTCTTTTGCTTATCAGCCAGTGCTTCGATCAGGATGCCGCAGAGCATGACGGCGGCACCGATCCAGGCCGTAAGCTGCGGACCGTTCGGTGCGGTCGCTTCGCGGTACCAGACCGCGGAAGCTTCCATGACGTACAGCACGGCCATGAAGATCCACATGAAGAACTTTACGAAGATCGGAACGGGCTTGTCGGTCTGGGCGTTCAGGGTCTTGCGGTAGGCGGCGCTTTTCATCTCACGGATGAGCAGGAAGAGGCCGAGCCGGAGGCCGTAAACGAGCAGGAGGCAGCAGAGGACGGCCATGACCGGGGTGAGGTCCCCGCGGATGACAGCAATCGCGAAGACGGCGACGCCGATGCCGCCGACGGCGAGGCCGTAGCCGACGGACATGAACCACACGAATTTAATGAAGCCGATGGCGCAGAGCGCTGCAGCGACAATTAAAAGTACCCAGGTAAGGGGCGGGAATACCATGATCAATGCTCCTTTCCGCTTTATTTGAAGTAGTTCTTAATGTATTCCGCGAAGCTGTGTTCGCCGACCTTCGTGTCGCCGACCAGATCGTGGCTCAGGGTCCAGCGGGAGAAAAGGATGATGTCGTGCTTGCCCGCCTTCTTGATCTTCGGCAGGTTCGCCAGGATGCCGAACAGCCAGATGGGAGCCCATTTGATCTTCAGGGGCTTGCCGGCCGCGTCAAAGCACATCTTGGCCATCTCTTCGTAGGTATAGGTCTCTTTGCCGCCTACGTTGTACGTGACGTTTTTGTCAAACATGTGCTCCACGATGAAATCCGCGAAATCCGGGCAGTCCACGACGTTGGCCTTCACCTTGCCGTAGCCTTTCAGGAGCTGCATCTCACCCTTGTCCACGTAGGGTTTGAAGACCTTGCAGATGTCATAGAAGTAGCCGGTCGGACGGTAGATGACCCAGTCCATGGGCTGCTTCTTCAATTCCTGCTCCACAAGATATTTCGCGTGCAGCATCGGGACGACTTCCGCGCCGGGCTCGTCGCAGGAAATGACGGAAATGTAGTTGAATTTCTTCACGCCCGCGCGCTTTGCTTCCTCATAGAGGTTCATGTTGCCCTTGAGGTCGATGTCATAGTTGTTGAAGCGGGTGGAGGCACCGGTGAGGCCCATCGTCGTGATGACGACTTCCGCGCCGTCGCAGAGGCCCTTCATGGTCTCGGGGTTCGTGGCGTCGATGGAGACGAAGGTATATTTGCCCTTCAGGGCGGGGAGTTCCAGTTCTTTCAGATCGGCGGCAACGACTTCATAGCGTTCTTTTTCACACAGGGATCTAAGGATCTCCCTGCCCAGGTTGCCGAATGCACCGGCTAATACGATTTTCATGGTTAATTGTCCTTTCTGTATTTATCTGTATTGTCATCCTGAGGAGCGAAGCGACGAAGGATCCTTCGCTTTGCTCAGGATGAGACTTCGTGTCATTTATTTTTTTCCTTGGCTCTCTTATCGTTGATGATGTCCATGTGTTCCGCGGTGATCAGCTTCACGTCATGCTCCCTTGCCCAGGCGACGCAGCCCTTCAGGGCGGTGGGCAGGAAGATGCGCGGCACGTTCACGAGTTTCGCGCAGGCGTCTTCCGTGAATTTGATCTCCGGATCGATGCGGTCCGCGGCGTACATGACGTTCTGCACCGTCGTTGCGCGCACGGGCAGCAGTTCGGGGATGGCGCCCAGGAAGTTGCCGAAGCCCGGGAAGCGGGTGTACCAGAAGTTCTTGGAGTCGCGGTAGCCGTAGTCCACGGGGACTTTCGGGAAATCGGAGGCCTTCACGCCGTTGATGATCGCGTTGTAGTATTTCTCCTTCATCAGGATCTTGTCTACGCGCAGGATGAAGGTCGCGCCGAACTTGGAGGTAATGCCGTTGAAATCGTGGTAAGGCGGTTCGTATCCGTCCATCTGCCCCGGTTCGTCGCGGTCCGCACCGTCCAGATGCCGCATCCAGGTGCACTCGATGACCTGGAAGGCTTCCTGCACCACCAGCGGGCGGGGGCCTTCGCTCTCATCCGCGATGCCCTTTTCCAGCGTGAATTTGCAGTCCTTCATCTTTTCCGCCGGCGTATCGCCCGGCCAGCTGAGCTTGACGGCCCATTTGAAATATTTCCGGTCGTCGGGGATGAAGTTGATGGCGCATTTGCCGGTACGCAGGATGTGCTGCGCGGTGTTGGACGAGTTGCGGCAGTTGAGGAGCATCGCGTAATACTCCTTGCCGGCAACGTAGTAGGGCTGGACCAGGCTGTAGGGCCCCAGGCTCGTCGATCCGTCCGCGGCAATGGTGCTGATCAGCACCGTCGGCATCGGGAAGAAGAGCGAAGTCTGGTAGAAGTTGTCTACGATCCGCAGGTCTTTGAAACTGCTCATGTTTCCTCCTTGTCAGACGCAATAAGCGTTTTTTGAACTTTTACGGGTTTTGTTCTTTTGTGAACATGTTCATAATAAGAATATAAAGCCGAGCAGCGTTTTTGTCAAGATTTATGAGAGGGGGAAAGAGACGGTCTTCCGACCGAAACGTCCCGAAGAAGAAACAAAAAAAGACGGTCTTCCGTGCAAGGAAAGACCGTCTTTTCCGTTGTTTCCGTGCTCGTCAGAGATTCAGCAGTACCAGCGCGCAGAGGATGAGAGCGAAGCCGCACAGCTGCCGTTTTCCGAGCCTTTCACCGAAGAAAACGGCGCCGGCAGCTGTCACCAGAAGAATGGCGCCGACGCTGAAGACCGGGTAGACCAGGGCTGCCGGAAGCGCAAGCAGGGCTTTCAGCAGGAAATAGGAGGAAAAATAATTGGGGATGCCGGCGAGGATCCCGGCCGCCAGCTCGGCGATCCGGATCCCCTTTCCCGTTTTGCGTTTCTCCGCGGTACACAGGATCAGGGTCAGCAGGGCAGCCGTGAGGAAAAGAAAGAAAAAGTAGCGCGTATCCTCCCCCTGATCGCCCAGGCGGGAAAAGACCTTGGCCATGGTTTCGCTGCAGCCGCAGGCAAGAAGTGTCATCAGCAGTACCGCGGGGTTTTTCCTCTCTCCACCGGATGACGCCTGAACGGCCGGATTTTCCCCGGCAGACGAATTGATCAGCCAGATGGCGGCTCCTGCCAGAACAAGTCCGCCGATCTTCAGCAGGGAAGGAACCTCGTCAAAAAACAAAAAGCTGACGGTCAGAGGTACGATCAGCCCGAGCCTCGAAAAGGCAGAGGTCAGCGTCGCACCGTTCTTTCGGACGCTCGTCTGGGTGAAGACGAGTCCGGCAACGTAGAGGAAACCTGCTGCGGCGCTCATGAGCAGTGTGGAAGAACTGACGGCAAAGAGCCGGCCTTTTTCCGGCATCTGCAGGAAAGCGATCAGCACGCAGGTCAGGTAATTGCCCAGAATGATGCCGAAACGGTTCCCTTTCGGGTCCCGAAACAGCTTAAGCACGAGGGTGAGAACGGCGCTGCAAAGCGCAGCAAGGATCAGATAAAGCATAAGTCATCTCCGTAAGTCAGGGCACATGTCGGCCTAAGACGGAAATATAGCAAAATATCTGCCCCGAATCAACCGGCTGTGTGCTATAATATTATAATTGTCCGCAGATCCGGACAATTTCCGGAAGAGGAGGAACGTTCCATGACCGTCAGGATCATCGTTTTAGCTGCGGTTACGCTGGTCTTTCTGTACGAACTGTACCTGAACCGGCTGAGGATCAGCTCTGCGAAAAACCCGGTCCCGGCATGCGTTGCCGACGTCTACGACGCCGAAACGCATGCGAAGCAGCAGGCATACAACACTGAAAAGTGCCGCCTGAACTATCTGCGGGTCAGCGTTTCGTTTCTCATTGACGCCGCCCTGCTTCTGACGAATGCCTACGCGGCCTTCGCCGGCCTGTTCGCGAAGGGAGACTGGCCGCAGATGTTTGCGGTCCTGCTCTTAAGCGTGCTTACGTCGCTGGCGCTCATTCCTTTCTCCTGGCATGAGACGATGGTCATCGAAGAAAAGTACGGTTTCAATCGGACGAGCCCGAAGACCTTCATCCTTGATTCTCTCAAGGAACTTTTGCTCCAGCTGGGGCTCCTCACCGGTATCGGGAGTGCGCTCTTAGGCCTGCATAAACGCTTCGGCGACTGGCTGATCCTGGTTTTTGCAGGAGTGATGGCCCTGGGCGCTCTCTTCATCGCCTTCCTCTATCCCTTCTTCAGCAAGCTGTTCAACAAGTTTACACCGCTGCCGGACGGGGAACTGAGGAGCCGCCTGACAGCGCTGCTCGAAAAGAACGGCTACCGGGTCAGGGCGGTCAACGTCATGGATGCCTCGCGCCGCTCCACCAAGTCGAACGCCTACTTTGCGGGCTTCGGCCGGATGAAGACCATCGTACTCTACGATACCCTGCTGGAGCGGATGACGGACGACGAGATCTGCGCTGTTTTTGCACATGAGATGGGGCACGGCCTGCATAAGGACACCCTGAAGAACCAGCTGACGAGCTTCGTGCAGATGCTGATCATCGGCCTGCTTGCATGGCTGACGCTCCGCACGCCGGCGCTGTTTACGGCCTTCGGCTTTGAAAAGGTCAATTACGGTTTTGCGCTGATCCTGATCATGAGCGTGGAATTCGCTCTCTTCATGCCGCTGTTCGGCTTCCTTGCGAACGCCTTGTCGCGCCGGGCGGAGTACCGCGCGGATGCACACGCGGCAAAGGAGGGATATGCGGACGCCCTCGTCTCGGGGCTGAAGAAACTGTCGCGCGAGAACTTTTCCGATATCGCGCCGTCCCGTACCCTGGTCACTCTCACCTACTCGCATCCGACGCTCGCACAGCGGATCGAAGCGCTGCAGAAAGGAGATAAGGAAGACTGATGAATTCGTCTGCGAATCATCTGGAATATGAAAAGGCTCTGCGCCTGGGCCAGAAGGAAAAGAAGGCGCTTGCGGACGCAGGCCGGGATCCCTACCCGGCCGTGCTGGACGAGGTCCTGCCGGACCTGTCCGTCCATGCCATCCGGGAACTCGGCATCATCGATATCCCTGCGGACCGTATCGTCGGGACCGTGGCGGCGGGCCGTGTCAATGCCTTCTCCGCCGGTTTTTACCCGCTGCTTGAGGAAAACAGTGAGTTCGGCCAGAAATGGATCGCCCTCTGCGGCGCGCATCTCTCGGAGACCGGGATCCGCGAACCCATCCTGTGCTACGAGTATCTGGGCGACTTTTACGTCCAGGAGGGCAACAAGCGCGTCAGTGTCCTGAAGTATTTCGGCGCCGCCCGCATCCCGGCAAAGGTACGGCGCGTGATGCCGCTTCCTTCCGACGACCCGCGCATCCGCGCCTACGGAGAGTTCCTGGATTTCTACGCTCTGACCGGCCTTTATGACATCCAGTTCAGAAAGCCCGGCAGCTATGCAAGGCTCCTGGCCTTCCTCGGCCGCGACGACACAACGGCCTGGACGGATCTCGAAAAGCGGGCGCTGTCATCCCGCTGGCATTTCTTCAAGGAGGCGTTCAACAGCCTGGAGAAGAAGGAACAGGGACTGTACCCTGAAGAAGCCCTGCTCCTGTGGCTGAAGGTGCACCCGTATGAGCAGCTGAGCAGCATGAGCGCAAAAGAACTGAAAGCCTCGCTCGCTGCGCTCTGGGGCGACGTCATTGCCGACAGCGGCGAGGGAACACCCAGCGTCGTTACGGAACCGCAGAGCGGGACCCAGAGCGTTCTGGAGAAAATCATTTCCCCGGCGCCGAGCCATCTGAATATCGCATTTGTTTACAAGTGGGACAGTACGGCGAGCCACTGGGCGAGGGCCCATGAGCGGGGCGCGAAGGAGATGGAAGAAGCGCTCGCACCTCAGGTCAAAGTCCGCCACTATTTCCATGCCGATACGGCGGAAGAGGCGGAAGCACTGATCGGGAAAGCAGTGGGAGAAGGTGCGGAACTGGTCTTTACCACCACGCCGCAGCTGCTCCGCGAGACCCTGAAAGCCGCGGTCAGATATCCGAAAGTCCGCTTCCTCAACTGCTCCATCGATACCACGCTCTCAAGCGTCCGCAGCTATTACTGCAGGACTTTCGAAGGAAAGTTCATTACCGGCCTCATCGCCGGCGCCCTGGCGGATACCAACGAGATCGGCTACATCGGCTCATATCCGATCCTGGGGGTTCCGGCTTCCGTCAACGCCTTTGCACTCGGTGCCCGCATGACCAATCCCCGGGCGAAGGTCATCCTGGAATGGTCCTGCCTTCCGGGCGATCCTGCCGAAAAGCTTCTTTCCCGCGGCGTCAAGGTGGTCTCCAACCGGGACATCCCGCTGCAGAATAAGCGATATCTGTCCAAGGGCCTTTACGGGACCTACCTGATGAATGACGAAGGGCAGCTGACGCCTCTCGCTTCGCCGGTCTGGCTCTGGGGAAAACTGTACGAAAACATCGTCCGCTCCGTGCTGGACGGCAGTTGGAAGGCCGGGAAGAACCCTGCTGAAGCCGTGAACTACTGGTGGGGCATGAGCAGCGGCGTCATTGACGTAGAGTTTTCCGATCTGGTTCCGGAAGGCGTGAGATCGCTCGCCGAATTCATGATGCGCGAGATCCGCGAAGGGCGGTTCGATCCTTTTGCCCGCCGCATCACCGCCCAGGACGGCACCCTGAAAAATGACGGCAGCCACGGCCTCTCGCCGCTGGAACTCGTCCGCATGGACTGGCTCTGCGACAGCGTTGAGGGCCGGATCCCGTCCTTTGAAGAACTCTCGCCTATCTCGCAGCCCCTGGTGAGGGAACTGGGCGTCTACCGGGAGAGCATCCCGCCGGAGAAGGAAGAAAGCCGATGAAGATCCTGGCCATAGCTGACGAAGAAAGCCCCGCCCTCTGGGACCATTACTCGCCGGGAAAGCTTGACGGCTACGATCTGATCCTGGCCTGCGGCGACCTGAAGGCGGAGTACCTTACCTTTCTGGTGACCATGAGCCATGCAAGGCTCCTTTACATACCCGGAAACCATGACGGCACCTACGAGGAGAAGCCGCCCGAAGGCTGCGAATGCATCGATGACCAGTTGGTCGTGTACAACGGCATTCGGATCCTGGGACTCGGCGGCTGCCTGCGCTATCATGACGGGCCGTACCAGTATACGGAACGGCAGATGCGGCGCCGCATCGCCAGACTCTGGCTTGCGCTCCGGCGGACGAAAGGCGTGGACATCGTGATCACCCACGCACCGCCCAGAGGGCTCGGCGACCGGGATGACCCTGCGCACCGCGGCTTTGAAGCCCTGGTGCGCCTCATCGACCGCTGGAAGCCGGCGTACCTCCTGCACGGGCACGTGCACCTGCGCTACGACCACACCCTGCCGCGCGAGCAGGCGTACGGCGGCACCCGCGTCATCAACGTTTCCGAGCGCTTCGAACTGGAATTCCCGGACATGCCCTGCGCCCGTCCGCGGGATAAGGACCGCCTGATCTGGAAGACCCGCCACCGGGATGCCGGCAACCTCTGGGACTACGGCTGGAAGACCTGAAAACAGGCTGAGACTGCCGAAAAAAACCGATGATCTTCCGCAAAAGACCTGACGGATGAATTGACAGCGCCTGGCGCGCACGCTATAATTTCCCCAGTGCTTTAAGGCAGGTCCAGAGAGACCTCCAAGGACTGCGATACGCGGGCGTATCATGCGCAAATGACGAATACTGCGCGGCTTTCCTTGGATGGGAGAGCCGCTTTTTTCATGCGGATCTCCATGTCAGGCCAAAACGATTTGGGAGGACACATCCATGACAACTGAAAACACGAAACAGCACACGGACGCCGACTTTTCCTTTGAGGCGGTGCCTAAAAAAGCCAGAAAAGGCTTTCTCCCCATGTTCTTCATCATGCTGGGCTTCACTTTCTTCTCGGCCAGCATGTCCGTAGGCGCCAAGCTCGGCAACGGCCTGGATCTGTCCGGCTTCGTCTGGGCGGTCCTGATCGGCGGCGTGATCCTGGCGGCCTACACAGGAACGCTCGGCTACATCGGCAGCGAATCAGGCCTTTCCTTTGACCTGCTGGCCCGCCGCTCCTTCGGCCGCTTCGGCTCCTACCTGCCTTCGGCCATGATCTCCCTCACCCAGATCGGCTGGTTCGGCGTCGGTGTTGCCATGTTCGCCATCCCGGCTGCCGAAGTCCTGAAGATCGACCCGCTGATCCTGGTCATCGCCGGCGGCGTCTGCATGACGGCTTCCGCCTACTTCGGCATTAAGGGCATGGAGATCATCAGCTACATTTCCGTCCCGCTCATTGCGGTCCTCGGCATCTATTCCATGGTGCTCGCCACTTCCCAGGGCGGCGGCCTGAACGCCATCTTCGCGAAGAGCAGCGGCGGCATGACCCTGTTTGCCGGCGTGGGACTCGTCATCGGCTCCTTTGTCTCGGGCGGTACGGCGACTCCGAACTTCACCCGTTTCTCCAGGACCAACCGCGTTGCCGTGATCACCACGGTGATTGCCTTCTTTATCGGCAACACGCTGATGTTCGCCTTCGGCGCGGTCGGCGGAGCCTTCACTGAAATGGATGACATCTTCTACGTCATGATCGCGCAGGGCCTCACGGTCCCCGCTCTGATCGTGCTCGGCGCCAATATCTGGACCACCAACGACAACGCGCTGTATACCGGCGGCCTCGGCCTCTCCAACATCACCGGCGTGCGCAAGCGCCCCATGGTCATCGTGAGCGGCATCATCGGCACGGCGGCCGCGGTCTGGCTGTACAACAACTTCATCGGCTGGCTCAACTTCCTGAACGCCACCCTGCCGCCCATCGGCGCCATCATCATGCTGGACTTCTTCTTTAACCGCGAGAAGTACAGGGAGGAAGGCGATGCAAAGGCAGCCGTCAACTGGGGCGCGGTGCTCGGCGTCGTCGCCGGCGCGCTGGTCGGCAATTTCGTGAAATGGGGCATTGCTTCCGTGAACGCAATGGCCGTGGCGGCGGTCTGCTACCTTGTCTGGAACAAACTGATCAAAAAATAAAACCTCGAGGTGTCTGTATGTTATACAAGAACGCACGGATAGAAAACGCTGAGGAAACGCGGGACATCCGCGTAAGGAACGGCTGCTTTGAAGAGATCGCGCCGGAGCTTTCCCCGCGGGAAGGCGAAGAGACGGAAGATCTCGGCGGCCGCCTGGTCCTGCCGCCGTTTGTCGAGCCGCACATCCATCTGGATGCCACGCTCACGGCCGGAGATCCCGTCTGGAACATGTCCGGCACGCTGTTCGAAGGCATTGAATGCTGGGCTAAACGGAAAGACAAACTGAATGCCGAAGATGTTAAGGACCGGGTGAGAAGAGCGGTCCGCCTCTACGCCGGAAACGGCGTGCAGTATATCCGCACCCATGTGGACGTGACGGATCCGTCGCTGACGGCCCTGAAGGCGATCCTGGAGGTACGGGAGGAGCTGAGAACGCTCGCAGACATCCAGGTCGTGGCTTTCCCTCAGGAGGGGATCCTGAGCTTTCCGAACGGAAAGGAACTCATGGAAGAGGCCGTCAGGCTAGGCGTAGACGCGGTCGGCGCGATCCCGCACTTTGAATTCACCCGCGAGTACGGCGTGGAATCGCTGAACTTTGCCTGCGAACTGGCGGCGAAAAACGGCCTGCTCATGGACGTCCACTGCGATGAGACCGACGACGACCAGTCCCGCGGTCTGGAAACGCTGGCGACCAGGGCGCTGGAACTGGGGCTGAAAGACAAGGTCACGGCCTCTCACACCTGCGCGATGCATTCCTACAGCAATGCCTACGTGCTGAAACTGATGCGGCTCCTGAAGATGAGCGGGATCAATTTCGTGGCCAATCCGCTGGTCAATACCCATCTGGAAGGCCGCGCCGACACTTACCCGAAGCGCCGCGGCGTGACAAGAGTAAAGGAACTGACGGAAGCCGGGATCAACGTTGCCTTTGGCAATGACGACCTCTTCGACCCCTGGTATCCCATGGGCTGCGGCTCCATGCGGGATACGGTCTATCTGGGTCTGCACGCCGTGCAGATGATGGGCTACGGCGAGATCATGAACAGCTACCGCTTCGTTACGGAAAACGCAGCGAAGGTGCTGCACCTGGGTGAGACCTACGGCATCCGGGAAGGCAATCCCGCGAGCTTTGTCGTCATGGATGCCGGGAACTACCATGAAGCGCTGAGCAATAACGCGCCGGTCGTCCTTTCCGTCCGAAAGGGAAAAGCGATCGCCCGCACGAAACCGGCGGTTCGCGAGATCGCGGAATAAGAAAATAAGAATATTAAAAAGAGGACGGCCGGGAGGCCGTCCTGTTTCATCATGAGGAGTAGAGAAAGAATGCGGTTCCTGATGGTGGGGTAACTTGTAGAAGCGACTTAATCAGGTTACACTGCCTTTGGTGTTCGTCCAAAACATCCTCTATCATGTTGACTCATTGCCTTCCGCCACCATCGGCATATCTCCATTCTCAGGCATCTCATAGACTACAGACTTCGGATTATTCGTAAAGTTGGCACTGCCCAGGCCGAAGAACCGCTCAAAGAAGCCTTTGAACTTGTCTATCACGCCCTGCTTTTTCTTAGCCCGGCCACCGCCGCCAAAGCGCGATACCGGCGGCATGAGTTTTTCAATATCCGTTCCGGTCGTGCGGACTTCACCATCGCGGAAAGCATTTTCCATGAACTTCCGGGTCTCTGCTTCCTTCAGCCCTTCCTCCGCAATGATTTGCTTCAGCTGACGCTCCCGTTCTTCAGCCACATAATCATGCCAGGCAATCATCACATCATCCACATCATTGATTCCGGCAATGAATGTTTCGATCAGAGACTTTTTGCTGCGCAGTTCCGGGCTGGCATCCACGGCTTTTCGGATCGTGATCAGCACTTCCTTATGATCTGCACCATGTGTCCCCAGGGAATCATGAATATCTCTGCTGCAGCCAATTGTGAAACAGGCTGTTTCACAATTTCTGACGGGGCTTTTTGAAGGGCAGTCTCTGCCGCCGTCTCTCCGGGAAAAAGCTTAAAAAACTGATGCATATACCGGAGGTTTCTGGGAGAAAACGATTTTACATCCGGCAATTCATCCTGCAGATCTTCACTGATCTGCTGATAGAAATGGCTGCCCCAGCTATAGGCGGCTTCAAAGATCGCTTTCTTTAGCTTATGTTGGACACAAAAAAACTTATAATAATCATACCATCTTTGGCGATTGAATTCAATGCGAAACCCTCACCGGCAATCGTTTTCAGACAACAAAAAACCGCCTTACAAGGCGGTGAAGTGTGGAGCATAGGGAAATCGAAGAAGAACATATGTTCGATTTTCTAAAGATTAACCAAGTCAAAATCGCCTGCAAGCAAGTGAAACTTGATTGCTAAACTAACTTCCACAATGCAGAAGAAAATTCAGTAATGGCTGACTTTACTCTTGCAGAAAGATATACTGTACAGGCGACTGATCGC
>CADAOF010000005.1 GCA_902789555.1 uncultured Lachnospiraceae bacterium
AAAACAAAGTGGATGCCTCCTGTAAAGTACAGAATGGCATCCACCTGTTAAGCCTCAGTCATAATTCAATGTGTCCAGAAAACTGGGTACATATCACCGGAGGCAGTCTTCTTTGTGATCACTTTTAATATTCAAATACGTGGTCTCATCTCTCAGTCAAAGCAGCGGCGAACAGTTTCGATTATCGCATTCTGTTCCTCTGCCGTCATTTTGATGTCGCTCGGGAGGCACAGCCCGCGGTGGAAGATATCTTTGCCGACATCCAGGAGTTTTTCATCCTGGACAAGAGCAACGCCGGCAATGTAAGCATTAGTCTTTGCTCTGCCGTTTCCTTCCCTGGTAATGAACGCATTGCCGCGGTATACAGGCTGCATGTGCATGGGTTTCCAGATGGGACGCCCTTCCGCGTTGATGGATTCCAGCGCCTGAAGGATCTCCGTGGGGCAGCTCTTTCCGTGCTGCGGGGTGAAGTTCGATTCACTGTCGCCGCGTACCATGGGGCACATCGCATCAGGATTGATGATCAGGCAGCTGAGCCAGTAATTCGGTTCACTGTTTTCGAAATCAATGGGATTCATCTGCACAGGCAGGCCTTTGAATCCTTCCCGGTAACGTTCCCAGATCGCCTTTTTCCTTGCAACATGTTCTTCCAGATACGGCATCTGACCGCGGATAACGCCGGCAATAACGTTGCTCATGCGATAATTGAAGCCGATTTCTTCATGCTGATACCAGGCTGCATTCTCGCGTGATTGAGTGGACCATTTGCGTACCTTATCGGCGTCTTCCTTCACATCGCTCAGAAACATGCCTCCGGAACTTCCGGTAATGACTTTGTTGCCGTTGAAAGATATGACATTGTAGTCACCGAAGTTGCCTGTCTGTTTCCCTTTGTATAAAGCACCGAAAGACTCCGCGGCATCTTCCACGATAAGCGCGCCGTTTTTCCTTGCGATCGCACGGATCTCATCAATTTTGCCGGGCGTGCCGTACAGGTGCGCAATGACGATCAATTTCACATCCGGATAGATCTCGAAAGCCTTTTCCAGAGCCTCAGGGTCCATGTTCCAGGTGTCATATTCCGTATCGATAAATATCGCTTCACCGCCTTCGTAAGCTACCGGATTGATCGTAGCTGCGAAAGTCATATCTGAGCAGAAGACCTTATGGCCGGCAAGGGTTCCCGTATTCACGGGATGGACGCCGTAAAGTTTTTCCCCAGCCAGTCTTGTTGCAAGATGCAGGGCTGCTGTCCCGTTGGAGAGAGCAACTGCATATCTGCATCCGATTTTTTCCGCAACCTGCCGTTCGATCTCATGGATATTCGCGCCAACCGTACTCATCCAGTTGGTGTCGAATGCTTCTTTCATATATATCAGTTCTTCCCCGTGCATGGTGGGGGAACTCAGCCATATCTTTTTTTCCAGCTTAACACTCTTGCCGCAGTACATTGACCGCCTCCTTCGAATCCGGATACTCTTCAAACCAGACGTAATGAACGGATTGCTGTCTTGCAGGCAAATCACCCTTCCGATATACGGTCGGATACAATATCCCACAATACTAGAACAATATACACTTTTCTTTGACAGTTGTCAATAATCATCGCCGGCAGGACAATAAAAGGAAGACTGCCTTTCAGGCAGTCTTCCTTCCGAATGATTCAGTTTTCCGGACAATCCGGACCGGTCTTATCCCATCAGTCCGTCCTGTTTCATGCTTTCCTTCATGAGCTCGATCTCGGCGTCGACGTCGAAGACGTCGTTGTCAAACACATTGCCGAGCTGCTTCTGGGTCGCTTCCCTGATGTCTTTCAGGTGGCGCAGCACTTTTTCGGCCAGCTGGTACTTCGCTTCGATGCCGCTTTCCTCAATGTGCTCGAACTTGGTCAGGATCTCCTTCTGCGTCGGCAGATAGTACTGCAGGAACATCTGGCCGTCGGCGATCTTCTTCGGATCCTCCTTCATCGCAGCAAGGATCTTGTCCATGATGTCGCAGACTTCGTTGCTGCGGCGGCGGATCTCTGCGTCGTCGATCTTAGTGTTCAGGATACGGATCTCCGTCACCTGATGGCGGGCAGTTGCCAGCGTCTGGGCTTCTTCAGGGGTAAGGATCGCCCTGCCGTTCTTTGCGGCGTTTTTCGCATCCTCGGCAGACCCCTTGAAAGCGAAGAACATTACGGCCGCCACGAGCAGAACGATGGCGCCGAAAGCTATCCCCAGCACGCCCAGTACGGCACTGAGACCTCCGCCGAAGATGCCGATCAGCAGAGCGGCGACGGTAATCGCGATCAATACACCCGAGGACGAGCCTCCTCCGTTTTTACTCATGATGATGCCTCCTTGTTTTTCAGGGTCTGGTCTTATCCAGGACAGCCGCTGCGTCAAAAAACGGGGCGAGCCGCTCGGGATACCGGGTAAGCTGCGTGCCGTTCAGGGTCACGCGTCCCTGCCGCAGGTACGAAGCTGAGGTTGAGAGCTGCACCCAGGGGATGGTGGTCAGGTCCACCCCGCAGTAATACGTGAAGCCTTCCGATTTCAGATAGGCGAATTTTTCGTTGGTCTCGGCGGAATAGGTACGCCAGCTGCCGATATCCGCTCCGTTGTCAAAGAAGAGAATGTCCGTGCTGCCGATGAGCGGAACGACCTGTTCCTTCCATCTGGCCGTATCATCTCTGATCCTGTCCGGATCAGCCTTGGCCATGTTGATATGGCCCCAGCTGTGGGAAGCAAAGCGCCAGCCGAGTTTTTTCAGCCGCGCGGCAACCACCTGCGCCCCGGCCTGCTCTGCTGCCACGTTTAGGGACGCATAAGCCGGTTTCCAGTCCTTCCCCGTTGGATCGCCGTACTTCGGTGCCGTCCGGTAGCCGAGGATCCCGTCATAGCCGGTCAGAGCAATGATCCCGCGGGCGCCCTTATAGGAAAAGTCGGGATGTCTTCTGATGAAGCTCTCCACGATCGGAACGACGTCCAGGTCGGCAATGACGGTCGAACCGTCGCGTCCGGTCATCTCGCTTCTCGGGTTGCCTTCCGCGTCAATGATCAGGCGGTTCGCAAAACCTTTTCCGGCGTTGGCCTCGTAGTAGACCATGTCTTCGACGGAGAGCACGAACGCCTTTTTATCTTTCGGCAGCAGGATCGTTCCGCTGACGAAGAAACCGTTCGCATCCGGATGCGCCATGTCACCGATATCGACGAGTACCCAGCCGGCTTCGTAAAGCTTTTCCAGGATCTTATCAAATTCCGAAACGGTAAGATAGTTCGCAGCCAGGTTATCCTTATCCGCAGAGCCGAATGCCGCCGACGGATCCGCGATCAGGCTCCTTACGGACAGATGGCAGACCTTGTTGATGTCCACCCTCACCAGTTCGCTGCGCGCCGCCTTCAGCCGGGTGAGCGCAGCCGAGAGCTGTTCGTTTTTTCCGTAGCCTTCCGCCTGCTGGAGCAGGGCGATCGCGCCGTCATAGTCGTACTGCACGGCCATCCCGTCAGCCGTACGGATGAGAGCACCGTAGTCTTTTTCCTCCTCCGTACTCTCCTCAGGCGCAGGCGATTCGTCCGTTTTTGTCGGAACAGGGTCGTCCATCACCTCATGCACCCATCTGCGCGCAAGGCCGACCCCTTTGTAAATGCCGAAACCGAGACCGGCTGCCAGAATGAAGAGCGCCAGGACCGCAAGCACACGGCTGCCCCGCGGAGCACGGCGGCGGCGCCGCTGCCCTCCGTACGAGCTGCTTCCGTAGTGATAAGACGGCATGGCAGACCTCCTTCCCGCTTCGGACAAATAATTATATCACGAAATACAGGGAAACTCAATGGGTTTCCCGCAGCCGGGGCTGCATGCAGCAGTCCTGCACGGTCCCGATGTCTCTCAGTTCCAGCTGCGGGTGATCTCTTCGGGAAAGCCTTCCGGGAAGAGGCGGATCTCCATCAGGCAGAGGCCTTCGGCGGGAGCTTTGGGTCCCGCAGCCTGGCGGTCCTTTGCTTCCAGGATCTCCTTCACCTTCTCCGGCGGCCAGAAACCGGTCCCGACCCGCAGGAGCGTGCCCGCGATGATGCGGACCATGTTGTAGAGAAAGCCTGTCCCGGTAATGCGGAAGGCAACGCGCGTGCCCTCCTCTTCGATCGAGAGCGCTGTGATCCGGCGGATCTTCGTTTCCACCTGCGCTCCTGCGCTGCAGAAGCTGGAAAAATCATGCTCCCCGACCAGGCAGGCTGCGGCTTCCCGCATTTTCGGCACGTCCAGCTTCCGGTAGAAAAACGTGGTGAAATGCCTGACGAGCGGATCCGGCAGGCTGTCGTGGTACAGGGTATATTCGTAGGTCTTCAGACTGTCGCACTTGCGGGGATGAAAGTCCGCAGGGACCTCCTCCGACCTTCTCACCACGATATCCTCCGGCAGGACTTCGTTGACGGCATAGCAGATCTTTTCCGGCGGGATGGGGGTCTCCGAATCGAAGATGCAGAGATTCCCCCGCGCGTGCACGCCTGAATCCGTACGTGATACGCCCTTCACGCGGATATCCTCGCCGAGCCGCTTCGAGAGAGCCTTGTTCAGGACCTCCTCGACCGAAATGCCGGTAGGCTCGGTCTGCCAGCCATGGTAATTCGTTCCGTCATAGGCGACGGTCAGCATGATCCGTTTCATTTCCGCCCCCTAAACGATAAATACCGCGGCAAGGTACAGCGCGGCGCCGCCAAGGGCGATCCAGTCGGCGCTGCTGAACTTCAGCGGTTTCATGCGGGTGCGGCCGCTGCCGCCGTGATAACAGCGCGCCTCCATGGCCATGGCCAGGTCGTTCGCGCGGCGGAAGGCCGAAACGAACAGCGGCACGAGGATCGGGACCATTGCCTTTGCGCGGCGTACGACTCCGCCGCTCTCAAAATCGGCGCCCCTTGCCATCTGCGCCATCATGATCTTATTGGTCTCCTGCGTCAGGATCGGCAGGAAGCGCAGGGCGATCGTCATCATCATGGCGATCTCATGCACCGGTACCTTAATGTAATTCAGAAAATGCAGTCCCTGTTCGAGGCCGGCGGTAAGCTCCGTCGGGCTGGTGGTATAGGTAAGGAGGGACGTGCCGAAGATCAGCAGCACGAGCCGCAGCGCCATCCAGGCTGCCTGAATGAGGCCTTCCTTCGTTACGGCGATCCCCCAGATCTGCCAGATGACCTCCCCCTTCGTCCAGAAGATGTTGAAAAAGACACTGATGCCGAGGAGGAAAATGATGGGCTTGAGGCCGCGGACCATGTAGCTGACAGGCACCTTTGAGAGGGCGATCCACAGGGCCAGGAAGCCGGCGGAAACCGCGAACGCCAAAAAATCCCGCGCCGAGAAAAGCGCGATGATATGGATCAGCGTGATCAGCAGTTTCGAGCGGGGATCCAGACGGTGGATGGGTGAATCCACCGGATAGTACTGTCCCAGGGTCAGGTCTTTGAACATGTTTGCCTCAGTTAGCGTTTATTTCCATGCCGTGAGAATGTTCTGCACGGCTTCATCCATTGAAAGAACGTCGGGATCGGCCGGGCAGCCTTCTGCCGCCAGCCGTCTTGCCATGCGCGTCACCGCGGGGATCGCAAGCCCGATCGCATCCAGGTCTTTTTCGCGGCGGAAGATCTCCCGCGGAGAAGCATCCATTTCCACGCGGCCGTCGTGCATCACCACGATGCGGTCCGCAGTCGCGGCCACGTCCTCCATACTGTGCGAGACGAAAACGATGCCGATGCCTTCGTTTTTCAGTTTCAGGAGCGTCTGAAGCAGGCGGGACCGGCCGGCAGGATCGAGTCCTGCGGTGGGTTCGTCCAGCACGAGGATCTCGGGCTGCATGGCCAGAACGCCGGCAAGCGCTGCACGGCGTTTTTCGCCCCCGGAAAGATCGAAGGGCGAGCGTTCGTCATACTCTTCCGAAAGGCCGACCGCCTCCATGGCATGTCTTGCCCTGGCGCGGATCTCTTCTTCCGGCAGTCCCTGATTCTTCGGACCGAAGCTTACGTCCTTCAGCACCGTTTCTTCAAACAGCTGATGTTCGGGATACTGGAATACCAGGCCGACCTTTCCACGGAGTGCGCGGCGGTCGTACTTTTCGCCGAAAATGTCTTCACCGTTCCACGAGACCGTCCCGCGGGAAGGCTTCAGCAGACCGTTCAGGTGCTGGATCAGCGTCGATTTGCCGGAACCGGTACGGCCGATGATGCCGAGGAACTCGCCCTGGCGAATGGTCAGGGAAACGTCGTCCAGACCGGTCGCCGCCATGGGCGTTCCCGGTTCATATTCGTAAAAAACATGGGAAAGCGCGAGTTCGGAACGGTGTTCATGAGCGGAGGCAGACGCTTCCGCCGATGCCTCAGGACCTGCCGGCGCGGCAGTTCTGCCGGCCGTTTCCGGCGTCTGAGCCGGCTTCGCGGTTTCAGCAGCAGTCTCCTGCCCCGGGCGGATCCGGATCAGTTCGCACACCAGTTCCTCTTCCGACAGGATCCCCTGCGGAAGCGGAAGTCCGGCGGTCCTCAGGCGGTCCGCGAGTTCCGTAGCCTGCGGAAGCGAAAGCCCCATCGCATGGATCTCATCCGTCCGCGAAAAGATCTCATGCGGCGTGCCGTCCATCCGCACCCGGCCGTTCTGCATCACGACGATGCGGTCGGCGTCCACGGTCTCTTCCATGTAGTGGGTGATCAGCAGCACCGTGATCCCGGCGGCTTCGTTCAGTTCGTGCATTGCCTTCAGGACTTCACGCCGGCCTTCCGGATCCAGCATGGCCGTCGGTTCGTCCAGGATCAGGCACTTCGGCTGCATGGCCAGGATGCCGGCGATCGCGACCCGCTGTTTCTGGCCGCCCGAAAGCCGCAGCGGACTGGTCTCGGCGTATGCCGTCATTCCGACCGCATTCAGGGCATTTTCCACGCGCTTCCAGATCTCCTCTGTCGGAATGCCGAGGTTTTCGGGGCCGAAGCCCACATCGTCCTCGACGATCGATGCGACGATCTGGTTGTCCGGATTCTGGAAAACCATGCCGGCAGAACTTCTCACCGTCCAGAGATTTTCCTCGTCGGCGGTATCCTTTCCGCAGAGCCACACTGTCCCGCCCGTCGGGTACAGCAGGGCATTCAGTTGTTTCGCAAAGGTGGACTTACCGGAGCCGTTCCGCCCCAGGATCGCCACGAAATCGCCTTCCCGGATGTTCAGGGAAACGTCATCCACTGCGCGGTTAATGCTTTCAACCACATCTTCATCGTTGCGTACGGCGTATTCGTAAACCAGATGCTCGGTGCGGATGATGTCCTGCATGACTTTCCCCTTTCTTCCGGATATCGGACAGTCTAAATAAATGCGCGCTGCGCATTTGGAATAATGATAGCCGAAAAAAGCCTTTCTGTCAATGTTCGGCAGCATAAGAAAACCCTCCCCGCAGGAGGGGAGGGCTATGCGGCAGAAAGCCGCAGCAGATCTGAGCAGCGTCATTCCCGGGCACTTGCCGGGGCTTTCATTCCGTCAGTTTTTTCGGGAGCCTCGCGATCATCAGCGCAGCAAGCACGCCGATGACGACGCCGGACACGACCCCCGAAACGAGCAGGGCAGGCAGGTAGTAAATGATCTTATCGGTCCCCAGGATGATCATCGCGACACCGATCTGTGCGGCGTTGTGCACGACCGCGCCTGCCACCGAAACGCCTGCCGTATGCAGACCGGGCAGTATCCGGAGAAGCGTCATCATAAGGAGGCTGAGGACTGCGCCGGCAATTGAATACAGAAAGCTGTAGACGTTGCCGAACAGCAGGGCGACGATCGCGACGCGGACCAGGGAGATGCGTGCCGCGCTGCCGGCGCCCAGGCGGTACAGCGCGAAGACGATCACGAGGTTCGGAAGCCCCATCTTGACACCCGGCACGGCAATGCTGAGGGGAAAGAGCGATTCAACGTAGGAAAGGATGAGCGCGAGGCCGCAGAGCATAGCCTCAGTCATGAGTTTTTTCGGCTTCACGGCATGAGTTCCTCCGCCTCCTCCGCGCTGATCACTGTTGCAACCAGACGGTGCGGCAGACAGACGATCGTCTCGCCCACCTGCGACTTCGTCCCCTGCTTCACGCACAGTTTATCCGGACAGGAAGCCGATTCCATGTGCACTGCACCGTTTTCGATGACCAGGACATTGCCGGCTGTTCCCTCACCGAAGTTCAAAGCGGAGCCGTCTTCCTCCGGAAACACCTCTCTTCTGTCCTCATTCAGCGGATACAGGGCGACCGTTTTTCCGTTCCTCTCCACACGAACGTAGGCGCCGGGCTTTCTCGCGAGGGCAAAAGCCCCCGCGATCAGCCCCGCGCCTACGAGCACGGCGAGGATCAGAATGAGATCCTTTCGATATTCCTTAAGCCGCCCCATTAAAGAATGCACTTCTTCGGGCAGACTTCCCTGCACTTGCCGCAGCCGATGCACTTCTCGTAATCGATCGCCGCCAAAAAGCCTTCGACCTTAATGGCCTCAGCCGGGCAGTTCCGCATGCAGAGGCCGCAGCCGATGCAGCCGGCCGTGCACTTTTTCATGACCACCGGGCCCTTCTCCTTGTTGGAGCAGGTCACCTTGACCGCCGCAGCCTTCGGGATGAGGGTCACGATCTTCTGCGGGCAGACACTGACGCACTGGCCGCAGGCGATGCAGCGCGCACCGTTCACGTGCGCGACCCCGTTGATCACGTTGATGGCCTGCTCAGGGCAGACCGCTGCGCAGTCACCGTAGCCCAGGCAGCCGAAAGTGCAGGTGCCTTCGCCGCCGAACAGGAGTTTCGATGCCTTGCAGGTCTTCGTGCCGTTGTATTCAGCCTTCTTCTGCGTGGCATTGCAGTCGCCCTTGCAGTGAACGTAAGCCACCTTTTCCTCAATGGCTTCCGCTTCCTTGCCGGTCGCCTTCGCCAGAGCTTCGACTACCGCCGCGCCGCCGGCCACACACTTGTTGATCTTCTCTTCCGAACCGTCCACCAGAGCGTTTGCGTAGCCGTCGCAGCCCGCGTAGCCGCAGCCGCCGCAGTTCGCGCCGGGCAGGCACTCTCTGATCTTCGGGAAGCGTTCATCCACGGGAACCGCCATGAACTTGGACGCGACCACCAGCAGGACCGCGCAGACAAGTCCGACGCCGCCCAGTACCAATACCGCAACTAAAACCGGATTCATGCTCAGTCCTCCTTAATGGAACAGATTGTCCGCGATCCCGGCAAAGCCCATGAAGGTCATGCTGGTGAGCGCCGCGGCAACCAGAGTGATGGGAAGCCCTTCGAAGCATTTCGGAGGTTTCGCCCGCTCGAGCGCCTTGCGGACGCCGCAGAACAGGATCAGGGCCAGACCGAAGCCGATGCCGGCAGTGGCGCCGTCAACGCAGGATTCGATGAAGTTGTAGCTTTCATCGATGTTCAGGATGGTGACCGCCAGCACCGCGCAGTTGGTGGTGATGAGCGGCAGGTAAATACCGAGCGCCTTATATAAAGGCTTGATGTACTTCTTCAGCACGATCTCGACGAACTGCACGAGCGCCGCAATGACCAGGATGAAAACGATCGTCTGCAGGTAGGTCAGCCCGAACGGTTCAAGCAGGAAATTGTAAATGGTCCAGGTCACGGCGGAAGCCAACGTCATGACAAAGATGACGGCTCCGCTCATGCCGATGCAGGAATCGAAGTTCTTTGACACGCCCAGGAAGGGGCAGATGGCGATGAACTGCACCAGCACGTAGTTTTCCGTGAAGATCATGGAAAACGCGATCAGTAAAAGTTTTGCTCCGTCACTCATTTCGCCGCCTCCTCAGTTTTCTTTGCTTCCGGGACGATGTCCGTAATGGCGTTTTCGCAGCCCATGGCGCAGTTGCCGCACTTGCCGTCGCAGCCGATGCGCGGATCGAACTTCTTGCCCTTCTTGCCGAGGCAGTAGATCAGGAGTGCCATGGCAAAGCCGAACATCATGAAGCCGCCGGGCGTCTGGGTGATGATGCCGATCTGATAGCCTTCGGGAATGATGCGGACGCCGAAGAGGGTGCCGTAACCGAGAAGTTCTCTCACCACGGCGATGCCGACGATGACGAGGGTATAGCCGCAGCCCATGCCGAGGCCGTCAAGAAGGGAATCCACCACGCCGTTCTTGCTCGCGAACATTTCCGCGCGGCCGAGCACGATGCAGTTGACGACGATCAGGGCAAGGAAGATGCCGAGCGCGTCGTACAGGTCGGGCAGGAATGCTTCCACGACCATCTCCACCAGGGTCACGAAGGTTGCGATGACCACGATGAAGCAGGGGATGCGGACCTTGTCCGGGATCACTTTCCGCAGCAGGGAAATGACGATGTTGGAACCGACCAGAACGAAGGTCAGCGCCACGCCCATGCCGAGCGCGCCCTTGACGGTCACGGAGATCGCCAGCACGGAGCAGCAGCCGAGCAGGAGGATCAGGACGGGGTTCTCTTTAAAGACGCCGTTGATGAAGATCTGCCATTTAGTCTTTTTCATCTCTCTCCCCCTCCTTATTTGATTTTGTCAAATGCAGCCAGAGCCGCATTCACGCCGTTCTTGACGGCAGCGCTGGTGTAGCTCGCGCCGGTCAGCGAATCAACGTTCGCGACGCCGCTTGCTCCCAGGAATCTGTCCAGATACTTTGCCTCGCCGGCCTTGGAGCCGACACCCTGGGTCTCGGTCTTCACGTCCGCGGAGATCCCGACGATCTTGCCGTTCGGATCGAGGCCGACCGTAACCGTCACATCGCCGCCGTACCCTTTATGGGTAGACGTGATCACGTAGCCGAGGCCGCTCGTTTCCTTATAGGCGCTGTCGATGTCGAGCACCGCGAAATCACCCTTGATCTCTTCGAAGCCCTTCGCACCGGCAAGCACAGCCGCACGGGTCTGTTCCGCCTTGATCCGGGCGTTTTCCTTAATGATCGGTTCGGTCTTGCTGTTTACGAAGCCCAGCAGCACGGCAGCTGCAAGAGCGATGCCAAGCAGTACGACGACGGGTTTCAGAAGGTCTTCCCACACATTGCCTTTTTTGCTCATGTCAGGCCTCCTTCTTTTTCTCGGGCACGATGGCACCGATGGGCTTGGTCTCAGACAGGTCGTTGATGTACGGGACCAGGATGTTGCCGAGGATGATGGCGAAGGTCACGCCTTCCGCATAGTTGCCGAAGACACGGATCACGGAAGTGATGAGGCCGAGGAAGATGCCGAAGATGACCTTGCCCTTATCGGTGATGGGGCTCGTCACATAGTCGGTCGCCATGTAGATGGCGCCGAGCATCAGGCCGCCGGCAAAGATGGACTCCAGGGGAGCCTGAGCGCCGAACAGCCAAGAGAAGCAAAGGGTCGTGCCGATGTAGACCAGCGGAATGATCGGCTTAATGACCTTGCGGACGCAGAGGTAGATGCCGCCGAGGATCAGGGCTGCCGCGCAGGACTCGCCGATGACGCCGCCGTGCAGGCCGAGCAGGAGCTTCACGAAACCGTAGGAAGCCGGATCGGCAAGGGGAGTCGCCGTGGTCGCCGCGTCAACCATTCCGGCGGAACCGGAGTAGGTGGTGATGGCGGTCGTGAAGGAGAACATCATCACGATACGGCCGACGAGCGCGGGGTTCATGAAGTTGCAGCCCAGGCCGCCGAACAGCTGCTTTGCAAGGATGATCGCAGCCAGGTCACCGACGAGCAGCATCCAGATCGGCATGGAGACGGGGACGTTGAACGCCACCAGGATGCCGGTGACCACCGCGGAAAGATCCGAGACGGTGATCGGCCGCTTCATCAGCTTTTCATAGGCATATTCGAAGAAAACGCAGGCGCCGGAGGAGATCACGGTCAGCAGCAGGGCGCGGACGCCGTACAGCACGACGGAAGCGATCAGGGCAGGAACGAGCGCGATGATGACATCGAGCATGACGTTCTGCGTGGTCCTCGAGCTCCGGATATGCGGGGATACGCTAAGATTCATTTTACTCATTTGATCCCGGCCTCCCGTAAGTATTGTTTCGCCAGCTTATGGCTCTCGACGAGGTTCCGCTTGGCGGGGCACACGAAGGAGCAGCTGCCGCATTCCATGCAGAGATTGACCTTCAGTTCGGACAGGCGCTTCAGATCCTTCTTAATGCAGGCCTGTTCGAGTTCGGTCGGCATCAGATGCAGCGGGCAGGTGTCGATGCAGCGCCCGCAGTGGATGCAGGCTGTCGGCTCGGGGATCTTCGCATCCTTCTCGTCAAAGATCAGAACGGCGTTCGTGTTCTTCAGGATCGGCTGATCCAGGTCCGGAATGGCCGTGCCCATCATGGGGCCGCCGTACAGGGCCTTGGCCGGTTCGCACTTCAGCCCGCCGATGTGCTCGACGATCTCGCTGATCATCGTGCCCACGGGAACGATCAGGTTCTGTGGATTCTTCACCGCTGAGCCGTCGATGGTGATGCACTTTGAGGTCAGCGGTTCGCCGGTCATCAGGTACTTGCCGATGAAGGAAAGCGTCGTCGCGTTCAGCACGATGCAGCCGGCGTCGAGCGGGAGCTTGCCTTCCGGAACGATGCGGCCGGTCGTGTTGTAGATGAGGACCTTTTCACCGCCCTGCGGGTAGGAGCTCGGCAGTTCGATCACGTCGCATTTTTCCACCTTGTCGGTGTACTCGCGCATGACTTTGATGGCTTCCGGCTTGTTGTTCTCAATGCCGATGTAGATCTGCGACGTCGGGAAGAAGCGCTTCAGCGCGTCAAGGCCGGCGCGGATCCTCTGCGGATTGTCGCGCATGGTGTGGGTATCGGAAGTGATGTACGGTTCGCATTCCGCGCCGTTGATCAGAATGTAATCCACCTTTGCCGGGTCGACCTTCAGCTTCACGCTGGTGGGGAAGCCGGCGCCGCCGAGACCGACGATGCCGCTGTCGCGGACTGCCTGGATGAAGGAATCGAAGTCAGTCAGTTCGGGGGCTTTCAGGTTTTCATCCTTCTCGTTGAGCCCGTCGGATTCGATGGTGACTGCCATGCAGGAGCCGCCGTTCGAGAGGAGCATGCTGTCGACCTTTTTCACGGTCCCGGAAATGGACGCGTGGATCGGCGCAGAGACGAATCCACCGGGTTCCCCGATCAGCTGGCCCGTCTTGACGTGATCCCCCACTTTGACGACCGGTTTGGCCGGGGCACCGATGTGCATCGACATCGGGATCGTTACGGACTTGACTTCGAAGAAACGCTGTGGAACGGAATTTTTCGTGTTCTTCCTGTGCGGAACGTGAACACTTCTTAAGAATTTGGGCGCCACTGTTTTTCTCCCTTGTTTTGTGTTATGATATCCACAGGCAAAAGCCGGGAAGTCCTTTCCGGAGAAAAAATCTTCCCGCTCCGTTTGCGGATGTCATGTGAACGGTTATTCGGTAATCTCACAACCGCTATACAGTTTACCATTTCTTCATACATTTTGGCAAGGGTTTTATGATGGTGAAAACGCAATTATTATCCTTCAGAAGGTTCTGCGCGCTGCTTGCGTCCGTCCTTCTCCTCCTGCTCCTTTCCGGCTGCGGCGGCGCGTCGCCGCACGTCCGGACCGGCTTCGCCTTTGATACGGTCGTCAGCATCACCTATTACGACAATAAGGACAGCGGCGCCGTCACGAAGGTCATGGACCGGCTCGAATACTACGAAAAGATCTTCAGCCGGACCGATCCGGAAAGCGAGCTGTACGCGGTCAACGCGCGGCTCGCCGAAGCGGCGGAACAGGGGCTCTACAACGTCAGTGTCCCGCTTTCGGCAGATCTGTACCGGGCGCTGCATCTCGCGCTCGACTACGCGGAGATCACGGAAGGGGCCTTTGACCCGACGCTCGGCAAACTTCTGGAACTCTATGATTTCGGCGGCACGGAGCATACGGTGCCGACGGAGGCGCAGCGGGAGGATATCCTCTCCCATTGCGGCTGGCAGAAGCTGGAGACGGCGGAAGTTTCCCGGGCCGGTGACGTCAGCGCTTATCCCTATCAGCTGACCGTAGCCGATCCGCAGATCGTGATCGATCTCGGCGGCATGGCAAAGGGCTACATCGCGGACCGGCTGAAGGAGGAGCTGAAGGCGGAAGGCGTTTCAAGCGCGATCATCAATCTGGGCGGCAATCTTCTCGTCATCGGCAGCAAGCCGGACGGAAAGCCTTACGCCATCGGCGTATTGAAGCCGGAAGCCGGCAGCAGTGAAAATCTGGCGACTTTCAGGATCACGGATGCCTCAGCCGTGACGAGCGGTTCCTACCAGCGCTTCTTTGAACAGGACGGCGTGACCTACCACCACATCCTCGATCCGGCGACCGGCCTGCCGGCGGAAAGCGGCCTTAAATCCGTCACGGTCGTCGCGAAGAGTTCTGCTGTCGCGGACATTCTGAGCACTTCATTCTTCGTCATGGGAGAAGCAAAAGCAGGCGCTTTTTGGGAAAACTGCACGGATATCGATGTGTATTTTGTCGATGAAGCGTTGAATGTTAATAAATATTTACACGAATAAGCGCTGTTTTTCTCTTTCGGAACGGAAGCAGACATCGTAAGAAAGCCGGATCGCAAAAAAACGGAAGCGGATCTCTCCGCTTCCGTTTTTTGCTGCCGTTCAGCTCTTCCGTGATCACTCGATATGATTGACGACCCCGGCAAACAGGATCGAATTATCCTGCCCCGTCACGAGGAAAAGGAAGGGTCGGTCAACGATAAGGGCATGGTTGGGCTCAGTATAAGCTGCCAGTACCTCCAGATATGTATACGCCGCGCCGACGATACCGTCCTCATCGATCTCCACCATGGCTGCATGCTGCGCTTTGCCAAGGGACAGGCCTGCCGCCTCCTCTTTTTTCGCCATGAGCGGCGTAAAATCAGCCAGCGTCTGGTCTGTCACATCCGTGATGCCGAGCGCGGGAAGGATCTTCATCAGATCCGTCTGTCCTTCCACCCTGAATTTCGGGAGCGTCAGGATCACTTTGCCGCGCGGTTCATGCTTGCCCTGCTCATTGCGTTTGATCATGTCGAGGAGTTCCGGATCTGCGGCAAGAGCGGCAGCGTCCGCCCCCTCCTTCGGCAGACAGATATAGACGAAGCCGCTGTCCGTAAGCGGAAGACCGACCGATTCAAAGCACTCGCCTTCATACCAGTCCGCATCTTTCTCTCCGTGCATCATCTCGACTTCGGTATCGTCCTTCGCTCCATGAAAGACCTCCTGTCTGTTATCCGTTTTCCAGAATGGATCTTCCCACATTGCCTTGAAGAAAATTGTCGAGACCAGCGCCAATACGGCGTTTCTGTCCATCTTCATTTCTTTCGTCTGTTCGGAAAGCAGGCCGCCGGTATTTTCATCGGTCCATTTCTGCAGAGCTTTATTCATTGCGTCGGAACCGGGAGTTCCGATAAAGGAATCGGCATAGTAACGCTCAGCCAGGGTCTGCAGCGTCGATTTGTTGTAATCCAGGGTGCTGCTCAGCCAGTATGAATCGGCGAGCAGACTCTGCAGCTGGAAGGAGTCGGTATAATTGCTTTTCCAGAGAAGAGCAGCATTCTCCCGCAGCGTTTCAACATCCGGCGCACACAGCGCATCCAGAATCTGCTGCCTGGTATTTCCGTCTGTGACCTCTGCGAGCATGGCCAGGGCCATGTAAATGTTCAGCGGAGAACAGACGGCATTGTCCTCCTGCCCCGTCAGCATCACCTTCATCAGGCGTTCGTAGTAGGGCCGCATGCCCTCCTGCAGTGCATAGGCGGGATCGGTGAGTTTGGCCTGCGCGTTCCACCAGGCATTATGTTTATTGTATGAATGGAGGTCTTCTTCCGAAGACAGCTTTACCAGGGAGACCGGCCGCACGGCCTGCACGGTTTCGACGCCCGGATAATTCACCTTCGCTGCAGTTTTTCGGAAGAGCGGGATCCCGACCGCCAGTACCAGGGCGATCACTGCCGCGCCGCCGAGCATGAGGAGCCGCATCCGCAGTCTCTTTTTCCCGGCAGCAGTTCCCTTGCCCAGTCCTTCTTCCACAATATGTTCCACCGCCCGGTCGATCTCTTCCGGTGCAGGCATGGGGATCTTTTCATCACCGATCATTGCCGAATTCCTCCCTGATCCGTTTCTGCAGGCGGTAATACTTCGTCTTGACGCTCGCCTCCGGCATGTTCAGGCTCTCCGCAATCTCGCGGAAACTGCACTCATCATAGATGTGCAGCCTGAAGACCGTCTGCGTCTCCTCGTCAAAGCCGGAAACATAGCCCTCGATCCGCCGGAGAAGTTCCGCATCATCGAGCCTTGCGAGTTCGTCAGGTCCCTCATGCGCGGCATCATCTTCGAGCGGCAGAAGCGTCACATGCCCGGTGCGGCGGTGGTCGATCACCTTATGCGCCGCGATGGCATGGAGCCAGGTCCGGAAAGCACTCTTTTTGCTGTCGTAGCGACCGATCGACTGCAGCGCCGCGATGAAGATCTCCTGCGTCAGATCCATCGCATCTTCCCTGTTTCCGACCTGGCGGCAGACGCAGACATATATCTCCTCATAGTATCCGCGCACCAGAAGATCGGCCGCCTTTCGCGACCCGTACCTTTGAATGCGCCTGATGAGTCCGGATTCTCCGTCCATGCCCTGACTCCTTCGAAGTATTTCCTTCTGCCTTTATATTCGAATCCTTTAAGGAAATCGTTTCACCGTTTTTCGCTGTTTCATCCGTTTTCAGTTTTATTCTGACACAAAACAGGCAGAGGAGCAAGTCCTCTGCCTGTTCATTTTGCACGGATCCGGCGGATCCCTTAGTTATTGTCGCTGTAGTCGTCTTCCAGCAGGCCTTCGGTCTCCGGCTCGGCGACGATCTCTTCATCGTCGTCATCGTCGTCATCGTCCACGCGGACTTCCTGCTTCTTCTCGCGGATCGGCTGCGTCACGGCAGGGTCGATTTCCTCGAAATCGGAGGTCAGGCCGACTTCCTGATACCGCTTCATGCCGGTGCCGGCAGGGATCAGCTTACCGATCAGCACGTTCTCCTTTAAACCGATCAGGTGGTCGATACGGCCGTTGATGGCGGCATCGGTCAGAACCTTCGTGGTCTCCTGGAAGGAAGCGGCTGACAGGAAGGATTCGGTCGCCAGGGAGGCTTTGGTAATGCCGAGCATCACCTGCTTGCCTTCCGCGGGTTCCTTGCCTTCGGCAATCAGTGCGCGGTTCATGTCGTTGAAGTCCAGCAGGTTCATGGTCACGCCGGCAGGAATGTCGCTGTCGCCGGATTTCTCCACGCGGATCTTCTTCATCATCTGACGGACGATGATCTCGATGTGCTTGTCGTTGATCTCAACGCCCTGCAGATGGTAGACCTTCTGCACCTCGCGGAGCATATAGTCCTGCACGGCGCGGACGCCCTTGATGCGGAGCAGGTCATGCGGGTTGACCGAACCTTCGGTCAGCTCGTCGCCGGCTTCGACCATGTCGCCGCTGATCACCTTGATCCGCAGGTTGTACGGGATCTGGTAATTCTTGGTGGCACCGGTCTCCTGGTTGGTGACCGTGATGTCACGGCGTTCCTTGGTATCCTTCACGAACACCTCGCCCGCGATATCGGTGATGATGGCTACGCCCTTCGGCTTACGTGCCTCGAAAAGTTCTTCGACACGGGGAAGACCGGTGGTGATGTCATCGCCGGCCACACCGCCGGTATGGAAGGTACGCATGGTCAGCTGCGTGCCGGGTTCGCCGATGGACTGGGCGGCAATGATACCGACCGCTTCACCGATCTGGACCGGTTCGCCGGTCGCCATGTTGGCGCCGTAGCACTTGGAGCAAACGCCGTTGTGGCAGCGGCAGGCCAGGATGTTGCGGATCTTGATGGTAGGCTTGCCGGTCGCGACGACCTTCGCAGCCTTGAGCGGACGGATCAGTTCGTTCTTGTGAACGATGATCTCTCCGGTCGCGGGATCGACGATGTCCTCGGCAGCGGTGCGGCCCGTGATGCGTTCCTGCAGGCTCTCCACCACGTCGTTGTTGCGGCTGTTGATGAAGGTGCCGATCTCCATGAAGGGGATCTCGCCGCCGTCGGTGACGGCGCAGTCATCTTCCTGGATAATGACTTCCTGGGAAACGTCGACCAGACGTCTGGTCAGGTAACCCGAGTCAGCGGTACGCAGAGCGGTATCGGACAGACCCTTGCGGGCGCCGTGCGCGCTCATGAAATATTCCAGAACGTCCAGACCTTCACGGAAGTTGGACTTGATGGGCAGCTCGATGGTACGGCCGGTGGTATCGGCCATCATGCCGCGCATGCCGGCCAGCTGCTTGATCTGCTTGTCGGAACCACGGGCACCGGAGTCCGCCATGATGCGGATATTGTTGTATTCGCCGAGGCCCTTCTTCAGTTCGGCAGCCAGATGATCGTCAGCCGCATTCCAAACCTTGACGACTTCCTTGTAGCGCTCTTCGTCCGTAGACAGACCGAAGCGGAAGTTCATGTTGATCTGGTCGACCGTCGCCTGGGCTTCGTCCAGGATCTGCTGCTTGGAGGCAGGCACGATCATGTCGGAAATGGAGACCGTCATGGCTGCTCTGGTCGAATACTTGTTGCCGATGGCCTTGATCCTGTCAAGCACTTCCGCGGTCTTGGTGGTGCCGTGGACGTTGATGGTCTTCTCAAGGATCTTCTTCAGCATCTTCTTGTCGACCAGGAAGTCCACTTCCAGGGCCAGTTCGTTGCCCGGGATGGAGCGGTCCACGAAACCGAGGTCCTGATCAAGAATCTCGTTGAAGAGGAAGCGGCCGAGCGAGCTGTGGACGTTCTGACGAATCGGATTTCCATCCTTATCCACGCCGTCGCGGCGGACCGTCACGAGCGCGTGCAGGTCCAGGGCGCCGTTTTCATAGGCCAGGATGGCTTCGTTCATGCTGCGGAAAGCCGAACCTTCACCCTTCGTGCCGGGACGGATCTGGGTCAGGTAGTAGATGCCCAGGACCATGTCCTGAGAAGGCACCGCCACGGGACCGCCGTCGGAAGGCTTCAGGAGGTTGTTCGGGGACAGCAGCAGGAAGCGGCATTCCGCCTGGGCTTCCACGGAAAGCGGAAGGTGGACGGCCATCTGGTCGCCGTCAAAGTCGGCGTTGAACGCGGTGCAGACCAGCGGATGCAGGCGGATGGCCTTGCCTTCGACCAGGATCGGTTCGAAGGCCTGGATGCCCAGACGGTGCAGGGTAGGGGCGCGGTTCAGCATCACAGGATGCTCCTTGATCACCTCTTCCAGCACGTCGAAGACTTCTGCCTGGACACGGTCCACCATCTTCTTCGCACTCTTGACGTTGTGCGCCATGCCGCGCTGGATCAGCTCACGCATGACAAAAGGCTTGAACAGCTCGATCGCCATTTCCTTCGGCAGACCGCACTGATAGATCTTCAGGTCGGGACCGACCACGATGACGCTTCGGCCGGAGTAGTCGACACGCTTGCCCAGCAGGTTCTGGCGGAAGCGGCCCTGCTTGCCCTTCAGCATGTCGGAGAGGGACTTCAGGGAACGGTTGCCGGGGCCGGTGACCGGACGGCCTCTGCGGCCGTTGTCGATCAGGGCGTCGACGGCTTCCTGCAGCATGCGCTTCTCGTTGCGCACGATGATCTCGGGCGCGCCGAGTTCCAGCAGTCTCGCCAGACGGTTGTTGCGGTTCAGGATGCGGCGGTACAGGTCATTCAGGTCGCTCGTCGCGAAACGGCCGCCGTCCAGCTGCACCATGGGGCGAAGATCCGGCGGGATGACCGGCAGGATGTTCATGATCATCCATTCGGGACGGTTGCCGGAATTCTTGAAGGCCTCAACGCATTCCAGACGCTTGATGATGCGGGCGCGCTTCTGGCCGCTCGCCTTCTCAAGCTGGGAAGTCAGTTCGTCATATTCCTTGTCAAGGTCGATCTCCTTGAGCAGGGTCTCGATCGCTTCAGCACCCATCGCGGCCTTGAAGGAATTCCTGCCGTACTGTTCCTGCGCGTCGCGATAATCCTTTTCGGTCAGGACCTGCTTCTTTTCAAGCATGGTCGTTCCGGGATCCAGGACGATGTAGGAAGCGAAGTACAGCACGCGTTCCAGAGCCTTGGGACCGATATCCAGGATCAGGCCCATGCGGCTCGGGATACCCTTGAAGTACCAGATGTGGGACACCGGGGTCACGAGGTCGATGTGGCCCATGCGCTCGCGGCGCACGCTGGACTTTGTGACTTCCACGCCGCAGCGGTCGCAGATGACGCCGCGGTAGCGGATCTTCTTATACTTGCCGCAGTGGCATTCCCAGTCGCGCTGCGGTCCGAAAATGCGTTCGCAGAACAAACCGTCGCGTTCGGGCTTCAGCGTGCGGTAGTTGATGGTCTCCGGCTTCTTGACTTCGCCGTGGGACCAGCTGAGGATCTTCTCCGGAGAGGCGAGACCAATACGGATCGCGTCAAATACCAGGGGCTGGTATGTATCTTCATGCAGGGGCATGTTCTTTACTCTCCTTCCTTAGTCCACCGATTCGGTGTCATCATAGTCGGTCAGCAGGCCTTCCGTGTTTTCCGCTTCCACGTCCACGAGTTCGCCGCCCTGGAATTCCTGGGTGGTGTAGCCGTAGTTCGAGTAGTCGTTCCGGCGGTTCGCGCCGAAATCACGGTTGCCTTCAATGACGGCCCGGAAGTCGCGTTCGGTGTATTCCACGTTCTCCTTGACTTCCACTTCGCTGTACTGCTCGGTCCCGTCTTCGCCGAGACCTTCGTCCTTCAGCAGGATCATGTCCAGCCCCAGGGACTGCAGTTCCTTCAGCAGCACCTTGAACGATTCCGGAACGCCCGGCATCGGGATGTTGGTGCCCTTAATGATGGCTTCGTAGGTCTTGACACGGCCGACGACGTCATCGGACTTCACCGTCAGGATCTCCTGCAGGGTGTAGGCCGCGCCGTAGGCTTCCAGCGCCCAGACTTCCATCTCACCGAAACGCTGTCCGCCAAACTGGGCCTTGCCGCCCAGAGGCTGCTGCGTGACCAGCGAGTAAGGGCCGGTCGAACGGGCGTGGATCTTGTCGTCTACCAGGTGGTGGAGCTTCAGGTAGTGCATGTGGCCGATCGTAACCTTGCCGTCGAAGGGTTCGCCGGTGCGGCCGTCGCGGAGCTGGACCTTGCCGTCAGGCGTGATCGGCACGCCCTTCCACAGTTCGCGGTGCTCCAGATGGCTGCCCAGGTATTCCAATACCTCAGGGGCGACCTTGTCGCGGTACTTCGCTTCGAAATCTTCCCATTCGGTATTGACGTAATCGTTCGCCATGATCAGCGCGTCGGAGATATCGCTTTCTCTTGCGCCGTCGAAGACCGGCGTGGAGATCTTGTAGCCGAGGATCGCGGAGGCCAGCGAGAAGTGGGTCTCCAGTACCTGGCCGATATTCATACGGCTGGGCACGCCCAGGGGGTTCAGCACGATGTCAAGCGGTCTGCCGTTCGGAAGATAAGGCATGTCTTCCACGGGCAGGATGCGGGACACGACGCCCTTGTTGCCGTGACGGCCGCTCATCTTGTCGCCGACGGAGATCTTTCTCTTCTGGGCGATGTAGATGCGGACGCTCATGTTCACGCCCGGAGGCAGCTCGTCGCCGTTCTCGCGGGTGAAGACTTTCGCGTCCAGGACGACGCCGTAGGCGCCGTGCGGCAGCTTCAGGGAGGTGTCGCGGACCTCGCGGGCCTTTTCACCGAAGATGGCGCGCAGCAGACGTTCCTCGGCGGTCAGTTCGGTCTCGCCCTTCGGGGTGACCTTGCCGACCAGGATGTCGCCGGTGCGGACCTCGGCACCGATGCGGATAATGCCGCGCTCGTCCAGATCCTTCAGGGAATCGTCGCCGACGCCGGGCACGTCTCTGGTGATCTCTTCCGGTCCCAGTTTGGTGTCGCGGGCTTCGGTCTCGTACTCCTCGATGTGGATGGAGGTGAAGACGTCATCCTTCAGGAGCCGCTCGGAAAGGAGCACGGCGTCCTCGTAGTTGTAGCCTTCCCAGGTCATGAAACCGATCAGCGGGTTCTTGCCCAGACCGATCTCGCCGCCGCTGGTGCAGGGGCCGTCGGCAATGACGTCGCCTGCCTTCACGCGGTCGCCCTTGTTGACGATGGGCGTCTGGTTGTAGCAGTTGCTCTGGTTGGTCCGTTTGAACTTGCTCAGCTTGTATTCTTCGACCGTGCCGTCATCCAGACGGAGCACGACCTTGGTCGCATCGACGTAAATGGCGGTGCCGTCGTGTTTCGCCACGACGCAGACGCCGGAGTCGACCGCAGCCTTATTTTCCATGCCGGTGCCGATGTAGGCGGATTCCGTCGTCATCAGCGGGACGGCCTGACGCTGCATGTTGGAGCCCATCAGGGCACGGTTCGCGTCGTCGTTCTGCAGGAACGGGATCATGGAGGTCGCCACGGAGAAGACCATCTTCGGGGAGACGTCCATCAGGTCGATGATCTCCTTGTCAAACTGGCTGGTGATATCCTTGAAGCGGCCCGTGACGTTCTGCGTCGCGAAATGGCCTTCTTCATCAAGCGGGGTATTCGCCTGCGCGATGTAGTAGTTGTCTTCTTCATCGGCAGCCAGATACACCACGTCATCCGTGACGCGCGGATTCTCGGGATCGCTCTTGTCGACGATGCGGTAAGGCGCCTCGATGAAGCCGTACTCATTGATGCGGGCATAGGAAGCCAGGGAGTTGATCAGACCGATGTTCGGACCTTCGGGGGTCTCGATGGGGCACATGCGGCCGTAATGGCTGTAGTGGACGTCGCGGACTTCGAAGCCGGCGCGGTCACGGGACAGACCGCCGGGGCCCAGGGCCGACAGACGGCGCTTGTGGGTCAGTTCGGACAGCGGGTTGTTCTGGTCCATGAACTGGGACAGCTGGGAGCTCCCGAAGAACTCCTTCACCGCTGCGGTAACCGGCTTGATGTTGATCAGGGACTGCGGGGTGATGTCCTCCTGGTCCTGGGTGGTCATGCGCTCACGCACGACACGTTCCAGACGGGACAGGCCGATGCGGTACTGGTTCTGCAGCAGCTCGCCCACCGCACGGATGCGGCGGTTGCCCAGGTGGTCGATGTCATCGGTATTGCCAAGGCCCTTGCACAGGGTCAGGCCGTAGCTGATGGAGGCAAAAATATCTTCCTTGGTGATGTGCTTCGGAATTAGGTCGCGGACGGCGCGGTGAAGCATCGCCTTCTGTTCCTCTTCGTCCGGATAGGCTTCCAGGAAAGCCATGAGCGCCGGATAGTAGACCAGTTCGCGCACGCCGAATTCCTTCGGATCGTAGGACACGTACTTGGACATGTCGACGGTGCGGTTGGTCAGGACCTTCACGAGCTCGCCGTCGATGTCCAGCACGACGTAAGCAATGCCCGCGTTCTGGATCTCGTCGCAGAGTTCGGGAGTCAGCACGGTGCCGGCTTCGGCGATGATCTCGCCGGTATCCATGGATACGGCGTCTTCCGCCAGGAGCTTTCCGGCCGCGCGCCGCTTCAGCTGAAGCTTCTTATTATACTTATAGCGTCCCACGTGTGCGAGGTCATAGCGGCGGGGATCGAACAGCATGCCGTCAAAGAGGCTGCGCGCGTTGTCCACGTAGAGCGGTTCGCCCGGACGGATCTTCTTGTACAGATCCAACAGGCCTTCGTCCACGTTAGTCGCGGTATCCTTGGCAAAGCTTGCTCTGATCAGCTCGCTCTCGCCGAACATGTCCTCGATCTCCGCGTTGGTGCCCACGCCGAGGGCGCGGATCAGCACCGTCACCGGAACTTTCCGGGTACGGTCCACGCGGACCCAGAACACGTCGTTCGAGTCCATCTCGTATTCGAGCCATGCGCCGCGGTTCGGGATCACCTGACTGGAGTACAGGGATTTGCCGTTCTTGTCATGGTCTTCGCTGAAATAGATGCCCGGGGAACGGACCAGCTGGCTGACGATGACACGCTCGGCGCCGTTGATGACAAAGGAACCGGTCTCGGTCATCAGAGGCATGTCGCCCATGAAGATGACGTGTTCGCGAATGGTCCCCGTTTCTTTATTGATAAGGTTGACCTTCACCTTAAGCGGGGCCGCATAGGTGGCGTCCCTTTCCTTACACTCTTCAATTGTGTATTTGGTTTCATCTTCACACAGCTTGAAATCGGTAAATTCCAGACTGAGGTTGCCGCTGAAGTCAGAGATCGGGGAGATGTCCTCAAATGCCTCTTTCAAGCCTTCGTCCAGAAACCAGTTATAGGACTTTTTCTGGATCTCGATGAGGTTCGGGATCTCCAGGACTTCCTTCTGTCTCGAGTAGCTCATGCGCATGTTTTTACCGGACTTGACCGGGCGCATTGTGTTTTTCTCCATAGACGCTTCACCTCTAAAAGATATGTAATGCCCTAAAAATGAGCACAGTACACACACTGCCCCACAATAGTGCATTCTTCAGTCTATCAAACCGATTTCAGGGTGTCAAGCAGATTTTTCTTCATTTTTCGAAAGATTTTTATGTTTTTTTCGGGAAATTTCAGGCGGAATTTTTTCAGAGATCCGATTTTGCCCGTGGCGGGCAGGGGCGATATGTGCTATACTGCATTTTAGAGTTGTTTTCGAGGTTCCCATGCAGACGATCCTTTTACCCGAAAAAGTATCACGCATACTGGAAGTCCTGGCCGGTGCAGGCTATGAAGCCTACGCCGTGGGCGGGTGCGTCCGCGACGCCATCCTGGGGCGCGTTCCGGGAGACTGGGACATTACCACAAACGCCCTTCCGGAGGAAGTGAAGCGCCTCTTCCGCCGGACCGTCGATACCGGCATCCAGCACGGGACCGTGACCGTGATGCTCGGCGCGGAAGGTTTCGAGGTCACGACCTACCGGCAGGACGGCGATTACAGCGACCACCGCCACCCGGACGGGGTGGTGTTCACGACTTCACTCGCCGAAGACCTGAAACGGCGCGACTTTACGATCAACGCCATGGCCTACCGCCCGGATACCGGGCTGGTCGACCTTTTCGGCGGGCAGGAAGACCTGGGACGGAAAGTCATCCGCTGCGTAGGCGACCCCCGCGAACGCTTCGATGAAGATGCGCTCCGCATCATGCGGGCCCTGCGCTTTTCCGCCCAGCTTGGTTTTAAGCTCGATCCGAAGACCCGGGAGGCGATCCGCGAATTTGCCCCGAGGCTGCAGCTGATCAGTAAGGAAAGGATCCGCGTGGAGCTGCTGAAGCTCCTCATGAGCCCGCACCCCGACCGTCTGCTCGACCTTGCCGAATGCGGCATCACGGCCGAGATCTTCCCGCTCTGGGATACCATGCTGGCCACCTCCCAGAACTCACCCTTCCACCGCTACTCCGTAGGCATGCATACGCTGAAGGTCGTGGAGGGCGTCCCTGCCGATCCCGTTCTCCGTCTGGCGGCTCTTCTGCACGACTGCGGAAAGCCGGCCTGCAAAAGCACGGACCTCGGCGGACGCGAGCATTTCTACGGCCACGCCGAAGCCGGCGCGAAGCTTGCGGAAGCTTTTCTGCGGGACATGCGCTTCGACAACAAAACGATCGCGGACGTGGTGCAGCTCGTCCGCGTGCATGACGATCACTATTCGGCCACGAAGGAAAACGTCCGGCGGGAGATGAACCACGTGGGGGAAGACCTCTTCCCTTCCTATCTTAAGCTGGTGCTTGCGGACAATCTGGCCAAGAGCGGCTACGCCCTGGATGAATTCATGACGCGCTATCAGCGTGTCTGTAAAATATATGAAGAGATCCTGGCTGCCGGCGACTGCATCACGCTGAAGGATCTCGCCGTGAAGGGAAGCGATCTCATCGCGGCCGGCATGAAGCCCGGTCCGGAGATGGGAACCGTCTTAAACCGCATGCTGGAAGACGTTCTGGGGAATCCGGAACACAACAGCAAGAGTTACCTTTTGGGGAGATATGTAAGACGGTAAGACTTTTTCCGCCGAGCCCGCACGGAGCAAGGCGTTTTTTTTAATGATCCTGTCAAAAAACCGAAATTTCTCTTGACTGTAAAGTTCCTTCACCCTTTACAATGGGTGCAGTCAGGGAGGTATGCCATGAAGATCAAAGAACTGGAAGCTATTACCGGAATTCCGCGGGCTACGATCCGCTTCTATGAAAAAGAAGGACTTTTGTCCCCGGAGCGCAAAGACAACGGATACCGGGAGTATTCCGAAGAAGATAAAGACAAGCTGATGAAAAACAAGCTGCTCCGGCTTCTTTCCATCCCGGTGGAATCCGTAAGAGAGCTGGAGGCAGGAAAGCTGGATCTGACTGCCTACATGGAGACGCACGTCCATGACCTTCAGCTGACAGAGAATGATATCCGCAACGCGGAACGGGTATGCCGGGAGATCTGCACTGACCGGGCTGCCTTCGCCACGCTTGACGCCGCGCGCTACATCTCCTCTTTTGAGGAAGGAACCCGGAACGAACTGCGGGACAGCGAACAGCAGCTGTACCGGACGGATACCGTGCCCCGCGTAACAGCGCCCTGGCGGCGCTTCTTTGCCCGCATGCTGGATCTGAGTCTGTGCTCCCGCCTTCTCGGCAGCTGCCTGGTCATTTTCCGGAATGTCAACATTGGCAGACTCGGCCCGGGAGAAAGCATTCTTTGCATGTTTGCCGCCACGTTCATCATGCTCATGGCTGAACCGCTCTTCCTGCATCTTTTCGGAACGACTCCCGGGAAATGGATCCTCGGACTCAGCGTATCCGATGAAAACGGTCACCGTCTCTCCTACAGCGAAGCATGGCAGAGGACTCTCTGGGTCTGCGCCTACGGCATGGGCCTGTCTATTCCGATCATCGGTGTGATCCGCCTGATCATCAGCCGCAAGGCCTGCCTTCGCGGCGAGCCCCTGGTCTGGGAAGAGTACAGCGTACTGGAACTGAAGGACGAAAGATCCTGGCGCATCTTCGCCTATGCCGGGCTTGATCTTCTGATAACGGTGGCCGGTCTGCTTGTGATCATTCGTTTTGGCGAGATGCCCCGTCACCGCGGCGACATCACCGTTGCCGAATTCAGTGAAAACTACAACCGTCTGAGCACGTTCAAACAGCTTGATTTCGACGCGGTCCTCGACGAAGAAGGCAAATGGGTGGAACGTCCCGAAGATCCGAACAGCGTTACGGTTTTCTTCCCGGAACAATATCTTCCGGAATATGAGTACGATGTCCAGGACGGCAAACTGAAAAGCATCCGTTTTCATTACGAGACGGATGCCGATTACCCCTCTGACTGTCAGGCGCACATGCAGCTTGCCCTCCGCTCTTTCGCTTTCACCGACCGCGACCTGAACGTCATAAACAACGCCGGGAAAGTCATGGAAGAGACCGTTGCTGCCAATGCCTTCCAGCCGTTCCACTATTCTTCCGGCGGCGTCACCGTGGACTGTCAGGTGAATTATGAAGGTTATACTCCTTTTTATTCGCCATCATATCCGCTGATCCCGGACGAAAACGCAGCCGAGCGCCATTTCTCCATGATTTTCTCCGTTGCCAAAGATTGACCGCAGACGCCTCAGCCTTGTGCCTGCAAAAACATATCCCCTCCTTACTGCTTATCCGGTAAGGAGGGGATATGTTGCTCATACGGCATAAAAGATACTTTATGCGGAACACTGTTATCTTCCTGAGTTTTCTGCAGGAAAGCGAAGGATCTCTTTATTTTGCCAGGCTCTTGACGATCTCCAGCAGTTCCAGGTCGGATTCCTGTACGCGGATCCCGGTCTTGAACTCGGTCCCGTCCGGGTAGCGGACCGCGACGGCGATCTCCTGCCCTTCCTCGAATCCCTTGGCATAGACTTCGTTGCCGAATTCCACGGCCCTCGGGTGATTCTCGTTAAATCTCTGCCATGCGCCGCGAAGCTTCAGCATGGCGCCGAAATCAAGATTCATAACACTTCTCTCCTTCTGTTCCTTGTACACAAAACGGGGCGGTTTCCCGCCCCGTTTCTTTGTTTACGCTTAGACGCTCAGCACGTCGGCAAATGCCTGGATGGCGGTGGAAGCCTGACCGAAGTCGCGCATCTGCTGGTCGATACCCAGTTTGATATGAGGGATACCGGCGTCGTCGAGGGCCTTCTTCAGGTAAGGATATTCCATTTCCTCAGGGTCGCAGAACTGCTGCATGAAGAGGACGAGCCCCTTCGCGCCGCTTTCCTTCACGAGGTTCGCCACGAATTCGCCGCGGCGGTTCTTGCTGGACTCTTCATCGTACAGCAGGACGTCGTAGTCTTCGTCCGCGAACTGCTTCGCCAGGGCCATCATCGGATCGCCGTCTTCGGCAGCATCCACGCGGATGGTGCGGCTTTCGTGGGCAACGTCATCGGTCGCGATCGCGATCTTGTTGTCGTCAAAAATCTTCAGCAGGACCGGGTTGTCGCAGATGATGCCGCTGGTGACGATCTTGATGCCGTCCCAGTTCGAGGCGGGCAGAGCCTTCAGCTCTTCGTTCAGAGCGTTCAGCTTTTCGGTGTATTCGGGCTTCTCCATGAAGTAGCCGGCCTTGAGGACCGCGCTGCGGTTCACGGCGCTGACGGCTTCCGGATGCTCACCGGCGAGTTTCACAAATTCGCGGCGGGCCTGGCGGTACTTGTTGTAGACCTTGATGGCCGCGCGGATATCTTCATCCGTCATCTCATGGCCGGCGATCTTTTCCAGTTCTCTGCGCACGTTGGTGTACTGGGCCACGGTGAATTCCAGGCCGAACTGCGGACGGCGGTACTGCGGATGCGCCAGGAAGATGGTGGGCATCTTATGCAGATTGGTCATGGCAACGCGGAAGTTCTGGCTCATGGGACGAAGGGTGTCGCAGATGGTGGGCGTGATCACGCCGTCCAGCTGATCCATCGTGCCGTCCAGCATCATTTCCAGCGCGAGCTGGGCGATGGTGCAGTAGAAGGTCGCGCAATATTCCTTGGCCTTGGAGATGGTCTTGTTGTTGCTGCCCCAGATGCCCATCGGGACCATGCCGGCCGCGTAGACGAGCTCTTCGGGAGCATAGTAGGGAAGAACGCCGATGACCTTCTTGCCTTCGGCCTTGTACTGCTTCAGCAGTTTGCCGGGAGCATAAGCAGCGGCTTTGAATTCATTGAATCTGGTTTCGATACTCATGATTTTGCCTCCTTATGCCTGTGCTTCCAGTTTTTCCGCGCGGATCTGCATGGCCTCTACCAGGCCCTGCACGCGGGTCTCATACTGCGCTTCGTTGAAGTTGCGCGGGTCGGCCTGGTCGCCGTCGAAGCCGGCGCAGGGGACGCCAAGGTCCGCGGTGAAGCGGCGCTGCATCTCGGCCATGTAGCCGGACCAAGGCTTGCAGGAACGGTTGTAGTGGACCAGCACGCCGTCGACCTTGTTCTCGCGGCAGATGCCTTCACGCCATTCCACGCCCTTTTCGATGGAGACGGAGTTCGGGGCCTTGCAGTAGGCGCTGACCATCTCGTCCATGTTGTTGTAGACGAAGCCGAAAGCCGGGGCATACACGACGGCGGTCACGTTGATGCCGTTCGCCTTAAGCGGCTTGAACAGGTTCGGCAGCTTCGGCCAGCAAGGGATGCCTTCGAACATGACGCGGTACTGTTCCGGGAACGGCAGGGTGGAGGTGCCTTCCTTGATGTTCTTCTCCAGGTCTTCAGCCAGGAGATCGAACGCGTCGGCGGCTTCCTTCTTGCCGCGGGCGGTCACGACGTCAGCCATGTGGTTGAACAGATCGAAGCCGCTAAGCGGAGCGGGCTTGTACTGCAGGAAGTTGCAGACCTTCAGCCAGTTCTGGGCGGTGCGGTTCGCCTGCGCGCAGGCATGCTCGAACTTCTTCTCATCGAACTTCTTGCCGGTCAGCTCTTCCAGCTGATGGATGGCATTGTCGAACTGAGCGCGGATATAGGTCACGTTCTCAGGGTTCGGATCCATGGTGTTGTTGTAGGGAACGTCGATCATGATGAGCGGAATGTTGCACATGCGGGCAATGTTCTCGTACCACTTGGTCATGCAGTTGCAGATGTTGTTGCAGCACAGCACGAAGTCGGGCTGAGGGATGCGCATCTGCTTGTACGGCTGGATGGATTCCAGACGGCGTTCTTTTTCACGGCCTTCGGGAAGGGCTTCGATCTCATGGATATCTTCCAGAACGATGTAAGGAGTCTGGGTCTTGGGATCCTTCTTCGGCTTGCCGTTCTCGTCAAGAACGACGTTGCCGTTTTCGTCCTTCAGAGGCTTGCCGGTGGCAGGGTTGATGACGTAGCCGTCTTCCTTGCTCCAGTCGATCTTGCGGGCAGCGCGCTTGCCGGCCGCATAGGCCAGGGAGATGCGGGCGTAGCCGCAGATATCGTTGTCGAAACCGAGATCTTCGGCCGCCTGACACATGATCTCGCCGTCACGCTGGGCAGCGATACCGGCAGCCTGGTTCTCCGGATACATGACGTTCAGGTCAAACGCCTCTGCCAATTCACAGGGGAATTTGGATGAAGACCAGCCGACCAGCTTGCCTTGCTTTTTCGCCTCACGGGCGTCCGCGTACACATCGTCAACGACTTTGCGCAGCGCCAGGACGCCGGGGCTGACTTGTTTAGCCATAGAATAACCTCCTCTATAATACCGACAGCTGCCTCACCGGGGGTGCTGTCTATATTGTTCTCACTAAGCCGCGCCCCTTATTTCTTCCGGAGCGCTTTCTGATAGGCGAACAGGGCGGCGCCGAGTGCGCCGTTGTACTGGGTGAGCGGGCTGGTATAGACCGTGTGCCCGAGCCCCTCTTCCAGCGCTGCCACAATGCCCTTGTTCTGCGCTACGCCGCCGGTCATGACCACTCGGTCCTGCACGCCGATGCGGTTGACAAGCCCAACCACGCGGTTTGCTACGGAATGATGGATGCCGTTGATGATGTCGCGCTTATCGGTGCCCATGGACAGCTGGCTGATGACCTCGCTTTCGGCGAAGACGGTGCAGGTGGAGCTGATGGCAATGCGCTTTGTCGACTGCGCGCCCAAATCGCCGAGATCGTTGACCTCGACTTCAAGGACCTTGGCCATGACGTCCAGGAAACGGCCCGTGCCGGCGGCACATTTGTCGTTCATCTGGAAGTTGACCATCGCGCCGTTCTCGATATGCAGCGCCTTCACGTCCTGACCGCCGATGTCGATGACCGTTCGGACGTCCGGGAACAGGAAGGACGCGCCCTTTGCATGGCACGACAGCTCGCTCATCTGCGAATCCGCGATGTTGTCCAGGGAATTGCGGCCGTACCCGGTTGCCAGCGTATAAGCCATGTCGGAAGCCTGCATGCCACAGCTGGCAAAGGCCGCTTCGATGGCCCGAGCGGGGCCGCTGGTTCCGGCGCCGACGTCAATCAGGGACTTGCCGACGATCTCCGTGCCGTCCTTCAAGATAATGCACTTCGACGCGGTCGAACCGACGTCGATGCCCAGAGTATAAATGCTCATGAGATCTCCTGCCTCATTTCATTCGGTACCCTCCCCGGCTCTTTCGATACCGGGGAGGGTCCTCATGCTTCCTATTTAGTACGGAATGTTCTTTTTGTTCACAAAGGTGTTGAAATCGCGGATCGCGCGAGGCGTGATCATCTGGTGGAACGGGCAGATGTGCTCCGGATTCTGATAGCAGGAGTACGCGAACGCCACGATGTAGTTGCGCATCATGTTCATGTTCACGATCTCATCCACAAGACCCAGCTGTGCGCAGGCCTGCGGACGGGACTTCGCGGCATAATCCTGAATCATCTTGTTCATGGCCGCGATGGTGGCTTCATGCGACTTGCCTTCCTTGGCTTCCTTCGCCAGTCTGCGGGAATACATGGCGGCAGCAGCGGTCTCGCCGTGCATGACGTAGATTTCGGTGCCGGCCGTGCCGATGGAGAAGGCGTTGGTGTCGTTGCCCTGAGGGCCGCCCATGACATAGTGCGCCGCAGCAGTACCCTTGCGGAGCGTGATCTCCATCTGCGGGATCTTGCTGTTCTGGATGGAATAGATCAGGGACTGGCCAAGGCCAAGCAGTTCTGCCTTTTCGGCGTCGTCGCCGACGTCGATGCCGGTGGTATCCTGGATCCAGACGATTGGGATCTTATCACGGCTGCAGAGGGTCACGAATTCGTTCATCTTCAGCAGGCCCTGGCGGTAGAGCTTGCCGCCGATGCCGACCGCGCCGGTCTTGTATTCCGGATAGTTGAGCAGCAGGCCCTGGGTGTTGGCGATGACGCCGACCAGGAGGCCTTCCGCCTTCGCGAGACCCGCGACGATTTCCGGACCGTAGCCCTTCTTGTATTCCAGGAACTGGCTCTTGTCGAAGAGACGGCCGATGACGTCGTAGATGTCGTAGATCTGCTTCATGTCCATGGGGATCAGGCTGTACAGATCGTTCGGGTCCAGAGCGGGCAGGCTCGGATCGTCCACGCGGAAAAATTCCGGATTGTAGGCAGGCAGGTAGGCCATGAATTTCTTGATGCCTTCCAGCACGCCTTCTTCGGAACCGTACACTTCGCGGAAGAAGCCGGTCTCGCCGTAGTGGATGGGAACGGATCCCGGAGGCGTCGCCACCAGGCCCTTGCCGGCCTGGATCAGCGCTTCCGCCGCTTCCTCGTCCACGTAGCCCTTCGGATTCATGCCGCCCACGATGCCGGCGCCGCCGACGGCCATGTTGGCCTTCTCATGTGCGATCAGGATGGTCGGGGAGATGGAGTGGTAGCCGCCGCCGGCCGGGTTGGTGCCGTAGATGCCGACGATGACCGGGATGCCGAGCTGTTCCAGTTCGGTGTTGCGGTAGAAAGGCGTGCCGCCGCCGCGGCGGTTCGGGTACACCTTTTCCTGGGCGTCAAGCTTGACGCCGGAGCAGTTCAGCACGTACACCAGCGGGATGTGCAGGCACTTCGCGGTATCGGAAGCACGCAGCAGGTTATCGGCCTGTCCGGGGATCCAGGCGCCGGCCAGCTTCTTGTTGTCGGAAGCGACGATCACGGCCCAGCGGCCGGAGATGCGGCCAAGGCCTTTGATGATGGCAGTGGATCCTTCGGGGTTGTGTTCCGGATTGTAAATGCTGTTCAGCGGGCACCAGGTGCCGGGATCGACCAGAGCGGCCAGACGGTCCATGGCGGTCCATTCGCCGGAGGCGTGGACCTTGTCGTCAGGCTTGCCGTTCGCGATCGCTTCGGCAGCGATGCGGTGGATGTCTTCCTCAATGGTCAGGATCTTCTGAATGTTCTCCTGCTTCTGGGCGCGCAGCGGTTTGCCGACCTGCGGCATCGCCTGGAAGTAGCGAGGCATGGAATAAAAGCCCATTTTCGTTTTATCCTCCAAATAATCTAATTAGAATCAGGCCTTCGGCACCTTGATGAACGCCTGGCCGGGGTCGATGTCTTCGCGGATGGTGCGGATAATCTCGGGGGTCGGGCCTTCCATCAGCTGGGCTCTCTCGTCAACGATCAGCGGGAAGTCCGGAATGGCCGCCTTGATCTCTTCGGGCGTGGTGTAAGGATAGTAGTAGGCCAGATACATTCTCTTGGTCTCTTCGTCGAACTTCATGATGCCCATGTCGGTAACGACCATCTGCGGGCCGCGGTTGCCGGGCAGGCCGACCTTTTCACGTCCGCCGGGGCCGTCCATCCAGCCGCAGCTGGTGATATAGTCGACCTTGTTGACGAATTTGGTCTTGTCGAGCTTGATCATGATGATCGTGTTGCAGAAGCCCGCGATGCCGTTCGCGCCGCCGGAACCGGTGAAGCGGACCTGCGGTTTCACGTAGTCGCCCTTGCCGTAGATGCAGGTGGAGTTCACGTTGCCGTAAGGGTCGATCTGGGCGCCGCCGATGAAAGCGATCAGACGGTCGGTGTCATGCAGCCACTCGTTGGCTTCGAAGCCCACGAAGCGGATGTTCGGCCACTGCACGGCGCAGTGCGCCATGAAGCGGAGGTCGCCGACGGAACGCGGCACTTCCACGGGCGAGCAGTCCATCAGGCCGCTCTCCACGATGGGATGGCAGCTGGGGCAGATCACGGCCTTCGCCAGCGACGCGCCGATAAGCGGCAGACCGGTGCCGACGATGACGATCTGGTTTTCCTTGATGTTCTTTGCAATGGCATAAGCCTGCATTTCGGACATCGTATATCCGACTTTCTTATAATCAAACATGTTCTCTTGCCTCCTGCCCTTAGTGTCTCGTGGAATAGCCGAGATGCGGTTCGATCCGCAGATCGGTAAGGCGCTTGCCGCCGATCACGTTCAGCAGATCTTCGTGAGTCTTGCAGCCGTAAACGTACTTGTCCAGATAATCCTTGAAGGTCTCGGGGACTTTCGTACCGTCGGCAGCATCCTTTGCCGCCTGTTCGGCCTTCACGGCAGCCGCTTCGGCCTTCTCGTCGCCGGGCTTCGCATCCGCGGTCTTGCGGGCTTTCGCGGCAGCCTTCGCCAGCTTCTGCACGGCGTCTTCGGCATCCACGTAGTTGGAAGCCTTGTCGTATTCCTTCAGGACCTTGTCATCATTGTCATAGTAGCCGTAGCACTGGCTGGGCCATGCGCCGAAAGGAGCGCGCACGACGGCATCGACGCATTCGCCGAAAATCTTGGTCGCGCTCGGATCGCGGCGGATGTACTCGTCGCTGACGATCTCCTCGCAGGTCACGATGGTGCGCTTTGCAGCGACCGCGATGTCGACATCATGGAATTCATCGCCCATGATGACGCAGGTGCCGTCCGGAGAGGCCTGCTGCACGTGGATGATGGCGCAGTCAAGCTTCGGGACCGGGACCGCGACGACCTTTTCGCCCGGGTTGAAGGGGTTGTCGACGTAGGCAAGCTTCAGGTCGTCCACACTCGGCAGTTCCTTGCGCTTCTCAGGGCTGATGCCCCAGTATTCGCACAGGCCGGACCCCATCATCAGACGGACGGGAAGGAAAGGAAGGCCCAGGGAAGCGGCGTGAAGCTGCAGCATCAGGACGTCCTGGCTGTAATCTTCGTAGATGATCTCGCCCTTCTCGATGGCCGCGCGGAAACGACGGGAAACGTTGGTGTAACCGGAGTTGGCAGTGTAGCAGTTGATGTACACTTTCACGCGCCCTTCGCCGATCAGCATGTCCCAGTCGCCGCCGGCAGGACCCGCCCAGACGGTAAAGTCACCCTTGCCCTGGCGCAGGATCTCATACGCCGCAGCATAAGGCTTCCGGTTGGTGGTGAAGCCGCCGAAGCAAATGGTGTCGCCGTTTTGCACGTACTTCTCAACGGCTTCCGATAAGCTACATACTTTGTTCATAAAATGATATCTCCTTTCGGCTTATCATATATATTCGACTTTATAATAGCAAGGAAGCCCCCTTTTGTCAAACCAAAGAGCGTGAAATTTGTCTTTTTGAAAGACGTTTTCGGCGTCATTTATTTTTGTATATCACGGCTTCCCGAGCCGGGACTTTTCCGTTTTTTTGCTTGACGAAAGCCGCCCCGGTAGCATACAATAACGAAAGGTATAAATACGCCGCAAGGCGTCTGTGAAACGAAAGGAGTCCCCGTTATGGAGATGGTTCTGTATGAGGTATCGGGCAGCATCGGCACGATCACGATCAACCGTCCGAAGGCGCTTAACGCGCTGTGCAGCCAGGTGCTGGACGAACTGAATGAGATCCTTGACAGCGTCGATCTTGAGACGGTCCGCTGCCTGATCGTTACCGGTTCCGGCGAGAAGTCGTTCGTGGCCGGCGCCGACATCGCCGAGATGAGCACCCTGACCAAGGAACAGGGCGAAGCCTTCGGCAAAAAAGGCAACGACGTTTTTCTGAAACTTGAGCACTTCCCGATCCCCACGATCGCTGCGGTAAACGGATTCGCCCTCGGCGGCGGCTGCGAGCTTTCCATGGCCTGCGACATCCGCCTCTGCGCCGACAACGCCGTATTCGGCCAGCCCGAAGTTGGCCTCGGCATCACCCCCGGCTTCGGCGGCACCCAGCGCCTTGCCCGCATCGTCGGTCCGAACATCGCGAAGGAAATGATCCTGACCGCCCGCAACATCAAGGCGGACGATGCCTACCGCATCGGCCTCGTGAACGCCGTCTATCCGCACGACGAACTCATGGCAGCCGCCCAGAAGATGGCCGCCCGCATCGCCGGCAACGCCCCCATCGCGGTCCGCGCCTCCAAGAAGGCCATCACCGAAGGCCTGGATCTTCCCATTGAAGAGGCCGTCGCCCTTGAAGAAAAACTCTTCGGCTCCTGCTTCGACACCGCCGACCAGAAGGAAGGCATGGGCGCGTTCCTTGAAAAGAGAAAACCCGCAGGATTCGTCAACAAGTAAGACTGCCGCGCCCGCAGCGGCACCCGTCACCGTTAATGTCATCCTGAGGAAGGCTCTGCCTGACGAAGGATCTTAAACAAAAATCATTTTTAGGAGGAAACCTATCATGAAAGTAGCAATTTTTGGCGCCGGCACCATGGGCAGCGGTATCGCTCAGGTCTTCGCTGCTAAAGGACACACCGCTCTGATGTACGCTTCCAGCGTTGCATCCGCTCAGCGCCACAAAGACAACCTGGCCAAGTCGCTGCAGAAGCGCGTCGAAAAGGGCAAAATGACTCAGGAAGCCGTTGATGCTCTGCTGGCCAACGTCCTCGTGGAAGAAAAGTCCGCTGCTGCCGACGCCGATCTGGTTATCGAATGCGTCAAGGAAGAAATGGCCACCAAGCGTGAGCTGCTGAACGAGCTCGATGCGATGTGCAAGGAAAGCACCATCTTCGCGACCAACACCTCTTCTCTGTCCGTAACTGAGATGGGTCTCGGCCTGAAGCACCCGGTGATCGGCATGCACTTCTTCAACCCCGTTCCTTCGATGAAGCTCATCGAAGTCATCCGCGGCGCGAACACCACCCAGGAGACCTTCGATTTCATTTACAACCTGAGCAAAGAGATCGGAAAGGATCCGATCGAAGTCGCGGAAGCTCCCGGCTTCGTCGTCAACCGCGTCCTGATTCCCGAGATCAATGAAGCGATCGGCCTCGTCGAGACCGGCGTTGCCTCTGTCGAAGACATCGACAAGGCCATGAAGCTCGGCGCCAACCACCCGATGGGCCCGCTGGAACTCGGCGATTTCATCGGCCTGGACGTCTGCCTTGCCATCATGGACGTTCTTTACAGCGAGACCGGCGATCCCAAGTACCGCCCTGCTCTCCTGCTGAAGAAGATGGTCCGCGCGGGCAAGCTTGGCCGCAAGTCCGGCCAGGGCTTCTACGACTATCGCAAATAAGGGATGATCCCCTTCGGAGCGGCCTTCGGGCCGCGCAATGACAAAGGAGGGGCGGCTGCAAAAGGCCGCTCCCTCCTTTGTTTTCCCTTGTTTCTTTCTCACTGGATCTCTACCATTTCCCTACGGCACCGTAAAAACAAGCTGTCCACTTCGCTCTGTTGGTCCGACAACGGATGAATCCTTCCCCGCCTCTATTATTTCTAAAAACATTTCGGAAATATCAATCATATATGTTCCCGCCTTAAGCTCATAATCTGGCAGTATCGGTACATCTCGTTCCGCACCTCTCTCAATGGTTCGTTCAATGCCAGCCACCGTTAATGTCCCCGCAGCAGATGTATAAAGTGTTTGCCATTTTCCGCCATTTGACCGAAGGTAAAGAAGGACCGGTTCCCCCAAAACCAATACATACTTCGTATTGTTTTTCACGCTTAAAAATGCTATTCTTCCTCTGCCATAGTTGAGCTGAAATGTAACGTCACCTTCTACCCCGTCAAAGTGAAATGAATACTCCTTGACGGTATCCTCGTTTTCTGCATTGCTCCCCTTTGTACAACCAGTAGAGACAGAAATAACGAGAAGCAAAATCATTATCGACCAGTAGAGTTTCGTTTTGTTCATAACAGATTCCGTTTTTGTTAATTCAAGGAAAATCCAGCTGTAGACAGGTATTGATAAGGTGTAAAATAACCCATAAGTTCACTTTCTTCTGTCACTCTGCGACCATGAAGAACGCCGCAGTATATTACCGTTGATCCACTTAAACAAAAAAATGGACCACCACTGTCTCCGTTTTGTATATTTCCACTGTACACATGAATTTTGGTCATCCCTTTTAAATACACAGATGAATCAGCATACACTTGAACCCCTGTTGAAACAACTGTTCCATAGCCAACACTTGCCGTCGTCTTCCCGTAAAATTTTACAGTGGTCCCCACTGAGGGACTTTGACAACCCGAAATATAATACGACAGAATCTGATTCGACCCGGAAAAATTACCGGACATAATGGGAACAAATGAAAAATCTCCGTATCCGTAATTTGTATAGCGCACATATGTCGTCTGACCAATCTGCGCCCCTGAATATTTAATTACATCTCCTACTGTCTGTCCGCCATGTCCGCAAGTTACAAGTACACTGCCACCGTTGTATTTCCCACACACGCTTAACGTCATTGCACATCCTGCATTTACATTTGAAATAGCCATTCCGCCTTTCAACGCGGTCGTTGCTGTTTCAGTCGTGATGCCTTTGACCAGAGTCACTGGATACTCATCAAATTTTAAGCCATCATTTTTAATACGATTCAATAAGGCTTCAGAAACGCCTATTTCTATGCGATTTTCCTTTTCTTTAACTTCGTAAGACTGAATGGGTTCATTATATTGTTGTTCTATAGACTCGGCAATATAATCAATAAGTCCATATAATTGATTTTTGGAATAGGTACGGGTAACATATTCCACATACTGTTTATAATCTCCTAGTATTGTGTCATAATACGCAATCGTATTTTGATCGTCAGCTGTCAGTGCAATAATCAGTTTAGCACCCTCAATCCAAATGCCGCATAACGTATCGGGGTAAATGTAGTTTCCGACTTCATCCTGCTCAAATGAGCCTGTCAGTACGCCGCTCGCCGCTACAGCAAATCGTTGCAGTTGCATTTGATTCTCATAGTCTTTCTCCGTTTTTATTCCGTCTTCAGCCTTCATTCTTTTCCCTGAAAAAAGACAAAGAAAGGCTGCCAACAAAAGGAACAACACTAAAAACTGAACATTCCGCTTTTTCATTTTCACAACCTCCTACAACTTAAACCACCGATACTGTTTGGCCATATTATATTGCCATTATAATTCCATCCGCTCATATGTCAATAATTATTTAAATATTTTATGTGTTTTCTTTTTTGGGCATGTGTGGTATTATAATTAAGTACAGACATCAGGAGAAGTATTTATGGGAAGCTACACACCTAATTATTTCCGCAAAGGTCTTCTTCCGCTTATTGTCCTCAGCCTTTTGAAAGAAAAGGACATGTATGGATATCAACTGGTCAAGGAGATTGCAGAGCAAAGCGGCGGCGTCATCACTACGCAGGAGGGAGCTTTATATCCTATTTTGTATTCACTAAGCAAAGCTGGATATATCAGCGAGCAAACCGTTAAGGTTCATACCCGTCAGGTTCGTGTCTACTATCATCTTGAACCCGAGGGGGAAGACCATTTGAGTCAACTATTATATGAATACTATCAAGTGGAAGATGCCATGAAAAATCTGTTGCCCGGAGGAATAACAAAATGAGCGGTTTTAATCGGTATATCCGAAGTATCAGTTCCTTTCTGCACTGTACTGAATCAGAACGTCAATACTATGCGGACCATATAGAAAAAAGCCTTGGTGAAGATGCGCAATCGTTGTGTTATGAGGAAATCGTCCACCGTTTGGGAACGCCTGAGGAATGGGTGGTTGCACAGGTTGAAAACCTGGATGCGGGAACAATCATACTTAGATCAGTCAACGCTTATCGGAGAATGCGCAGGAATACAATTATAGTTCTCACCATATGTTTGGCTTTTATTGTTGTGTGTCTTGGATTATTCATATGGGATCATAATAACAGATTTGTTGGCGGTTATTATTCAGGTCCCGTTGTGGATTCCTATTCTCTTGACATTGACGAGTCAAGTCCAAGTTTAATTCTTTCCACCGAGGAGGTCCAACCATGAAAAAAGTATTTGCTCTGTATCTTTCTATTATGCTCATCGTTCTGCCATGTTTTTCGGCATGGGCTGCCACTGACGACATGATCTTTACAACAGCTATAGTGTCAGAACGTACCCGCAGCACAGTAACGGGTCATAAATCTTATTCCCCTACCGACGGAAGCGGAAGTACTATTGCCACAGCAACTTTGACAGGCAGTTTCACCTTTAACGGAACCACTTCAAGCTGCACTGGTGCCTCCTGTGATGTTACGATTTACAACAATTCCTGGAGCACCAAATCGGTTAATGCATACACTTCTGGCTATTCTGCTATAGCTGAAGTTACCATAATACGCAAACTGCTTTTTATCACGGTAGAGACTAAGAGCTTCTCTATTACTCTTTCCTGTGACAGATATGGAAACTTAACATAAAGTATTGCACTTCAACAAAGGCATCTTACCCGTCATTCCGGCCAGGGCTTCTACGACTACCGCAAATAATGGTCAGGGTCCCTGAGACATGACAAAGGGGCGGCCTCCGGGCCGCCTTTTTTAATGTAAAAACAGAGAAACCGCGTTTTTCCCGTTGACAGTCCGCATTTTATACGCTACATTGTATATTGATATAAAAGCAAAGAAAAAACGCCGCAAGGCGCTTTTTATCTTTTCTTCAGTATGTTATTTATTTAACAATATCTCAGGAGGTTGCAAAATGGATTTTGCCTTAAGCCAGGAACACGCCATGGCGCGCGACCTGTTCAAGAGCTTTGCCGAGAACGAAGTAAAGCCCCTTGCGCAGGAGATCGATGAAGAAGAACGTTTCCCGTCGGAAAGCGTCGCCAAGATGGCGAAGCTCGGTTTCCTCGGGATCGCGGTCCCGAAGCAGTACGGCGGACAGGGCTGTGATTACCTGACCTACACCATGTGCGTGGAAGAACTCGCCAAGGTGTGCGGTACCACCGCTGTCGTCCTCTCCGCTCACACCTCTCTGTGCCAGATGCCCATCCTGCATTTCGGTACCGAGGAGCAGAAGCAGAAATACCTCGTCCCGCTTGCCAAGGGTGAGAAGCTCGGCGCGTTCGGCCTGACCGAACCCGGTGCCGGCACTGACGCCGCAGGCCAGCAGACCAAGGCCGTGCTCGACGGCGATGAATGGGTCCTGAACGGAACCAAGATGTTCATCACCAACGGCTACTACGCCGATACCTATGTCATCTTCGCCATGACCGACAAATCGCTCGGCCGCAAGGGCATCTCTGCCTTCATCGTGGAAAAGGGCACGCCCGGCTTCACCTTCGGCACGAAGGAAAAGAAAATGGGTATCCGCGGCAGCGCGACCTATGAACTCGTCTTTACCGACTGCCGTATCCCGAAAGAGAACCTCCTGGGCAAACCCGGCGAAGGCTACAAGATCGCCATGGATACGCTGGACGGCGGCCGTATCGGCATTGCCGCACAGGCCCTCGGCCTTGCGGAAGGCGCGCTCCAGGTCACTGTCGATTACGTAAAGACCCGCAAGCAGTTCGGCAAGACGCTGGGCCAGTTCCAGAACACCCAGTTCCAGTTAGCCGACATGGCGACCCGCTGCGACGCGGCCCAGCTGCTCGTCTACCGCGCAGCCATCGACCATGACATTCCGAAGAAGACCAGCGACGGCATGACTTCCTCCATGGCCAAGCTTTATGCCGCGGAGACCGCGATGTACGTGACCACCAAGGCTGTCCAGCTGCACGGCGGCTACGGCTACATCCGCGACTATGACGTGGAACGCATGATGCGCGACGCCAAGATCACCGAGATCTACGAAGGCACTTCCGAAGTGCAGCGCATGGTCATCGCGAAGAATCTGCTGAAGTGATAAGGGGGAATAAACCGTGAATATCGTTGTTTGCATCAAACAGGTCCCGGATACTGCCGGCGGCGTAAAATTCAACCCGGACGGCACGCTTGACCGCGCCGCCATGCTTGCCATCATGAACCCCGACGACAAGGCCGGCCTGGAAGCCGCCCTTCGTCTTAAGGATGAATACGGCGCCAAGGTCACCGTCGTGACCATGGGTCTGCCGAAGGCCGACGCGATCCTCCGCGAAGCCATGGCCATGGGCGCCGGCGACGCCGTTCTGGTCACCGACAGAGTTCTCGGCGGCGCCGATACCTGGGCTACCTCCCAGACGCTTGCCGGTGCGCTCCGCGCTCTGGACTACGACCTCGTCATCACCGGCCGTCAGGCCATCGACGGCGACACCGCACAGGTCGGCCCGCAGCTGTCCGTGCACCTCGGCCTGCCCATCGTCAGCTATACCCAGAAGCTTAAGATCGAAGGCGACTACGTGATCGCCGAGCGCATGTTCGACGACCGTCATCACGTGCTGAAGGTCAAGATGCCCTGCCTGCTGACCGCTCTTTCCGAACTCAACGAACCCCGCTACATGACTCCTGGCGGCATTTTCGAAGCGTTCCAGAAACCCGTCACCATAATGGGCCGCAAGGACCTTGTGGACACGCTGGATTCCAACATCGGCAAGGTCGGTTCCCCGACCCAGATCGCCAAGGCGTCCGACAAGGTCCGCAAAGGCGCCGGCACCCAGTACATCCCCGAGGATGCGACCGATGCCGCTGAGTACATCGTTGGCAAGCTGAAAGAAAAGTTCATCATCTAAGGAGGCGGAAACATGAATCGCGAAGAATATAAGGGCGTCTATGTATACGCCCAGCAAGTCGACAATAAAGTCAGCAATATCGCGCTCGAGCTGCTCGGCAAGGCCAAAGCGCTGGCCGACGACCTCGGCAGCGAAGTGGTTGCCATGCTCCTCGGCTCCGACATCAAGGATCAGGCCCAGATCCTCGCCGAATACGGCGCAGATAAAGTCATCGTAGTGGATCACCCGTTCCTGAAGGAATACATGACCGAACCGTACACCCAGGCCATTTCCGCGATCATCCGCGAATTCAAGCCTGACGTCGTGCTCTTCGGCGCGACCGCCATCGGCCGTGACCTTGCTCCCTGCGTCGCTGCCACCGTGCACACCGGCCTGACCGCCGACTGTACCAAGCTGGACATCGGCGACTTCCCCATGACCCCTATCCCGGGCAAGGAGACCCTGCATAAGCAGCTGCTCATGACCCGTCCCGCCTTCGGCGGCAATACCATCGCCACCATCGCCATTCCGGATTTCCGTCCGCAGATGGCCACGGTCCGTCCGGGCGTCATGCAGAAGCTTCCGCGCAATAAGGAAGCAAAGGCCGAGATCATCGATTTCGACGCGCATCTCGAGAAGAACAACCGCTACGTGGAGATCCTTGACGTCGTCAAGAAAGTCTCCGATTACGTGGACATTCAGGACGCCAAGATCCTCGTTTCCGGCGGCCGCGGCATGCAGAACAAGGAAAACTACGAGAAGTACCTTCGTCCTCTGGCAAACCTGCTCGGCGGACAGGTCTCCTCTTCCCGCGCGGGCGTCGACCAGTTCGGCATCCCGAAGGAACTGCAGGTCGGCCAGACCGGCAAGACCGTGCGTCCGAAACTTTACATTGCCTGCGGCATTTCCGGCGCCATCCAGCACCTGGCCGGCATGGAAGAATCCGATCTCATCATTGCCATCAACAAGGATGAGACCGCTCCCATCTTCGACGTGGCCGACTACGGCATCGTGGGCGACCTCTTCCAGATCATCCCGATCCTGACCAAGATGGTCGAACAGGAACTGGCGAAGAAGGCTGAGATGTAAGTTTCGTCCCGCATACGGAAAGGCATGGTCTCCGGGCCATGCCTTTTCCGTTTTAAGGAGGATAATGATGGAATACAGAAAAACCGTCGTCCTGAAGGACGGCAGGGAATGCATCTTAAGAAGCGGTACGGCGGCTGACGCACAGGCGGTGCTGGACAATTTCATCCTGACGCACGCCCAGACGGAGTTTCTGACGTCCTATCCCGATGAGATCCGCTTCACCCTCGAACAGGAAGCGGACTATCTCGCAAAGCGGGCGGAAGCGCCGAGGGAGATCGAATTGCTGGCGGAGCTGGGCGGCAAAATTGCCGGAACTGCCGGCATCCACGGCATCGGTTCCTATGAGAAGGTCAAGCACCGTGCGGGCTTCGGCATCAGCCTTGACGAAGCATTCTGGGGACTCGGCATCGGCAGGGCGCTCACCCGCGCCTCGGCCGAATGCGCGAAGGCTGCAGGCTATGAGCAGCTGGAACTGGAAGCCGTCGCAGAAAACGCCAGGGCGGTCATGCTCTACAAAACCGAAGGATTTAAGGAATACGGCCGGAATCCGAAGGGATTCCGCCTCCGGAGCGGCGCCTTCCAGGAGACCGTCCTCATGCGACTGGATCTGCTGCGGGGAAATGGCCCTGCGGAGCCCCCGGAAGAAAAGCTGACATTGACCGAGCCGACGCCGGAACAGGAGAAAGAGATCCTCGCCTACCGGCAGGAGTTTCTCGACTCCGGCGACTCCATGGACGGGACCGGCTCCCTCAGGCGCTGTGAAAACGCCGCGCAGTGGTTTGAAGAGATCGAAATATTCCGCAACCCGGCAGCTGTCCCCGAAGGCAAGGTACCGTCGACCCAGTTCGTCTTCGTCCGCGAATCGGACGGCAAAGTCGTCGGCATGCTGCAGTTCAGGCATTATCTGAACGATTATCTCCGGCAGTTTGCCGGACACATCGGCTATTCGGTAAGACCGAGCGAACGCCGGAAAGGCTACGCGGAGCAGATGCTGAAGGCTGCTCTTCCGCTCTGCCGGGCATTCGGCCTTGACCGCGTCATGATCACCTGCCGTGACACGAACGAAGGGAGCCGCAGGACCATCCTTGCGAACGGCGGCGTCTACGAATCGACGGCCTATGAGCCCGACAGACAGGTGAATCTCCAGCGCTACTGGATCGATCTGGCCTGACGTTTTTCTCCACACGAGACTTTCGGCCGGCCAAGTTCTGTTTCCCGAAATTTTTTGCGATTTTTTCAAAAAAGTGCTTGACAAGCGAAAAACACATGTGTAAAATCCCGGGCATAAACCGATGACGGAGGATAGTAATTCTCTCTCCCCTGACCACAGCGAGCCGCAGACGGTGAAAGGCGGCGTCAGCGAAAGAATGAACGCGCTCCCGAGGGCAAACTGAACCGGCTTCAGCCGAAGTAGGGGAGACAGAGTGGTTCTCTGTAGAAGAAAACCGGCGTCTTGTCAGAGACGCGCAGAGGGCATGCGCAAGGCGCATGAAGCCGGGTGGTACCGCAGGAATTACAGCCTGTCCCGACATTGTAAAAAACAGTGTCGGGGCGGGCTTTTTGATTTCCTGACAGAACGAAAGCCCCCGGCACGGAAAGAAGGAGAAATCATGAAAAAAACAAGCAAGACCCTCGCCATCCTCCTGACCGTCATCCTCTGCGCCGCTCTTCTCGGCGCCTGCGGCAGCAAACCGTCCTCCGGAAAGACCGGAAAGGACTCTACCTACGCCTATCTTCTGGATACATCCTCTCTGAAGAAGCCGGAGCTCGATCTGAAAAACCCGAGCGGCGTGCTGAAAGACGTTCTCGACCGGGGCGTCCTCCGGATCGCCACCTCTCCCGATTACCCGCCGGCTGAATTCATCACCGAGAACGGGACCGTGTACGGCGCTGAAATGATGCTCGCCAAGTACGCCGCGGACTGTCTGGGCGTCGACCTCGCCATCGAGACCATGGATTTTAACGGGACGCTGATCGCCGTACAGACTGGGAAAGTTGACCTCGGTGTTTCCGGCTACGGCTGGAAGGCCGACCGCGCCGAGAGCTTCGAGCTCACCACCGGCTACGTCGGCGACCCGGACGAAGCCGAATACCATACCCTGATCGTTCCGGCCGGACAGGAAGGCAATTACAACTCCTGCGCCGATTTCGTCGGGAAGCACATCCTCGCGCAGGCCGGTTCCCTCCAACAGATGTACGTGGAGGATCAGATCCTGGCCATCGATCCTGACAAGAAGACCGAGCTGGAATTCGTATCCACGCTGGATCAGGCCATCCTCGGCCTCTCCGCAGGCAAGTGCGATGCCGTGGCCCTGGACGGCACGACGGCGGAACAGTACGTGAAGCAGTCCGAAGGCAAGTTCGCCCTTTCCGGCGTACACTTCGACCTTTCCCTCTACGATGATTACGAAGGTACGGTCATGGCCATCAAGAAGGGTGAGACCGCTTTCCTCGAACTCATCAACAGCATCATCGCCGCCGTGAAGGAAAACGGCTACTACGGCGAATTCTATAAGACGGCCAAGCAGCAGGCCGGCCTGGAGTAAAGGCGCGGAAGGAGGCCTCCGATGGGCAAAGGACTCTTTGAAGTACTTTTCGAATACTGGCCGATCTTTCTGAAAGGCCTGTGGGGCACGCTGAAATACGCCTTCATCGCCGTGACGCTCGGCAGCATTCTGGGCGCTCTCGTTGCCATTGTGCATCTGTCAAAGAAAAAAGCGGTATCGTCTCTCGCCGCGGTCTACGTGAACGTCCTCCGCGGAACGCCGCTCCTCGTGCAGATGTACATCTCCTACTACTTCATCCCCATGGCGATCCCGGCGTTAAACAGCATCGACAAGATCTACTACGTGATGCTGGCGCTGACCTTAAACTCGAGTGCATACGTTGCGGAGATCATCCGCAGCGGCATCGGATCCGTCGACCGCGGCCAGGCGGAAGCTGCTCGTTCGCTGGGGCTATCGGGCGGACAGACGATGACCCGCATCATCCTGCCGCAGGCGGTCAAGAACATCCTGCCGGCGCTCGGCAACGAATACATCGCCATGATCAAGGAGACCTCGCTTGCCGGCACCTTCATGCTGTACGAACTGATGTACACCCGGACCATCCTGGCCAATAAGTATCTGGTCTGGCAGCCGCAGCTCATCATCGCGGGCATCTACCTGGCCGTCACGCTCCTGCTCTCCGCCGGAGTCAAGAAAATGGAAAAGAGGTTGAGCGTCAGTGACTGAGATCGGTATTCCCTTAATTGAAACGGTCGGCCTGACCAAGAAGTTCGGCGAGCTGGATGTGCTGAAAGGCATCAGCGAACGCATTTACAAAGGTGAAGTGGTCTCCGTGATCGGCCCGTCGGGCGGCGGAAAATCCACCTTCCTGCGCTGCCTGAACCTGCTGGAAACACCGACCTCGGGCAAGGTCCTTTTTGAAGGCGCGGAACTTTCCGAAAAGTCCACCGACCTCGACGCGTACCGCCGGAAGATCGGGATGGTCTTTCAGCAGTTCAACGTCTTCCCGCATCTCAAGGTGATCGACAACATCACCCTCGCCCCGGTGCTGACCGGGAAGATGAGCAGGGAAGAAGCCAACGCCCAGGCGCTCGAACTGCTGGAGAAGGTCGGTCTCGGCGACAAGGCGGAGGAATACCCCCGCAAGCTCTCCGGCGGGCAGAAACAGCGGCTCGCCATCGTCCGCGCCCTGGCCATGCAGCCGGACGTGATGCTCTTCGACGAGCCGACCTCCGCCCTCGACCCCGAGATGGTGAAGGGCGTGCTGGAGGTCATCCAGAAGCTTGCCGAAAGCGGCATGACCTGCGTGATCGTCACACATGAAATGGGCTTTGCCCGGAAGGTCTCGGGCCGCGTGCTCTTCATCGACGGCGGCGTGATCGCCGAATCCGGAACGCCCGAAGAGATCTTCGACCACCCGAAAAACCCCAGAACGCAGGAATTCCTCGCGCAAGTCCTGTAGATCCCCGAAAGGAGCCGTCCATGAAAACGACGTTTGCCTACGACCACTATTATCTTTACAAGGAACTGGAAAGCTGCCTGAAATACTTTGCGGAAAAGTATCCGGAGCTTGCCGAGCTGAACGTGAACTGCGTGACGGCGGAAGGGCGGAACCAGTATCTGATCACACTGACCAATCAGAAAACCGGGCCTGCCCTGTCCAAGCCCGGCTGGTATCTGGACGGCAACATCCACGCCGGCGAGGTGACCTCCTCCATGGCAGCGATGCACACCGTTGACTGGCTGCTGACGAATTACGGAAGCGACAGGGCAGCGACGAAACTCCTCGACGAATACTGCCTGTACGTGCTGCCGCGCGTTTCCCCGGACGGTGCCGAGACCTATCTGACGACGCCTCTTACGCTCCGGAGCGTGAACCGCGAGTATCAGCCGGAACCCGGCGGGCTTTATCCCGAAGATCTGGACGGCGACAGCGTCATCCGCATGATGCGGATCCCGACGCCCTACGGCGCCTGGAAGAAGGATCCCGCGGATGAAAGCCTGATGGTCCTCCGCGCGCCGGACGAGGTGGACGGCAGCTTTTATGACATCTTCCCTGAGGGACTTCTGGAGGCGTATGACGGAAGCGAGAACCTTAAGCTGAAAAAGAGCGCCTGGGGCCTCGATTTCAACCGGAACTTCCCGCTCGGCTGGTTCCCGGACGCAAGACAGCCCGGCGCGGGACCGTACCCGCTCAGCAATCCAGAAACGAAGGCCGTAGTCGATTTCGTTCTGGCGCATCCGAATATCGGCGGCGCCGCCATCGGCCATACTTCGGGCGGCCTCCTGCTCTATCCGCCGGGAACGCGCTCCGCAAAAAGTGCGCCGGAAGCCGATATCGCCGCCTTCAAGGCGATCGCGGAAATGGGCCGGCAGGAACTCGGCTACCTCCCCATGAACATTTTCGATACCTTCATGACAGACCAGGAGAATTATGACAGCGGCGCGCTCGACGACTGGTTCTATCAGTCCCAGGGGATCCCCGCCTACACGGTGGAGTTCTGGGACATTGCGAAGGCGGCCGGCGTCCCGGTCGACTGGAACACGAAAGAAGAAGATCCGAAAAAAGAATTGGAACGCTTTGCCGCCTGCGTGAAGTGGGTGAAGGAAAATGCGCCGGAGTACTGGCTGGACTGGACGCCGTTCGAACATCCCGTTTTCGGACAGGTGGAGATCGGCGGCTTCTGCACCAAGTTTACGCACCAGAATCCGCCGCCCGCATTCCTTCAGAAGGAATGTGAGAACGATACCCGCTTCAACATCCGCTTTGCGCTCGCCTGTCCGAAGCTGGTGATCGAAAAGGCTGCGTCCGAAAAGCTGGCGGAGGGTGTTTACAAACTGAGCGTCACCGTCGGGAACCGCGGGTATCTTCCGACTAACCTGACCGATGAAGCGGTCACCCTGAAGAAGGCGGCGCCGGTAAAGGTCTCTCTTTCTGCCGAAGGCGCGGACGAAGAAGGCGCAGCGAAAGGCGTCGAGGCATCAGACGGCAGCCCTGCAGTGAAGTCCGGCCTCTCTCTTCTCTCCGGAAAGGAAATGGAGGAGATCCCTTCGCTTTCCGGCTTCAGCCGGACCAACACAGGGATCTGGTATTACGGCAATATTTCGACCGGCGCCGCAGCGCCCGCGAAGAAGACGCTGAACTGGATCGTCAAAGGGAAACCCGGCGACGTCATCACCGTCACCGCCTCGCAGGAAAAGGCCGGCGAGGCGAAGGCTCAGATCCATCTGTAAAAGACGCAAAAGCAAAGGATGACAGCGGACTCCGCTGTCATCCAGATCCTAATGTTTCATATTGTTGTCATCCAATGCCTGCGCGAATGCCCTGTCCATCGTCGTCAGCTGCGTGATCTCAACCAGGACCGCATTCATGGTGGCAAGCGGCTCTCTCATCGAGCCCATATACTGCAGATACAGGCTTGTGTAACGGTATTCATGGACCTTGCCGTCTGCGGTAAACCGCAGCACGAGTTCCGTTAGTTCGCGGCCTTCGGCTGCATCTTCGAACGTTTCAGGCAGGTCTTTCAGCTTTAAATAGCTGCGGTAGACATCCCGGAGCGTTTCCGGCAGCGGTTCAAAACTGAGATCCTCAATGACACGCTCCACCTCCTGCGGAGAAACGAAACGGTAAAACTCATGATGCCAGGTTCCCTCCGCGCTGTCATAGATCCGGCAGGTATCATAGTCTGCGTTCTTCCCGAAGCTGCGGATCTCATAATATACCGCAAAATCTTCCGGCATGGACGGATCCTCATCCCCGATGACGCCGCGGAAATAATCGGCTGCCTGCTCCAGCGTCCAGTCTGTCTGCAAGCCGGTAAATGCCTCCCGCTCATAGACTAACGAATCATTCTTCTGCCACACGGCAAAACGGACGCCGTCCCCGGCAATGAATGCCGCTTTTTCCTTAAGTGCCTCCGCCCAGGGCTCCGTTTCATACATGAGGAAGATCCCTTCCGCGCCGGGAGCCGCCTGCATCAGCGCCGTATTATAACCAGTAAGATCGTCGACGGCAAGACGGATCGTTTCACCGGGCTGCGCGCCGTCGCCCCGAAGAACATCCTGGACCGAGATGGTCAGGATCACAAACGTTTGAAAATATCCTTCCATCGGTCCCTTCAGCGGCTGTTGATACGTTTCTGCTGCTTCTACTTTTCCGCGGACGATCAGGTCAGCCCGCATCAGCAGTTCACGCTCAGAAAACCAGGCAAGTTCGGCTTCTCCATGCATATTGCCTTTCGGAAGCTGCTGTTTGATTATTTCCGGCGGATCGTCATTCGAAACCGACTGTTTGACTTCTCCCTGCATATTGCTGTCCGGAACCGAATGTTTGGCTTCTTCATTCGTCAGGGTCTCTGATCCGGACGCACCTGCCGGATCCGTCACCGGCGGCTTTCCGTCAGAAAAACGCACGGCCAGGATGACCAGAGCCGCGGCGGCAGCCGCGCCGATCCCCCGGACGATCCATTTGCGGCCAAACCGGCTGCGGCGCCTGCCTGCAGAGTCCGTCTCCTTCTCCGGATCCGCATCGTCGATCAGCGATCCGCGGATCTCTCCCAGTTCCTTCAGTATGTCCCGGCTATCCATGCTGCTCCTCCTTTTCCAGCTGTGCTTTCAGTTTTTTCCGTAAACGGTGGAGGAGGACTTTGGCGTAGCCGGGCGAGATCCCGCAGGACGCTGCCGTTTCTTCCACGCTCAGCATGTACCAGTAGCGGCGCAGAAAGACCTTTTGTTCCAGCGGTTTCAGCCCGTCAGCGAAGCGTTCCAGCGAATCCCTCAGGCTGATCTCTCCGGCCCAGTCCCGTCCGTCGCTTCCCGACGGCAGCGTCTCTTCCAGTTCCTCAAGCGCCAGCGGAATCTCCCCGCCGCCTCTCTTCTCCCGCCGCAGCAGATCCAGGCGGTCCATGGCTCGCCGCCTGCAAACGGCAGACAGATAAGCCTTCAGCGATTCCGGCCGGTTCGGTGGAATGCTGTTCCAGGCAGCCAGCAGGGTGTCGTTCACGATCTCTTCCGCATCCTCGGGACTGTTCAGCAGACGCATGGCAAGAGAATAAAGCGACGGAGCGTAGTGCTTCTGCACCTCCTCCAGCGCGCTTTCCGACCGTTCCCAAAACAGTTCGGTCATTCTCTCATCCGTCATGGCTAAGCCTCCTCTGCATAAACAGTCGGCATTCCGGGTACTCAGGTTACTAAGCGAGCAGAATTTTTCCGCTTTGTTCATGATAAACGAAAAGCTTCCCCGCAGGGAAGCCTTTTTGCGTATTGCGCCGCGTCAGCAGCCGAAGAGCTCCGCAGTCCTTGCCATGCGGTCCGCGACCTTAACGCCGAAGGGACAGCGGCTTTCGCACCCCCGGCATCCGATGCAGGCAGAGGCGGTCGTTCCCAACGCCTCATAGTGCGCCTTCACGCTTTCGGGGACTTTAGGCTGCTGCACGGCCAGATCATAGAACTTGTTGACCATGGCGATATCGATATTCATCGGGCAGGGTCTGCAGTGTCCGCAGTAGGTGCACTGCCCCGTATATGCATGCAGCGGCGCGGAGGCGATCACGGACGCGTAGTCCTTCTCATCGTCCGAAGCCGTCTCGTAGGCGACGGCGGCGTCCACCTGCTCCTTCGTGTCAAAGCCGCAGAGGATCGAGGAAACGCCCGGTCTCGTCAGCGCGTAATGAATGCACTGCAGCGGTGTGAAGGCGACGCCGAAGGGCGAGGTCTTCGCATCGAACATGCGCCCGCCGAAGAAGCCCTTCATCACGGTGATGCCTACGTTTTTCTCTTCACAGAGCTGATACAGGGCTGCCCGCTCGGGGTCGATGCCGCTGTAGTCCGCCTTGTCATAGCCTTCGAACATGCTGTCCAGATCTTCCGTAGCCGGCCGCATGTCAAAGGCGGGATTGATCGAGAACAGGATCATTTCGATGAAGCCGGATTCGGCAGCCTGTTTCGCGATCCGCGGGTTGTGCGTGGAGATCCCGATGTGGCGGATCTTCCCTTCTTCGTGAAGCTTCCGGACATATTCGATGTAATCCGAATTCATGCAGCGGTCCCAATCGGCCTGCTCATCCACGTAGTGGATCATGCCAAGATCAATGTAATCGGTCTTCATGCGCCGCAGGATATCTTCAAAGGCGGCCTCCGCCTGCTTCACGTCCCGCGTGCGGACGTACTGGCCGTTCTGCCAGGTGGAGCCGATATGCCCCTGCACGATCCATTTTTCGCGCTTTCCTTCCATGGCCTTCCCGATGATGTCCCGGGATTTCGGGTCCGGCATCCAGCAGTCAACGATGTTGACGCCCTTTTCCCCGGCATAGCGCAGCAGTTCCACGGCTTCCGCTTCGTCGTGGCGCTCCAGCCATTCCCCGCCGAAACCGATCTCACTGACCTTCAGTCCTGTCTTTCCCAATGTACGATATTGCATGTCTCCTCCGCGGCTTAACTCCGTGTATTCTTCAGTTCTTTATTGCCGGCCTGCCACTCTTCTTTTGTCATGGCGTTCACGTGACCGGTCCTTGTTTCATGCATCAGCGGGACGTCCACGCCTTCGCTCGTCCACTGATAACGAAAGCCGAGCTTTTCCTGCACGCGCTTCGACTTCAGGTTGCCGTCGTAGTAGGCGCACCAGACTTTTGTCATCCCGAGGTCCTCAAAGGCATGACGCAGGATCTCCCGGCCGGCTTCCGGCATGATGCCCCGGCCCCAGAACGGCTTGCCGAGCCAGTAGCCGAGTTCGCATTCGTCGTCCCTCTCCGTGAAATCGGTATGCCCTTTCATTTTCAGGGAAATGGCGCCGATGGCCTTCCCGTCCTCTTTCAGGCAGACCGCATAAGTCTCCGGAACGCGCAGCACGTTCCGGATCACGTCCAGGCTTTCCGCGGCATCCTTATGCGCCGGCCAGCCCGCGATCGGTCCGACGTCCGGATCTTTCGCATAGGCGAAGCAGCTCTCCGCGTCGCTGTCTTCCCAGTCGCGGAGGATCAGTCTTTCCGTCTGCAGCATGCCTTCTTCCTCCTAACGGTAGGTCTTCCCGTGCCGGTAAGGCCTGCGGATACCGAGCTTTGCCACGGCTTTTTCCGCCTTGTGCCTCAGTTCGATCTTCTTCCGGCGCCGCGCTGCCGCTTCTCCACGCAGGCGGTTCGCCTCCTGATCCGGAACGGAGAAGGAATCGAGCAGTTCCCCGAGTTCCTTATTTTTCTCCCTCGGTACACGGGCGACCACATCGCCCTTATCCTTCTCCACGGAATAGATCTTCAGTTTTTCCGACTTAACCCCGCTGTTCGCGATCAGGATCAGTTCGTTTTCCGGGCAAAGTCCCTTCAGCACATCCATGACGTGCCCGTAATTTTCCTCAACATAGTGCAGCTCGTGCGGCGTTCCGTCCTCCTCGAGGATGCGGTCGTCCATGTAGCGGATGAAAAGCGTCGGCTCCGCCGTGATCTGATAAAAATGGCGGATGCGCCGTTCGTACTTGTCCTGCACGGCCGGGAGCTGCTCACGCAGCGGATCCCACATGTTGAAATCATGGAAGAACTGGATCTCGTAGCGGTTCATGTAATGCTCGGGCGCTTCCTCGCTCTGGCGGAGTTCCTCCTCATCCAGAAAATGCGCAAAGCCCTTTTCGATGCAGTCGATGACGCCCTCGAAGCGCAGGTCGATGTTCCAGTCGAAAGGCATGGAAGCCTCGCGGAGCCCCAGCGCCTCGAGGTCGAGGGCGACCGAGCAGAAACTGCCGAGCGATATGAAATGCCTGAACTCCGTCATGTCCGTTTTTCCTTACTTCTTGATCTTCATCGTCAGCGCGATGCGGTTTCTCTTCCGATCCACTTCGAGGACCTGCACGTCCACGACGTCGCCCACCTTCACCGCTTCAAGCGGGTGCTTGATGTAGCGGTCGCAGATGCGGGAGATGTGCACAAGGCCGTCCTGATGAACGCCGATGTCCACGAAGATGCCGAAGTCGACGGCATTGCGGACAGTTCCCTTCAGGATCATGCCGGGGACCAGGTCATTAATATCCAGAACATCGCTCCGGAGCACCGGTTTCGGGATGTCCTCGCGGGGGTCGCGGCCGGGCTTTTCGAGTTCGTTCAGGATGTCGGTCAGCGTCGGTACGCCGATGCCGAGTTTTTCCGCCATGGCCTTCTTATCCGTGACCTTGCGGCTCACGCCGGCAAGGCCGCCCTTGCGGATATCGTCCGGGGTATAGCCCAGTTCCTTCATCAGTTCGGATGCCGCCGCGTAGCTTTCCGGATGCACTGCAGTCTCGTCGAGCGGATTCTTTCCGCCGCGCACTCTGAGGAAGCCCGCGCACTGCTCGAAGGCTTTCGGTCCCAGCTTCGGGACCTTCAGGAGCTGCTTTCTGTCGGTGAAGGCGCCGTTTTCTTCGCGGTAGGCCACGATGTTCTTCGCGATCGTCTTGTTGACGCCGGAAATGTATTCGAGCAGCGAGAAGCTTGCGGTATTCAGGTCCACGCCGACCTTGTTCACCACGTCCTCGACCACGCCGCTTAAGGCGTCGCCGAGCTTCTTCTGGTCCATGTCGTGCTGATACTGGCCCACGCCGATGCTCTTCGGATCGATCTTCACGAGTTCCGCAAGCGGGTCCTGCAGGCGGCGCGCCATCGACGCGGCGCTGCGGCCGCCGACGTCCAGGTCGGGGAACTCTTCCGTCGCCAGCTTGCTCGCAGAATAGACCGAAGCGCCGGCTTCGTTCACGATCACGTAGGAGACCTTCGTCGGGATCTCGTGCAGGATCTCGGCGATGACCTGTTCGGATTCGCGGGAGGCCGTGCCGTTGCCGAGGGCGATCAGCGTGACCTTATCCTTTGCGATCAGGCGCTTGATGACGGTCTTGGTCTCCTCCACACGGTTCATCGGTTCGGTCGGGAAGACGACGGTATGATCCAGGACCTTGCCGGTCGGGTCGACTACGGCGATCTTGCAGCCCGTGCGGAAGCCGGGGTCCCAGCCGAGAGTCACCTGTCCGACGATGGGCGGCTGCATCAAGAGCTGCTTCAGGTTCTCGCCGAAGACCTTGATGGCGCCGTCCTCGGCGCGTTCGGTCGCAGCAGCGCGCACTTCGCGCTCTACGGACGGCTGGATCAGGCGCTCGTAGGCGTCCTTCGCCACGTTCTGCAGGAAAGGCGTCGTGTAAGGGTTGTTCTTCGTGACCAGGCGCTTCGTGAGGAAATTCTCCATGGCTTCCGCAGAAATGTCCACCTTCACCGAAAGTTTCTTTTCCGCTTCACCGCGGTTCAGGGCAAGGATGCGGTGCCCCGCGGCCTTGGCGATGTTTTCCGTATAGCCGACGTACATCTCGTAGGTGCCGTCCGGATCCTCTTCCTTCGCTTCGGACACGAGCACGCCGTACTTGCCGGTCGCATCGCGGATCGCGAAGCGGTAAGCCGCCTCGTCACTCACCTGTTCAGCCAGGATATCGGAAGCGCCGGCGAGGGCTTCCGCCGCCGTGGCGACGCCCTTCTCCTCGCTCACGTAATCCGCAGCCAGCTGCTCGAGCGGGACGTTCACCTCCTGCGCAAGGATGGTCCGGGCCAGCGGCTCCAGGCCTTTTTCCTTCGCCACGGTCGCACGCGTCCTGCGCTTCGGCTTATAAGGACGGTAAAGGTCCTCGACAGCCACGAGCGTCGCCGCGTCGCCTATCTGCTTCATGAGTTCGGGCGTCATCTTGCCCTGCTCTTCGATGCTCTTGATGACGGTCGCCTTGCGCTCCTCAAGCCCGCGGAGATACGTCAGGCGCTCATCCAGGGTCCGCAGCACTTCGTCCGTCAGGCCGCCGGTCGCTTCTTTGCGGTAGCGGGAAATAAAGGGGATGGTATTGCCCTCGTCGATGAGGTCTACCGTCGCCTTGACCTGAGAATCCTTGATGGCCAGCTCTTCGGCCAGTTTTCTGATGATGTCCATACGTCTTTCTGTTCCTTTATTCTTCCCTCACGGCCGCCAGCCGATGAGGATCTTGATGATCCACTGCAGCAGGATGACTGCCAGCAGGGCGTAAACATATACGTCGTTAAACGTGAGCATGCGGATCTTCCCCCGGCTCACGCGTCCCGCGGTCTGCGAGATCATGAAGGCGGCAGCGAGGACCGCGAAAAACGGCACGGCCGGGTGCCAGAGAAACGATTCCCGCAGTCTTCCGCCGGCGAGTGCCCGAAGCGCTCTCGTTGCCCCGCAGCCGAGGCAGGGGATGTGCAGCAGGCTGTCAAAGGGGCAGGGGAAAGGCCAATGGAGCTTTGCCGCCGTCGCCGGTGCCAAGGCCTGCAGAAGCATAAAGCCAAGCCCTGCTGCGAAGAGGGTCAGCCCCAGGATGAAAAGCGCGTCATCGGTCCGCGAAGGCTTTCCCGCCAGCCAGACCGTGCGGCGCCCGTTCCGAGGCGCGCCCTGCGGCAGCGTCTGCCGTCCGTCCGGGTCATTCCCATAAGAGATCATGTCCGGACCTTCCTCTTCCCTCCAGCACGGCAAAAGCGACCGCGAGCCCGCCGTCATGGGAGATCGACAGATGCATCCGGTCGACGCCTTTCCTGCGGGCAAGCATGTTCGCTTCTCCGGTCAGGCAGTATCCGGGCTTTCCGTTTTTGTCATGGAGCACCTCGATCTCCAGCGGTCCGAAACCGCGGAAACCGGTCCCGAGCGCTTTTGCGCAGGCTTCCTTTGCAGCAAAGATCGCTGCTGCCGAAGCTGCGGCGCCTTTGCCGCGCTTCTCTGCGTAAGTCCGTTCTCCCTCCGTAAAAAAGCGCGCCATGAGGGCGTTCCGCTTTTCTTCGTTTTCAAAGCGTTCGATGCTGCAGATATCCGTTCCGATCCCGACGATCATGTGCTACCCCCAGATCATCTGCGCGGCGCGGCGGCCCGGATCCTTTTTCCAGAAACCGTATCGCGAGTAGGTGCGCAGACGCGCAAGTTTTTTCATGGCCGGCAGTTTCGCATAAGCCCCGACCGCTTCCTTCTGCGCCGCGTTCAGCCGGTCACCGTAGACCCTGAGAAAGGCTTCCGCCTGCGCCGAAGTGTCATTCAGTGACTTTTTGATCGCACCGCCGGCAAGCCGGCTCTTCAGGTACGCCGGGTTCAGCGGACTCTTCGCACCGACGACATTGCCGCCGTGCTGACGGTAGTCGATAGTCGCCTCCGGCAGGAACACACCCTTTCCGAAAGCCGCCGCACAGAGCGCGATCCACCAGTCGTGCATCAGCATCTTCTCTTCGTCCGCGCCCTCGAGCGCAAGCACGGTGAGCGGCCGGTTGATCATCAGCGTGCAGCCGGTGACCACGTTCTGGATCAGGAGTTCGTTCAGCGCGAGACGCGTTCCGTCCAGCCGGGAATAATGCATGAAACTTTCGTCGATCGGCCGGAGCTCCCCGTCCACGACGCGGAGGTCCGTATGCACGAGCACCGGCGGCGCATTCTCCTCACGGCTCTCCGCGCGGGCATCGCGCTCCGCCTTCTGCATCGCCGCGAGGGTCTTCCGCACCTTGTCCGGATGCCAGACGTCGTCCTGGTCGCAGAACATCAGATATTCCGCATTCCGGAATTCCTTCATGAGATGCAGGAAATGCTTCTGGGCACTTCCGAAGCGAAGCCCCGAGCGGTGATGGATGATGCGGTCCGGATATTTTTCGGCATATTCTGCAAGCAGATCTTCGGTAAAGCCGCCGTCGTCGGAAAGCACCAGTTCCCACTCATCACAGTCTTGCGCAAGGATCGAATCGATCATTGCACCGACGTATTCCTTGCCCTTGTAAGCCGCCAGAAGGATCGTCACCCTGCTCATGGTCTCTTCCTCCATTTGGCAAAGTATTTCCTTGCCGATTCAATGTGAAGTTTCAGTGCCTTCCCGCTCTTCGCACTTTCATGATGCCAGGCATGCGTCACCTTCGCGCCGGGGAAGAAGATCACTTTTGCCTCCTGCCTGACCCGCCGGCTTAAGTCCGCATCCTCCATGTAGAGGAAATAGCGCTCGTCAAAGCCGCCGAGTTTCTTAAACAGTTCGGTGCGGATCAGCATGAAGCATCCGGAGCAGAATTCGATCTCCGTGGGCAGTTCCATCGCTTCGTTCCCGCGGCAGTAGGCCGTCCGCACGGCAGGCAGGAACTTTCCCGCGATCATGTACCGCCAGGTCGGATCGTGCTTCGGCAGGATCTGCCTGGTCCCGTCAGGATTCCGGATATCCGGCATCATGAGTCCGACCTCCGGGTGGTCCTCCATGTACCTGACCATCTCAGTGATCGCATCTTCCTCCAGCGTGATGTCGGGGTTGATCATCACGTGATAACGGGAGGAAAGAAGCGGCAGCACCTTGTTGTGTCCTGCGCCGAAGCCCAGGTTCGCGCCGTTTTCGATCACGCTGACATCAGGAAAAGCGGCCCGCACGGCGGCAGGGGTGCCGTCGTCCGAACCGTTGTCGGAGACAAAAAGACTGAGGCTGACGCCTTTCGTCTGCGCTTTCAGGGCCGAAAGGCACTCGAGGATCTCGCCGCGGTTATTGTATGCGACGATGCATCCGGATACCGGGATCATCTCACTCATCGCGCGCCTCCTCCGCCGCATTCTCTTCTGTGTCTTCGTCCGGGTAAGCTTCGGCGGCGGTCTCAGCCGCGCCGCTCTGGTCTTCTTCAAAAGCCTCGGTGCTTTCCTCAGGCGTAAAGAGCACGAGCACCGTACGGAACATCAGTTTCAGGTCCAGCCAGATGCTGAAATGCTCGATGTAGGACAGGTCCAGCATGAGTTTGTCCTTCGGGCTGGTATTGTATTTGCCGTAGATCTGTGCCATGCCGGTAAGGCCGGCCTTCGCACGCTCGCGGTAAACGAATTCGGGGTATTCCGCGGTATATTTCTCGACGTTCTCGACCATCTCGGGACGCGGCCCGACGATGCTCATGTCGCTGCGGATGATGTTGATGAGCTGCGGGATCTCGTCGATCCGGTACTTGCGGATGAAGCGTCCCACCTTTGTAATGCGGTCATCATCCTTCGATACGGACACGTGCTTTTCGCCGTCCTCCGCCCGCATGGAGCGGAACTTGATCACCCGGAAGATCCGGCCGCCGAAGGTCACGCGTTCCTGGCGGTAAAAAACGGGGCCGCCGTCCTCCAGCTTGATGGCAAGGGCCGTCAGCAGGAAGACCGGGCTGAGAATGACCAGGGCGATGCTCGCCAGCAGCAGGTCGCCGCCGCGCTTGATGCAGCGCTGCTCAAAGCTCATGTAGCGCTCGGGCGATGCAAGCATCGATTTGTCGGAGAAATAGATCGGGGTGCCGCGCAGCGCGACGATGTCGGAAAGCGTCATGGAATAGTAAATATCTTTCTTCTTGCGGTAGGCATAAAGCTCGCCTTCTTCCCGCTCGTCCGGCGTGAGCCCGTAGAAGAAGATGATATCATTCGCGCGGATGTATTCCTCCAGCGCGGGATGGCGGTAGTCCACGGCCTGCGTCAGATGGAACTGCTTGCGGAAGTGGCGGATTTCCTTGACGAAGCTCATAAAATCCGAGTCCTGCCTGGTCACGACAAGGCAGTTCAGCGGATCGTGGATGCGGAAATACAGGCCGTTGAAGGCATAGGTGAGACCGATCAGCACCAGGATCTGCACGGCGTAAGCCAAAAGGAGCAGCCATACGTTCGCGAGGCGCAGGCGGTTCTCCGTTGTCTCGTTCGACATCATGATCGACAGGAAGACGTACGCCACGGCATCCGTAAACAGGAGCGCAGCGGTCTGCGAATAGATGATGGGCTTGCTCTTGCGCTTGCCGATGTCAAAGCCGCCGTAGATCCGGCCCATGAAGATATACGCCATCGTGAAGCCGAGCAGCGTGACCGCCAGCGTACGGGATATGGTCAGCAAAGGCCAGTATTTCTGTCCCATGATCACGAAAAACGGCACTCCTGCCGCAAGAAAAGCGGCGAAGTGGGCCAGCAGAAGCAGTGTATGTGAAAATCGCTTGAGAATACTTTTCTCTCTCATGCGCATCCTCCGAAAACAAAGACTGTCAGAAGCGGAAGGCCTCCCCGAGGCGCGGCGCGGCGATATCCTTCGCCGACAGGATGAGCGGCGTACCGTCTTCCAGCCGGTAACCGGACGGGTCGGCCGAGCCGGGATATTCCCCGGTAAGTCCGGGCCACTCTACCGCGATGTCCGGATCGTTGAAGGCAAGTGAGCCCTCATCGCCGGGCCGGTAGAAATCCGTCACCTTATAGCAGAACTCCGCCCGGTCGGACAGGACCAGGAAACCGTGGGCAAAGCCCTCCGGCACGTAGAACTGATTCTGCTTCTCCGCGGAAAGGATGACGCCGTGCCACTTTCCGAAGGTCGGGCTCTGCGCCCGAAGGTCCACGGCCACGTCAAAGACTTCGCCGCTGATCACGCGTACGAGCTTGCCCTGAGGATGCTGTTTCTGATAGTGCAGGCCGCGCAGCACGCCCTTCGACGACGCGCTCTGGTTGTCCTGCACGAACTCCATGAAGAGTCCGGCTTCCTCCATGTCCCGTTTATTGTAGGTTTCGATAAAGTATCCCCGCGCGTCGCGGTGTACGGTCGGCTGGATCTCCAGCAGACCTTCGATGCCGCAGGGAATCACCGTGATCTGACCCATTATCTGATGCTCCTTATTCTCCGATCTCTTTGAGATAGCGGCTGAGCGCGTCCTGCCAGGCCGGCAGGGGCTCGAAGCCTTCCCGTCTCAGCTTGCTGCGGTCCAGGCGGCTGTTCATGGGCCTTGCCGCCACGGACTTTCCGTATTCCTCGGTCGTGACCGGGATCACGGTGACGTTCTTTCCGGCCTGCCGGAAGATCTCGCAGGCAAAGTCGTACCAGGAGATGTAGCCGCCCTCGTTCGTCGCATGGTAATAGCCGTACTTATCGGTCTCCATCATGTCCACGAGCAGCCGCGCCAGGTCGTAGGTATAGGTCGGCGTACCGACCTGATCCTTCACCACGCGCAGAGTGTCGTGCGTTTCCGAAAGTTTCAGCATCGTCTTGATGAAGTTCTGGCCGCTCTTCCCGAAGACCCAGGCGATGCGGACGATGAAGTATTTTTCCAGCGTGCTGCTGACTGCAAGTTCGCCGGCCAGTTTGCTGCGGCCGTAGACGTTGAGCGGTGCATAGTCCTTACAGTCCGGATCCCAGGGCTTCGTTCCCAGTCCGTTGAACACATAGTCGGTGCTGAGGTAGATCATCTTTGCACCGGCCTCTTTCGCTGCCTCGGCAATGAAAGTCGTCGCCGTCGCGTTGATCATGCGCACTTTCGGGATATTGGCCGGGTCCTCGGCGGCATCCACGGCAGTCCAGGCCGCGCAGTGGACGATCACGTCGGGCGCGAGTTCGCGGATCACGCGATGCACTGCCTCTTCATCCGTAATGTCCAGCCCGACATAGGGCATGCCCGTCACGGGCGAGCCGTCCTGCACGCCGGCATATTCCGGCTTAAGGTCGGAACCGATGCCTTCATATCCGCGCTTATGGAGTTCATTCATGACGTCGTGGCCGAGCTGGCCGGCGGCGCCGGTAACAAAAACTTTCATCTTGTCCTCCCGCTCAGCGGCTGCCGTACATTTTCTCGTAGTACTGCTGATACTCGCCGCTGACGATGGTCTGCCACCATTCCTTATTGTCAAGATACCAGCGGATCGTCTTTTTGATGCCGTCGGCAAACATGGTCTCCGGCAGCCAGCCGAGTTCCGCATGGATCTTGGACGGATCGATCGCGTAGCGCATGTCGTGGCCTTTGCGGTCGGTCACGAAAGTGATGAGGCTCTCGGGCTTTCCGAGTTCCTTCAGAATGATCTTCACGATATTGATGTTGGCCATCTCATTGTGGCCGCCGATGTTGTAGACCTCGCCCACGCGGCCTTTCCGCATGATCAGGTCGATGGCCTTGCAGTGGTCTTCCACGTAAAGCCAGTCGCGCACGTTTTCTCCGGTGCCGTAAACCGGCAGCGGCTTGTCCGCGAGAGTGTTCGCGATCATCAGCGGGATGAGCTTTTCAGGGAACTGATAGGGGCCGTAGTTGTTTGAGCAGCGGGAAACGGAGACCGGCAGGCCGAAGGTCCGGTAATAGGCAAGCGCCAACAGGTCCGCTGCAGCCTTGGAGCTCGAATAGGGAGAGCTCGTATGGATGGGCGTTTCCTCGGTAAAGAACAGATCCGGACGGTCAAGCGGCAGGTCGCCGTAGACCTCGTCGGTCGAGACCTGGTGGAAGCGGCCGACACCGTATTTCCGGCAGGCATCCATGAGGTTCGCGGTCCCGAGGATATTGGTCTCCAGGAAGATGCCCGGGTTCTCTATGGATCGGTCCACATGGGATTCCGCCGCGAAATTGATGACGATGTCGAACTTTTCTTCCTCAAAGAGGCTGAACACGGCCTCGCGGTCGCGGATGTCCATCCTGACGAAGCGGAAGCCGGGCTTATCCAGCACGGAAGCGAGCGTGGACAGGTTGCCGGCATAGGTCAGCGCGTCCAGGCATATGATGCGGTCTTCGGGATGGTGCTCTCTCTCGTAGAAAATGAAGTTGCTTCCGATAAAGCCGGCGCCGCCGGTCACAAGCAGATTCATGGCGTTCTCCTTAGCAATTGGTTTTGTATCAGTAACGGAACTTGCCGTCGGCCACCTGCTTCAGATGCTGGCCGTAGGGGGATTTGCCGTAGCGTTCGGCCGAACGGAGCAGATCCTCCTTCGTGATCCAGCCGTACATGTAGGCGATCTCCTCCAGGGCGGCGATCTGTGCGCCCTGCCGGACCTCGATGGTCCTCACGAAGTCCGCGGCGTCTACGAGGGAATCCATAGTCCCGGTATCCAGCCAGGCATAGCCGCGGCCGAGCAGCTGCACGTTCAGCGTGCCGTCTTCGAGATAAAAGCGGTTGAGGTCAGTGATCTCCAGCTCGCCGCGGGCGCTCGGCGTGATGCGCTTTGCCATCTCCACGCAGCGGTTATCGTAGAAGTACAGGCCGGTGATGCAGTAGTTGCTCTTCGGGTTCTTCGGTTTTTCTTCGACTGAAATGACCTTGCCGTTCTCATCGAATTCCACGATGCCGAAACGCTGCGGATCGTTCACGTAGTAGCCGAAGATGGTCGCCTTGCCGGCTTCCGCAGCCGCTCTCGCTTCCTTAAGGCGCGTCCGCAGCTCGCCGCCGTAAAAGATGTTGTCCCCGAGGACCATGGCACAGCAGTCATCGCCGATGAACTCCTCGCCGAGCAGAAAGGCCTGCGCGAGGCCGTCGGGACTCGGCTGCACCTTATAGCTGAGGCGGATGCCGAAGGCGCTGCCGTCACCCAGGAGCCGTTCGAAGTTCGGCAGGTCTGTAGGCGTAGAGATGATCAGGATATCACGGATCCCCGCTGTCATTAGAGTGGACAGGGGGTAGTAGATCATCGGTTTGTCGTAGACCGGAAGCAGCTGCTTCGAGGTCACCATGGTCAGAGGGTAAAGCCGGGTGCCAGCACCGCCGGCAAGCACGATTCCTTTCATTTTTCCTCTCCTTCCGGACCGCTCACGGTCCCTCATCCGGCCCGTTCAGGCTGCTCTGCATGAGTGCCAGGCGCCAGGCGTCGTAAAGTGTTTTATACAGATCCGTATCGGCGCTCGTGATGCTCAGCTGTCCGAACAGTTCCTCGATTTTTTCCCGGTCCTCAGTCACCTCAATGTCAAGCTGGCTGAGCTGCAGCAGGATCTCATAGGCTTCGTTCCGGTCTTCACTGGCCGCAAGCCGCAGCCGGAGCGATTCCATCTGCTCCGCATATACCGCCACGGCCCTGTCGACCGCTGCCTGCCGGTTCCTGGAAACGGTGGGGACCAGGATGCCCCATACGGCACAGACCAGGAGGAAGATCCCGAGCACGAACTTCAGCAGTTTTCCGGATCGGCCCTGCAGGGCTTTGCCCACGCGTTCCGCATCTTCGCGGGCACCGTCGGTCATGCTCTTTAAGCCTGCACCGGATCTCGCATTGTTCCGGCTGCTTTCCGACTTTGCCGCGCTTTCCAGTTCCTGCCGGAGATGCCTGCAGAAAAGACTCCCGCTGTCGATCTTCAGCGCCGCGTCAAGTTCCTTCTTCGCCTTGCCGTTCTCTCCCTCCCAGATCAGGAGGAGCGCCATCAGCTCATGTGCCTTGACCATCTTCGGATGCTTGTCCAGCACCCACTGCAGCTGGATCATGGCAAGGTCGGTATTGCCGGCCCGCGCGTGATCGAGCGCCACGTTGAACTTATGGATAGCCGCACTTGCGGTATCGAGCTCGGTGCGGTTTTTCTGCAGAGACGCAACATAAGACTCCGCCGGATTGTCGTGGGGCAGGTAGTTGGTACTGACGACCCATTCGGCAAGCGCATCGATCGTCTCTCCCATCTCGTAAAGCACGAGCCCCAGCAGATTTCTGGCGGGAATGTTCCGTTTGTCGATACTGAGGCACCTCTGCAGTGCCTCTGCAGCCCCGGACAGGTCGCGCACTTTCGCTTTGGACAGCCCCTCATTGTAATAGCGGCCCCCCAGGCGGACGATCTTCCGGTACTGCTGTACGTCGGCGCCGCAGCGCAGGCAGAATTTTCCTGCCCCGAGCTGGCTTCCGCACTGATAGCAGAGCATGCTCATGCTACGACTCCTTGTCCTTCATGATTTCCAGCATCAGATCCGTCATGTCCTTCATCTTGTCCAGCTTCAGGATCACGTCCTCGGCCTGCTCGACCTCGGTGCTCGGACTGAACTTTTTGAGTTCTTCATCAAAGTTGATCATGCGGGCATTCTCTCCCAATGTAAGTATCTGTATTATTATAACAACTGCTTACGTAAAAAGCAAGAAGGAAGGGTGCTCCCCCTTCCTTCCCTTCCGTTTTGCGGCGGGCTCACGCTTCATATCTTACCCACTCACCGTCCCGAAGCGTTTCATACTCTCCCCACTTCGGTTTTCCGTCCGCACCGCGCTTCACCCGCAGCGGGATGAAGGCGTCGTGCTGGCAGCCCGGCAGGGGGTCACCGATCTCCGTCCAGCCGCTTTCATCAATCAGGGCGTTCCACTCTTCGCACGCTTCCTCCGCCGACGCATACAGGAGATCGGCGCAGCACTGCAGGGCATCCGCGGCATCATATTCAAAAAGATACGTTCCCTCTTCTGCCTCGTAAAGCATGATCCTGACGATCGGGTCTCCGTCTTCCCGCGGCAAAGGTTCCTTAAGATCCGCATATTTCCTCATCGGTTTTTCCTCCGCCGGGCTTCACATCAGGAAGCGGGCGATTCCGGCGTCAACGACACGGATCTTGTTTCCGTGCACCTCTGCCTCGGTCCAGGCCGTTCTCCTTTTCCTTATCAGCCGGAGCGTCCTTCTTCCCGGCCGTACCGCCGGATAAGGCCTCCGCCCTGTAGGCATAGTAGGCATGGACCAGGTTCTGCCAGCCCATTTCCTTAATGGTCTCATAGCGCAGATTGAAGCGGGCCTTCGTGCGCTTTCCGGTCACGAGATAACGGATGCAGTCGAGTGCATAGGCGTCGATCGCTTCCAGGCTCTTCGTCGTATTGATGACGGAAAAGAACCAGGCGCTCCAGGTGAGATCGTTATCTCCCGTATTTTCCAGCAGCTTGCTCCTGAAAATGCGGATGAAGGCCTTCGCCGCCTTCTCTCCCTCATGGCCGTTCCGGCGGCGCCAGCGGTCGAGGGCGCGCGTCTTCCGGCGCATCTTGGCCTTCAGTTTCGCGACAGTCACCGCTGCGATGTCGACCGTTCCCTCCCGGTAGGAAAAGCCGAGAAAGTTCCAGCCTTCTTCAGGGGCAAAAAGCTGTTCCTTGTCGGGATTGACCGTAAGGCCTGCCTCCGCAAGAAAGTTCCGGATCCTCTCCGCGCGGCGCAGCACTTCTTCCCGGCTGTCCGCAAAGACGATGATGTCGTCCGAGTAGCGGGCATAGGGGATGCCGTCCTGCGCGAAGGCTTCGTCCAGTTCCCTGAGATAAAGATTCGCGTAGAAGGAGGCGACGGGCGTTCCGGCCATGATGCCTTTTTCGTCCGTGACCGGCTGTCCGTTTTCCAGGACCTCCGGTTCCTCCAGAAGCCGCCGCAGGAAACGGAACAGTTCGGGATCGTCCGCAAGGACATTTTCCAGTTTCGGCAGGAACTGTCCGATCGGGACAGAGTTGAAATAGTTGTGGATATCGACCTTATACGCCCAGGCGGAACCGGCGTTCTTCATCCGGGTCAGGCGCCTTATCGCGTCCTTTGCCGAGCGGCCGGGGCGGAAGGAATACAGCCCGTCCGTAAAGAGATCGTCGTATTTTCTGAGAAGCAGCCAGGTCAGGAGCTTCATCACCGTATTTTCCGCCGGCGGATAGATATAAACGACGCGTTTTTTCCGGGAATGCATCTTGCTGATGACCGCGCGCCTCGGCAGCGGAAAACGCCCTCCTGTCCGGATCAGTTCCGTGACGGGCAGAAAGGCTCGTTCCGCTATGAATCTCCGCAGTTCTTCCGTATCCGCCTTCGGGCAGGCCAGCGAAGTTCTGTAGGCGTAAAAAGCCTCCCAGACAGCCGGATCGGACAGTTTTTCCAAAAGGGACATGACGCCCCTCCTTTTCCGCGCGCGCAGGTCTGAGTCCCGGCGCCCATGCGGTTTTCGGGTACGAAAAAAGCAGAAAGAGAAAGCATTAAAGCCCGGAAGATTCCGGGGTGTACCAGACCGTACACGGCTTAGCTGCCTGCGAAGCTTCATCAAAAGCCGTGCCGGGTCCGCCGCAGGCGCCGGGCATTCTCTTTCTGCATGGAACAGGGCCGAAGCCCCGGGGTTGCGGGTCATCCGATCAGCGGTTCAGGGCCTCACGGATCTTTCCGATCACGTAGGTGCGGGGATTCCACCAGCCGATCTCACTGCAGTCCGTATAGAAGCGAAGGTAGGGGATGCCTTCCCGCAGTGTCTCGCGGCGCAGAGCCTGCGCTTCACATCTCTTCTTCATCAGTTCGACAACAAGTTTTTTGCTTCCGCCCTGTGAGAAGGTGTAGATGTCAGAGGAATAATACTTCGGATGAGCCAGCAGGAAGCTGTATTCCGGGAATTCCTCCGTGAAGATCTTTTCAAAGTATTCCTTGTAAGTCCCGTTGAACGAGAACTGGTTCTCATCCTTCGGCATGATCTCGCCCCACAGCGCGTCGGAGCGTTCCTGTTCCGGCTCCGCGACATGCGCTGAGGCCTCGGCAGGCTTTGCGGCAGCCGGCTTCGGAGAATCCTCCTTAAAGCCGTCCTTGATGCCGTCCCTGATCTTCTTCTCCGCATCGTTCAGCAGATCCTTGATCGCCGATTCTGTTTTCTTTCCAAATAATTGAGACAGTAAACCCATGGCAGTACTCCTTTTCACCGACGGTTTATTCCTGACGTCATTATACCGAAAGACTGTACTTTTGCAAATCTTTTTTTATTTTTTTAAGATAATTTCCTTATTCTTCCTCTTCAGCTTTCCGGTCCACATGGATCTCGACCTGCTCGACCACGGGTCCCTGCACGGACATGACTTTCACGTGCAGGACGTCAAAATCGAACTCGTCACCGGCTTCGGGGAAGCGGTTCAGCTGCTCGGTCACCCAGCCGCTGACCGTCGTATACTCGCTTTCGAAATCTTTCGGTTCATACCCGATATACTCAAAAGCGTCTTCAATATTGAGGTCTCCCTCCACCAGGAAGGTGTCCTGGCTCAATTCTTTATAATCCTGCTCCACTTCGTCGGTCTCGTCGTATATCTCGCCAACGATCTCCTCCAGGATGTCCTCGGTCGTGAGGATGCCCATGGTGCCGCCGTATTCATCGAGGACCACGGCCATGTTGGTGCGGTTTTCCCGGAAATCGGCCAGGATCTCCTTCGCGGGCTTGGTCATGTGCACGAAGACCGGCGGGACCAGCATGCCGGCGACGTCCACCGGCTCATCGAAAGTCAGGACGGCCTTCATTAACTGCTTGGTCGGCAGGATCCCGATGATGTGGTCGATGCTTTCCCGGTAGACCGGTATGCGCGAGCAGCTCATGGCGTCCTGATCGGCCAGAAGGTCCTCCAGCGGATCGTCGATGTCATAGGCGATCATGTCGACGCGCGGGATCAGGATGTCGCGGGCGGTGATGTCGGAAAAGCCGATGGCCGACTTGATCAGTTCGCCCTCGGATTCGCTGATGACGCCCTCTTCCTGAATGCTGTCCACGACCAGTTCGAGTTCCTCGTCCGTCATGTCCGGGATCTCTTCCTTCGGCGTCCAGAGCGGGGAAAGGAATTTCACGAAGCCGCTCACGACGGCGACCACGGGCCCAAACAGCTTCATGAAGAAGCGGAGCAGCCCCGCGCCGGAAAGGGTGAGCGAGTTGGCATGGTCCGCCGCCAGCAGCTTCGGGAAAATCTCGCCGAAGATCAGCAGCAGGAGCGTCGCGATACCGCTCGCGATCAGTTCCGCGCTCGCGTTATCCTTAAAGAAATAGCCGGTGCAGAGCAGCGTGACGACGGAAGTCGCCGCGATGTTCACGAGGTCGTTGCCCACCAGGATGGTAGAGATGGCGTGGACGTAGTCGTCGATGATCGACTGCGCCTTCACCGCTTTTTGATCGCCGTCTTCCGCAAGGGATTTGATGCGCGGCTTGCTCGCCTGCGCAAAAGCGATCTCAGTGGAGGAGAAAAAGGCGGATAGGGCGATCAGGAAGACCACCAGAAGGATCAGCATGGGTACGTTCATGACTTGGCCGCCTCCTTCTTTTCGTCTTCATCCCAGATCTCGCCGACCAGCTCTTCCAGCAGATCTTCCAGGGTGACCATGCCGAGCGTGCCGCCCCAGGCGTCCCTGACGATGGCGATGTGCATCTTGCGGCGCCGCATCTCGTCGACCAGGGCGTAAAGACCCATGTGTTCGTCGATCGTAAACGGCGGAACCATCATCTTCCGGATGTCGGGAAGGGTGTCCCGGTCCGCAATGCGCTTCTGCAGATAAACTTTGGTATTCAGGATCCCGACGATGTGGTCGAGGTCGCCCTCATAGACCGGCAGGCGGGAATATTTTTCATCCATGATCTTCTGAATGATGGTCTCTTCGTCGTCATCCAGGTCAAGACCGACCATTCTGACGCGCGGTGTCAGGACCTCCAGCACGGTACGGTCGGTGAACTCCACGGCCGACTGGATGAGTTCGCTCTCGTCGGCTTCCAGGCCGCCCTCGTCCTCGATGGTCTCGATCATGGTCTGCAGGTCATCTTCGGTGATGGCCGGGCCGTCCTCGGTATGGAAGAGTTTTTTAAGCCCTTTGCCGAGCCCCATGAAAACGATGTCGAGCGGCGTAAAAAGGATCATCAGAAGACGCAGGATCCCGGAGAAGGCGCAGGCGCAGTCGTCGCAGCGCTCCTTTGCGATGTTCTTGGGTATCGTTTCGCCGAAGATGAAGATGAGCAGGGTCAGGACCACCGTCGCGATGACCGGGCCGAGGGCCTGTCCGCTCTTCTCGCCCCACGCCTTTACGGCCAGATAGATCGAGAGAACGGTAGCCAAAGAAGTGGCCACGACGTGTGCCACGTTATTGCCGATCAGAAGGGTGATGATCGCCTTATCAAATTTATCCAAAACGGTGAGTGCTCTGGATGCGCTTTTCTTTCCGTCGTCAGCCCACGCCTTCAGACGGATGCGGCTGCAGTTCGCGTAAGCCGTTTCCGCGCCGGCAAAGAAGCCGCTGACGAGGATCAGCAGGATGATGATGAGAATAGATCGGGGGATACTGTCTGTGTCCATTACGGACAAAACCTCCTAACATGCAGGCCTTTCCGGCCGAAAAGATATTACAAATGAAGATTTTATCATAGATCTGACCGGATTGCAAGTATATGTCCGCAGACGACTCAAATGCTTTCTCCCGGCCCCGTCAGTGTCTTCCGTCGAATAGCCAGGCCGTCCGGAGCGGCACGCAATGCGGCAGAAAGGCGCCTCCGTTCCGGCAGCTTCGCGAGTCGCAAGAATGCCTGATGCATTCTCACTCCGCGCTCGGCGAAAACCGCGGACAGGGATACCGCGGTTTTCGTCCGGCTCCGGCGTCTTTTCCCGCATGTGCCGCTTACCGGCCGGTCAGATATTCTCCTGAAGACACTGCCGGGCCTGCGCGGCGGCAAGATTCCGGATTCCAATGCTTTCAGCCCTTTCTCCTTGTCATCCTGAGCGAAGCGAAGGATCTTCTCCTTATAAATCCATAACTCCCCGGAACAGCCTTGTTCGGCTTCTCCGGGGACCGGAACAGACATATGAGGAAAGAGGCGCAGGCGTCACATATTCCTGGCGCAGCGCGGGGCTTCGTGCAGTTTTCCGTGAACGAAGAAATTGTAGGAGCGGCAGCCGCCGGCGCAGAAAGGGCCTGCTTCGCACGAAGCACAGGCGCCGGTAAGAAGTTCGGGCGTGAACTTCCGGTTGTAGGCGAAGGCATCCGGGTCTTCCCAGATCTCCCGCAGAGTCTTCTCGCGAAGGTTCCCTTCGTTGAAGCGTTCGTCGTACATCGATTCGCAGCCGCGCACGTTCCCTACGCTGTCGATGCCGACGGCGTCGAGGCCTGCGCTGCAGCCGCGGTAGACCGCCGTGCCGCTCAGGTTTCCGCGGAGCATGCCTTCCTCGGGCGTGAAATAGCCGATGTTGTCCGCGATGCCGAGGGCAAACGGCGCCGACGGAGCATTTTCCGCAACGAAGCGGATGACCTCCCGCGGATCGAAGGCATAATCGATGCCCGAGAGCGCAGCATTCCCCATGGGTGAACAGGCCTGGAGCTGCCAGGCAAAGATGCCGCTGTCCTTCAGCGTTTCATACAGTTCCGGCAGCAGCGGGGCGTTTTCGGCGTTCAGCGTGCTGATGACGCTGACGGGAATGCCGCCTTCCCGCAGAACTTCTATCGCGCGGACGGCGCGGTCATAGCTTCCCTCCTGACGGTAGCGGTCGTGGACCTCCTTCGGACCGTCCAGCGAGACCGAGACCGATTCGATGTTCACGTCCTTAAGGTCCGCGATTACTTTTTCCGCAAAGAGGAAGCCGTTTGTAATGATATTTACCCGGATGCCGAGTTCATTCATTTTTCCGGCGATCACTTTCCAGTCGCGGCGCATGAAAACTTCGCCGCCGATGAGGGACACCCTCCGGCAGCCAAGTTCCGCGAGCTGCTCCGCGACGCTTAAGCATTCTTCGGTCGAAAGTTCGCCCTCACGCGCCTTGCCGCCCTTCGAGCCGCAGTATCTGCAGGAAAAGCAGCAGGCCAGGGTGATCTCCCAAACCGCTTTTTTCAGGGTGAATCTCATGCTTTCGGACTGCTTTCTTCCTGCGGGAAGAACGCGCCGCACTCAATGCAGAATTTGCCCTTCCTGACGATGCTGCCGCAGCAGGAGCATTTCACCATGAGAGTCCCCGGAAGCATCGCGCCGCACTCGCTGCAGAAGCGGCTCTGCGGGACGGACGCCCCGCAGCCGGGACAGACGGTCGGCTTGCCGAGATCCTCCGGATCCTGCTCTTCGTTCCTGAAGTCAGGGGCTTCCGTACGATTCTCCGCCTGCTTCCGCGCGGCTTCCATCTGTTCCGCCATCGTCGGCATGTTCGGCGGTCCCGCGTAGACCATCATCATCGGCGCCTGCGAATTCTTTTTGTTTGCGAAATAATCCGGTCCCGCATAGACCATCATCATCTCGCTCGGCTGCGGCCGTCTCGGGGCGGCGTAGAGCGCTTCCATGCGCGGTCCGTCCGGGATCCTTACCCGCGGATCCCACTGCGGATCGTTCATCATTTCCGGACCGGCGTAGACGGGTGCCATCGGCGGAACGTTCTGCATGTCAGGGCCCGCGTATACGCCTTCCATGGCCCGGGGATCGAAAGGTTCTTTCGTCTCCGGCGCAGGCTCAGGCAATGTCCCGGGCTCAGGCCCGGGTTCCGGTTCCTCCGTCAGCGGAGGCCCCATGTAGACCTCTTCCAGTTCCGGTTCGTCCGGATCCCTGTCATCGGCAAAGCTTCCCGGATAAGACTTTTTCGGCTTATTTCCGGCAAGGCGCTCTTTCAGGGAATCCAGCAGATTCCGCCGCATCGGCGGTCCCATGTAAACACATTTCATCTGATCGTCAGAGCGATTCCTGCTGCTCATGGCATTTCCTTTCTTTTACGGGAAAATGCCGCCCGAAGGCGGCATTTTCACAGAGCACGGCCTCAGTCGGCCATCGCGATGGAACCGGCGAGCGACAGGAAAGCGTGCGCCGGAGATTCGCTGCGGCCGGAGATCGCGACCGGGATCTTGGTCCCGGACAGCACGCCGCAGGCGTAGCTGTGCAGGTGGGCATCCCAGAACTTGCAGATCAGGTTGCCGGCCAGCAGGTTCGGCACCACGATGCCGTCGAACCTGCCGCTGTATTCGCATTCGAAATGCTTCAGTTCGGCAGCTTCCTTGCTGATGATCAGGTCGTAGGTGATGGGTCCGAACAGGTTGCAGTCCGCAATCGGTTCCTCGTTATGATGCATCACGATCGTCTGAGCCTCCACGGTGTCCTTCATGTGGAAGCTGGGCTTCTCGACCAGGGACAGCAGCGCGATGTTCGGCTTTGCGATCCCGAAATTCTTCAGCGCTTCGGTCATGTTGCGGATGACTTCTTCGCGCTGTTCGATGGACGGTTCCACGAGCAGGGTGCAGTCCGAGACAGCCAGCAGACGGTCATATTCATCGGATTTCATCACGCTGATGTGGGTGACCAGACGGCCTTCCTTGATCAGGTGATTGGACTTGTTCATGATCGGAAGCAGGAAGTCGCGGGTCTGGATATTGCCGCGGACGAGGACGTCCGCGCCCCCGGCCTGGATCATCTCGATCGCGTACTGGACCGGATTGGCGTTGTTGCCGGTCGGATAGAAATCATAATGACGGTCCGCAAGCCCCAGCTCATCCAGCATTTCCTTGGTCTTGCGGAAGTTGCCGATGAGGATCGGTTCTACGAAACCTGCTTCCTGTGCGGCGAAAACGCCCTTCAGGATGTTCGCGCTGTTGGAACCCACGACGGCCGCTTTCTTCGGGCCGCGTTCCATTGCCTTTTCAACAATTTTATCGAATTCCTTAGGATAATTAAACATGTCTTCCTCCTTACAGCAGTCCGCCGACCGCCTTGATGAGCGCCGCGAACACGAGCGAGACCACCGTCATCAGTTTGATCAGGATGTTGATGGACGGGCCCGAGGTATCCTTGAACGGGTCGCCTACGGTGTCTCCGACGACCGCGGCATGGTGGGCTTCGGAGCCCTTGCCGCCGTGGTTGCCTTCTTCAATGTACTTCTTCGCATTGTCCCAGGCGCCGCCCGAGTTGGACATGAAGATGGCAAGCAGAACGCCGGTCACAAGCGCGCCGGCCAGCATGCCGCCGAGAGCGGTCGGGCCGAGCAGGAAGCCGACGATCAGCGGAGAAACGACCGCCATGATGCCGGGGATCAGCATTTCTTTCAGGGCTGCCTGCGTGGAAATGGCGACGCAGCGCTTGTAGTCCGGTTTGCCGGTGCCTTCCAGGATGCCCGGGATGGTACGGAACTGGTGACGGACTTCCTCGATCATCTTGTAAGCCGCCTTGGAGACGGAATCCATTGTCATGGAGGAGAACAGGAACGGCAGCATGCCGCCGATGAACAGGCCCACGATGACCTTATAATCCAGAAGGTCGATGCCCGCTTCAAAGAGGCCGACGGCCTGTGCATAGGAAACGAACAGGGCCAGAGCGGTCAGGGCAGCGGAGCCGATAGCGAAGCCTTTGCCCATGGCAGCGGTGGTGTTGCCCACGGCGTCCAGTCTGTCCGTGATCTTGCGGACGTCCTTCGGCAGATGGGACATCTCCGCAATGCCGCCGGCGTTGTCGGCGATCGGGCCGTAAGCGTCAACCGCAACGGTGATGCCGGTCGTGGACAGCATGCCCACGGCTGCAAGCGCGATGCCGTACAGGCCGAAAGCCATGTAAGCGGCAATGATGCCGACCGCGATCAGAAGGATCGGAACGGCCGTCGACTGCATGCCTACCGCGATACCGGAAATGACGGTCGTCGCCGGGCCGGTCTCGGACTGCTGCGCGATCTTCTTCACGAAGCGGTAATCGGAGGAAGTATAGATCTCGGTGACGGTGCCGATGATCAGGCCGACCACCAGGCCGCAGATGATGGCGATCGCTGCCTTAAAGGAATCAAAGAACACATAGCTCAGGGCAACTGTGCCGACGACCACCAGGGCGGAAGCCACGTAGCTGCCCATCTTCAGGGCCTTGTGCGGGTTGGACTTCTCATCGCCCTTCACGAAGAAGCAGCCGATGATGCCGGAAAGGATGCCGAGCGCGGCAATGAGCAGCGGGAAGACCGCGCCCTTCGCCTGATAGGCGATCACGCCGAGCGTGACGGCGGAAACAAGGGAGCCCACGTAGGACTCGAACAGGTCGGCGCCCATGCCGGCCACGTCGCCCACGTTGTCGCCCACGTTGTCGGCGATCGTCGCAGGGTTTCTGGGGTCATCTTCGGGGATACCGGCTTCGACCTTGCCGACCAGGTCGGCGCCGACGTCAGCAGCCTTGGTATAAATGCCGCCGCCCACACGGGCAAACAGCGCGATGGAGGAAGCGCCCAGCGAGAAGCCGGACAGCGCATCCACGTTTCCAGTCACCATGTAGATGATGCAGGCGCCGAACAGGCCGAAGCCGACCACGCACATGCCCATGACGGCGCCGCCGGAGAACGCCACCGACAGCGCGGCATTCTGGCCCTTGGCCTTGGCCGCGGCAGCGGTCCTCACGTTGGCCTTCGTGGCCACGTTCATGCCGATGTATCCGGCCGCGGTGGAAAACAGCGCGCCGGCCAGGAAGCAGACAGCGGTCATCCAGCTGATCCCGAAGCCGATCGCGACGAACAGGATCACGACGAAAATGACCAGGATCCGGTATTCCGCCATCAGGAAAGCTTTGGCTCCCTGGTGGATGTGCCCGGCAATTTCCTGCATTCTTTCCGTGCCGGGATCCGCTTTGCCTACTTTACGGATCAGGTATGCTGCAAACAGCAGGGCAAGAACGCCGAGTACTGCGGGCAGCCAGTTCATGAAATCTCCCATAAGCGCCTCCTTATGACATATATGATGATTTTAATTTTCCTTTTCATAATGAGTGATTATAATTGTTTTTGCAAAAGAAGTAAACCCGTTTTTCTCAGAAAAAGCACTCATTTTCCGAAAAATCGTAAACGTTTACGAAATTCCTTCTTTTCTTAAGTCCCGGAAGTTTCTTCCGCATGCTCCGGATAGCGCCTCTTCGGAAAGACCTGTTTTGCCGTTTCCATGAACGCGCGCCGGATGCTCCATTCCTTTTCCTCCTTCAGCCAGCCGAAGCTGACGTCGTAGCGCATTTCCTCGCCCGGAACCCGGAATACGACCGTTCCCATCTCCTGCGGATCCTCCAGAAGGCTCCGCGGGCAGAACAGCGCTCCCTCTCCCAGAACGCACATCCGGATCAGGGCTTCCATGTTTCCGGAGGATGCCCTGACAGACGGGCGGATGCCGCTCTTCCGGATCAGTTCCCGCGTGATGCGGCCGGACGCAGTGCCGGCGCCGCTCAAGAGAAGAGGGACATCCGAAAGCAAGAGAAGCTCCTCTTCCCCCCGAAGCGTCACCGTACCGTTTTCCTTCCGGGCCCGCAAAGATGCCGGCAGCAGCGCTTCTGACACCGCCAGGACGAGTTCTTCCCTGAAAAAGAATTCCGTACGGATCCCCCGCGTCTTCTCCGGGAAATTGGCGACGGCAAGATCGATGCGGCCTTCCTCCAGAGCAGTCAGCAGCCTGTCGTTGCTCTCCTCGACGATCTCCGTTTCAACCTTCGGATGATCCCGGTGAAAGGCATGGACCACCGACGGCATGAGGAGCCTGCCGCGGTTGATGGTGACCCCGATCCGCAGGCGTCCGCGTTCCTCCGCTCTGATCTCGTCAAAGTCCCGGAGCAGGCGGTCCCGAAGTCTGGTAATATCCTGCGCGTACTGCAGGAACACTTCCCCGCCGTATGTCAGTTCGAGGGGCACGTGCCGCACGAAGAGCGGACAGCCCAGTTCCTTTTCCAGGGCGGCAATGCTCGCGCTCAGGCTCTGCTGCGTAATGTAAAGCGTTTCCGCCGCCTGAGAAAAGCTGCGTTTTTCCGCAACCTGAAGAAAATAATGCATGCTCTGAAAGTTCATGATTCCCTCCTGCCACTGTCAGGTTCAGCGCTGTCATTGCGAGCCTGCGGAGCAGGCGCGGCAATCTCATCTCATTGATCCTCTGCGTCACGCCATTATACAGTGATTCATTTGTATTATATACAATTTTAAACAGTTGGACAACGATATTTTTATTATCTATGCTTAAGACGAAAAGAAAGCACCGCGCCATGCGCGCGATGCCGTCCGAAACGGGAAAGGAGAAGACCATGAAAAAGAACAGCACCCCTCAGAGCACTGAAAAAAACAATAAAAAACAGAACGTTTCCCTTGCGACCGCGGATTCCGAAGCGATCATCGCCGCCGCAGAGGAATACCTCGAAAACGGCTACAGCTATCCTCTCTTCGCCCCCGGCTGCGGCTGCGACTGACCTGACAACCGAATCTTCCGCTCTTTCATAACAAAACCGCCCTTCCGGCTTCAGGCACCGGGAGGGCGGTCTGTTATTGTTACTTTTTACGCCTTCAGGAAGGCTTCGTAGCCCTTGACAGCTTCGCCGATGTCCACCTTGCTGGCAACTTCGCAGGGCGAATGCATGCACAGGACCGCGATGCCGGCGTCCACCACGTTCATGCCGTAGTTGCCGGCAATGTAGGCGATGGTGCCGCCGCCGCCCTGATCGACCTTGCCGAGCTCGGCCGTCTGCCAGTACACACCGGCCTCGTCCATGATGCGGCGCACCTCGGCGAAGTATTCGGCGGAGCAGTCGTTGGAGCCGCTCTTCCCGCGCGAACCCGTATATTTGTTGAACACCAGACCGCGGCCGCAGAAGGCCGTATTCTTCTTCTCATTCACGGAAGGATAGTTCGGGTCAAAGCCCGCGCTGACGTCGGAGGAAAGCATCTTCGCGTTGCGGAGTGCCCGGCGCAGTTCCAGCTCGCTGTACTGGCCGGCGAGGTCCATGACCTCCGCCACCGCGTTCTCAAAGAAGCGGGAATGCATGCCGGTCGCGCCCACGGAGCCGATCTCTTCCTTATCCACCAGCAGGCAGACGGCGGTCTTTTCCGGCTTCTTCACGTTCAGCATGGCTTCCAGGGAGGTGAAGGCGCAGATGCGGTCGTCGTGGCCGTAGCCGAGGATCATGCTGCGGTCAAGGCCGAGGTCTCTGGCCGGTCCCGCCGGAACGACTTCCAGCTCGGCGGAGAGGAAATCCTCTTCTTCGATCCCGTATTTATCCTTCAGGATCTTCAGGATGTTGTCCTTGACGTTCCCCTTCAGTTCCTTCTTTTCACCCTTCTTCGGCTTCTTTTCCTCTTCGTCCTTCTTCTCGACGACTTCGCTGCCGATGAGGAGATTCAGGTCCTCGCCTTCGATCACGGTGGAGCCGTTTTTCTGCAGCTGGTTCTGAGAGAGATGAATGAGCAGGTCGGTGATGGTCAGCACCGGATCGGCGGGATCTTCACCGATCACGATCTTGACGACGCTCCCGTCCTTCTTTGCGACGACGCCGTGGATGGCCAACGGAATGGTGACCCACTGGTATTTCTTGATGCCGCCGTAGTAATGGGTGTCAAGCAGCACGAAATCCGTATCTTCGTAAAGCGGGTTCTGCTTTAAGTCAAGTCTCGGGCTGTCGATGTGGGCGCCGAGGATGTTCATGCCTTCCGCGATGGGCGTGCTGCCGACCGTGAAGAGGATCATGCTTTTGCCCATGATGGTGTCGTAGACTCTGTCGCCGGCCTTCAGCTTTTTGCCTTTCTTCCGGGCTTTTTCAAGGGAAACGAAGCCGGCCTTTTCAGCCAGTTTCACCGCTTCGTCAACGCATTCCCTCTCGGTCTTGCCGCGGGTGATGAATTCCTTGTAGCGCTCGCACAGTTCGGTCAGTTTCGCCTTCTGCGCGGCGTCATAGGACAGCCAGGCATTCTTTCTTTCCATGCTTTTCTCCTTTTCTTTCCTGCAGCCCGCGCGGGGCTGCCAGCCGTAAATTACAGACTCTTCTGGCTCAGGCTGTCGGGCTTCTGGATCTTCAGCCGCCTGCACAGTTCGCCGTAATACGCCGGATCGCCGCTCGTGAAAATGTCCAGATGGTGGGTCTTTTTCCTGCGCAGCAGATCGTTCTCCTCCAGCCATTTCTTCATGTTCTTTGCCATCTCGAAGGCGGGATCGATGAAGGTCACGCCCGGAGCCTGTTCCTCAAACTGGTCCTTCACGATCGGATAGTGGGTGCAGCCGAGGATGATGTGGTCCGGCCGTCCCTGCTTCCACAGGTCGGCCAGGTTCTGCTTCAGGTTCTCCGGCACCTCATCGAAGCGACCGTGGTCCAGGATGGTCGCCAGCATGTGGTTGCCCGCGCCGTATACCTTTACCGACGGATCCTTTTCGTGGATGAGTTTCGCGTACCAGCCGGTCTTGATGGTGAAATCCGTCGCCACGATCCCGACCTCGGGGAGCTTATCCTCCAGGACCCTGCCGGCGCCGGCCTCTACGATGCTGAAGATCTTCGTCTTCCGCGCGGGAGCATACACGTCGTAGAGCGTCGAAAGCGTGTTGCAGGCGACCGCGATCGCCTTGACCTCGTTCTCTTCCATGAAATCCAGGATCTTATTCATCAGAGCCAGGATCTCGCTTCTGTCCTTGTTGCCGTAAGGCACGTTGGCGCTGTCGCCGAAATAGATCACATCTTCACCGGGCAGCAGCTGCTGCATGGCGCGGACCACGGTCAGTCCGCCGACACCGGAATCCAGGACGCCGATCTTCTGCGACCTTTTCGCTGTCATTTGCCGTTCCTCCTTCTTGCTCCGCTTACGGCTGCAGCCGGGACAGATGCTCCCGGACCTCAGCCAGCATGCGGGCGTATTTTTCACGTTTTGCTTTTTCTTCCTCCACTTTCGCGGCAGGCGCGCGGGAGATGAAGCGTTCGTTGTTCAGCATGCCGTCGGAGCGGCGGATCTCGCCGAGAAGCCGCTCTTCTTCCTTCTGCAGGCGCTCGCGTTCCTTATCGAGGTCCACGAGTTCCGCAAGAGGCAGATAGACGGTCCCGGCCGGAGTCACGGCAGACACGGCGTCTTCGCCGATGCCGCTCTTGTCCGCCTGCACGGCCGTTTCGCTGCCCGAGGCGAGCGCGGTGATGAAGGGGGCGCTCAGCGTGAGAGCCTTCCGCACCGCCTCACTGTCGGAGACGATGAAGATATGCGGCTTTCTGGCGGCAGGGACATTCATGTTCACGCGGGCAAGGCGCACTGCGCGCACCACATCCTTCGCCCATTCGATCCGCTGCTCTTCTTCAGGATAATCGCGGGCGGGATCGTACAGCGGCCAGGCGCTCCGCATGATCGTTTCCTCACCGGTCTCCAGGTAGCCGTAGATCTCCTCCGTCACGAAGGGGATGAACGGATGCAGGAGCTTAAGGGAGGTGGAAAGAACGGTCTTCAGGGTCCACGCGGCAGCAGCCTTCGAGGCGGTGTCATCGCTCCGGTAGAAGCGCGGCTTCACCATTTCAATGTACCAGTCGCAGAACTGCTCCCACATGAAATCGTAGACCTTCTGCATGGCGATGCCCAGTTCGAAGCGGTCCATGTTGTCGGTCACGTCCTTCACCACGCGGTTCAGGAGAGAGAGGATCCACTTATCCTCGGGTGCAAGGCTCTCTTCCGTCACGCCGGAGATGTCCACGCCTTCCATGTTCATCATCATGAAGCGGGAGGCGTTCCAAACCTTGTTGATGAAGTTGCGGGACGCTTCCACGCGCTCCCAGTAGAAACGCATGTCATTGCCCGGCGAGTTGCCGGTCACCAGCATCAGGCGCAGGGCGTCCGCGCCGTACTTGTCGATGACGTCAAGCGGATCGATGCCGTTGCCGAGAGACTTGCTCATCTTCCGGCCTTCGGAGTCACGCACGATGCCGTGGATGAACACGGTGTCAAACGGCGCTTTCCCCGTATAGGCAAGGCCCGAGAAGATCATGCGGCTCACCCAGAAGCCGATGATGTCGTAGCCCGTCACGAGGGTATTCGTGGGATAGAACTTTTCCAGGTCCTTCGTCTTTTCCGGCCAGCCCAGGGTGCTGAACGGCCAGAGGGCGCTGGAGAACCAGGTATCAAGGGTATCGGGATCCTGTGTGAGGGCGCCGCCGCAGTGCGGGCATCTTTCGGGGGCTTCCTTTGCCACCACGGTCTTTCCGCAGTCTTCGCAGTACCAGGCCGGGATCCGGTGGCCCCACCACAGCTGGCGGGAAATGCACCAGTCACGGGTATTCCTCATCCAGTTCAGATAGATCTTCGTGAAGCGTTCGGGTACGTATTTGATCGTGCCGTTTTCCACGGCTTCGATGGCCGGGCCGGCAAGCGGAAGCATCTTCACGAACCACTGCTTGCTGACCATCGGTTCGATGGTCGTGTGGCAGCGGTAGCAGGTGCCGACGTCGTGCTTCAGCGGCTCGACGGACTTCAGATAACCGCCGGCTTCCAGGTCCTCCAGGATCGCTTTCCGGGCCTCCAGGGTCGTCATGCCGGCATACTTGCCGCAGTCCAGCACTTCGGGTTCGCCGAGGGCAGCCTTGCCGGCAGCCTTTTCCGCGGCAGCTTCAGCCGCATCCTTCGCGCCGGTCATGTGCCCGTCATAGGTAAAGACGCGCACGCGCGGAAGACCGCAGCGTTCGCCGACCTCAAAGTCGTTCGGGTCGTGGGCGGGCGTGATCTTCACCACACCGGTCCCCTTGGTCATGTCCGCGTGTTCGTCGCAGACGATCGGGATCTCCTTGCCGAGAAGCGGCAGGATCACGTGGCAGCCGTGAAGGTGCATGTAGCGCGGATCTTCCGGGTTCACGGCCACGGCGGTATCTCCCAGCATGGTCTCGGGACGGGTCGTCGCGAGTTCCAGCATCTCGCCGGTCTCCTTCACCGGGTAGAGCAGATGCCAAAAATGGCCATCCTGCTCCTCGTATTCCACCTCGGCATCCGAGATGGACGTCCTGCAGTGCGGGCACCAGTTGACCATGCGGTTGCCGCGGTAAATGAGGCCTTCATTATAAAGTCTGACGAAAACCTCCTTCACGGCATTCGAGCAGCCCTCGTCCAGGGTGAAGCGGATCCTCGACCAGTCGCAGGAAGAGCCAAGTTTTTTCAGCTGTTCCACGATGCGGCTGCCGTATTTCTCCCGCCAGGCCCAGGCACGTTCCAGAAAGCCTTCGCGGCCCAGCATCTCTTTCGTCAGGCCTTCGGCACGCATGGCTTCCACGACCTTCGCTTCGGTCGCGATGGAGGCGTGGTCGGTGCCGGGCAGCCACAGGGCTTCGTAGCCCTGCATCCGCCGGAAACGGATCAGGATATCCTGCAGGGTATTGTCAAGCGCGTGTCCCATGTGCAGCTGGCCCGTGATGTTGGGCGGGGGGATCACGATGGTATAGGGCTTCTTATCGGAGTTTTCGTCCGCGCGGAAGTATCCCTTCTCCTCCCAGCGGCGGTAGAGTTTTTCCTCTATGTCTTTCGGATCGTATGTTTTTTCCATTTCGATCATATCGTCACCTATCTGATCTTTTCCAGGTGCCAGATGTCATCGACATATTCCTGGATGGTGCGGTCGGACGAGAACTTGCCCGAGCAGGCGATGTTGCGGATCGCCATGGCAGCCCAGGCGTTCCTGTCGCGGTATGCCCTGTCGACGCGTTCCTGCGCCTGCGCGTAGGAACGGAAATCCTTCAGCGTGAAGAACGGGTCGGCCTTGCCGCTGATGCGGTTCGTGAGCAGGGAATCGTAGATCGGCCGGAACAGGTCCGGATCGTCCGGGCTGTAGAAGCCGTTGACGAGCTGCATCAGGACGCGGCGGATGTCCGGATCGTTCCGGAAGATCTCGGTCGGATCGTAGTCGCCGTAACGTTCGCGGTCGATGACCTCCTGTGCGCTCATGCCGAAGATGAAGGCGTTGTCTTCGCCGACTTCCTCGACGATCTCAACGTTCGCACCGTCCATGGTGCCGATCGTGACCGCGCCGTTCAGCATGAACTTCATGTTGCCGGTGCCGCTGGCTTCCTTGCTGGCCGTGGAGATCTGTTCCGAAAGGTCGGCGGCCGCGAAGATCATTTCGGCGTTCGAGACGCGGTAGTCCTCAATGAAGACCATCTTCAGCTTCTTATTGGTGCGCGGGTCGTTGTTGATGACGTCGGCCACGGCGTTGCAGAGCTTGATGGTCAGCTTCGCGATCCGGTAGCCGGAGGAAGCTTTCGCACCCAGGATGAAGGTGCGCGGGACCATGTCACGGTCCGGGAAATCGGACAGCTGGTTGTACAGATACATCACGTGCAGGATGTTCATCAGCTGGCGCTTGTATTCGTGCAGGCGCTTGACCTGTACGTCGAATATCGAATCGGGGTCGACCTCGACGTGGTTGTGTTCCTGAATGTATCTGGCAAGAATGAGTTTATTGCGGCGCTTAAGGCTCAGGAACTCCTGCTGAGCGACCGGGTCGTCCGCGTAAGGCAGGAGCTTCCGCAGCTGCGGCAGATCCGTGATCCAGCCGTCGCCGATCCTGGCCGTGACCCAGGCTGCCTCGGCAGGATTGCCGTGCAGCAGGAAACGGCGCTGCGTGATGCCGTTCGTCTTGTTGCTGAACTTTTCAGGCCAGAGCTGGAAGAAGTCCTTGAACTCACGTTCTTCCAGGATCTTCGTATGCAGCGCAGCGACGCCGTTCACCGAGAAGCTGGAAACGATAGCCATCTGAGCCATGCGCACGCGTCCGTCGTAGAGGATCGCCATCGCGCGGATCTTGCCCTCGTCGCCGGGGTAGATGCGGCGGATCTCCGCCACGAAGCGGCGGTTGATCTCGTCGATGATCTGGTAGACGCGCGGCAGCAGGCGCGAGAACAGCTCGATCGGCCACTGTTCGGAAGCCTCCGCCATGATCGTGTGGTTGGTATAGGCAAAGCAGCGGTTGACGATGCTCCAGGCGTCGTCCCACTCCAGCCTGTAGTCGTCCAGCAGGATGCGCATCAGTTCGGGGATGGCCACCGTCGGATGCGTATCGTTCAGCTGGAAGATGACGTTGTCCGGCAGGCCGTGGATGTCGTCATGGCGTTCCATGAAATGCTGCACGGCGCGCTGAATGGTCGCGGAGACGAAGAAGTACTGCTGCTTCAGGCGCAGTTCCTTGCCGCGCATGTGGTTGTCGTTCGGATAGAGGACCTTGCAGATGGTCTCGGCGAGGTTTTCCTCTTCCGCCGCGCGGTCATAGTCGCCGGCATCGAAGGAAGCCATTTCCAGCTGCTCCACCGGTTCGGCATTCCACAGACGCAGGGTGTTGATGACGCCGTTCTTATAGCCGATGACCGGGGTATCGTAGGGGACGGCCAGGACCGAGCTGTAGCCTTCATGGATGAAGTGCACGCGCCCGTCGTCGCCGTATTCACCGCGGGTATAGCCGCCGAAATGGATCTCCTGCGTGAAATTGTCCTTGCGGACCTCGAAGGGGTTGCCGTTCTTCAGCCAGTTGTCGGGGACCTCCTTCTGGTAGCCGTCCTGGATGACCTGGCGGAACATGCCGTACTTATAGCGGATGCCGCAGCCGTAGGCCGGGTAGCCGAGGGTCGCGAGCGAATCCAGGAAGCACGCCGCAAGACGGCCGAGGCCGCCGTTGCCGAGCGCCCAGTCGCGTTCCTGATCCTCGATGCAGTTGAGGTCGACGCCCAGCTCGTCCAGAATCTCACGGACTTCCTTCACGGCGCCGAGGTTGATCAGGTTGTTGCCGAGGGCGCGGCCCATCAGAAACTCCATGGACAGGTAATAGACGCGCTTCAGATCCTGCTCCTGGCATTTTTCGCGTGTCCCGTTCCAGGCGTCGATGAACTGTTCCTTGAGCGCGGTCGCAAGCGCCTTGTAGATCTGGACCTCGTTTGCGGACTTAAGGTCCGGGATCAGCTCCAGCTTGATCAGCTCGGTCATCCGGCTTTTCAGTTTGTCCTTGTCAATGTGATATCCTTCCATCAGTCCTCCCCGCGGGCTTCCGCGTTATCCTTCTTCACGGTGAGCGTCACGGTCTCTCCGTTGATGTTCCACTCTTTCTCATAGCCGTCCGAGCGGCCGCTTCTGACTTCGTTCGCCAGCACTTCGCGGCGGATCTCCGCGCCGTACTTTCCGAAGATCTCCTCGATCTTCGCATTTCCGTCATGGAAAAGCAGGATGCGGTCCATGACTTCGAAACCGGCTTCCTTGCGCATGGTCTGTACCTTGCTCACGATCTCGCGGACAAAGCCTTCATCGATCAGTTCGGGCGTCAGTTTCGTATCCAGAACGACCGTGATCTCGCCGTCCTGAACGGCTGCAAAGCCTTCCTTCTGCGCCGTGTCGATCAGGAGGTCGTCGGGAGACAGCTGTGCTTCTCCGGTCGAAAGGGTCAGGGTCAGGAAGCCCGTCTCCTTCAGCTGTTTCATGGCGGCGCTTCCGTCGATGTTCTGCAGCAGGGTGCGGATCTCATTCAGCTGCCTGCCGAAGCGCGGGCCGAGGGTCCGCATCTGCGGCTTGAAGCTGTAGGAAATGAATCCCCGAGCGTCATCGGTGAACTCCAGTTCCTTCACGTTCAGCTCTTCCGCAATGATCGCATCGTAGTATCCGCTGAGGGTGAAAGGCGCCTTGACCAGCATGCGGGAAAGCGGCTGGCGGTTCTTGATCGCCGCGGCGTTTCTGGCCGCGCGGCCCATCTCCACGAGCTTCACGGCATGATCCATGTCCGCTTCCAGCGCGGGATCGATCAGGCTTTCGTCAGCCACGGGATAGTCGCACAGGTGGATGCTTTCCGGAACGCCCGGAAGCACGCGGCGGACGATGTTCTGGTAGATCGCCTCGGTCATGAAGGGCACCATCGGCGCCGCGAGGAGGCTCACGGTATACAGGGCTTCGAACAGCGTCATGTAGGCATTGATCTTGTCCTGTTCCATGCCGCCGCCCCAGTAGCGGTCGCGGCAGCGGCGCACGTACCAGTTGGACATGTCTTCCACGAATGCGGCAAGCGCGCGGGATGCCTCGGTGATGTGGTAGGTATCGAGGCTGCCGTCCACCGTCTTGATGAGGGTGTTCAGTTTCGAAAGCAGCCAGCGGTCCATGACCGGCAGATCCTTCGGCTCCCATTTGCCGTCCTTCATGTATTTTGACGGATCGAACTGATCGATCTCCGCATAGAGTACGTAGAAAGCGTAAGTGTTCCAGAGGGTGCTCATGAACTTCGAGCGGCCCTCGAGCACGGCTTCCTCGTAGAAGCGCTTGGGCAGCCACGGGGCGGAGCTGTTGTAGAAATACCAGCGGATGGCGTCGGCGCCGAACTTTTCGAGGGCTTCGAAGGGATCCACGGCGTTGCCCTTGGACTTACTCATCTTCTGGCCGTTCTTGTCCTGCACGAGGCCGAGCACGATGACGTTCTCGTAAGGGGAGCGGTCAAAGAGCAGGGTGCTCTCTGCCATCAGCGAGTGGAACCAGCCTCTTGTCTGGTCGACGGCTTCGGAGATGAAGGCCGCCGGGAACTGCTGCTCGAAGAGTTCCTTGTTCTCAAAGGGATAATGGTGCTGCGCAAACGGCATGGCGCCGGAGTCGAACCAGCAGTCGATGACCTCGGGAACGCGGTGCATGGTGCCGCCGCAGTCCGGGCAGACCATGGTGATCTCATCCACGTACGGGCGGTGCAGTTCCACCGTGAGCGCCTTCTCATTGCCGCTGCGCTCCGTCAGTTCCTTCCGGCTGCCGATGCATTCGCGGTGGCCGCAGCTGCATTCCCAGATGTTGAGAGGCGTGCCCCAGTAGCGGTTTCTCGAAATGGCCCAGTCCTGGATGTTCTCCAGCCAGTTGCCGAAGCGGCCGCTGCCGATGGATTCCGGCAGCCAGTTGACGGTCTTGTTGTTGGCAACGAGGGCGTCCTTGTAGCTGCTCTCGCGGATGTACCAGGAGTCGCGGGCGTAGTAGATAAGCGGGGTGTCGCAGCGCCAGCAGTGAGGGTACTCATGCTCAAACTTCGGCGCGCTGTAGAGGAGTCCGGCCTTCTTCAGGTCATCCAGGATCACCGGGTCGGCCTTCTTCACGAAGAGGCCGGCGTAGTCGGTCTCGGCGGTCATCTCACCCTTGCCGTTCACGAACTGCACGAAGGGCAGGCCGTACTTCCGGCCCACGTTCGCGTCGTCTTCACCGAAGGCCGGGGCGATATGGACGATGCCGGTACCGTCGGTCATGGTGACGTAAGTATCGCAGGTCACGTAAAAGGCCTTTTCGCTGCGGTTCTTCGCCACGAATTCACCGGTAAAGCCGAATAACGGCTCGTACTCCCTGTATTCCAGATCTCTGCCGGCAAAGCGTTCAAGCACCACCGGGGCGGCATTTTCACCTTCGGTTTTGATCACGCTTCCCACCAGAGCCTCCGCCAGGATATAATCGCAGTCATCTGCCTCCACGCGGACCTTCACATAGGTTTCCTCGGGATTCACGCAGAGCGCCACGTTCGAAGGCAGGGTCCAGGGGGTCGTGGTCCAGACCAGGAAGTAGGTATTCTCCTCCCCCTTCACCCTGAAGCGGGCGATGGCGGAGCGTTCCTTGACGGTCTTGTAGCCCTGAGAGACCTCGGCGGAGGAAAGCGGCGTCCCGCAACGCGGGCAGTAGGGCACGATCTTGAAGCCCTTGTACAGCAGTCCCTTCTTCCAGAGTTCGGAAAGCGCCCACCATTCTGACTCGATATAGTCGTCATGGTAGGTCACGTAGGGGTTCTCCATGTCTGCCCAGAAGCCGACGCTGCCGGAGAAATCCTCCCACATCTTTTCATATTTCCAGACCGATTCCTTGCACTTTTTGATGAAGGGCTCCACGCCGTATTCTTCGATCTGGTCCTTACCGTTTAAGCCGAGTGCCTTCTCGACCTCCAGCTCCACGGGCAGGCCGTGAGTGTCCCAGCCGGCCTTGCGCGGCACATAGTAGCCCTTCATGGTACGGTAGCGCGGGATCAGGTCCTTGATGGCGCGGGTCTCCACGTGACCGATGTGGGGCTTGCCGTTGGCCGTGGGCGGCCCGTCATAGAAGGTGTAGCAGGGACGCCCCTGGCGCTCCCGCTCCGACTTCTCGAAGATGCGATTGTCCTTCCAGAACTTCTCGATCACATGCTCGCGTTCGACGAAGTTCATGTCGGTCGAAACCTTTTGATACATAAAAACCTCCTGCGGTGTGATTTTTCAAAAAAAGATGACCTCATCCAAACAGGACGAGGTCATCTCGCTGTACCACCCATTTGTCACATACCTCTGATATGCGCTCCCCTGTAACGGAAGGAATCCGTCCGAGCCTACCTTCCCGCGGCGCGGGTCATCGGTCGGCGGCTCCGGAGTGACTTTCCCCTGTCCGTACTCGCACCGGTCTCTCAGCTTAAGTCCCGGCTCTCTGTGCCTTTCCGCGAAAGGGTACTCTCTCCTTCATTGCCTTTCCTATTCAATTACGGACAGATTATACACGCGCGGGCAGGGAGTGTCAAGGGGAAGAAGGCGAAAGTGTACGGCATTTTTACCGTAATTAAACAATATGTCTTCCGGCAGCGGACAGCTGTCGTTCACGCTTTCTCCTCTTCTTCCGCGGCTTTCTGCAGGTCGGGGAAGACGGAATACATCGGCTGCACCTGCTTATTTCTGAACTTACGGTCGGCGTAGTTCTTCGTGATCTTCACGACGAGCGGCGAAAGGGCGACCACGCCGATCAGGTTGGGCACCATCATGAGGCCGTTGAAGGTGTCGGAGATGTTCCAGGGCAGGTCGACGTTCGTGAGGATGCTCGAAACGAAGATGATGCCGACGAAGACGGCCTTGTAGGCGACGGCGGTCTTCTCGCCGAAGAGGTAGATCCAGCTGCGCGTACCGTAGAGGCTCCAGCCGAGAATAGTGGAGAAGGCAAAGAGCAGCACGGCGACGGCCACGAACATGCCGCCGAAGGCGCCGAAATTGTTGGTGAAAGCCTGAGCAACGAGGGTGTTCTTGTCCATGTCCGCAAATGCCGTGACGACGCTGCCGGTCGCAAGATCGATCACGCCGGAGGACAGGACCACGACCGCCGTCATCGTACAGATGACGATCGTATCGAAGAAAACTTCAAAGATGCCCCAGAGGCCCTGGTGAACGGGTTCCTTCACGTTGGACGCCGAGTGGACCATGACGGAGGAACCGAGGCCGGCTTCGTTCGAGAAGATGCCGCGCTTGAAGCCCATCTTGATTGCCGTGCCTACGGCGCCGCCGGCTGCCGCACGCGCCGTGAAGGCGAACCGGAAAATGGCGCCGAAGATCTGTCCCAGGAGGTCAAGATGCGTGAACAGGATGACGAGCGAGCCGAGAATGTAAATGACGGACATGAAGGGAACGAGCTTTTCGGTCACGCTCGCGATGCGCTTGATGCCGCCGATGATGACGAGCGCCGCAAGGATGAGGAGCACCGCGCCGGTCACCCACCGGGGGATGCTGAAGGCTGCCTGCATGTTGCCGGCGATCGTATTCGCCTGCGCGAGGTTCCCGATGCCGAAGGAGGCGAGAACCGCAAAGCAGGAAAAGAGGACCGCAAGGACCCGGCCGACGGTCTTCATGCCTTTCTTCGCTCCGAATCCGTCAGCCAGATAGTACATGGCGCCGCCGGCCCAGTCGCCGTTCCCATCGCGGCGGCGGTAGAAAATGCCGAGGACGTTTTCGGAATAGTTGGTCATCATGCCGAAGAAGGCGGAGAGCCACATCCAGAAGACTGCTCCCGGACCGCCGACCGCGATCGCGCCGGCAACGCCTGCGATGTTCCCTGTGCCGACCGTTGCCGCAAGCGCCGTACAGAGCGCCTGGAACTGCGAGATCGTTCCTTTCTCATCGGTATGAGAAGTTACCTTTTTAGTAAAAATGCTCCCGATCGTGCTCTTCATCCAGTGTCCGAAGTGCGTGATCTGGAAAAATTTCGTAAGGACCGTCATCAGGACACCCGTACCGAGCAGGATCGCGATGCCGAACCAGCCCCAGATGAAATCGTTAAGATCGCCTGCAATGAAATCCAGAATCTTCATGTTCTCTCCTTCGACCGCCCGAACGGACCGGAAACGTAAAGACGGGAGCCGCCCTTAGGCGCTCCCGTCTTCCACAAACAAATATAACATCTGATCGGTCCATCCGGACCGTCTTTCTGTCCTTTTGCCTGAGAGATTCGTCTTCCGACTTGCACCTTCGGCACCCCACTTAAGGAGTTCTCCAGAAATCCGTCCGCTGCCGGTTTCTCACGATCCCGGCAGTTTCATACGGTCTGTATTGAATTTTGTGCCATTATAACGCCCGGGGAAGCGTCCTGCAAGAGTGATTTTTGCATTTTTAACGTAATTTTTCTCAGTACGCGAAATTTCTGGCCCAAATCGTCAAAATACAGGAAACTCGGATTTTATCTTGCGCAACCGGCGTTTTAATGTTATAATTCCCCTTACGTTGAGAAGGCAAGCAGCCGCTTCGCCTTCCCGAGAAGGAGTATCATTCATGTCGACAGCATTCTTGATCGCAGCAAATACATGGACCGTTTTCGGCATCGTCATGGGCGTTGTCGCCGTTGTCCTGGCCGTCCTCTACTTCATGGGCAAGAAGATGCAGAAGAAGCAGGCCGAAGCCCAGGAACAGATCGATTCCAGCAAACAGGTCGCTTCCATCCTTGTCATTGACAAGAAAAAGCTGAAGCCCAAGGATTCCGGACTGCCCGAAGTTGCCCTGAGCCAGCTTCCCTGGTATGCAAAAGGTCAGAAGCTCCCCATCGTCAAGGCCAAGATCGGACCGCAGATCATGTCTCTGATGTGCGATGCCGAAGTCTTCGAGATCATTCCCGTGAAGAAGGAATGCAAGGTCGCTCTCAGCGGTATCTACATTGCCGAACTGAAGGCCGTCCGCGGCGGAAAGGTCCCGGAAAAGCCGGCCAAGGTCGGCGCCCTGAAGCGCATCCGGAACAATCTGATGGCGAAGATCAAAAAGGCCGAAGCACCCAAGAAAAAGAAATAAGCATCTCAGCGTGCATGAAAAACGCCGCCCCTGCCGGGGCGGCGTTTTTCGTATTATCTCATCTGCTGAAAGCCGCTTCGATCAGTTTGTCAAGCAGCAGCGGAAGCGGGAGGCCGGCTTCCTTCCACAGCATCGGATACATGCTGATGGAGGTGAATCCCGGAAGGGTGTTCACTTCATTGAAGACGACCCGGTTCGTACCGTTTTCCAGGAAGAAATCGACGCGGGCAAGGCCGTAGCCGCCCACCGTTTCGAAGATCTTCACTGCGTCGCGGCGGATCTCCTCTTCCTTGCCTTCGGGGAAGACCGGGTGCGTATCGGTCTCGGAATCCGGGTTGGAATACTTGGCATCAAAATCGTAGAATTCGGCAGCCGCGCGGATCTCGCCGACGCCGGAGGCCTTCGGGCCTTCAATTGTCGACAGCACGGCGCATTCGACTTCGCGGCCGACGATGGCTTCCTCCACCATCACGCGTGTCCCTTCGGATGCCGCTTCCAGCAGGGCTTCAAAGAGGTCTTCCCGCCTGTCCACGCGGGAAACACCCTGGCTGGAACCACCGTCGGTAGGCTTGACGAAGACCGGATAGTTTAACGCCGCTTCAACCTTTTCCCGGGCATGCACTTCGCCTTCTTTCAGTTCCTTCAGGGTAAAATCGACATGGCGCGCCTGAGCAATGCCGAGCCCGTCCACCAGCGCTTTCGCATAAAGCTTATCCATGCAGACGGCAGATGCCGCAACGCCGCAGCCCACGTACGGGATCTTCGCAAGTTCGAAAAGCCCCTGGATGGTCCCGTCCTCGCCGAAACGTCCGTGCAGAACCGGGAAGGCCACATCCACGCGGACTTTCCGCACCGTTCCGTCCGCCGCGGTAATGAGAAGGCTCTTCTCCTCCGCATCAGGCAGGAGCACGGCCGTCTCAAGGCTCAGTCTCCAGCTGCCGTCCCGCAGGGACGATTCGTCGCGGACCAGCAGCCAGCGGCCGCTCCTGGTGATCCCCACCGGGATGACGTCATATTTTCTGCGGTCCAGGCCGCCCATGACGGTCGCCGCGGAAAGACAGGAAATATCGTGTTCGGATGACATGCCGCCGAAGAAGACGGCTACAGTCATTTTGGCCATAAAAATGCACCTCTGTAATCTCTGTTATCTGATAGAATATAGCACAGTTCAGACAGCACTGCAAGCCGCAGAGAAGCGCCGGACAACGCAAAAACTGCCAAGTTCCGGCAAAAAAGTGCCCTGCGGCGGAGGATGCACGCGTTTCCTGCTCTTTTCCGGAGAGAAAAGTTGCAATGCAGCATTATTTGCATTATAATGAGTAAAAATATGCGCAGGAGGCACCATGCTTACCGTCAGCGGCCTGACCTTTTCCTACAACCGCAAACCGCTCCTCGAAGCCCTGAGTTTTCAGGCTGCCCCGGGGGAATGCGTGGTGCTGGCGGGACCGAACGGCAGCGGCAAATCGACCGCCTTAAGCCTTCTTGCCGGCGTCCTGAAACCGGACGCGGGAAGCATCCGGGCCGAAGGCCGTATCGGCTACGTCCCGCAGGGCACCGCCCTTTTCGAGGACATGACCGTGGCCGACAACCTGGCCTTCTTCGCGGACCTTGCCGGCGTCAAGCTGCCGAAGGAATTTGCCTTCGGCGTCGGCCGCTTTCTGAAAAAGAAGGTCGCCTCCCTTTCCGGCGGCACCAAGAAGCGCGTCAGCATCGTCTGCGCCCTGCTCGGCGATCCGGTGAATCTCCTTTTCGATGAGCCCTGCGCCGGCCTGGACGTCCAGTACCGGGACGAGCTGGCCGCCCTGATCCTTCACCTGAAGCAGGAAGGCCGTTCGGTCTGCTACGTCGGACACGAGACCTCCGAATTTGCTTCTTTTTACGACCGCATGGTCTTCCTCGGAAACGGGAAGCCGCAGGTCTTTGAAAAAGCCGATCTTTCCGGCACGTCCGGAAATATCATAGAAGAAAACACGAAGTTGGACAGCGCCTACCGCGCCCTGTGCGCCGCCTGTCCGAAGTTATGAAGAAGGAGAAAGACATGAACGAGAACGAAAACCCTAACGTGACCGTGGATCCCGTCACTCCCGATCCCGCTCCTCAGGGAGCGCCCGCTTATCAGCCGATCCCCGAAGAACCGGCTCCGCAGAAAAAGGGCTTCCCGAAGATCATCCTGATCATTGCCGTTCTGGCCGTTGTCGGGGTTGCCGCATTTTTCGGCATCAAGGCTCTTGCCGGCGGCAGTCCGCTCACGAAAGCCATGGCCGGTGTCAAAAAATCGGTCGAAGCGCTGGAGAAGAACGAATACGCTTCCATCGCGAAGAACGTCAGCGAAGCCGGCAGCATGAGCGTCAGTGTCGACCTGTCCAAACTCGCCGACCTGATCGGCACCGAAGTTCCGGCGAAGATCGAATTCACCACTTATTCCAACGTGAAGAATTCCCAGGCCGCGCTTGAGATCGACGCCCAGCTGAAGAGCAAGTCCGTCCTGCACGGCACGTTCACTGCCTCCGACGAACAGATCGCCGTCGCCTGTGAACAGATCCTGGGCAAGAAGAACTACAGCCTCAGCTTCAAGGATCTCAGCAAGAACCTGCCGAAGTCGATCTTCGATCCTGATTCCGACACCGACTATGCCCTTCCCGAAGAACTCTACGAATGGCTGGTCGGTCTGAAGAACGGCCCGATCGCTCCGATGAAGGAGATCGCCAAGGATGCAAAGCCGATCCTCGAAAAGGCCGCAAAGCTGCTGAAGACCAGCACCGAGAAAAACGCTGAGATCACCAAGGGCAGCGAGACCATCTCCATCGGCGATGCCGACGTCAAGACGAACACCGTCACCGTGAAGCTGAACGGCGAACAGGCCGCCAAGATCGTGACCGACCTTCTCAAATGGGTAAAGTCCGACAAGGATCTGAAGAACCTGATCACCAAGTTCACGACCGTCTACGGCCCGATCCTTGAAATGGAAGAAGAAGACCTTGCCGACTTCCTCGACGAATTCTACGATTCCGTCGACGATGCGCTGGAACAGATGGAAGACGTGGAAAAAGATGACGTCAACCTGACCTGCGTGTTCTATACGAACAAGTCCAACGGACAGCTGGTCAAGGCCGAGATCACCAGCAAGGATGATTACGGCAAGACCACCTACACGCTGGAGGGCGGCCCCGACTGGAAGGATCTTGCGTACTGCTCCGTCAGCATGAAAGACCCGTACAGCAAGGTAAACATGACCTATACGGTTGAAGAAAACACCAAGAGCCAGTTCACTGCGAAGGTCAAGGTCAAGGAAGACAGTGACACCACCATGAGCATGACCTTCTCCTGGGACAAGTCGACCGGCGATCTGCGCATCACCAGCACCGAAGCTGATCTCAAGCTGACCGGTACCATGACCCAGAAGGGCAAGGTGACCACGATCGAGCTGAAGAAGCTGGAAGTCGGCCGCAATGTTTCCGTCAAGGATCTGGGCACCACCATCACGCTGAACGAAAGCGCGAAGATGCCGAGCGTCTCCAAGCCCACCGAGATCCTCAAACTGAGCGAGGATGACATCGAGGCGCTGTTCGAAGACGTTCAGGACGCCGTTCAGGATCTGATGGAAAAGATCCAGGACGAGATGGATTGATCAAATGACGAACCGGGCTTCCGGTCCGGTTCGGTTCCGCTTTGAAAGGATCATCAGCATGCTCCGTAGAGACGGAATCTTATTCAGGCGCGGGGTGATCCCCGCGCTTGTTTTATCCGTATTGCTGGCTGCCGCTGCGGCGGGGGCCGGCTTTTCCGTGCTGAAAAGCGTCGGCGAAGGCGCACCTCGTGCAGAGCTTGTGGTGGTCGATGAGGAGAATTCGCTCTACAGCCGCATTGCGATCAGCACCGTAGAGGGTCAGAGCTACATTCAGAGCATCCTCTCCGTCGATACCGAGCGGAAAGAAGAAAGAGCACTGGAGCGGCTGGAGGCCGGCGAATGCGCCGCCGTGATCGTTCTGCCCAAAGGCTACGTGAACGCCATCATGGTGGGGCATGAAGCGAAGGGACGGATCATCCTGTCCGAAGCCGCGGCAGCCTCCGCCGACATCGTGGCCTCGGTCGCGCTTTTCGGCGAGCGGCTTCTTGCCGCCGGGCAGTACGGCGTCTTTGCCGGACAGGAACTGATCTGGAAATACGGCCTCGGCGCGGAATTCGAACAGGATTACCTGCTGAAGAGCAACACGGGACTGCTGAACGCCGCACTCTCGCTTTTCGATGAGGCTTTCACCGTGGAGATCATGCCCTACGACGGGACTTCCCTCCCGCTTGCGGGATATTACGCCTCCGCCTGGCTGGTGCTCTTCTTCATGCTCTGCGGACTCTTCTTTATGGGGCTGTATCTGACTGACAACAAGCCGGCCATGCTGACGAGGCTCTACGCCCTCGGTGTGACGCCTGCCGGCTTTTACCTGGCCAAATGGCTGCTGCCGCTTTGCTTCCGGCTGCTGCTCGGTGCGGGGATCCTCTTCGGGCTCTCGCGCTTCATGCCGCTCACCCTCAGCCCGCTTTCGCTGCTGCTGTTCCTGCTCGGAACGGCTTTCATCAGCCATTTCGTTTCTGCGGTCTGCGTGATCGTGGCTGACCGGAGCGCAGGCTTCGGGATCGTCACGGCGCTTGCCGCCGCAGGGCTCTTTCTCATGGGCGGACTCGTCCCGCGCAGCATGCTCGGCCGCACGCTGGTCGGGATCGGGCACTTTACGCCTTCAGGCCTCGCTGCCTCCTTCTTCGCACCGCTTTTCGGCGGGAAAGCCGACTGGCTCTGCGCGGGGCTGGCCGTTCTTCTTGCCGCCGGACTGCAGTTTTGGACGCTGCGTGCGCTTTCCCTGCGGCCGATTCGGGAAGGAGGTGACGAGCAGTGACCTCTCTCCGCTTCGCAGCCAAACGGCTTTTCGTGACGCCCTGGTTCACGCTTTTCTGGATCCTGATCCTGCTCGTTCCCGCCATGGCGCAGCGCGCTGCGGCCGACGTGGCCGTGCCTGCTCCGGGCTATGCCATGGAAGGAAACGCAGATGAAGATGCCGCACGGATGGCTGCCTATCTGGAGGAAGCCGGCTTTTCGCGCTTTGCTTCGCGGGAGGCACTGCGCGACGCCGTCGGGGAAGGGAAAGCCGATGCAGGCGTGGTGATTCCGGGAAATATTTCCTCGAAGCTGCGGGAAAGCGGTATTAAAACAAGCATTGTCTTCATAAAATCTCCCAATTCCTTCCTGCCGGACCTGTGGCAGGAGCATGCTTCGGCCGCACTCTTCGGCGTTTACGCACCGTACGTAATGGCAGATGCATTGAACGGAGCCGAGCTCAGTGAAGAGGAGATCTTTACAGCCTATTACGACCGCTTCGATGCCGGGAAACTGTTCAGTTTCGATATCGAAAGTGCGAAGGGGCACGTGGAGCCGCTGACCGAACGGCAGGACCGTTTCTTCCTCGGCGCGCTCTCGCTGCTTCTTTTTGCCGCGGCTTTCTATGCAGCCGCCGAACCGCTTGCAGATGAGAGCCGCGCACTTTCCGCCCGCAGCGGCAGGAAAGCAGCGCTTACGCATTTCTTCCTGCCCGGCGCTGCGGTGCGTTACGTGCTGCTGTGGCTTGCCGGTGCCGGTGCCGCACTCCTTTGCGGAAGGTCGTCCCTGCTGCCCGCGCTCGCGCTTTACGTTCTGCTTCTCGCCGCGTTCGGCCTTGTGCTGAAGGCGATCCCCGGAAGCAGCTGGCAGGGTATGCTCTGTCTCTTCCTCCTGCTTATCTCGCTCGCCCTCTGCCCGGTCTACGCCGACCTCTCCCTGGCTCTTCCGGCCGTTACCGTGATCCGCTGTTTCCTTCCGCCTTACTGGCTGTGGATGCTGGCATAAACTTTCGCATGCAATGAACGGGCGCCTCCTGACCTCAGGGAAGCGCCCGTTCATATTTTGTTCACATTTTTCGCAAAAAACAATTACATTATCCACACACAACCAACACAGGCATCCTGTATCCTTCTAGGCAGATAAGAGTTTTTTCATAATCTGAGCTGAGATTCAGCTCCCTCCTTCTTCATTAATACTTTTGGGCGGCATGCTGCTGGGACATGCCGCCCTCCCTTTTTATTTTCACATATTGATTCTCAAACGACTTCCCGTCGGGCAGCTGCTGTTCCGTTCCGTCCCGGCAGCCGTACAGCCCATCCCCGACAGGCGCCCGCCCGGGACGGCACGGATGCGGCGGCTTCACGCAGGCTTTCCGGAAACTTCGTAAACCGCGAAAATGCCGGATGCATTTTCGCTGAACCTCAGTAAAAACCGCGCAGAGGAATGCGCGGTTTTTATCCGGAGCCTGCACTTTCCGCCGCATGTGCCGTCAGCCGGGCGTTCTAATGCCGTGGCTGCGCTGTACGGTTGACGGGACGGAGCAGATCATATGTTGTTCAATATCGTGATCACACCGGAGATGAAGACCATGAGATAGACCATCTTGCGCAGCAGGTCGGGTTTCATCTTGCCGGCCAGCAGCAGGCCGACCCGTTCACCGATCAGTATGGCTGCGATTGCCGCTGCCGATGCGGGAAGAAGGTCCGCCGTGATGATGCCGTTTGCCGCCCTGGTCACGTTATTGACGACTGCTGCGATCAGGAACAGCAGCTGCAGGTTCGTCGAATATTCCTCGCGTGTTTCGTATTTTTCCAGGTACAGAAGCGACATGAGCGGCCCGCCGATCCCGAAAAGTGCTGAGGAACAGCCGGACACCACCGGACAGACGAACGTCGTCACGGGTGTCACGCGCAGGCGTGCCTTGTGAGACCAGATCAGGTAATACAGGCCGACGATAACAAGAAAGGCGCCGAACAGGATCGCCATCACGCGCGTATTGATCTTCTGTACGAACTGGAGCGTCACCACGCTGACGATCAGATAAGGGATCGATGTCAGGATGACGTATTTCGGCCGCAGTTTGTCACGGAATTTCCAGATCAGGAATGCGGACAGGAAACCGCCGGAAATGGAGGTCACCGCTGCGGCATGCGGGATCGACATCAGATGCGGCAGCACCACCATCATGACCAGGCCGCTGCCGAAACCGGCGACCGTCTGTACGACGCCGCCCGCAAACGTGATCAAAACCAAAGGGATCCAAAACTCCATTTCCATCTCCTGAAGAAAAGAGCGAAGCATTGACAGCCGCTCATCATTTGATTATATAATAGTATTCAGCTGCAGGCAAGGGGGAATCTCTCTGTTCCGCGCCCCCTCCTTGCAGTAAATATTTCTCGATCTACACGCAAGAGATGAACAACAACACAGAAAACAAGAAATATTCCCTAAAAAACAATCCCCTGGCCCACAGCATCCACTATCTGGTCAAGTGGTCCCTTTTTGCCTGTGCCGCAGGCGCTGCCGGCGGACTGACCGGCGGGCTGTTCGCGAAAGCGATCGGCTTCGTCACCTCCGTCCGTACGGATAACCCCTGGATCCTGTACCTCCTGCCCCTCATCGGCGCGGTCATTGCCCTCCTTTACATGGGGCTCCGCGAGGAAAAGAACCGCGGGACCAATATGATCCTGACCGCAGTCTCGGAAGGCAACGACGTCACCGTTCCGACCGGGCCGCTCATCTTCGTCACCACGGTCCTCTCCCATCTCGGCGGTGCTTCCGTCGGCCGGGAAGGCGCCGCCCTGCAGCTCGGGGGCTGGCTCGGCCGCCGCTTCGGCGAACTTCTGCGCTTTAACGATGACGACCGCCGCATTGCCGTCATGAGCGGCATGAGCGCCGTGTTCGCCGCCCTCTTCGGTACGCCTGTTGCCGCCGCCATCTTTTCCATCGAAGTCATCCGCATCGGCGTCTTCCACTACGTTGCCCTCATCCCCTGCGTCTTCTCCGCCTTCATTGGCTCCGGCATTGCGAAACGCCTCGGCGTGGAACCGGAACTGTTTCCGATCGAACAAATCCCGTGGGCAGGTCTTGAAAACCTCCTCAAGGCTGCCGTTCTCGGCCTTCTCTGCGCCCTGCTCTCGATCCTGCTCGTCTTCACATTCCACAAAGCCTCCGAGCTTTCCCGGAAACTCATCCCGAGTGCGATCCTCCGCGCCGCCGTCTGCGGCGCTCTGATCACCGGCCTTACGCTCCTTCTCGGCACTGCGGATTACAGCGGCGCCGGCACGGGCCTTATTGAAAAAGCCATGGCCGGAGAAGCCGGAGCCTTTGCCTTCCTGCTGAAACTCATCTTCACGGCGCTTGCCCTGGCCGGCGGCTTTAAGGGCGGTGAGATCGTTCCGACGCTCAGCATCGGTGCCTGTTTCGGTGCGCTATTCGGCAGCATTGCAGGGCTGCCCGTTCCCTTTGCCGCCGCGCTCGGCATGATCGCACTCTTTGCCGGCGCCACGAACTGCCCCATCGCCTCCCTCATGATCGCCATGGAAATGTTTAACGGCCGCGGCCTCCCGTTCTTCGCGATCACGGTCACCGTTTCCTTCGTCCTTTCTGGCTATTACAGCCTTTACGGCAGCCAGCGCTTCGCCTTCTCCAAGACCGGGATCAAGGTTGAGGAACTGCAGAAGCAGAAGCAGCAGAACTGAAGTCCATGACCGGCAGAACCGCCGTCATGAAAAAAGCGCAGACCTCACGGCCTGCGCTTTTTCGCGTCATCAGCGGCGCGTCAGAACAAAAGAGTACACAGAACGGTCACAGTGACCATACTGTAGAGCAGGTTGGCAGATACCCCGAAGGCGACCTCGCTGCCTTCAAATCCCTGCGTCAGCGCCATGGCCGGCGAAGCGCTCGGGATCGGCGAGAACAGGACGAGGATCATCGTGCTCCGGATCTCCCCGAAAGGAATGACCCGGAACCAGACCAGCAGCGCTGCGCTTATCGTAATGACAAGGCGCACGGCCAGCGCCGTAATATTGGTCTTCGGCAGCTGTTTCGGAAATTCAAACAGAAGGCCGAGGGCCAGCAGGGACACCGCCGCGTTGGCATTGGCAATGGGTCTGATCGCCGTGATCACGACGTCCGGGATCGAAATGCGGAGAAGGCACAGCAGCATCATGGCAAGGCTCGTCATGGCAGCGATATTGCTGAGAAAGCCCTTGCCGATCTCCTTTAGGCTGACTTTGTGTTCTCCGGCAGTCAGGAGCCCGATCATCAGCGGCGTGATGAAGAAGAAGCTGAAGGTAATGGGCAGGTTGAACATGACTAGCGATGCGATCTCATGTTCCGTCGCAAACATCTGCAGGACCGGCAGCGCAAAGCCCGTCGTATTGAAGCAGGGGATGCAGTACTGCAGGATGAAGACCGTCTCCTTCGGCTTTTTGCGGCTCAGGATCACCGCCGCCGTGATCAGGACAGCGTTGACGCCCATCCCCCAGAGGAGCGCGCCGACCAGCTCGCCCGACAGGATCTTGCCATTCAGGTTGCAGATATACACGAAGGGAAGCAGGATGCGTATCGCCACCTTCGACAGCACTTTCGCCGTCGATGCCGGAAAAGTGCCCGTCTTCTTCATCAGATAGCCGATCATGATGATCAGCATGATCCCTGCCGTTTTGATCAGTACCGTCAGCATACATAACCTCAGTTCCCGCGCAGCCTCTCCGGACTGCGGACTTTTACGCTCCGAGTATAGAACCGCCGGGGCAAAATGTCAAAGAACTTGGCATCATTTCAGCATATTCATTTACTTCCGGTGCTTTCTCGGCTATAATGGATATAGAAACAGATCACATGCTGCCTTCGGCATGAAAAGAGGTAAAAATGGAACAGTATGACATCCTGGTCATCGGCGCGGGGCCGGGCGGCTATTCGCTCGCCATCGCCGCAGCCAAGCGCGGCCTTAAAGTCGCGGTATTCGAAAAAGAACACGTCGGCGGCACCTGCCTGAACGTCGGCTGCATCCCGACCAAGTTCTTCGTGGACAAGGCAAATGCACTGGAAAAAGCCCGCGCGCTCGCGGTGCAGGGCATCTTTGACGCCGTGCCCGGCTTTGATTTCGCGAAGATCGTGGAAGGCAAGGACGAAGTCGTCGGCAAGCTTACCGGCGGCGTCAGTTTCCTGCTGAAAAAGACCGGCTGCGAAGTCGTGAGCGGCGAGGCTGTCCTGAAACCCGACCGCGTCGTGGAATGCGCCGGCAGGGAATTTCAGGGGAAGAACGTCGTCATTGCGACCGGGTCCGATACCCTCGTCATCCCCATCCCGGGGCATGAGTTCTGCATCGATTCCACCAGCGCCCTCAGCCTGCCGGCCGTCCCGAAAAGCATGGTCGTCATGGGCGGCGGCGTGATCGGCCTTGAGCTCGCCTGCGCTTTTGCCGCGTTCGGCACGAAAGTTACGATCGTCGAAATGCTGCCCGAGATCATGGGCCGTGAAGAGAAGACTGCCGTCAGGATGGTCACCCGGAACATGGAAGCCATGGGCATCACGATCAAAACCGGTGCCAGGATGCTGCGCGTAGAGAAGGACGGAGAACTGCTGAAGGCCGTTTATGAGAAAGACGGTGCCGAAGAAACGGTTCCCTGCGAGCAGGTCCTGATGGCCGTCGGAAGGAAAGCGGTCCTGCCCGGGATCGATGCGGAAGCGCTGGGACTCGAGCTTGATGCGAAGAAATGCGTCAAAACGGACGAACGGCAGCGCACGAACCTGCCCGGTGTCTACGCCGTCGGCGATGCTGCGGGCGGCCTGCAGCTTGCCCACGCCGCCTATGCGGAAGCCGAAGCTGCGCTTGCCGATATCCTCGGCGAAACGCATGAAAGCGCGCCCATCCCCGCCTGCACCTACACCATCCCCTGCTTTGCCAGGGTCGGCCTGACACTGAAGGAAGCCCGCGCCGCCGGATACTCTCCTGCCCTCGGGACCTTTGACTACGGTGCCAACGGCATGGCGCTTGCCGAAGGCGCCGCAGGCTGCGTGTTCGTGGTCGCAGACAAGGCCTCCGGCCGGACCCTCGGCGTCACCGTGGTCGGCGCCGACGCCGCCGAACTCATCGCCCTCGGCGCGAAAGCTGTCGCCGACGGCCTGACCACCGCAGACTGGGAGAAAATGGTCGTTGCCCACCCCTCGCTCACGGAATCCCTGCGCGAAGCCGCACTTGACTGCTTCCGGAGATCGGTGCATAAGGGGTAGAGAGGTAACCAAAGCGCTGCCAACGGTTATCCCGTTGGCAGCGCTTCTTTTATAGTTCTTTGTAAAGGTAGTATCCCGAAAAGTTGCTTTCACGGGAATCGCACTAGGCGAATATCTATTGAGATAACATCCATCTGCATTATTAAATATTCTTCACTTGTTACTATTCATATCAACAATGCTGTCACCCGATGCCTTGTTTGATTATTATTACAAATCAAAGGGGTGCTTCCCGTCCTCATATCCCCGTAGTTCCAGGAGAGAAAAGTATAAATCAGACACGACCTCTCTTTCCGTTTGAAAACGGTTCGGGATTTCGTCTTTTGATTTGCCCGGAAATCTTTCGGCTGTTATATTTCTATTCTTCTTCGAATATGATTCGCATGATTTTTACTGCCTGCCGGAAAACTCCGTGAATTCTCCGCTTACTCCTTCCATTCCTGTCCATCATCAAACACGATCCTCCCCGGTTTTCTGGGGGCACGCGGAACATCTTGTTTTTCAGCCGAGTATCCGATCTGAAGACTGCCGAAAACATCTTCGTCTTCCCGCATGCCGTAACGAACCAAAAATGCACGGATCTCAGGCATGTCCTTCAGCCAACGAAGCTGGTTGCGCCAGCAGGAAGAAAGGCCAAGTGCTTCTGCTGCGATCTGCATATTCATCAATGCACAGGCGCTGTTTGCCATACTGGTCGCATAATTACGCATAGAAACAGCGATGATCAACGCCGGAACGCGGTCAAAATAGGGATACCCTTTTCTTTCGCGCGCACGGGCGGCACCGAATCCGATTGGGGTTCCCGGATCCGCCTCAATTTCTGATAACGCTTCACACACTATTTGATTCAGTTCTTTCAGCACAGTTCTGTCCTGCAGCACGATGAATCTGCTGTACTGACAGTTCTTACCGCTCGGCGCATACAGTCCGCACTTTAAAATTGTGTGAAGCTCCTCCGCCGGAACCGGCATTTCCTTAAAATTACGAACACTTCTTCTGTTCAGTATGGCTTCTATGGCATCCATTTCCTGTTTCCTCTTATAAGTACTGTCGCATCGATACGGCGCAAAAGGAATGATCTATGCAAATGTTGAGGTGAGTTTCCTCACCTCAACATCACAGCATTTCCGGTCTTGTCGGAAGACCTTAGTTTATTGTTCCTTCATATAAGGGTATGCGATTGCCGGAGAAGGGCAATAAGTCTCCTTGACCGAATGAGGGCTCAGCCAGCGAATCATGTTCAGGATGCTGCCTGCCTTATCATTGGTTCCAGATGCCCTTGCTCCGCCGAAAGGCTGCTGACCGACTACTGCGCCCGTGCACTTGTCGTTGATGTAGAAATTGCCTGACGCGTTCCGGAGCACCCATTCCGCTTTTTCGATGACCTTGCGGTCTTTGGCGAAAATGGAGCCTGTCAGTGAATATTGCGTAGCCTTGTCGCACAGTTCGAGCATCTTATCAAAATCTTCGTCCGCATACGGGTGGATCGATACAATAGGCCCGAAGATCTCCTTCACCATGCTCTCATACAGCGGGTCTGCGCATTCAATGATCGTGGGTTCCACGAACCAGCCTTTGGAATCATCCGCATGGCCGCCCGTAATGATGGTGCAGTCAGGCGAAGCCGCAGCTCTGTCCAGGAATCCTTTGCATTTTCTGAAAGAATCCTGATCAATGACAGCACCCATGAAGGTATCGAATTCCGTCACGTCACCGACTTTCAGCTTCGCAGTTTCTTCAACCAGCCGTGCCTTAAGCTGCGGCCAGATGCTCTTCGGCACGTAGACACGGGAACATGCCGAGCATTTCTGGCCTGTCAGCTCGAAGGCACCGCGAATGATAGCAGCCACCAGCGGTTCGATCTCCGCAGAACTGTGAGCGAAGATGAAATCCTTGCCGCCGGTCTCGCCGACCAGACGGGGGTAGCTGCGGTAATTCTCAATGTTATTGCCGACCAGTTTCCAGACTTCACGGAAGACTTCGGTCGAGCCGGTGAAATGGAAGCCCGCTAGATTCGGATCCGTCAGAACATATTTTGACATATCGCTGCCGCTGCAGGGCAGGAAGTTGATGACACCGGCCGGCAGGCCGCAGTCCATGAGCAGTTTCATGTAATAGTAATTCGACAGAACAGCTGTCCTTGCCGGCTTCCACAGGGAAACGTTGCCCACGATGGCCGGAGCCGTCGGCAGGTTAGCCCCGATAGACGTGAAATTGAATGGTGTAATCGCGCAGACAAAGCCGTCCAGCGGACGGTAATCCTGACGATTCAGTGCGCCGCCGCCGCTCTTGGGCTGATCCTTAAAGATCTCCTGTGCATTCCATACGTTGAAGCGCAGGAAGTCGGCAGTCTGAGCAACATCAATTTCCGCCTGAAATACCACTTTGCCCTGGCCCAGCATCGTCGATGCCATAAGGACCTTTCTGTATGAGCCGGAGATATAGTCCGCCGCCTTCAGAAAAATGGCGATCTTTTGTTCCCAGGGGGTCCTTTCCCAATCATCTTTCGCAGCAAGCGCTGCCGCGACAGCCTGCTTCAATTCCTTTTCACCGGCAAGGCAGCACTCCGCCAGAACATGATCATGATCGTGCGGCATCGTGACTTTGAATGTGCGTTCCGTCCAAACTTCCTTTCCGCCAATGATCAGTGGGATCTTCACTATCTGCTCAGACTGTTTTTTCAGTTCCGCCTTCAGCTCTGCCTTCTCGGGACTGCCGGGGAGATATCCCCTCATAGGATCATTGGCCGGACGGTCGATGGTATAATATGCGTTTGCCATGCCTATTCTCCTTTTGCCTCTTCAGTTTCGTCTGTCTCCTTGAAATCAGGCATTTCATAATCCATCACGCCGCCGGCGATATAACGGCCCCGCGGAAGTTCTTCGATCGTCACGCGGACCTGATTCGGCTGTGCGTTAAAATTTTCCATCAGAACATTGGAGATATCAACAAGACTCTTTTTGATCTTTTCGGGATCTTTTCCCTTCGGCATCTGCACCGTGCACATGATAGGCATTTACTTCACCACCTTCTTCGAAAAATCTTTTACTTTGCCGCCGATCACAAAATGATGGCCTTCAGAATTGTCATGGATGAATTCCCGGATATTTGCGATCGGGATATTCAGGTTTTCGCTCAGGATCACGGCGATCTTGTGCATGAAGGAATCCTTCGCCTCATCGCTGCGGCCGGGGCCAATGCGGAAGAAAACCACCGGATAAACACCCTTTGCCGTCTCCCCTCCCTCATAGCAGCGAGCAGGATCCGATTCAAAGATCGTCACTCGGACCATGCGGGTCAAGGTATTTTCCAACGTGTCTTCAGCCGCCTGCGTGATCTGTTTCATAGACTTTTCCAGCGCGGCATCATCTAATCCGCGCGGAACATAAATCGATACGAATGCCATTATTCGCCTCCTGTTTAATAATCTGTTTCGATGGTATTGAACATTATCCTGCCATTCAGCACCGTTGCCCGCGGTTTCAGGAAAACAGGGCCGTCATACTCAATACCAAAACTGTCCTTATAGCGATAGGGTTCTTTATCCTGCATTTCCAGAATCGTGATATTTGCCGTATTTCCTTTGAATACGCCTACTTTCACCCCCTTCATGTAAGACGCCGGAACGTTAGTTGCCCGGTACAAAACATCTTCCAGACTCATACCGAGCGACATGCACTCACCCATATGAACGTGCAGGCGGGAAGTGTTCTTGTCATTGGAAAGGCAGGTCAGATCGCTCGTGATCACATCCGGCAAAAAGCCCTGGGCAAAGGCTGTGCTCGCCACTTCGTAGCTCCAATTCCGCTTCCCTCTGGCGCTGTCAAACAATACGCCCCGCTTCTTCGCGGCAAAAGCTTCCGGGTACACCTCTCCTTTTTCATTCAGGATATTGCCCTTATTGTAAGTATGTGTAAAGTTGTCCCCTGGATTGAAATAATCAATGATCTCAGGAAAAGGAACGTCGGGATTGGCCACATGGCAGAACAGTCTTGTTCCTACGAAGTCGCACACCTCACGAGCCTTCTTTAACACTGCATGGGTCAGTTCGGCTCCCGGTGAATCCGCATGGCCGACAAATGCCTTGATCCCAATCAGAACATCCGGGTGGGATTCAAACAGATCCTTGATCTTGTACTTATCCACTTCCTTATCAAGGATCGTATAGCGGGGGATCTCTCCCTGGACCTCGCTCATATTGGAAAGGCCCAGGCAGGCATTGATCACACAGGGAGCTTCGTCGATCAGATGTCTCTGACGGTTGAAGGTAGCACTGCTCTGCCCTCCCATGTCGATTACTGCAGTCAGGCCCCTCTTCCACAATTCATCGATCGGATAGCTTGCCCTGAATCCCGGCATAACATGCGTATGGCCGTCTATGAGGCCGGGAACCACCAGCATTCCTTCGGCATCAATGACCTTCTGCCCCAGAATGTGTCCCTGCTTGCTGTCGGGTTCAAAGACATCCACGATACGGGATCCATAGATACCGATATCCATTTTTTTGTGGATGCCTTGAGCAGGATCCACAAGTGTTCCGTTTTTGATCAACAAATCGTAACAATTGATCACAAATGCCATGGAGGACCTCCTCAGCCTTCTTTCAGCTTAGCCATCGTATTCCGGCAGGCCGCTGCATACATACCGATATCGGTTCCAACGATGATGAACTGGAATCCCTTGTCCCGGTAAAAATGAGCTTCCGCAGCATCCTTCACGAAAATGCCGGCCGCTTTCCCGTTCTTTTTGCAGACAGCGGCAACGGCGTCCGTTATTTCGTGAATGCTCTCATACGCCACTTTGCCCGGCTTGCCCATGGTCGTCGACAGATCGTAGGGTCCCACAAAGATCACATCGATCCCCTCCTGCTTGCCGATCTCATCAAGGTTCGGCAAAGCGGCAATGTTTTCGCACTGTACGATCGTAAGATTCCGCTTGTTGGCAAGTTCGAAATAATGCGGAAGCGGAGATTCAAATCCGTAATCCGCCGCCCGTGCGTTAGCCACTCCGCGGATCCCCTCCGGGAAATAATGAGCAGCCTGAGCGACCTGATGTGCCGTATCCCTGTCATTGACCTGAGGGACCATGACACCGTGTGCGCCGACGTCAAGCGTTCGCAGAATCAGATCACGTGAGGAATTGGAGACCCTTACGATCGGTGCACAGCCCCTGTATTCTGCTGCGAGGATCAATTCGCGGTTGTCGATAGCATCACTGGGGCCATGCTCAGAATCGATCATGACAAAATCGTAGCCTGCCAACCCGGCTACTTCGCAGGCGATCGTTGAACAGGAATTGATAAAAACCCCGTAAACGCACTCACCTGCTTTCAATCTTTCTTTGATGTTGCTCATAAACATGGCTTATACCGCCTTTATCTCAACATAGCCGAGACCGGCAAAATCTGCTCTCATGCTTTCGCCCACGTGGATGGGTGTGGAGGGCGTAATCGCCCCCGAAAGAATAATATCACCTTTTTTAAGTCCATAGCCTCTCTTTGCAAGCATTCGGACAAGCGTGGCGACCGCACGGGCCGGATGCCCCATAATAGCCGCTCCGGCACCAAATGCGATGAGTTCACCGTTTTTCCTGAGCTGCATTCCCATGTTATAGAGATCGATGTCTTCCGGTCTTACTCTGCCGATGCCCAATTTGTACTCAGCAGAAGACGTATCATCGATGAGCGCATCAAAGCGGCGGCCGATCTTGAAATTATGGAAACGGCTGTCGATGATCTCAAAAGAAGGCGCCAGAAACTCTGTAGCCCGCATAACATCAGCAGGAGTCGTAAACTCGCCGGAAAGGTCCTCACCCATAATAAAAGCGATCTCCGGCTCTACCTTCGGATGAAGCCGTCTCTCCATCCTCAGATCACCTTCCGGTGAAATAGCCATATATTCCATCAGTCGGCCGTAGCTGATCTTCGGTGTATCTGATACAGCCGCAGCATTGCCGGCATAAATATCCTTTTTCATCTGACCTATTTTGGCCAGGCTGGTTCCTCCCAGCTTCCATCCGGTGACATGATGTCCTTCACTCTCGAGGATCTGAACTCGCATTTCCTGTCCGAGGTAACCTTCATCTTCGGTAATATCCGGATAAGTCTGGCAGAACTGATCGATGGAATGAACCTGGAATTCACCATCCAGAGAAAGCTTGACCAGCGATAAGATTTCTTCTCTTGTCATGTTATTCTCCTCCTCTTACACAAAGCGGCAGCTGACTTCGCCAAGCTGTCCCATGCGGCATCTCAGGCTGTCACCGGCACTGACCGGCAGAGAAGCCACCGCACTTCCCGAAAGGATCAGCTCACCTGCACGAAGCGGATCGCCTACCCGATAGAAAGTCTCAGCCAGCCAGGCCACCGATTTTGCAGGATGATCGTAAACTGCAGCTCCGCAGGAGACTTCAGCCTGTCTGTTGTTAAATTCGAAGATGAACGGGATCATAGCCAGATCAAGCTTATGCGGATCCACGGGAACATCACCAAGCACATATCCGCCGAAAGCTGCATTGTCCGCTATGGAGTCCATGACTGTACGCTGTGTTTTCTCACGGAACATGCGAAAATCACAGATCTCCATCGCCGCGATCACATATTCCGTAGCATCCAGCACCTCTTCCACGGAAACTTTTTCCTTGTTCAGATCCTTGCAAAGCTTGAATGCGATCTCACATTCCACCCGCGGTTCAATGAATTTATCGGCAGGGATCGAACTGCCGTTAAAAAATCCAAGTTCATGGAACATATAGCCGTAATCCGGTTCCGAGATATTAGAAAGTTTCTGCATGGCCTTGCTGGTCAAGCCCACCTTCTTCCCGGAAATATGGTAACCTTGTTTCTCAGTCAATGCCTTCACATAAACACTTTGAATCGCATATGCCTCTTCTTTTGTCAAATCGGGACAGAAAGTACAAGGAGTATCAATCTGCTGATGGGAAAGATGCGCTTCGTAAAACGCCTCGCCCTGTTTGATAATACTTTCCTGATTCATAGTCTCCTCCTGAAAATGTTTCTGTTATCCAACGCCCCCTGCCTGTTGCCGGACAGGGGGCGCTGTAAGTTCTAATGATCAATCAGCCTTTGATGAACAAACGGTTGAAGCCGAAGCCGATCAGAATGGAAACCACGATCGTAGTCACGACGGCAATCAGCAGCATCTTGTTGAATGCCTGGCTGGTTTCCTTCTCGTCGCTCTTCTTAATGGTAGTGTAAGCAGAAAGCACGCTGGCGCCGGCAAGAGACAGAGGGGAAATCGTAGCCAGATAAGCCCCGGCCTGGATGGCGGTAACGGTCTCGATCTCGCGGACCATGCCAAGACCAAGACCTTCCATGACCGCATGTACAGTAGGCGTCAGAGTCGGGATCGGCACGGACAGTGCATAGGTGAACCAGGACAGGAAGCCAGCCACGAAGTGATAAATCGGCGTGACCGTAATCTTGCTGGTCAGCGTCAGGATGACTTTGCTCAGAACGTCAACGCCGCCGAGAGCTACACATACGCTCATGTAAATGCCGGCGCCTGCAACCGTCATGATAGTTCCCCACGGAATGCCCTTAAACACTTCTTTTTCAGAGGCGCATCCCAGAACGATCAGGACTGTCACGAACAAGCAGGCCAGAAGGCCGGCGTGCCAGTTGGTGGTCAGGTAAAGGACGATGAAGACCAGCAGGCCGATAAGGGAAATGATCTGCTGTTTCGTGAACTTAGGCAGTTCTTCTTTCGGAGCATCTGCTCCGCCCAGCATGACGCTGTTGCCTTTCTTGTGGCAGCCGGTGAAGAAATATACGAATACGGCGCCAAGGAAGCAGGAAATGAAGATTGCCGTAAACAGAGGCCAGGCAAGTCCCTGATAGCCAGCGCCTTCAAGAATGGCACGGCCCTGAATGCCGGACATCGGCATGACAGCACCGAAAGTTGACAGCGTACCGAGGGTTGTGATGATACCTGTCGGAAGCACCGGGCAGCCAACCACAACAGCCATCGACATCGTGATGAAAGGAACGACTGTGAAGCTGACACCGCTGCCGGGGGAGAAAGCCATGAAAACGGCAGCAAAGATGAAAGCAACCCAAGGGTAAAGTCTGGCACTCGCTTTTACCTTAGAAAGGATCTTCTGGCTCAGCAGTTTCAGACTACCGTTGGAAGTCAGCACTGCACCTAGAGCGAAGACGCCGACCAGGTTGAAAAACACGTTCAGGTTAAGACCTTTGTAGATTTCCGCATCCTTCATGCCGGCGAGGTGTCCTACGACAACTGCAAGCCCAAGGCAAAGGATACCAAGGTTTGTTTTCTTCCAGAAGCTGAATGCAATCGCAGCAAGGAAGATGATGAGTGAGATAGCGCCCCAATCCATGATTTTTCCTCCGTTTTTCTTGTGTTCAATATTATTGAACCACGATTCTGTATCGTTGAATTTATTATAAATTGCCATTTTTATCATGTCAAGCATTTTTTGCTGAAAAATATTATTTTTTAATGCTTGACAGCTCCAATGCCCGCCTATATAATAGTTCTATATTATTGAACAGTATTCTTTATCGTTGAAATCAATCTAAAAAGAGGTGTCTTATGCATTACAAACCTGCAAACAAAGACCACAATCTGCCTTTTGACCCTTTTAAAGCCTGCGTAGGTCCGCGCCCGATCGGTTGGATCTCCACAGTCAGCAAAGATGGTGTCTGCAATCTGGCTCCTTTTTCGCAATTCAACAATCTCTCCTATGATCCTCCTCTTATCATGCTTGCCCTTACTCAGCAAGGTGTTGAAGCCAGTGAGATTCGTCGGAAAGATACCACTAAAAACATTGAAGATACCGGATTTTTTGCATACAACATCGTTCCTTACAATCTGAAAGATGCCATGAATCAGACTGCAGCCCCTGTCCCTCCTGAAGTCGATGAATTCGAACTCGCCGGCCTCACGAAGGAGGACTGCATTGATATCCCCTGCAAAATGGTTGCCGAGTCACCCATCAAAATGGAGTGCAAACTCGTGCAGACGATCCGTATCCCGGGCAATACACCGAAGACTACTGTCGACATCCTGATCGGCGAAGTCATTCATGTCCATATCGCCGACGAATTCATCACGCCTGAAGGAAAAGTTGACATCGTGAAGATCCGTCCTCTCGGCCGTCTTGGCTACTTCGATTACACCACTGTCGATTCTGTATTCTCCATGCGCATGCCAGTCAGCAATCCCAAGCAGCTCGCTGCAATGGAAGGCAGAAGTTGATCGTCCTCTCAAAAAAGAAGTCTGTCCTTCTTAAAAAGGCAGGCTTCTTTTTCTTGCTTTTTCCGACTATTAGCCCTATAATGGATTCAACATTATAGAACAACGATGCAAAAACGAGGAACACTCATGACATCTCCGCAAGGAACCAACATTCAATCGATCTCAAGGGCAATGGCCATTCTCAACTATGTTGCCGAGCACGCAAACAGCAGCCTTTCCGAGATCAGTGAAGCTGTCAATCTTGGCCGCAGCACCACCCACAATATGCTCAGAACATTGAAAGCCGGAGGCTATATCTATCAGGCCGAGAACGGTGCACCGTATTCGATCGGCTTTCAGATCTTTAATATTGCAAGACTTGCCGAGCATAATAACTCATTGACCGATATCGCGCTGCCCGATATGACCATGCTGAACAAGAAATATAACGAATCCGTAAATCTTTGCGTTATTCTTGACGGAGCGCTGACCTATATAAACACTGTCGAATCGACTCACGATATTCGGATCACCTCATACGTCGGCAAACGCAACCCCATTCACACAACGGCCGCGGGCAAAATGCTGCTGTCCGCCGAAAGCGATGAGGATATCGACGAGTTTTTGAAAAATACAACACTGACTGCAATGACACCGTTAACCATTACCGACCCGGAGCGCTTCAAAGCTGTGCTTAAACGCATCCGGGATCAAGGGTATGCTCTGGACGAAGGCGAATTCATTGAAAGCATTTGGTGTGCCTCCGCTCCGATCATCAGCGGAAGCGGAAAAACCATAGCCGCCGTCAGCATGTCCTTTCCGGCAGGCCGAATCAATTCTTTCAATAAAGATCTCGTCATTCAGGATGTAATGGAGTGTGCCGCATCCATTTCCGAAAAGCTTCCTTCTGCTGCAGTCGAGAACACTTGAATCCCGAAGCAAAAGACCGGCCGGCGGCCGGTCTTTTTTGCTTTAGCAATTTACTCTCCGTACTCCCTCAGATTCTTCAGCACGAGTTCCATCATCCTGCGGTGGTTATTGTTGCCGAAATAACTGTTGTGGGCGGACAGAAGAACGTTCTCCAATTTCCACAGCGGGCTGTCCGCGGGAAGCGGCTCGGTCTCGAAGACGTCCAGTACCGCCCCGGCAAGAGTGCCGTCCGTGAGCGCTGTGACGAGCGCCGCTTCGTCAACGACCGGTCCGCGGGAAGCATTGACAAGGAGCGCGCCGCGCTTCATGCGGGCGAAGGCGTCTGTGTCGATCAGATGCCTCGTCTCGGCAGCCAGGCCGACCGCGAGGGCCAGGATATCCGCTTCGGGCAGACGCTCTTTCAGTTCGGAGAGTGGAAGGAATTCGTCCACGTTCGGGTCTTCCTTCCGGCTGCGGTTGAATACCGTCAGCGTCACGCCGAAGGGTCTTAGGCGCTTTGCGATTTCCCTCCCGTAAGCGCCGAAGCCGGCCAGGAACACCTTCTTCCCTGCCAGTTCCTGCCACTTAAAATCTCTTTTGTATTCTCCGGCGAGCTGCATGCGGAAATCCTGCGGCACGCGCCGCAGCAGTTCCAGGATCCGCATCACGGTCCATTCCGCCATCGGTCCGCTGTATACGCCTTCGGCATTGCAGAGTTTGATACCGCGCTCCCTGACCCAGTCCAGGGGGATGCGGTCGAGCCCCGCCGACGTGATCTGCAGGTAGCGGAGAGACGTGAAACCCTCGTGCCCCGTGTAATACAGCAGACTGTTGCCGATCATGCCCTCGTACTGTTCCGGATGATCCGCCGGCACCCGTTCGTCCGGGTGGAGCGTTACCTCGTGGCCGAGCGCTTCGATCGCACGGATATCATTTTCGTCGGCTCCCAGGGAGCCGGTGACCAGGAATTTCATCATTCAACCTTTCCCGCTGCCGCGATAAGCTGCACCTCCGCCGGCGCGTCTCCGGGAAGAGACGCCACACCGACGGCCGCTCTTGCGCCGATGCCGGCGTCACCGAACTGCTCGAACAAATACTGTGACGCAAGGTCCGCGATCTTCGGCTGCTTCGTAAAGTCCGGAGCGGAGTTCACGAAAACGGTCAGCGACAGAATACGGGCGATCCGCTCGCCTTCCCCCAGGCAGTTTTCCGCCGCGGTCAGTGCGTTTTTCGCTGCCTGGACGACCGCCGGGCGGTAATCCTCCGGATCATCCGCCATGCTTATCTTCCCCGCTGCAAGCAGCACGCCGTCCCTTCTCGGCGTCATACCTGCGGTAAAAATGAGGTCGCCGAAACGGACGGCCGGTTTGTACATGCCCTGAGGGATCGGATCTTTTGCCATATTGAATTACCTCCTGCCGCGGTCCCGGCCCCGCTTTCCCCAGCAACGGCCGGCCTTTTTTCTGTTTTCACTTTACCATCCGTCTTTCTTTTTGTAAAGAAAAACGCCCGGGCGTTCCCGCCTCGCTGCATACTGCATAGGAATATCGTGTCATTCCCCGTGTTTTCCGCTTTTCTCCGGGTTTTTTCTGAATTTTCGGCTTGAAATCCGTCCCCGTTATCCTGTATGATAAGGGATGGTTTTTTCTTAACTCAGGAGGAGATCATGAACTATTCCCGACATTTCAGACTTGCTGCTCTGTTTCTTGCCCTTTCGCTGATGCTCAGCGCCTGCGGACCCGCGAAGCCTTCTACGACCGAAGCGCCCGAAACGACGCTTCCCGAAACGACCGAAGTGCCGACCACTGCGGAGCCGACCACCGAGGAACCCACGACTGAGGAGCCGACTACCGAGGAACCTACTACCGAAGAGCCGACCACCGAAGAGCACCGTGAACCGCTTACCATCGAGGAACACACGCTCATCGATAAGGATAAGGTCAAGGTCGTGATCCGGGACTTCGTTGAAGATGAAGAAGGAGCAGCGATCAATCTTTCCCTTTCGAACGGCACGGAGAAGAACATGGCTCTCTGCTGCACGTCCCTGGTCCTGAACGGCTACACGATGACCGAACCTGCCGGCATCCAGCTTGAGCCGAACAGCGAGGCCGACGCTGAACTTCGCATTGACCGCACTGCGACGGATGAACTCGGCATTACGGAGATCGGTTCCGTCATTGTCGACTATAAGGTCATCGATACCGATACCGGTGCGACGATCCTCGATCCCGATGCTTACGAGATCAAGACCTCCGCTTTCGAACGCATGGAAGACAGCAAAGATTGGGAAGGCCGGGAACTCTACAATGAGAACGACGCGCTGATCCTGCTGACGGACGTGACCGAGACCAGGACCGGCGGCACCTGCTTCAAGCTGTATGTCGAAAACAAGACGAAAAAGAACTTTGCCCTCGTCGGCGTGCAGGCCGTGGTCAACGGCCGCCGGGCAGACATTTCCTATCTCGGCATCGTCAATGCCGGCGGGAAGGCGCTGACCGACCTGATCGTGACGAAGACCGTCAAGGACAAGTTCGGGATCGGCGATGAGACAGACTCTCTGGAACTCAGTCTTGAAGCGCGCGACTGCAGCAGCTGGGATCTGCTGTTCGCGACCGGTGACATGTTCTGCGATCTCAGCGGAAACGCGCCGACCTTATCCGATGAGGCTGAAGCCGACACCGAATTCGTTCCCGAAAAGCTGCTCCTTGAAGACGATGCGCTTGCACTTACCTGCCTCGGCTGGCTCCCTGCCGACGGGCACGGCCCCGGCCTGAAGCTGCAGATCAGCAACAAGACCGACAAGGACATCCGCTTCCGTGTGGACGAGGTCATTGCCGACGATTACCTGATGAATAACTGCGGAATGATCGTCCCGGTCACCGCCGGCGGAACGGCTGACGCCGCGCTGTATCTTGATCAGGAAGTCCTGAACCTTACGGGCAATACTGAGATCGGCACCGTCGTCCTTAACTGCTCGCTGCAGGACGGCGAGACGCATAAAGTACTGAAATCCCTTGCGGCAGTCACCGTGGAGACCGCCGCCAAGGAACGCGTCAAAGTTGCCGATTCCGCGAAAGGAAAGACGATCTGCAACGAAAAGAAACTGCAGATCGTGGCGATCGCCTACACCGGTTACAGCGAAACGATCGGCGAACGCCTCTATCTGTGGGTGAAGAACAGTTCCGACAAGACGATGGTGCTGGAGCCGATTTATACGAAGGTCAACGGGTCCTACATGCTCGGGATCGGAAAGCTGACAGTTCCGCCCGGAAAAATGACGATCGGGACGTACACGGTTCCCGCGCGCGAAACCGCGCGGCACGGCCTCGCAGAGTTCCGCAGCATGATCATGAACACGCTGGTCTATGATACCGCCGGCAAACTGCAGTTCACGACACTGTTCGGCGGGATCGAAATCAAATAAACCGCCTGCATTCTGCACGGCGCCTGATAAAATAAAAACTGCCCGGAGATCCGGGCAGTTTTTTTCTGCAGCGATTTGCCGTTTTATCTCATGATCTCGCTGCGCACCAGTTCATAAAGCCTGCGCGCCGTCAGGCTGTCGGTAAGCAGCACGGTATAGTATCCCGCATGGGCTGCAGCCAGTATCGATTCAGCCTTGTTGATACCGCCGGCAAGACAGATTCGCTTTGCCACTTTCCGCATGCCGTCTAACGGGAAAGCGTTAGTCTCATAGTCTTCATCGTAGGTCAGCAGCGTTCCGTCGGCGTAGTAGTACTGCGAAAGGATCTCCCCCGCCGCCCCGGAATTCATCAGCCGCTCGCGGCTGGTATCCGAAACTTCCTCGTCAAAGGCCTTGCAGCTGGCATCGATGGTGCCCAGGCCGAAAACCGCGGCGTCCATCTTATCCCAGTACTCACGAAGCGATTCCAGACGCTTCTGTTCATAGACCGTCAGGGGAACGCTTTTTTCGCGGTAGATCGCAAGGTTGGTGAAATAGCGCTCGGCACGCAGATGGTCTGCCATCCTGTCCACGATGGCATTGATCTGCAGATAAGGGCTCGGGCTCGCGCTGACCCCCATGAGCGGCACGATGATCGCACCGGGAAGCGTCGGACGGCTGCGCAGAAGCGACGCAAAGCGGTAGACGGTCTCACCCCAGCCTACGCCGACGACCGTCGAATCCCGCAGCATGCGGGGCAGATAATAAGCTGCGGCTTCGGCAATCGAATCATAGATCCGGCTCGATTTCCAGCCGATCTCGGAGCGCGCGATCACGACCCGGTCCAATTTCAGATTCTGGGAAAGGAAATCCTCAAGCGAATCGTCATCCAGGTCCTGCGGAAGCGTGACATCGACACGGACGATGCCCTGCGTCTTGGCACGGTCAAGCATGCGGGAGACCTGCGAGCGGGAAATGTTTTCCTCGCGGCTGATCTCTTCCTGCGTCTTGCCCTTTTTGTAATACTGTTCCGCTATGCGGTAAAGCACCCACAGATCGTTTCCGGCCATCTGATTCTCTCCTTTCTTTGCGGGTGGTCATCCGCGGCAGCGCCGCCGTACTGCGGACAATGCACAAATGTTCCAACTATCACAATCATATCATCATTTGTTCGAAAACGCAAGTCCGCTGCAATAAAAAAGTGCCGTCTCCGGAGAGGAGGCGGCACTTTTCGGGATGCAGGTCCAAGGGCTGCGGATCATTTACTTGAAGCAGTTGTGAAAGACGGTTTCGGCGTCCTTCTGAGAAAACTCCCCTAAACAAGCCGCCTCAGTAGGTCCCCAGGGAAGCGAGTGCAGTGCCATTTCACTGATTTCGTCTTCACTCGCCCCGTGCCCGAGGGCTTCGGAAAGATCTACCGGAAGTCCCAGTTCGCGCTGAAACTTTCTGAGGCCTTCGCCGGCCTTCTCCGCGTCGAGGAGCGCGGCAAGCCGCCCCAGTTTATCCGGGATCTGACCTTTAGCCTCAATGAAATCCAGGTAGGCCGGCATGATCGCTGCCATGCCCGCGGCATGCGAGAGGTTGTATTTCGCCGAAACGGCATGCTCCAGCATATGGCCGAGCCAGTTTTCCTCGTGACCCACGCCGAGCACCCGGCTCATGGCCAGGATGGCGCACCACAGCAGGTTGCTCCTCGCGTCCATGTTCTCCGGCTCCGCTACGGCGACGGGCGCCCACTTATGCACGGTCTTCAGAAGGCCGAAGCACATCTCGTCACTCGCGTCCGCATGAGGGTCGTCATGCAGGTACTGTTCCAGCACGTGCGAGAAGACGTCGATCGCACCGAGAGCCGTCTGCTTCGGCGGCAGGGTCTTCGCCAGTTCCGGATCGCAGATCGAAAGGACCGGTTTTACGAAGGGATGGTTAAAGATCAGCTTGTCCTTGCCTTCCCTGTCCGTAATGACGAAGCTTTCGTTGCCTTCCGAGCCGGTCGAGGCAATCGTCACCACGAGCATGATCGTGAGCGGCCGGTTCACGGGCTCCTTCGCATAGCTCACGTAATCCCAGATGCCGCCTTCCGACGGATTGGTGACCAGGAGCGCCGTGGACTTCGCGGAGTCGATGACGCTGCCGCCGCCGACGCCGAGGACCAGGTCGCAGCCCTCTGCCATGCACACCTCAGCCGCGGTATCGATCTGCACCGCCGTCGGGTTCGCCGTGCATTTGTCATACAGGACGTAGGGGATCTTCATCTCATCAAGATCCGCCGTCAGTTTCTTCACGACCGGCAGCAGCACGTCCGCGTAGGTCATCAGAAAGATCTTCTTCGGCTGGAACTGCGCGGCATGCTCCGCCGCTCTTCCGCTTTCCCCGGGACCGAAAACGATGCGCGTAGGGAAGGTAAATTCAAAGGATTTATAAGACATTGTCCGCCTCTTCTTTATTTCCGATCTTTGTCAGATCATGCTTCCGGGAGACATGGAAGATGGTGATGAGCACCGCGAGGACCATGATCCCGTTGAGAATGTAGAGCCATCTCGCGTCTTTGCCGTACATGACGGAGCAGATGGCCGTGACGATGACGCCGAGTCCGGAGGACAGCAGGTTTGCTGCCGAATAGATGCCGCTGCGGTACTCGCTCTCGGAATAGACCGCAAATGCGCCTTCCAGCGAACTCTTGAGCATCCCGTAGCCGAGCGCAAGCACGGCCGTCGCACCGATCGCGAGCACGTAGACGCCCGACGGTACGAAGATCATCAGGAGAAAGCCTGCCAGCGTCACGCCGCAGGAAATGAGGATCCCCTTCACCAGGTTCTTCCGGGAAAAGACCGGATTGATGAAGACCATGGCTGCCAGCATGCCGCCGTAATAAATGCTCCCGAGAACAGAGATCTGCATCGTGTCCATCCCCATGCGGTCGGAGAAGTAGGGCACGAAATACAGGCTGTAGTTGGTCCCGAGGTTCATGTAAACGCAGAAGAATACGTTGGCAACGGTAAATGCCCGCGCAACGGGGTTCTTCATTAGGAATTTCAGGGCGTCGCGGTAGGGCGTCCAGAGCTGCTTCACGGTCGTGCCGATGCCGGCCGGCTCCGCTTTCACCTTTTCACGGACCGCTTCGCCGACGCGGGTCTCCTTCAGGAGAATGTGCCGTACGATGATCATGGCCGTGATCACGAAGAAGCTCGCGAGCAGGAAGGTCTCTTCGCCCTTCACGAGGCCCCTCTTTTCCACGTAAACGCCTGCTAACGGCAGCAGCAGGCCTGCCACCACCGTAATGATGTTGAACATGTTGAGGGCGACGATCCTGCCGTCATCCTCCGAGTCCTCGATCATGACGAGGAAGTAGCCGACGCTCATCAGGCGGTTGGCGTTGAAGAGCACCATTGCGACGAGAGCAAGGCCGAAATCCCGGGTGAAGAAGTATAGGAGCGGCGGCAGCGCCGAGCTCAGAAAGTCAAAGAGCGAGGTCGCGTTCCGCCTGCCCAGCCGGTCGACGATCGGTGCGGCGAGGAAGGAAAAGAAGGTCGCAGAGACCGTGCCCGCTACCATCAGCGTACCCAGCTGGATGTCGGTAATGCCGCGTTCCTGCAGGTACAGGCTGATGTAGTAGGTATAGAACATGTACGGGACGGCCCAGAAAGGATGCGCACCGATGCAGACCGCCGCGTTTCCCTTCAGCTTGCCCAGATATTCCTTCACCTTCTTCATGCGCGAAGCGCCTCCTGATATTTTGACGCAAAGAGTTCCCGGTTCTGTTCCAGGACCTTATCCAGCACCGGCCGGGGAATGTTCTGTCCTCCTGCATAGGCTGCGGAGAGGGCGCCCGCGAGCGCTGCAATGGTATCGGTATCGCCGCCGATGACGGCAGCAAGGCGGATGGCTTTCCAGACGTCCTTCTTCGCGCAGGCAAAGAGGACAAACACCGCGCCGCACACGTCCGCGGAAGGAAGACCCGTGCCCCAGAGGTTATAGACATGGTCGAGAAGCGCGTTCTCATCCAGCCTGCGGGCGAGCTTCCGCGCTTCAAGAAGCCGTCTGACCGAGCCGGGCGCGCAGCCCGTCCAGGCCGCGTGTGCGATGAGGCGTTTTCCGCCCCGCTCGGCCGCTTCGAAGATCTTATCCAATCCGTCGCCGTTAAACGCCGCCCGGAGGGCAAAGCCGTAGGCGCCGGCTGCTTCCAGGGCTTCCGAAGTGTTGTGCGTCGGGAGAAGGCTCGTGAGGATGCTCTCCTCCAGTTCCTCTTCGCTCTGCGCCGTGTTCCACAGGAAGGCCGAAGGCGTCCGCATGATGCCGCCGCAGGTGGTGCCGCCCATGCCGGCTTCGGCCGCGGGCGTCCCCTTCCGGATCGATTCAAGCGCCTTCAGGCTGCTCGGCCCGATGTAGTGCTTTTCTACTGCGCCGGTCTCGGCGATCCATGCTTCCAGTGCCGCAAGCACGCCCTCAAGCGTGACGCCGCCGCGCTTTTCCGCTTCCGCAAGCAGATAGAGGTTCTGCTCCGTATCGTCCGTGACCGAACCGGTCTCGAGGATCCCGTGCGTAATGGACTTTTCGGCAGGGAGAAGCCCCTCGGGAAGCCCGTCCGGCATATCCGCACCGAACACGCGCCGGATATCCTCCGGGCACATGAATTCCGTCGGCATCCCGCAGGCATCACCCGCGGCAAATGCCAGCCAGATGTCCCGCACCCTGTCCTTCACTGCTTTGTCGGCACGTTTCATGATATCTCCTTAAAAATCCGGAAAATCGCCGAAGTTTTCTTCGAGGAAGCGGTAGGCGCGCGCCAGTTCCTTCGCCGGCTCGGCGATGTACCAGCGGTAGGCCGGCTCCAGGGTGAAATAGCCCTTGTATTTCTTTTCTTCGAGCGCTGCGCGGATGTCCTTCCAGTCAAAGATCCCGTCGCCTGCCGGCACGTGCTTGAACGTGCCGAAGTCGCTCATGTGCAGGTGGCAGGGGGTAAGCTGCCGCAGGAATTCCGCAGGCTCGCCGTCCGCTTCCTTGACCTCGGTGGTATCCACCATCGGTTTTACCCCCGGACGGTCCAGCATCTCGATGTAGTCGAGAAGGGCTTTCGCCGTCGGGGCGCTGCGGGGATGGTTCTCCATGGCCATCGTATAACCGTAGTCCGCGCAGGTATCCGCGAGCCAGCGGAGGTTGTCGATCATCGGCTGGTTCAGCAGCTTGTCGTAGCCTTTCAGCGATGGCTCGTCATGCGGATGCACCACGAGAACATGGCAGTCCAGGCGCTTGCCCATGCCGAGGAGTTTCTTCGCGTAGACGCGGCTGTCCGCGATCATGGACGGCGTGCAGTTGTACTGCATGCCGAAGAACACCAGCGGATAATGGATCGAACCGAGCAGGATGCCGGTCTTTTCAAAGGCCAGCGTGCTCTCCTCGGAAACGTCGGAGAGGGCCTGCGGCATCAGCTCCGCGCGCGGGAACCCCGCATCGTGGATCAGCTGCAGCGCAGTCACGCTGTCATAGGGGTAGAGCGCTCCGGTCGAAAATGAAAATCTTTCCTTTCCCATCGTATCTCCTCTTCCGCCGCGGCAGCCCTCATCGGGCTGCCGCAGGCGTCTTGTCTCTTATTTGTCGTTGATCTCGTCCTGGACTTCCTTCACGGCCTTATCCAGCACTTCCTGGGAAGTGCCGCGGCCTTTTTCCAGTTTGCCGAGAGCGGACTTGATCTGGGTATCCATCGTCCCCATCTCCTGGAAATGCGTGTAGGCCCAGGTGTAGCTCAGCTGGTTGAAGGCAACCGTATACATCTCGTTCGCCGCGATGGCGTCCTTCACTTCCTTGCGTTCCATGGCAGATTTGTGGATCGGCAGATACCCGGTGCCGAGTGCGAACTCGGTATTATTCTCCGCGTTGGTCAGGTAAGTGACGTACTTCCAGGCTGCCTGGAGCTTCGACTCATCCTTGGTCAGGATGACGAGGACGTTGCCGCCGAGCGCGAGCGACGGCTGGGTGAAATACGGCATTTCGATGGCGCCGAGTTCAAAGGGGACAGAATCCGCAGTCCAGCGGGAAATACGGTTTGAGGAAGCGGCAATGAAAGCCAGGTTTCCGCCCAGGAAGGCTTTCTCCGCGTTGCTGTGCTGCGCGGCAGACATGTAGCCGGCGTCCACGAGGGATTTCCAGTAGTCACCGACTTCGACAGCCTTCTCGTTGTTGAAGATCGGGGTGATCTCACCGTTATCGTTTTCAATGATCTCGCAGCCGTTCTGCATCAGCATCGACTTGAACAGCCAGGCTTCATCGTTGGTATCAAAGGCCTTGAAGCCCTCGGCGCCGCTGGTGTTGCCCTTCTCCATGACCTTGCCGAGCACGTCATAGAATTCAGCCCAGGTTTTCGGCGGGTTCGTCATGTCAACGCCGGCCGCTTTCAGGATGTCCTTGTTGTAGTACATGACCTGGGTGGAAATGCCGCAGGGGATGGCGCAGAAGCCTTCGTTCATGTAGTCGCAGTAGTCCATCATGCCTTCGAAAACGTCGGCCTGATCGAAATCATTCGTCGTTTTCAGCAGGTCGGCGATCCGGAAATCACCTTCGCCGCCGGTATAGAGCGGGCCGGCATACATCAGGGCCACGTCCGGCTGGGTCTGCGTCAGCAGAGCCGCGCTGACCTTGGTCGCCGTATCGCCGGAGCCGCCGGAATAGGACAGTTCCAGTTCCACGCCGGTCTCTTTCGCAAACTTCTCCGACAGTTTGTTGAACAGATCGCCGCTGGTGCCGCTGACCGCGTACCAGACCACGAGCTTCGTGCCGGAGATGTCAGCTTCGGTAGCCGGAGCCGGCGCTTCGGTGGTGCCGGGTTCGGCGCTCGTTCCTTCCGTCGGCTTCGGCGCCTCCGTCGTCTGCGGAGCCGGCGCTTCGGTCGTCTTGTCCACGTAGGAAGAGACGCAGCCGCCAAGCAGCGACACGACCATCAGGGCTGCCAGGAGTATTGCAGGGATCTTTTTCAGCTTCATCATCAATACCTCGTTTTCTTAAGATTTCATGCCGGTCAGCGTAATGGAACGCACCAGCTGTTTTTCAAAGAAGATAAACACGATCAGGACCGGAAGGATGGTCATGACCGCAGCGGCCATCATCACCTGATATTCCGAAGAGGATTCCTGCGTCAGATATTTCAGCCCGATCGGCAGGGTCCGGTATTCGGTCTTGGAAGTGATGATCAGCGGCCAGGTGTAGCTCTTCCAGTTGCCCAGGAAGGAGAACAGCGTTGCCGTGGCGATAGCACCCTTGGTGTTCGGGACCACGACCCGCATCATGACGCCGGTCGGGCCGCAGCCGTCAAGCTTTGCGGCGTCGATCATGTCCTGCGGAATGGAGGCGAAATAGCTCATCAGCAGGAAGGTCGTGAATGCGGTGGTGATCTGCGGCAGGATGATGCCGGCGTAGGTATCGATCAGCCCCAGGGACGCGCAGAGCAGGTACATGGGAATCATCGTGACGACCATCGGCACGAACATTGAGGAACGCATGAGCGCAGCCACGAAGTTCTGGCCGGGCCATTTCAGGTGGACCAGCGAGTAGGCCGCCAGAACACTGATGATGATCTGCAGCCCGGTCTCCGCCACGGTGGTCACGATGCTGTTCCAGTAGTAGCGCAGGAACGGGATCATCCGGAAGACCTGTCCGTAGTTCTTCCAGTTCCAGACAGACGGGATCCAGCGCGGCGGGTACTGATAGACGTCGGCGGCGGTCTTGAAGGAGGACAGGATCATCCACACGAAGGGGAAGATCATGGCAAGCGACAGGATAAGCAGCAGGACGAAGGTCGCCGTGTGCCGGTTGTATCTGTATTTCTTAGTCTTACTCATGGCGCACCTCCTAGTCGATATCCACGGTCTTGTGGGCGCCGACCATGCTCTGGAACTGCGTGAGCACGAAGATCAGGGCGAACAGCATGAGCGCGCAGGCGCAAGCCCGGCCCATGCGGCCGTTCGTGAAGGCCAGCTCGTAGATGTAGGACACGATCAGCTTCGTGGAGCCGAGAGGGCCGCCGTCCGGGGTCATCACGTTGAATTCCGCGAAGACCTTGAAGCTGTTGATGATGCCCATCATGATGACGAAGGAAGTGATCGGCCGCAGCAGCGGGAATTTCACCCGCCAGAACAGCTGCCACTCGCTGGCGCCGTCGAGCTTCGCCGCTTCCGTATAGGAATCCGGAATGTTCTGGAGTCCCGACAGGAAGAGGATGATGTTGTAGCCGACGCCCTTCCAGAGAGAGAACAGCAGGATCGACCACAGCGCCGTGCTTTCATGGTACAGCCACTGGCTTTCCGGCAGGCCGAGCCATCCCAGGATCTGGTTGAAGGGACCGACGGTCGGATCGTAGAACCAGATCCAGATGAGGGACGAGGCGACCATCGGGACCACGACCGGTGCGAAGAAGGACGAACGGAAGAACTTTTTCCCCTTGATGTTCTTGTCGAGAAGCACCGCGAGGAAGAGCGCGATCGACGTATCGAGCGTCAGTTTCATCACGGAATACTTCACCGTGTTCAGCAGGCTCTTCCAGAAGTCCTCCGCCCCCAGCAGATACTTGAAGTTCTCGAGCTGGATGTACTTCATGGTCCTGGTCTTTAAGTTGAAGTTCGTAAAGCTCAGGTCCACGACGTCGATGACCGGCAGGATGAAGGTGAACACCATGAAAGCAAGGGTCGGCACGATGAACAGAATGCCGACGGCGACCTCATTGGTATGGTATTCCCTGCCGAACAGTTTGATCTTGTGCTTTCTTGCTGGCGCAGATCTCTGCGCCGATGCCTCACTGCTCATAACTGTCTCCTCTTCATGACCCGGATGACATCCGGTTCGTATTGCAGGGTGACGCTGCCTCCCGGCAGCAGATAGGGATTGCCGTCCGTGACGGCACAGATCTCTTGTCGCAAACCTTCCAGCGTCAGTTTTGCGCCTTCCGCAAGAAGGAGCTGTCCGCCGGTCCGCCAGGAGGCAAAGCCGGCGTCATCCTCTTCCATGCTGACCACGGGGTGAGGACTGACGTACGCGGCGGCCTTATAAGGCGAATCCGGCGTGTAGCACAGGAGCCCGGTATAGGCTCTGCCGTAAAAGCGGTCCGGAGCGACCGGGGATACGACCAGCTGGGCTGTCGGATACGGCGGTGCTTCCAGCGGCTTCCCGTCGAGGCTCATGCGGGCTTCTCCCGCGAAGATGTTCTTTACGGGAGGCACCGGAATAAGTTCGCCGCGGTCGGCGAGCGCGCAGGCTTCATACGTCTTCGTTTCGCCTTCGGGCGAGGTGCCGAGGAAGGTATTGCCGATCACGGCGTCATTGAAGGCATAGGCGATGTGCCGCCCTTCCGCATCCAGCGCCCTGACGGCGCCGAGCTTTACCGCTTTCAGGCTTTCCGGATCCGGCAGTTCCGCCGCCGTGAAGCTCACGATGGGGCCGACGTTCGCCGTTCCGGCGCCGATCCCGAGGATCGGGACCGTACTTCCTTCGCGAATCAGGCATTCGGCCGCATAGGCCGCCGCGCCGTCGCCGCCCACCGTAACGAGCAGCTTCGGCTTCGCCCTGAGGAGCGCCCTGACCGCCGCATTCAGGCGGGGAACGTAGCCTTCGGCTGCCTCCGGCATGATGCTGCGGGGGAGCTTTTCTCCGCCGAAGCCGGAAACGCCGAACAGCTCGTGACTGCTCCACTCCTTCGCGATCTTCGTAACGGCTGCGGCCGCTCTGCCGCCGCCTGCGTTCATGTTGGAAAAAACGGCGATCTTCATGGTTCGATCATGATCTTGAAGGCCTCGCCCTTCGCCAGCGTTTCCATGGCCTCCTGTCCCTTCTCGAGCGGGAAGCGGTGGGTGATCAGCGCCTGATAGCGGGCCGGATTCTTTTTGATCATCTCAAAGGCGCGGCGGAAAGCCGGGATGGCGAAGCCGCTGCAGCCCATGATCTGCACGAAACGGTAATGCAGGTCCTTGGCCGGGATCTTCAGTTCGGTATCGGAAGGAAGGCCCGCGAAGACGTGGACCTTGCCGCCGCTTTTCACCTTGCGGACGGCTTCCTCGATGAGCGCCGGCACGTTGACTGCGACGACGATCTTGTCATATTTATCCTGCGCATACCAGTGATCGGTGGTCTCGCAGGGGATGCCCCACTCTCTCAGTTTCTCCTGCCGCTTCGGATTGATCTCGCCGACACGCACGTCCACGCCCTGCTCCAGCAGCGTCATGGCCGCGAGCGTGCCCATGGGGCCGCCGCCCACGATCAGGACCTTGTCGGAAGGACGGATCTCCAGCTGATCCAGTGCCGTCAGCACGCAGGCAAGCGGTTCGGTCAGCGCATAGACGTAATCGGGTCCTTCGAGTTTGATGACGCCGCGTTCCACGAAGGAAAGCGGAACTTCGATCATCTCGCAGAAGGCGCCGGTCTCCACGTAATCCTTGTTCTCGCAGAGCTGCGGGACGCCGGAACGGCACATTTCGCACTCGCCGCACTCCCCGTAGGGCGCGACGACTACGTAGTCGCCGGGCTTATACCCGCTTTCCTCGGGGGCGCGCTCGACCCGGCCGTAAAACTCGTGGCCGAGGATCGTCGGGGGTTTGAAGTAGGGATGGCCCTGCTTCCAGGTCTTCAGATCGGTGCCGCAGACAGTGCAGCCGAGGACCTTCACGAGGAAGGCTCCGTCAGGTGCGTTGATCTCCCGGACCTCCATCTGCTGGTCGCCGATGTACATGAGTGCCTTCATGAAATGTTTGCTCCTTTTCCCGGAAATATCGTTTCTAATGGCTGCCCAGGCCTTCCGGCCGGTTTTCAGCCTCTCAGGATCTTATTCAGACGGGCGATGCGTTCCAGGCGGTCTTCGCTCTGGAAGAGGTTCCGGCCGAAGCACAGGCCCTTCACGCCGGCCTTCACCGCCGCTTCCGCGGTATCGTAAATGTCGCTCCCCTTCGGGCCGCCGGCAAGGATGATCGGGACCGGGCAGTTCTCGACGACGGTCTCGAACTTATCGGTGTAGAACGCCTTGACGACGTCCGCGCCGAGCTCGGCCGCCACACGCGCGCCGTTCGCCTGGATGTCGAAGGTCTGCGTCTTTTCGTAGTCGGCTGCAAGGATCTCGACGACCACCGGGATGCTGAGGCGGTGGTAGGCATCGATGGCTGTCGCCGCATCCTGGATGGAAGCGTAGTCCGGACCGCCGAGGACCATCATCATGACCACGGCGTCAGCGCCCATCGCGAGGGCGGTCTCCGGGCTCACGTGGTTCTTCTGCACGCCGGTGAACTCCGTCGCCATCATGGTCCCGCCGGAGGATGTCCGGAGGATGAGTTTCTTATGCAGCATCTCCTCTTCCGCAAGATGTGCGATGCCGACATTGGTAAGGAAGGCGTCCAGTTCGCTGTCCATGCAGCTTCTGAGAAGGCCTTTCGTATCGGTCAGGCCTTCCACGAGGCCGACCTGCGGCAGGTCCGTCGCCATGGCAAAAAGCTTGCCGCCGTTGGAAAAAAGTTTTTCCGTATTGCGTCTTAATCCGTTCATGGTGTGAAATATCTCCTGTTTCAGAATTCGAGATTCTTATCGGTCTCCTTGGAGAACACGTGGGCAACGCTTCCCTTGAAGCTGAAGCTGACCTTGTCACCGATGGCAAAACCTCTCTGCATCTCGGTCGTCGGGACGATGATGATGACGTCGCGGCCAAGCGCCGAGATGTGCAGATGGACGGAGGAGCCCATCATTTCAGCCACGTCTACGCGGCCTTCCACGCCGCCTTCGACCACGTCGGTGTGCTCCGGACGGACGCCCAGGGTGATGTCCTGAGACTTCACGTTATTCGCTTTCAGGTTTCAGGGGAAAGCTCTACCTTCACGCCGCCCAGTTCCACGAAGTACTTCCCGTCCTTTTCCGCGAGCTTCGCATCGAAGAAGTTCATGACGGGCATGCCGATGAAGCCGGCAACGAAGAGGTTCGCGGGGTGGTTGAACACGTCCTGAGGCGTGCCGATCTGCTGGATGTAGCCGTCCTTCATGATGACGATGCGGTCGCCGAGCGTCATGGCTTCGGTCTGGTCGTGCGTCACGTACATGAAGGTCGTGTCG